>JBGCEG010000034.1:0-65864 GCA_045106135.1 Roseobacter sp. | reverse complement strand
TCCGTGCTGCGCGAACTGGGCATTCTGCTCACCGCGATCATCGTTGCTGGCCGCTCAGGGTCGGCCTACGCGGCGGCGATCGGGTCGATGAAAATCAATCAGGAGATTGATGCGATGCGCACGCTCGGTCTTGATCCGATTGATGTGTTGGTGTTGCCGCGCATGATTGCCCTGATCGTGATGCTGCCGGTCCTTGGTCTGATCGCAAATATCGCAGCGCTCTTTGGCGGCGGCTTGATGAGTTGGATCGAACTGGGCGTCAGCCCCGATATGTTTATCACGCGGTTTCGAGACGGCACTGACGTCTGGCATTTGCTGGTCGGCATGATCAAAGCGCCGGTTTTCGCCTTTATCATTGCGCTGGTCGCCTGCTGGCAAGGCTTGCAGGTTGCAGCCTCTGCCGACAGCGTGGGGCTGCGCACACGCACATCCGTCGTGCAGGCCATCTTTCTTGTCATTGTGATGGATGCAATCTTTTCGATCTTTTTTGCGGAACTGGGCGTATGAACAAACAGGTCCGCCCCGACGCCCCCCCCGCGAGCACCAAAGAAGCCGTGATTTCAGTGCGCGGGCTGGAAAACCGCTTTGGCGACCATGTAGTGCATCAGAACCTCGATCTGGACGTTTGGCGCAGTGAGGTTCTGGGAATCGTTGGGGGGTCGGGCACGGGCAAATCGGTGCTGCTGCGGTCCATTATCGGCCTGCAACCGCCGTCAAAGGGGCAGATTACAGCCTTTGGCATGGATGTGCTGAACGGACCCGAAGCAGATCGGATTGCGGCCAGCAAACGCTGGGGCGTGGCGTTTCAGGACGGTGCCTTGTTCTCGTCGCTCTCTGTGGTTGAAAACGTGATGGCGCCGATGCGCGAACATCTGACAATCTCAACCGGACTGATGCGCGAACTGGCCGAATTGAAGATTTCACTGGTGGGTTTGCCGCAGAACAGTTGCGCCAAACTGCCGGCAGAGCTTTCGGGCGGCATGCGAAAACGCGCCGCACTGGCGCGCGCCCTTGCGCTGGACCCGGAGATTGTCTTTCTGGACGAACCGACCGCCGGGCTTGACCCGATTGGCGCGGCTAAATACGACGAACTGGTCCGGGAATTGCAGAGCGTTCTGGGGCTTACGGTGTTCATGGTCACGCATGATCTCGACAGTCTCTATGCAATCTGCGACCGTATCGCAGTGTTGTCGGACAAACGCGTGCTGGTGGAAGGGTCCATTGCGTCGATGCTGGACGTGGATGACCCTTGGGTACAGGAGTACTTTACCGGTCCTCGCGCGCGGGCGGCACAGGCAACATTGGACTAGGACACGGCAGGTATGGAAACGAAGGCAAATTACCTGATCATCGGCATTCTGACCCTTGTGGGCCTCGCTGCCAGTCTGGTTTTTGTGTTGTGGCTCGCCAAAGTCGAGGTGGAACGCCAGTACGCCTACTACGAGATTTTGTTCGAAAATGTCTCCGGGTTGGGCAGTGCGGGGGACGTGCGCTACAACGGTCTGCCTGTCGGGCAGGTGATCGACCTCAGGCTGGACCCGGACGACCCGTCAAAGGTGCGTGTGCGCATCGAAGTTGACGCGGCAACCCCGGTCAAGACCGACACCGAAGTCAGCCTGCAAGGACAAGGGGTCACCGGGGTCAGCTTCGTCGGGCTGAGTGGTGGTTCGCAAGAGGCAGAAGACCTGCCGCAAAACGGTATTCTCATCGCCAAGGCCAGCCCATTGCAGTCGGTTCTTGAAGGGGCGCCAGAGCTTTTGCAACGGGCGGTGACGCTGCTGGAGAACGTCGATGACGTTGTAAACGAGGAAAACCGCGCAGCCATCGGCGACGTTCTTGAAAACCTCGCATCTGCATCCGGGCGGCTGGACAGAGCCCTTGAGGATTTTGAAGCCCTCTCTGCCAATCTGGGGGATGCCGCACAGGAGGTTACGCGGTTCTCAGGGCGGCTGGACGCTTTGGCGGAAACGGCTGAGGTGACACTGACAACCGCAACGGATACGCTGCAGCGCGGTCAGTCCGCCTTTGAGGCGGGCGAACAGGCGCTTTTGTCGGCGGATGAAACGTTGAAATCCGCAGGCGAGACCTTTGCCGCGGCGCAATCCCTGATCGAGGGCGAACTTACCGATTTTGCCAGTCAGGGAACGACCACGGCCGCACAGCTTCAGGCGACCCTTGACCGTATCGAAGCCCCGGCTTTGGCAGCCCTCGACGCAAGCAATGACGCCCTGCGCGAAGCAGAACAGACCTTTGCATCGGCCAACCGGATTTTTGACGAAGACATTGAGGCTATGATTGGCGATGTGCGGTCTGCTGTGACGGTGTTCAGGGATACGGTTTCCAATGCCTCGGGTGCGATCGATTCCGTTGCAGGGGAAGTGCTCTCTGCTTCCCAATCCGCCTCTGCTTTCGCGGCCACGCTGGAACAGGTGGTTGTTGCGAATGAACGGCAGTTGTCGAACTTTTTGCGGCTTGGATTGCCGGAGTTTCTGGGGTTAACGGAAGAAGCGCGTCAACTGGTGCGTAATCTGGACCGGTTCGTCGACAGACTGGACAGAGATCCGGCACGATATTTCTTTGGCACCCAAGGATCGGAGTTCAATCGATGAGACGTCTTCTCGCCCCGCTGGCCGCCACCCTGTGCCTGCTGTCGCTGATGGGGTGCACAGGGTTGAGCACGCTCACGAGTGCCGCAGAGCCTACAGACCTTTATCTGCTCACGCCCAAAAGCACGTTTGATCCCAACCTGCCGCGTTTGCAGCAGCAGATCGTTGTGGCGGAACCCACCGCCACGGCCGCCGTCAGCAACGACCGGATCGCCGTGCAACCAACCCCTTTGGAAGTCAGCTTTCTGCCGGGGGCGCGCTGGGTGGACCGTGCGCCCTTGATCGTGCAGGCTTTGTTGATCGAAAGCTACGAGAACACCGGCAAGGTGGATGCTGTCGGGCGCACCGCAATTGGATTGCAGGCAGATTACATCATCGTCACGGACGTTCGCGAGTTTCAGGCCGAACTGCCAGACAACGGTCTGCCGGACGCGCTGCTTGAGGCGCACGTGCGGCTGAATATAAAAGTGGTGAACGCAGACACCGACCGGATCATCGCTTCGCGTTCGATCGAAAAGTTTGAGACGGCGACCAGTGATGATCCCGAAGACATTGTATTTGCCTTTGACGTGGCGCTGGGCCGGGTGCTGAAGGAAGCCGTGGAATGGAGCGTGCGGCGCATGCACGCAGATTACAATTAAAGCTGCCCGCTACCCCAAGCATCGCAGGTTTGAACACCCTCTGCACCAAATGAACCGATGCCGGGTAGTTCAGGGAAGTGCGGGCTATGCGTCGGGCGTGGTTGCCACAACAGCAAGGCAATCACCGGGTTTGATCAGACCGGGAAAATGCCGGGCCGCCAGTATACCGGTCTGGGTTGAGTGCACCGTCGCAGGGGCATCCCCCACCCCATAAAGGCTCCAGATTTGGGCGATCTGATCGCCTGTCATGACCTCTGCCCCAAGATCGACCAACATCTCCAGCATCCCTTCGCAGGGGGCAAAGTGAAAACACCCTGCCTCTGTGGTGTCGATCTTTATGGTCTCCTGACGCGCAGGCGCACCGGGCAGGATGCCCGCATGCTTCAGCAGGTTTTCCAGCCCACGGCGCGCGATGCCCACAGACGTTGCTGTCGCAGAACCCCCGCCACCCAATTCCGTGGTCACAAAGGTTTTCCCCGCCTGTTCAACAGCCGTGTCGTACATACCCGCGGCATCAATCTCGCGCAGGGTCATGGAATAGGGCGCGCCAAACGCCTCCATCGCGGCGATGCACGCGGCCTCCTGTGCTGCGTTATCAAGCCTGTGGGCCGCCGCAAAAGGCACAAAATCCAGCGATTTCCCCCCGGAGTGAAAATCCAGAACAACGTCCGCCAGCGGGATCAGTTTGGTCAAAAAGAAATCTGCAATCTTTTCAGTTGCGGACCCGGCAGGCTTTCCGGGGAAGATGCGGTTCATGTTGAGACCATCAAGCGGTGACAAGCGCCGTGCGGCCAGAAACGCCGGGTAGTTCATGTAAGGCACGATGATAACACGGCCTGTGATGTCTGAGGCGCGCAGGTCATGCGCAAGGCCTTGCAGCGCAATCGGGCCTTCATATTCATCGCCGTGGTTTGCCCCGGTCAGCAAAGCGGTTGGTCCCTCCCCGTTGCGGAACACGCTGATCGGGATTTGCACAAGCCCCCATGCGCTGTCTTCGCGGCTTGCGGGCAGCGACAAGACCCCGTGATGCGCCCCATCCTCGTCAAACGGCACGCTGCAGGTGATTGGATTGGGGGCTGTCATGGTTTCACCAAAAGCTCACGCGGGTAATTGGCCAGCAGTTCGGGCGCGCCGTCCCGGATCACGATGCTTTCGGTGATCTCAAACCCCCAATCGTCCATCCAAAGACCTGTCATAAAGTGAAAGGTCATTCCTTCTTTCAATTCCGTCATGTCGCCCGCGCGCAGGCTCATGGTCCGCTCGCCCCAGTCGGGTGGATAAGACAGGCCAATCGGGTAGCCTGTGCGGTTGTCCTTTTCGATGCCGTGTCTGGACAGCACCGCAAAGAAGGCGTTGGCGATGTCTTCGCAGCGGTTTCCCGCCCGTGCAGCCTCCAGCCCCGCGTCCATCCCTTCGACAACTGCCTTTTCTGCCTCAAGAAACGCCTGAGTTGGCTGGCCCAAGAATATCGTCCGGGACAACGGGCAGTGATACCGGCGGTGCACGCCTGCAATCTCAAAAAACGTCCCCTCACCGATTTTCATCGGCTGGTCATCCCATGTCAGGTGAGGGGCCGCCGCATCAGAGCCCGACGGCAAAAGTGGCACGATGGCCGGATAGTCGCCGCCTGCGCCAATTGCCTCATCGTATCTGAGGCCTGCATCGTAAATCTCTGCCACCAGCGACGACTTGGGCAATCCCGGTTCGATCACATCAAAGATGCGCGCGTGCATCTTTTCGACAAAGCGCCCCGCCGTGCGCATATATTCCAGTTCCCGGGGCGACTTTACCGCGCGCTGCCAGTTCACAAGGGCGGTCGCATCGGCAAAACGCGCATCCGGCAACCCACTTGTCAGGGAGGCAAAGGCCTTGGCGGAGAACCAGTAGTTGTCCATCTCGACACCGATCCGCGCGGTGCCATGGCCTTGGTCCAGCAAGCGCCCTGCAAGATACTCCATCGGGTGCCGTTCGGTCGATTGGACATAGTGGTCGGCATACCCGAAAATGTCGCTTTCCGGCAGCCATGTGGTCCGCCGCGCCCCGGCGGCGTCCTGACCCCGCCCAAACCAAATCGGGCCAAAATCAAGGCCCAGAACAACGGCTTGATGCACGTAAAACGACCAGCCATCATACCCGGTGAG
Source organism: Roseobacter sp. (assembly GCA_045106135.1). Taxonomy (GTDB): domain Bacteria; phylum Pseudomonadota; class Alphaproteobacteria; order Rhodobacterales; family Rhodobacteraceae; genus Roseobacter. The sequence continues at coordinate 60,476 of JBGCEG010000034.1, read as the reverse complement.
CCATGCCATATTTGAAGGGTCCGACACGATCAGAACCTCGATCTCGGCTTGCACCATGGCCGCCCGTGTTTTGCGCAAACGGTCGGCGTATTCGGACATCTCGAAGGGCAAGTCCGGCGGGGTTTTGGGCGAGTACGTCATCGGCGCGACCAGATCCTTATGTTCAGGAGCCCGCAGCATGAACAGCCAGCGGAACGCGCTTTAATCAGTGTCGTGAAGATAGGTTTCGGTCAAGCCAGCAATGCACGTTGCGCTTTTCCAGCGACGTTTTGAGGGAAGCGCGGCCAACGGGTCGCAACGCTGATCAACCAAACGTCCTGGTGGCATTTGAAGGCGCACATGGCCTACAAAGCTGGCAACCGCCGGATTTGTGCTGGCCCGCCCGTAAAAATCGAATGGTTTGGCCGCGCTACCTGTTATGGATAGGGTGAAATGGCTCGCCCAAGCGGTTTGGGTCAGGCGGCCCGACATTTGATGCATCAGAACTTTGCGCAAGGAGAATACGGTGTTTGAGGTCTTTGCGATCAGCGCGGCTTTCGTGTTTGGAGTGATGATGCGCCCTCTGGGGCTGCCACCGCTCATTGGGTTTCTCATTGCGGGCTTTTTCATTAACGCCTTTGGTCCGCAATTTGGCATGCCGGCGACCACGGGGCCTATTCTGGAACATCTCGCCCACCTGGGCGTGCTCCTGCTGCTGTTCACGGTCGGCCTGAAGCTAAAGGTCAAGCAAATCGCAGAACCTCAGGTCGTCGGCGGCGCGCTTTTACATTTTGCCTTCTCGGTTGGGTTTTTCACCCCGGTGGCGCGCGTGTTTTTTACTGATGACTGGACCGTTGCTTTGCTCATCGGGATCGGGCTTGCGTTTTCATCCACCGTTCTGGCCGCAAAAATGCTGGAGGCAAAAAGAGAACTGGGGAGTTTTCACGGTCGCACAGCCATCGGCATTTTGATCGTTCAGGATATTATCGCGCTTGTGGTCATCGCTATTTTCTCGGGCAAGGTGCCCGGTCCCTGGGCGTTACTGATCTTTGCCACGCCGTTGTTGCGCCCGCTTCTTTTCAAGCTGCTGGATATGGCGGGCCATGACGAGGTGCTGGTGCTGATGGGCATGATGCTAAGCCTTGTGATTGGCGGTGTAGGATTTGAACTGATCGGGCTAAAGGGAGAGATCGGCGCATTGGTAATGGGGATACTTCTGTCGACACACCCCAAGGCGAGCGAGCTTTCAAAGTCGCTCTGGTCCCTGAAAGAGGTCTTTCTGGTGGGCTTTTTTCTGTCCATCGGCATGTCGGGGTTGCCGGACTGGGATTCGCTGGTGTTCGCCGTCATGCTGGGCGTGCTGCTGCCACTCAAGGGGATTTTGTTTTTCTTCCTGCTCATCGCCTTCAAGCTGCGCGCCCGCACTTCGTTTCTGTCCGCCCTTGCCCTGACCGCCTACAGCGAATTTGGCTTGATCGTCGCTGCCGCCATTCCCGCCGCTGAGCCATTTCTGGTGCCTCTGGCCATCGCCGTTTCGGTCTCTTTCCTTGTGGCAGCCCCCCTGAACCGTCTTGCGCATCCGCTGTTTGAAAAGTTCGAGCGGCCCTTGCAGGGCTTTGAACGCGCGACACGACACCCCGACGAACAGCCCACCGAACTGGGTGATGCAGACGTATTGATTTTCGGGATGGGCCGCACCGGAACAGCCACCTACGCCGCCCTTGAACAAGAGGGAAAACGCCCCGTTGGGCTGGATGCAGATACTTATAAAGCCGCCGCCCATGCAGAGGCAGGGCATAATGTGATCTTTGCGGATGCCGAGGACAGCAACTTTTGGAACAGCGTGAACCTGACCCAAATCGAAGCCGCCGTTCTGGCCATGGACGACATAGAGGCCAAGCTGATTGCCGCGCGGACATTGCGCGCAAAGGGCTTTAAAGGGCCGATTGTAAGCCACGCCCTGTACGAAGAGCATGTAAGCCTGATCTCTGAAGCGGGTGCGGATCAAACCTACCTGACCATGCGCGAAGCCGGTCGAAGCCTTGCAGCACGGGCCGTTGCGGAAATAAAGACCAGCGATGAAGGTATGTCAGGCATGTCCTGACCGTGATTCGACCCCGCGTTTATCAGCGTCGACGGGCCAGAATTCCGCTCAGGTAATTGGCTTGGTTATAGCAGAAATCGATCGCTTTAAGATGCCCCTCATCCTGGACTTTGTGCAAGTCGCCCGACTGTTCTCTGTAATCCGCGGCCTCATAGTAGTAGTCGATTGCCTCTTCCAGCACCTGAACGCTCCAAGGTCGTGGATTGTCGCGCAGGGTGGCTTTCGCATCGTCCTCGGCCGCGTGATACCACCGCACCAGCTTTGCGTTTTCTTTCCGGTTCTCAGGCGTATTTTTGATGAGTTCAAATTGGATCGGGTTTGCAGTCGCCACGCGTTGAAGCGGTGCGGCGGCCAGAGCACGCAGACGCTGCACCGGCGCGCTTTGATCCGCCAAGCCTTGCAGACTGAACACAGCGCTTTGTTGCAGGCTGTGCGCGGGGCCGGTGTGCGCTGCCAATTGCGATGTCGCTTGGGTCCGGGCAGCGGGGTTTTGTTTGCGGCTTTCCAGCGCTTGTGGCGTTTTCACGAGCGGCCCCTCTTACTTCCATTCAACGCTAAGTAGAGCATCACTACCACGCATTCGCGTTCTCCCAAAGCTTTTTGGGCGATGTGGCATCACAGCCTCAAAACAAGCAGGCCCCCCTGAACACAGCGGCAAGGCGGGATATTCATGTGCATCGCGCAGGAGGAACAGGGACAAAAGTAAATTCTTCCAACGCGTTAAAACGTATTTGCAACGCCGGGCCGACCCCAGCCTTTCCTGTCACAAACCGTGCAGCATCCCACACCCAGACCAAACGAGCCAGAGCCCGCCATGCCGCCCAAAAACACACCGCGACCCAAGGGAAGACCTGTGCTATCAACAAATTATCGCTAAGGTTGTAGACCCAAGATCATTCATCGCCTAGCGTCCAGATAGACTAGGGATAAAGGTCGGCATTTTTTGATCTTAAAGGCCTTAAAACACTAGTCAAAAAAACCAAAAAGGGACATTTTCATGAAACTAGTTATCGGCCTGGATGGGCAAAGTTCGGGGGACAAAGCGCTCGAATTTGCCAAAGACTTGGCCACGCGCACGTCAGATTGCGAATTGATCGTGGTCTATGTGATCGAGTGGTCTCCATTTTCCTTTCAAACGGCGGAAGAGAACGCAGAGCGGCACAAGCGGCGCGAAGAAGAAATTTCAATCGCCACGGATCGTGTCGTGAACCCGGCGGTCAAAACCTTGTCAGACGCCGGGCTGTCAGCGCGGGCCATCGTCCGACATGGCAACGTGGCTGACACGCTGGATCGGATTGCAGACAGCGAGGGCGCAAGCCAGATCATTATTGCGCGCTCCAGCGCCGGTGGGCTCTCATCGCGCGTTTTCGGCAGTTCAACCGCAAACCTCGTAATGCACGCGCGCGTGCCGATCACCGTCGTCGTATAAGGGGCGAAACAATGAAAAAACTATACTCAATACTCTTGGCACAACTCGCCTTTCTGGTTGTTGCCGTTCCGGCCGTTGCGCAAGACGCGGCACCCTCACTGGACGCGCGGGTCAACGATGCTTTCGCAAGCTTCACAGGCCCCTTCGTCAGTTTCATCTTTGCGCCGATCCCCGGCACAGCCTTTCCATGGATCGTGATGTGGCTTGTGATTGGTGCCACCGTCTTCACCGTCTATTTTGGGGTGGTCCAGTTCCGGTTTTTCGGACACGCCATCGGGCTTGTGAAGGGCGATTATTCTGATCCGAACGATGCAGGCGAAGTGAGCCACTTTCAGGCCCTTGCGACCGCGCTTTCGGGTACCGTTGGCCTTGGCAACATTGCGGGTGTTGCCGTGGCGGTCGGTATCGGTGGGCCGGGTGCAACCTTCTGGATGATCCTTGCGGGCCTGCTGGGGATGGCGTCCAAATTCACGGAATGTACGCTTGGGGTCAAATACCGGAACGAATACCCCGACGGCACCGTGTCGGGCGGTCCGATGTACTATATTTCCAAAGGGTTTGACGAGCTTGGTCTTCCCGGCGGTAAAATCCTCGCCGTACTGTTTTCCGTGTTCTGTATCCTTGGGGCCTTGGGCGGTGGCAACATGTTCCAAGCCAATCAGGCGCATGCGCAGATCACGCAGATCACCGGCGATTTCCCGGGCTGGATTACCGGTCTTGTTTTTGCGGGCGTTGTCTTTGCCGTGATCGTAGGCGGCATCAAATCCATCGCAAAAGTGACCGAGAAAGTCGTGCCATTCATGGGCATCATGTATGTCGGTGCAGCCCTGATCGTGCTGATCGTGAATGCTGACATGATCGGCTGGGCGTTTGGCCAGATTTTTGCCGGTGCCTTTACCGGTCTGGGCGTTGCAGGCGGTTTCGTTGGCGCGTTGATTCAGGGCTTCAAGCGGGCTGCGTTCTCGAATGAAGCAGGCGTTGGGTCTGCGGCGATTGCGCACTCTGCGGTGAAAACCAAAGAGCCGATTACCGAAGGTTTTGTCTCCTTGCTGGAGCCACTGATCGATACGGTTGTAATCTGCACAATGACCGCGCTGGTCATTATCATCTCACAACAGTTGCTGATTGACGAGGCGACAGGCAACTACATCCTGAACGACGCGGGAAGCGCCATTGCAACGGTTGACGGCAACTCAGGTGTCGCCCTGACCTCTGCGGCCTTTGGCTCCGCGATCAGCTGGTTCCCGTTCGTGCTGGCGATTGCGGTGATCCTCTTCGCCTTCTCGACCATGATCTCATGGTCCTACTACGGCCTGAAGGCGTGGACCTATCTGTTTGGCGAAGGCAAAACGACTGAACTGGTTTTCAAGGTCATCTTTTGTATCTTCATCGTGATCGGTGCTGCGGCAAGCCTTGGCCCGGTTATCGACTTCTCGGATGCTGCGATCTTTGCCATGGCGGTGGTCAACATCTTCTGCCTTTATTTCCTGATGAAAGTCGTCCGCAAAGAGCTGGCATCCTACAGTGCCCGGCTCAAATCAGGCGAGATCAAGAAGTTCACCCACTGAGGTGCATGCCAAAAACACGGGAAAGGGCGCTCAGACAGAGCGCCCTTTCCAATTTTGACACCCCTGCCCCATGCAGTTGCTTGTCAACGCGCGCCCTGCCTGCCCAGAAGCGGCTCCATGGCTTCGGTTCGGGTTTGCTTGCACCGTGGTTTGACCCTTAGACTTGGCAAGATGCGGAATGACCGCACGGCAAGGTGCCGCCCAAGGGAAGCCAGATACCCCATGAAGCCCAGTTTCAGCACCTTCGTGCACAGCCTGACCTACGCAGATTTGCCGGATGCCGTTCTGGCAACCTTGCGGCGCAGTTTCACCGACACGATGAGCGTGGCCGCGATCGGGACGACGACGCCGCTGTCGGCCATTGTACGCCGGGTGGCTCCCATGCTCTTTGGGGCGGGGGCCGCGGGGGGTGCTGCGATGCTGATGGACGGGCGTTTGGTCAGCCCGGCGGGGGCCGCGATGGCGGGTGCCTTTACCGTGGACAGCGTGGATGCACATGACGGCACAACGCCGTGCAAAGGACATGCAGGATCCGCCGTCTTTCCTGCCCTGATCGCCATGGCACAGGCCGAAGCATCGCAAGGCCGCCCGCTCAATGGCAGACTTTTTGCCGAAATCCTCGCCGCAGCTTACGAGGTCTCATACCGCGCGGGCCTCGTTCAGCACGCGACCTGCGCCGATTATCACACCTCCGGGGCGTGGACTGCTGTGGGTGTCGCGGCGGCGGGGGCCAAGCTCCTTGGCGGGGATGCCGGACACATCAGCCACGCAGCCGGCATTGGCGAATACCACGGCCCGCGCAGCCAGATGATGCGCTGCATTGATCACCCGACGATGCTGCGCGATGGCGTGGGCTGGGGGGCACCCAGCGGCGTGACGGCCGCGTACCTCGCGCGTGAAGGGTTCACAGGCGCGCCTGCCCTGACCTGTGACAGCGCGGAGGCCGCACCCTTTTGGGCAGATATTGGTGAAAACTGGCGACTCGTCGAAGATACCCACTACAAGGCCTATCCTTGCTGCCGATGGGCGCATCCTGCGATGGATGGCGCGTCCGCGCTGATGCACGACCATGATCTGGCCCATCAACAGGTGGCAGCGGTTGAAATCCGCACCTTTCACTATGCCACGCGGCTTGCAGGGCACGCCCCCCAAAGCCTTGACGAATTCAGCTATGCCATCGCTTTTCCCGTGGCCACAATGATCGTAAGAGGGCAGGTTGGCGTGGACGAATTGCATCCGGATACGCTGAAAGACCCCGATATTTTGCGGATCAGCCACGCCACCAGATTGATTGACGACGCTGAAATGACGCGCATCAGCACGGACAAGAGGTGGGCGCAGGTGACGCTGGTTCTCAAAGACGGACGCCGGGTTGAAGCCGCACCCCGCACGCCCCGGGGCGATCCCAACACCCCCCTGAGCGATGAGGCGCTTTCAGCAAAGTTCCACCTGTTCGCTGATCCTGTTCTGGGCAGTACATGCGCCACAGAGATCAAAGAGCTTTCCAGCGAGTTTGACACGCTGTCTCAGGCGGATTTTCAACAGCTGTTGGCGCTATGTACCATGCAAGAGGTTTGAAAGCGTACAGATCAGACCTGCAGACCACCAACTTTGGCAACGCGCCCGGGTCTCCTCAGCCGTTTCGGTAGTAGAACGAGAGCTTACGGCTTGTCCCGTTTGGCGGGCGGGGAAAGGGGGCCGCGCGCCGCACTTGTTCCTTTGCTGCGCGTTCCAGTTCCGCGTTACCTGACGTGTCAACGATATCCACCCACGCCAGTGATCCATCGGGATCGATCTGAAAGAACACCTGCGCGAAACCGCGCGCCGCCACGTAGACCGGCTCTGACTGGTTAAGATGGACCAGAACCAGCCCCACATAATTGGTCCTGTCAGAATTTCCGCCCCCCCGGCCGCCGGGTTGGTTTCGGCTGGCGCTGGCAGAGAACGGATTGACGCCTTGCCTTTGGTAGGTCGTCAGTGGCGATTCCGTCAGTTGGTCCGGGTTCCGCAGATTGTCAAAATTGCGGAAACTCTCCAGCACGGTTCTTTGATCGGGCGTCAGCCCATCCTCCGGTGCGGCTTCACTTTCAGGCGGCGGCCTGCGGTCCGGCAGGCGCGGCCGTACCGACACCGCAGCCGCTAGTTCGGATACATCCGGCGCTCTTTCCGCCTCGCCTTCTGGCGCGGCCTCGATGATGGCCTCAGGCACCTCTGGTTCGACCGCAGAAAGCGCAGGCGGCGCAACCGGTTCGGACAAGGTTTCAGGCGCGGGCAAAGCGGCAAGCACCTCAGGCTCAGGCGCAGCAGGTGCCTGACCTTCAGGGGCCTGTGCAACTTCGTTTGTGGTGTCCGGGTTCACACTGGTGGTATCTGTGTCCGCCTCAATGCCAACGGGCGGGACGACCGGCGCATCCTCTCGTGAGCCACTGTCTGCTGGTGCCGGTTCCACCGGGCGGGTCACGTCAGCTTCCAGCGGATCAGGTTCTGGCGCGGTATTGGGCTCAATATCAGGGGAGACTGTCTGCTCAGGATTTCGGGCTGCAACAAGCGCGTCACTTATGGGAACCTCGGTCTGCTCGGGCTGCACGACGTCTTCAACGGGGGGCTCAGGCACCTCTGCGGGTTCAGGTTCAACGGGGTCTTGCGCGTCTTCAACAAAGTCTTCGAAGGTCGTGCCTAACGCGACCGTATCAACCTGCGCTTGCGTGGCTTGCGGTGCGGCCCTTTCGGTCACGATAACATTGAAACCAACCAAATGCAGCAAGAGCGACAACACCAACGCAACAACCGCAATCGACACGGACCGCCGGATCATTGCAAGGCCTGCTCTGTCACAAGAAAGACCGATGGCGCACCCAGTCTGCGAAAGGCACCGGTCACCTCCATCAGGCGCGGGGCCGAGGCGTTGCGATCAGGTACAATTCTGACGGCCTCACCTGCGCGGGTCGCCATGTAGGTGGCCGGATCGGTTTCTACGCCCCGAAACCGCAGCGTGCCGTTCTCGCTCAGGACAAGGGCATCGGGCGGGTCACGCCCTTCAAGCTCTGATGTGTCCACAAGGTCCAGCCCCGGATCAAGCGGCGGTGCCACTGTGCCCGCAATCAGAAAGAAAATCAGCATCAGGAAAACGACATTGATCAACGGGATGGTCGAATCTCTTTTGCGGCTGGGGCGGACAGAGCGGATCAAGAGCTTACTCCAACACCGTGACGGTCAAGCCATCCCGACCCCGCAAGACGACCAGCAGATCGACAAGCCGTTGCGCCGATGTATCCTCGTCCAGACTGACCAAGGCCTGCCCGGTTTCAATCTGTGCGGACAAGTCGTCCAGCGTCACTGGCAACCCGTTGAGGGTCACCCTTTCGTCGCCAAGCTGCACAAATACCCGCTCTGACGGTGCCGCAGCGTTGGATGACCCGGCAGCGGCGCTGGAAAGCTCAATCTCTGCAAACTTCGAAAACGTCGAGGACAACATGAAAAAAAGCAGCAAAAGAAATATGACATCGATCAGCGGCGTCATGGACATGGGCCGTCTGACAAAGGGGGCCTTGTTACGCATGTTCTGCTACCAGAGCATCCCCTGTTCCTGCGGATGGATAAATGGTTTGCCCCGGCACCAGTACAGTGCGCAACGCCTTGTCTGCGAAGGTGCGTTCGCGCGCCGTTCTGCTTTCAAGCCACGACAGGATCATGGAGGTAGGCATCGCTACGGCAAGCCCCACGGCGGTTGTGACCAAAGCGACCCAGATCCCCCCCGCCAGGATCGACGGATCCACGGAAGAGCCCGCAGTCTGCAGACTTTGGAACGCGTTGATCATGCCCAAAACGGTTCCGAACAGCCCAAGCAGCGGCGCAATCTGAGCCACCGTATCGAGCAGCCGAAAGCCACGCTCCAGCCCGGCGAGGGCAAGTCCGGCCTCTGCATCAAGGCGGGTGTCCAGATCAGGCGTGTCCGGCGCATCCATCGCCGTCTCTACAAGGGGCGCAAGATAACTGTTGCTCTTTGACAGGTGATGCCGGGCCGCTGCGCGGTCTCCGGCGTCCCAAGCCTCCAACGCCTGAGACAAGACCCTGTGCCGCCCCACACCGCAGGCTGCAAACTGCCACAATTTGTATAGTGTCACCGCAACCACCAGAACTGACATAACGATCAGCACAGCAACCACAGGTCCGCCGAGGGCAAGGATTTCGCGAAGGGACGCAAGGAGGCTCATCCGATCAGCTCCACTTCCAACCGACTGCTGAGCGACAAGGACGACTGACATATGCCACTTTGCGCGCCCTCCACCAGACAGGAGTTTGCGCCGTTGATCAAGGCACGGCCCACAGAGGCACAAGGCATGCCGGGCAGATCAAACTGGCGGACGCGCGGACGGTCGGGTGGCAAATCCCGAAAGTCGAAAAGGGTCAGCGACGTCACGCCCCCCTCTGCATCAAAAATAACGGTCTCGAACACTGCTTTTTCGATGGCGGTGCCGGTTTGGTTGTTCACGACAAACGTCAGCCTGCAAGCGTCGCCTACATCGCGCACTGCATTGAGCTCAATCATCAAGTCAGACTGCGCACTATCCGCAGACTGGGCCATGGCCCCCAATGGAAGTGCCACGGTTAAAAAAAGGGAAAGGATATGGCGGTTCATCATTGCAGGGCACCCATTTGCATTTGAGAATTCCAGACGCCCATCATTTTCTGCCGGGCCTGCACGTTACATAGCCGATCCTAAAATGGCTTCATAGGCGGGTTGAAGCTAATGTGATTTAGTCTGCTCAGATCATAGGATAAATGCGGACGGGTGCCAACGTCGCACAGATACCAAGCGTTTGGCCATTGCCCGATGTGTCACCGCCTGTTGATCCGGGATTTTACGGTGACCGATCTGACCTATTGCATCGCAACGCGCATCCGCGCGGAATTGCACAGGCATTTCTGAGCATACTCGCCCTTGCGCAAGGCATCTAACTCATAGCTGGTCGCGATGCGGCAGTCCTCGACGGCGGCTCCCGCCATCTGAAAGGCCGCCCCATTCCCGCGTACGCCAGCCAGTCGGTCAAAGAACTGCTGGGCTTCGGTATATCTGTCGGAAATGTCCGACTGCAAAGCTGCGTTGACGTCCGCTGGCGAGATATTGATATCGCGGTAGCTGCGGCATGCCGCGAGCATATCCGACAAAGTGACGGTGACACGGCGGTTCAGCCTTTCCGGGCCTGCGACACTTACCAGCAACTCACGTTCTCCCCGGCTGTTGACGGACCCGATGCGATTGACATCCACACCAAGGCGCTCCAGTTCCTGTTCGACCGCGCGGGCGCGACGCAGACCGAGGTTATCATTATAGGATGTCGCACCGGATGCATCCGTGAAGCCGACGATCAAAGTGGGTTTGTAGCTGGGTGTCGCGTTGAGCTTTTCCGCAATCTCCGCCAAACGTGCTTTTGCGTCCTGATCCAATGTTGCAGAATCGAAGTCAAAATTGACCGTCCCAATGTCCTGCGCCACCGCGCCAACGGGCGCCAACAGCAACATAAAACACAAAAAAGCTCTGATCATGCCTACACCCCGGCCACACTATGTCCTGAGAGCAAAGGATGGCCCGTGGGGCAGAACGACGCAAGGTGATGTTTCATTTTTGTCAGCATGCGTGCCCGTTCTGATCATGGGTGCTGTATTTTTGTTGCACCACGGGACTGATCAGGTGACGTTCCGACCAAGCAGGTGAGGTACCCGTTATGAGGTTATGCAGTTTGAAGGGCGGTCTACGTCCTCTATTGAGCGCAACGCTGGTTTGGATCGCAACAAGCGGAGGTGCCTTGGCGCTTACGCTTGAGGAGTCCATCCTTTTGGTTATTGAAACCAACCCCGAGATTAAGGCGGCGGAGGCGAATAAACAGGCCATCGAGTTTGAGCTTGATCAGGCCGAGAGCTTCTTTGCCCCGCGCATCGAACTTGAAACCCGTGCTGAGGGCAGCATCAACGACGGGACCCGAACATCGGATTTGTCGTCATCAGACGATGCGCTGCTTGGCTACGAGGTGGTCGGGCGGCTGACACAGAACCTCTATGACGGGCGCGCCACCCGGTCGGAGATTGACCGACAGGCCTACCGGGTCGACTCGGCGGCTTTTCGTGTGCTCGAGCGGGCTGAATTTCTGTCGCTGGAAACGGTCCGCGTCTACAGTGACGTCTTGCGCACCCAGCGCCTCACCCGTCTTGCGCAGGCAAACCTTGCCTACCACCGCGAGGTTCTGATCCAGATACAAAACGGTTTTGACAACGGCATTCTGGGCATTGGCGATTTGCAACAGGCCGAAGAACGGTTGTTTCTTGCCGAAGATACCCTTGTGCAGTTTCAGTTGAACGCGGCGGATTCCGAAATTCTGTTTCTGGAAACGGTTGGGGTGGCCCCTGATGGTCTGAGCACCGTTCCAAACCTCGCCAGCAGCATGCCCGCCAGTTTGGATCAGTTGTTGGCCACCGCATGGAATAACAATCCCACGATCAAGTTCTTTCAATCAGATGTAGGGGCCGCCGAAGCGCTGTCGCGGCAGGCGCAGGCCAATAAACTGCCAACAATCGATCTGGAAGCCGTCACCCGCTACGGCGAGGATTTGCGCGGGTTCGAAGGGGAAGTGCGTGACGCCTCCGTTGGGGTCGTCCTGCGCTATGAATTTCAAGGTAACCGCAAACGCGGCGAGCGTGAAGAACAGGTGCGCCGTGTGAGCGAAGAACGGGCGCGCTTGCTCAACCAGAGCCGTCTTGTCGAACGCGAAGTCCGCCAGTCCTGGGCAAACCTGTCGTCTGCAAAGCGCCGCGCCTCTATCCTGTCGCGGCAATCTGCCCTGTCACGCGAATTGCTGTCATCCTACGAGCAGGAATTTGACGTAGGCTCCCGGTCGCTTCTGGACCTGCTCAACACCCAAAACGCGTCTTTTCAGGCCGAGGCCAACCTCGTGAACGCGCGGGCGCTGGAAGTCTTTTTGACCTACCGCTTGCTGGCCGCTGGTGGCGTGTTGTTGCGGACGCTGAACATTGAACCGCCTGAAGACAGCAAAGCCTATGCAGTGAACGCCAAGGGGTCGCCGGGGGTGGGCGCGGCAGATGCCGAAACACGCGATGATGCGCGGAGCTTCAGCGAGTGGCGGCGCGATATCGACAAAAACTGATCGCACCGGGAGGCTGCAGTATCTCCGAACCGTCGAAACCCAAATCATCCCGACCGCTGCGCATTGCCATTGACGGCAAATCCGCCAAGCCACAGGAAAGCGACTGGGACCTGCCCGGCGCGCCACCCGACCCGTTGGCGGCGGCGCTTGTGGACGTGTTGCGCCTGAAAGACAGGGATGTTCCGGTTGAGGTTCTGATCGGCGGTCTTGCCTTGCCGCGCGATGGCCGCCTGACCCCTGAACTGGCGCTGAGCGCCCTAGAAAAACAAGGCATTCAAGGAAGACTGGCGCGACTTTCTCTGGCTGATCTGGACGATGCACAACTGCCGATTGTGCTTTTGTTACGGGGGCGCGATGCTTGCGTTCTGACAGAACGCGCGGCTGACGGGACCTGCACCATTTTGCGCGCATCTCAGGCGTCTGAACCCCTCAGGGTCCCCGCCGCCGTCTTGACGGAGGCCTACATGGGGCACGCCCTTTCCCTCGCCCCTCCGGCGCGCGACTTCAACGCCCCCGATGCGACCCCGCGACAAGGGCACTGGCTATGGGGGGCGTTACGTCCTTTCTGGCCCGAATACACCCAAGTCATTCTGGCCTCTGTTCTCATCAACCTGTTGGCGCTGGCAGTCCCGCTTTTTACAATGAACGTCTACGACCGCGTCTTTCCCAACGCCGCAATTATTACGCTTTGGTCACTGGTCGCGGGCGTCGGCTTGGCGCTGTGTTTTGACGCGCTGTTAAAACTGGTCCGGGCGGGCGTCATTGACCGCGTGGGCAGAAAAGTAGACCGCGAGGTATCGGCATCGGTCTTCCGGCATGTCTCCCATCTGGGGTTTGACACAAACCTGCCCCCCTCCGGCGCGCTGATGAACACCCTCAAGGACTATGAACAGGTCGCTGAATTCTTTTCATCGCAAACCTTGTCCAGTTTGATTGACCTTGTCTTTGCCGTGCTTTTCATCGCGCTGATTTACTACATTGGCGGCCCGCTGGCCTATCCGCCCGCCCTTGCCTTGGGGCTCGTGCTGGTCATGGGGCTATTGATTTTGCGCCCCCTGCGCAGTGCATCTGAGCGGAACCGCGTGATGGGCGGGGCCAAAACCCTTGTCGCGGCTGAAGCCGTGTCAGAGATCGAGACGCTCAAAGCCATCGCCGGGCATAGCCGGATGCAAGCCCGCTGGGAGGAACAAAGCGCAGACGCTGCCACAGCGCAGGCCAAAAGCCGCAACCTCGCAACGGTTGCAACCACTGCCACAGGCCTTGCCACGCAGGCCTCCTCCATCGGGATTGTGATCATCGGTGTCTATCTTGCCCTTGAGGGTCAAATTACGATGGGCGCTGTGATTGCCGCCATGATCCTGTCGGGTCGGGCATTGGCCCCAACCGCTGCCGTGACCGGGCTCTTTGTCAGAGGCAGCTTTGCCCTCTCGACGCTGCGCTCTGTCGGCGCCTTGATGAAGCGACGGTCAGACGTGCAAATGGGTGGGCGCAAGATCAACGCCGCCAGCCATGAAGGCGCTTTGGTGGTGCGCGACGTCACGATGGCCTATCCCGAAGCCGCCATCCCTGCCCTGAAAGAAATATCGCTGAACGTGCCTGCGGAGGGACGATTGGGCGTGATCGGCCCGATTGGGTCCGGCAAAACATCCCTGATGCGGGTGATGGCAGGCCTTTGGCCACCAACCGAGGGCCTCGTGATGCTCGATGGCCTGAACACGCAGCAAATTGCGCCCGAGACCCTGCGCAAAGCCATTCAGCTGGTCCCACAAGAAGCCATCCTGTTTTCCGGCACGCTGGCGGAAAACATTGCCTTTGGCACGCCGGGCGCACGCGATGCAGACATTCTGCGCGCCGCGCGTGATGCAGGCGTGGACCGGATCGCCGCCAGCCACCCCGAAGGTTTCGCGATGCAGATCACCGAACGCGGCCGGAACCTGTCTGGCGGGCAACGGCAGATGATTGCGCTGGCGCGGGCCTTGCTGCCCAAACCACGTGTCCTCATTCTGGACGAGCCGACATCCGCGATGGATATGCAATCTGAAATACTGTTCATCGAAGGGGTCGAACGGGCGATTGCAAACCGCCCTATGACCTTGGTCGTGTCGACCCACCGGATGGCGTTGATGCGTCTTGTGTCGCAAGTCGCCGTCTTGTCCAACGGCAAGCTCGCGGCTTTCGGCGACAAGGAAGACGTTTTGGCATCTTTGCGACCTGCGCAACAGGGCAGTGAAACATGAGCGCGCCGGAATGGGATCTGTCGGGCGCTGACGCGCGACGCAACCGCCGCCGTGGGCGCGCCATGACGTTGTTTTTGCTGTGCCTTGTGCTCTTTATCGGCTGTGCCTTTGCCTGGGCGTCCTGGGCGCGCATTGAAGTTGTCGCAAGATCGCAAGGCGCAGTTGTGCCGTCGGGTCGCGCACGCAGTGTCGAAAGCCTTGAGGGTGGCATCGTGCAAGACATCCTGATTTCAGAAGGGGATACTGTTTCAGCCGGGCAGATCCTCGTCAGGATCAATGACACAGGTGCCTCAGCCAGCCTTGGTGAGATCACCGCGCGACGGGACGCGCTGACCGCCCGCGCGATGCGGCTGGAGGCAGAACTGCGGGGTGAAAACCCCGACTTCAGCGCACTTGATTTGCCCGACGACAGCCCGCTGGCCCTGCGCGAGCTTGCTCTTTTTGACAGCAGGCGCGCCGCTGATCTGTCCCAGCGCACCGTTCTGGTCACACAGGTAGCCCAGCGCAGTCAGGAAATTGACGAACTCACCACGTCCTTGTCGCGGATTGATGAAAGCCTTGCCCTGCTGGATGAAGAGATTGACCTGAAAACCGCATCAGGCGTTGTGGCCCGCGCGCAGATTATCCCCGTCGAACGGGAACGCACCGCAAAGCGACAAGAACGCGACGCGGTTGTCAGCAGACGCGCACAGGCCCGAACCGCGCTGGAAGAAGCCGACGCGCGCGTGCTCGAGCTTGACCTGAACCGCCGCGCAGAAATCAATGCGGAGCGGTCAGAAACCCTCAATGAGCTCAGCGTGATCGACGAGACGCTCAAACGGGCCTCTGACGTTCTGGCGCGCACAAGCCTGCGTGCACCGGTGGGGGGCGTTGTCTCGTTGCTCAACGTCAACACCATCGGGTCCGTCATCGCGCCGGGCGAGGAAGTGGCCCGCATCGTGCCTGCAGACGACAAGCTGGAAGTGGAGGCGCGGGTAAGACCGGAAGACATCGCCTTTATCCGGCTTGATCTGCCCGCCAAGGTCAAACTGACGTCGTTCGACTTCACCATCTACGGCGCGCTTGAAGGCAGCGTGGTCCGCATCGGCGCGGATGCAGAACGCGATGAGACCACGGGCGAGACTTACTTCCCCATCATCGTCCGCACAGACAGCGATACGCTTGTCCGGGGCGCGGAACGCCACCAAATCCGCACAGGTATGGTGGCGTCGGTTGATATTCTGACGGGCGAACGTACCGTGCTCGATTATCTGTTGAAACCCTTGCGCAAGGCCCGGTTGGAGGCCCTGCGCGAGCGGTAACGTCATGCCGCCTTAGATGACCGCAATCTGCGCGGCCCCGGCACTGTCTTCGAACATGACCTCCACCTGAGCCGGAATGGCAGCCGAGGTGTCTGCAACCTGAAACGCGTTCAGACCGTTCACAGAAAGCAATCCGGTGGTGTTGTCGTAATCCACAATCCCGGTGATATCATCGCTGCCAGACACCTCTTGGGTCAGATCAATACTGTCCTGACCAGCGAGGTCATAGTTGGAAATGATGTCGGTCTCTCCTGCGATCAGCGATCCGGCTTCCAGAACGAACGTGTCACTACCAGAGCCGCCCACCAGCGTGTCAACGCCCGTGCCGCCCACAAGCGTGAGCGATGGACCAGAGCCGCTGCCCGACAGCAGATCGTTCCCGGCGCCGCCGTTTACGATGAAGTTCGTACCATTGGTCGCCGTGCGAAGATCGACAAAGACATCATCCTCGGCCGCAAGCTGAAACTCCGTGATGCCAGCGTAAGGTCGCGCAGCGCTGACCTCTACGTAGTCGGCCGCGTCCGTGCCTTTGGCCATTGTGCCAAACGCCGGGTCACCGGTGGTGTCGGTCAGCAGGGTTGTGCCTGCGGGTGTCGGGTCCTGACCCGGCGTGCTGTCCGCTACCATTTGCAGGGTGTCGATATCCAGTGTTGCGCGCGCCTCTGACCGCGCAGGTTGCGCGCTGTCATCCACCACGTCGTAGACCAGTTCCGGCGTACCGGCATATCCGTCAGGGACTGTGACCGTTACGTTTGTGCCTGCGATCACGACCTGAACATCGGGGTCAACCGTTGTCACGTTTTCAACCGTGAGATTATCCGCATCCGTTGAATTTGCCAGAAGGTCCGCAAAGGACACATCAAAACTGTTTGTCGCATCGAACGGGCCAAGATTGACCGGACCAGATACATCAGGCTGCGCATTCACATCGGTTGTAAACGAAACCGCTGGCGTAATGCCGTGGTTCGTTTCGGCTGTGACCGACCCCTGGATAACATCGTCAAACCCATCCGGCAGTGTCATGGTGAATGCGGTCAAAGAGGCCTCAAACGCTGCTGCAGTCTGGGTGCCCGGGTCGAACAGAATGGAAAGCCCGTCCGCCGCCAGCACACCTGCTGACAAAACCGTCGCCGCAGGCAATGGGCTCGCAAAAGTCATTGTGACCCGTTGCCATGTCTCTGACGGCACGGATTGTGTGTCAGTGATCTGGGCCATGATGTCGACTGGCACAACAAGACTGCTGCCTGCCTGCTCGGTCACCGTCGCCGGGGCCGCAACCGCGAGCGTTGCGTCCAACTCGCCAATGATACCAACACCGAAAGTAGCGGTCTCGTTGCCGCCTTCGTTTGTCGTGGCACTGACCGTCACCTGCAACTGGCCCGGCGAGGTTGCAAAATCCGCAGGCAGTGCAATTTCGAGATCGCGCAACTGCGTCTCGGTCAAAGGCAGGGTGAGCGTGCCTGAAGCCGCAACAGGCCCGCCGCCAATATCGTATGTTGCCCCGACCGGCAGATCAGTGATCGTGAAATTCAGCGAGGTGAAGACTTCTGATCCATCATTGTCCGACAGATCAAACACAAGATTGTCGATCGGTTTGAACGTGATCGCAGCCTCTGTTTCATTTTGGTCAATCGTGGGCGCAATGCTTTGCAAAACGAGGTCCGGAGCGACCGCAAGAACCAGCTGTTCGCTCGCCATGTCAGAGCGTTCTGTATCGGTAAAGCCCCCGATCAGCGCGCTGTCGGTGGAAATGGCCACAGCCTCAAGGGTCAGGGCGCCTGCAACATTTGCGGCGGGCACAAAGCTGACGGCACCGCCGGGTATGAACCCCGCACCAGTGCCAGTGTAGGCCGGATCAGGCACCCCGGCGATGACATAGGTGTTGTTTGGCGTTTGTGCCTGCGCCACCCCATCGACAAAGAGCGTACTGTCCGCCGGGATCGTGACCTCGAACGACAGTGTTTCATGCGGATCGGGTGTCTCACCTGTCAGGGTGATGTCGTAGCGCGTGCCGTCATCCTCTACGCCGGATGTGGGTGCCACATCAGCTGTCACCGTTGGCTTGTCGGCGTCCGGAACGACCCGCAAGATGAAATTCGTCGTCGCTTCTGCCTTGTCGGAATTAGCCAGTTCCAAGGTGTTGATCGTGAGCGACACAGGGATATCGTCCAGTATCAGCGGATCAAGCGCATCAGGTGTGCGCGCATGTGTATCCACCAGCGCAATCGAGACCGCGCTGAGTTGGGACGCCGGAATGGTAAAGGTACCATCGCCATTGTTGATGATGCCCGGCGCGCCTGTCAGCACCACATAATCCGGCAAGGGCCCGATCACGGCAGAGGCTGTTTCCGACCCGTCCTGATCCGGTGTGGCCGCTGTGGTGAAGATATCGCCAAAAATGCCCGGCACGTCCTCGCGCAGCGTCACAATCGGCACCGGATCGGTTGGGTTCGTGACCAGAGTCGGGTCCGTGCTGTAGACAAACTGCGGGGTGTCCGCCACCGGCGTGATCGCGATCGTTCTGGTCGTGGAACTGGAGGCCACACTGTTGTCGATGTCTTCGCTGCTGGCGGTCACGTTCAGGGTGATCTCACCGCTGAAGTGCTCTGTTGTCCGCACATCCAGATTGGCCAGATCAGCAGGTGACAGCGTGTAGGTAGGCGTGCTGCCTGATCCCGCGTCCGGCGTGATTTCGACACCGCCGCGCACAAGCCGTGCGCCCGGGTCCCCGGAAATTGTGACCACGACATCACCCGTGACACGCTCCCCGCCATCCCGTCCGGAGATAGAAATACCAGCGGCGAATTCAGTATCTTCAGGCACATCCGTCAACGCCGCAATTGTGATCGTCGGACCATCAACAACGGGCAGAATATCAACAGGCAACGAGCCTTGCTGATCCAGAAACGTGTTGCAGGTGAAATTGTTCAACACAGCATTGGTGGTGATCGGTGGCAGGCTGTCATAGGGGACAGAGGGATCATCCGCACCAAAGGTTTCACTGGCGGCAAAGGGGTTTGGCAGCGTGGACTGATCCGCAGGTGGGGTGTAGATAATCGCCCCGGCCGTTTGCAACGGGTTAAGTGGGTCAGTGCCAAGAACGGCAAAATCAACGACGTATTGCCCGGTCAGCGGGTCAAACAACAAAGCCCCCGGCACTGTCGACGACAACGTCCCCCCCGGTGGTGGCGTCAGACCAAACCCAAAGTCGCCGATCACGCCATTTGGCAGCGTGGTCAAATCATCAATGCTGTCCCAATACACGCCATCAGGGTTCAGCGTGATCTTGAACTCATTTGCCGTGTCTTCAAAGCCAACCCCCACAAGGCTGAGGCTTGGCATGATCAACGCTTCCGGGCTGCCGGGCGGGCAAGGGGGCGGACCGCTCCCGCCACCGCCATTAGACAGTACCATGATCGAGAAATCAGCAGAACTCACGCTGCCGCCATCACGCGCATCGATTGCGGTCAAGACCTGATCAACGGTGGCGCCGCTTGCAAGGTCCGGCAGACCGGACAGGTCCGCATCGCGTTCCGTGACAATCGCGTTGATCGTCAGGTCATGATACACCACGTCACCGGCTGGAACTCCGGCGGTTGGCGCCGCAAAGATAGAAACGTTTGAAATATTTGCCGCAGGCACAACGTAGCTGGTGCCTGTCGCATCAACCGGCGTCCCACCGACAAGTCGGATGTCGCTGCCAAGCGTATCGCCCGTAATAATGTAGTAAAGCGCCTCTGACCCGTCAGGCAGCCCATTTCCAAACGTAATCTCGTTTTGATTGCCAGACAGCACGTCCGCTGCCACAAAAGGGTCCGGGTCCCCGACAAATCCATTGGTCAGCGCTGCATCACTGACACGCTGGTCAAGTTGAAAGATCGAGTTTTCAAAGCCTGCATAGGCATAGGCAAACGAAGGATCAGAGTTCACCGCGCCGCCGGGCACATCCCGCAGATATTCAGTCGCAATCGCTGCGGTATTGATCGGGCCGGAGGGCGTCGCATCCTGAGCAGCGACATCTGGGGTGTCGGCAACCCCTTTGACCCGCACCGTAACAGTGCCTGTGGCATCCGTTGTCTCGCCGGGTTTTTCCTGCTCCTCGTAGGTTACAAGAACTTTGAAAACGACGTTGTCACTGCTGTCCTGTCCCGGCAGCACAAACAGATTGGGGGCAATCGCCGCTGTGATATCATAACGACCGTTGGCGTCCGGCGTCAGCAGATTGTCGTAGATGGGATCGCCGCCCGGGGTCGTGCCCACCTGGTTTGGCGGCCCGTCAAAGAACTGAGGCGTCCGTCCGGCAGCATCGGCCTCCACATCGAAAATCGTGTAGGCATCTTGCAAGAATTCAGGCGATTCAACCGTGAGGTCGGTAAGATTGCCATCCAAAACGATCTGAACGGCCTGATCTTCATTGGTGTTAACGGTTTCACTGGGGTCGCCACCGTCAATGACCTCTTCAATCCGGACCTGAATGGTCGTCAGGTTGGTTGTACCAATCCCGCCATTTGCCTCTTGAGTACTGACGTCCACAAGGATCGGCAGATCGCCGGCAAAGTCCTTTGGGAAGCCCCGCAGTTCAGCACCGAGCCACTGTTCGTCGCTCAGGCTCCAATCGAGCGTACTTCCCGGATTGATCGCGCTCAACAGCGCTGGAATCTTCGGACCGGTCGGATTGCTCGGGTCCGGGACATAGACTGTCAAAAAGCTCGGTACGTTGCGCAGTACCGCCGACAAAATGGTCTCTGAACCATCCATGTCCTGAATGAACGTATCAAATGGGAACTGCAAAACGCCACCGGCTGCGTCCACATCAGATTCAAGTGCAGGCGCAGGCAGCGTCACGAATGCCTGGTTATTGATAGGGTCCACATCCACATCGAATGTGACATCCGCATTGGTGGAAACCGTCGTGAGCGTATTGCCATCCTGAACAGTGGCCCGCACATTGAGATCACTGCCGAAAAACAACCCATCCGATGTGAAACTGTCTGTGTTCAGGCGGTCGATATCGTAGTCTTCATAAAGCGCAGGGTACAAGGCGATGGCCCCTGCAAAGCTCGTTACCCCCGCATTGAGCGTGATCTCAACCTCGCCAGTTGCAGCCGTATATTGCGCGGTGGCGATCTTATCAAACTCGCTCTGGGCGATAGGATTTGTTCCGGTAACATCAAAGAAAGATGCGCGTGTCAGCGGCACATCCTGCGTTGTCTCGGCGATGCCGATCCATGACGACGGCACGTTGGAGATCACCAACTGCTGGAGGCTTTCAGAGCCATCCAAATCGGCAGTTTGCGCATCGATCCGCACAAAAGCCTGCACCTGACCGGGACCTGTGGCGTCTGCTGTGCTTTCCTTCAACGTCAATGTGGTGCCGTTGACGACAGAACTGTCATTTCGCCCTGCGGTCGTCGTGTTTGCAATGTCGGTGGTCGCACCAACGGCAAAATTCGCATCGTTCACGAAGACACCAGTGTCGAGCACGGCCTGCGCGAGTGGGCGCACGGTCAGAACGTTTGTAAAACTCTGCGAATTCTGGTTGTCCGACAGGTCAAACTCCGCACCGGAAAGCGCCGTTTCAGCCCAGTTAACCGTACCATCGAGCGTCGCGCGCCCTGAAAATGCTTCGGGGAAGATCACCCGCATGCTGGTTACAGCACTTGCGAAATCTGCATTTGAGACACCCGCAGGTTTGGTCAGGACATATTCTAGGGCCTGATCTGTCGTACTGCTGTCAACGCGAGACACCGAGACAAAGGCGTCGAGACCTCTGAAATTCAGCCCAAAGTCGCCAGCGGCTATTGCCGCATCAATGTCGGTACTCAGCGTTTCAATATCGAGCCGGAATGTCACAGATTGAAAGTTTTCCGACCCATCCACGTCGTTCAGAGCAAGGGCTGTGATCCCGGCATCTAGGTTTCTGACGTTGTTCTGGTTTTCGTTGGCGGACCTGTTTCTCGTTTCCAGAACAATCGGGTCTATGACCGCATCCACATCAATGTTCAGCGGGGCAAGGCCCACTTCGGTTGCAGCAGCGAGGCCGGTGGCGGTGTCCACCGCTGTGACCGTGGCCAGCAGGTCATCGCCTGTCAGCGTCGCACCATCCGCATCACTATCCGGCTCCAGCGTTACCGTCAGCGCACCGTCAAAAACGGTCACACCGGGGTTCAGCGCGATCGTCAGCGTCGTGCCGGTGATCGAGGCGCTTGCCACATCGCCGCCGCCCTGAACGAACTGACCTGCAGCGATGGGGCCATCCCCTGCCCGCAACCAACCGGTCGGTACATTTTCGATGACCACATCGCGCAGGCTTTCAGAGCCGTCCTGATCCGGCGTCGAGGCGTCGATATTCAGCGTGAAGGTGGCATCTTCCTTGACCGTGAACTGATCAGGGCCAAGGGCCATAACATTCGGGTCAGTTGCATCCAGCGACAAGGAAATAACGGGTTCCGCGACGGGCGTGACCCGCAGCAAAAACACAGAACTTTGGCCCGCTGGTCCGCTTTCATTGGTCACAACATTGGTGGTCATGGTAACAATGCCGGAGAAATGCGTGGGAAAACTCACCACCTCCAACGCGGCGATCTGGGCGGCGGTTCCCGTCCACACATTGCTGCCGGGGGTAAGCACGGTGCCATCCGACAGCGTTGTGGGGCCGTTCGGGGACAGCCCGTCAAAGGTGATCGACACCGATGATATGCTCTCTGAGCCGTCAGCATCCGTGACAGCAACGGTCTGCCCCAACGCGACCGGCGCGCCTAAATCCTCAATAATCGTAATATCCTGCCCGGTGATACGGACATCGGCCTCAGCTGTGATCTCAACAGTAAAAGACGCGCTTTCCAGCCCACCTTCATCGGTCCTGAAGGTGACCGAGCCACCGATGGGTATTCCCGCTGTGTCTGTCGAGAAATCAGCAGGGACTTCGATTAAGACATCTTCGTACGCCGACAGGTTGCTGACGTTGAACCCTACAGAGCCGCTGACAAAGGGACCGATGAAGTTCACCCCATCGTCCAACGATATCCGCGCGCCCGGTGGCAGATCACTCATGCCAATCTGAATGGAATTAATCGTCTCTGACCCATCCGCATCGGTGGCTTGCGCGGTAATCACGTCCGAAAGCCTGACAAGCTGGGGCCCTTCCGGGGTGGCATCGACGTCGATCACACCAACGTTGTCTTTTTCGATCAGCGTCACATTCAACGGGCCTGAAATCGCAATATCGCCCTCTTCCGAAACGGATACGTCAAAGGTGTCAGTGGCAACGCCAACTTCATCAGTGGATGCGACGATTGTCCCGGTGATCTGACTTCCAGGTGATGTGGTCGAGAAATCCGCAGGCAGGCGGATAATCAGGTTTTGATACTCGGCCTCAGACCCCAGGAAGTTCAATGTCGGGGGAGCGGCGGCAAACGTAACGCCATCGATTGAAAACAAAGACCCCGTCGGCAACGCGTTGAACGTCAGGCCAACAGATTGAATACTCTCTGAGTTATCCAGATCGAACGCTTCAGGCTGCAAAAAATCAACAGGTCTGAAGTCAACTGGCGCATCAGTTTCCTGCAGGACCGCGTCCGAGATCTTGTTGATGCGCAAGTCGCCCTCTGCCTCGATTGTGACACCGATCTGCGCGGTAACCGCCGGGTTCGGGGGAAACGGAGGCTGCACGCTGATCACGACAAGCGTGGCTTCGAGCGGAAGTGCCGGATTTTGAGTTGAGAAATCCTGCGGGAATATCAGCGAGATCGTGGCCGGGTCGACTGTGGGCGACGTCGTTGTATCGAAGGCAAAGACAAACGTCCCGTTGCCATCTGGTGTGATGGATCCGACCGCCTGACCGTTCAGGTCAACCGCGCGGGTGTTGGCGGGCAGGTTCGGCAGTGTGAACTGCAATGACGACAAAATCTCGTTCGCGGGGTTGATCGTGAGATTGATGAAATCAGACAGCAAGACCGTGACGTCCGCGTCTGTCTCACGGGTGAAAACACTGCCTGAAATGTTCACATCCGGCGTCGGCGCGACAATAATTGTACTGGGGCTGCTTTCGCTGCCTTCAGGGGTGGTGACCGTGACGTTCGTCAGCACGACACCTGCATAATCAGGCGGAAAATCAATGGCCAGCGCGTTTGCATCAGCCACCGAGCCCGTCCATTGCGTGCCCACCAGTGTTCCGGTGGTCAAGCTCGCCCCGGGCGGCAAGTCGCGGAATTCGATGGTCACTTGCGTGGCAAAGGGGCCGGTCGACGCCGCACTCTCAGAACCATCCAGATCGGTGATCGCAACTGTAATGCCGAGCGGCACATTCACGCCCGTAGACGCATTCTGAACGCCACCATCCTCTTGCGCATCCACACGCACGGGGACGTTAAGCTCGATATCTGCCTCTGCGTCGATGGTGATAAAGCTCTGGGCCGTCACCTGCCCGTCGATGCCACTGTCCACAGAAAGGTCTGCGTCTTCATCTGTGGTGATCGAGACGTTGACCTCCAGCGGCAAGGTCGTGCCTGTCGCCAGATCGGACCGGTTCGCAGTTGAGAAATCGGCAGGCAGCTGGAACGTGATACCCCTAAAAACCTGAGGGATGTTGCCACTGTTCAAGGTGGCTGTGAACGTGTTGGTGTTCGTGGCCGCATCCAACGTCAGCGTCCCCACACCTGCGGGCAATCCGGTGAAACTGCCCAGCGAGAAGGGCGCACCGGGAAGACCTTTGATCTCAAGGGTCAGTTCGCTGATGGCCTCAGAGCTATCGAGATCTGTCGCGGACGGCGTCATCACATCCCGCAACTGCACGACGGTCCCACCGCCCAAGTTGTTGTTTGCTTCGACAAAAGGGACCAGCGGCAAAACCTCAAGGGCTGCATCGCCCTCAGGCGTAATTCTGAGCGCGACACCTACCGGCCCATTCTGGCCTTCATTCGATGTCGCAGAAATTGTTCCGGTGATTTCTCCTCCGGCGACAAGCGGGCTTTCGGATGAAAAGTCTGTCGCTATCACAAGGCGCAGCAGTGCGTACTCAGATGCCGTCCCGGTAAACGTAAGCGCGCCCCCGGCAGCCGTGTCGTATGTAATT
Source organism: Roseobacter sp. (assembly GCA_045106135.1). Lineage (GTDB taxonomy): Bacteria > Pseudomonadota > Alphaproteobacteria > Rhodobacterales > Rhodobacteraceae > Roseobacter. Next base: position 35,625 of record JBGCEG010000034.1, on the reverse strand, counting down.
GTGCTTGCTGGCACGTTTTGGGCAAGCACACCCGGTGGCAGGTCGTTCAGGGTCAGTGTGATGGTTTCGAGTGTTTCGAAGGGCGCGCTTGGATCGTTGTCGCTGACGCTGACAACCCAACTGGCAGAGGGGTTCACAACCAAAGGCGCGTCTGTTTCAGCGAACTCGATGGGGGTCACGGCAATATCCACATCGCCCGCCGGAGAGATCACAACGGTCTGTGTCGCAGTTTGGCTGCCCTCTACGTTTTCGGCGGTGATGACGGACGAAAACGTACCTGAATAGTCACCGGGCAATGTCACCTGCAGCGCGTTGGCCTCGGCCATCGTGCCGACCCAGCGCGCAGACCCTGCCGAAAACACACCGTTCGACAAAGTTGCACCTAGCGGCAGGCCCTGAAAGACAATTTCAACGCGGGTCAGATCTTCCGAGCCATCAACATCTTCGACGGAAATATCGAGGTCCAGATCAACCGTGACACCAGACCCATCAGCGCCTGCGCCATCCTCAACACCTGTAACCGTTGCAGGTGGCCTGATGACAATATCCTGCGTCGCGTTCACCACCAGCGTGAATTCGCGGGTTTCGTCGGCCCCTTCATCGGTGGTGGCCTGCAACACGCCACGAATGTCCGTGCTCGGGTTTGTTGTTGAAAAATCGCCCGGCAGTTCCAAAACCAACATGTTGTAGTCGCTCAACGAACCGTTAAACGTGAATTGGGTACCGATCGTCGTGAAGGAAATGCCACCGTCCGTCGAGATGCGTGCGCCAACGGGCAGGTCTGAAAGCGTAAGATCAACTGACGTAACAGATTCCGAGCCGTCCTCATCGTTGGCTTGCGGGCGCAAAGCGTCGCCCAAAATGAACGATACCGGGCCGTCCGTTTCGTCCTGCTCCAAAACGCCGGGGCCTGTGAAGTCCAGATCACCTTCAGGCTCAACAGAAATTGAAACTGTCGACTGTGCGGTTCCCAAAAAGTTGGAGGTCGCAGACACTATGGCCTGCAAATCACCAGGAGCCACATCAGTCCGCGTATCCGTGGCAAAGTCTTTGGGAAAGGACAGGGACAAAGCGTTGTAGTCTGCCAGCGAGCCCACGAAAGAATAGGTCAGCGTGTTGCCGACCGTGCTAAATGTGCCCGCTGACGCAACTGTTCCGATGGGCAGCCCCGGCAGGGTAAGCGACACGCTGGTGATTTCTTCCCCGACCGCAGCGCCGCCCGCAACGACCTGAAAGTACTGTGCAAATTGCAGATCAAGCGCGCCATCCGTCTCGATCAGCGCGCCGCTACCGCCGTTGATCTGGACGTCGGGCAAACCAATGCCCCCGTCGCTTGACCCGTCAGAATCACCGTCATCAGCGCCAAAATCGCGCTCGCGCAAATCCGGGAACAGGTAGTCTGTCGGGGGCAAAAGTGGTGATATTTCCAGCCCCAGCAAAGGGTCTGATGGCAGCACCGGCTCTTCCGATCCGGACCCGGCAGAGGCGGGCTGCGCGGCAGTGCTGACCGCTGCCAGATTAACTTGAAATGCGTCTGCGATTGTATCCCAGTCCGCCTGCTGGAGCGCCACGGAGACCAGATTTTCAACGGGGACAAGGAACTTATCCGCCGTCAAAAGAACGTTTGACTTGGCGCCGTCGATCAGCCCGATGACGCGCCCGTCAGGTTGAACAAACAACAAATCATCGCCCAAAATCAATGGCTTGGAAATTTGCGCCCCTTGGGAAACCAGATCGTCAATTTTGGACCCGGCATCCACCAGTTCCAAACCTGCAATCGTGTTACCCTGTTTGAAACTTGCAACGACGTCTGCAACTTGCTGTTGCGTCATTTCTGTCGAAAGTTGAACCGTGTCACTCACATCGTCACCCAATTAAAAACGTATCCCAAGCGGGGCAAAGTTGTTTTGGTCGCTAAGTGCTGCTGCAAAACCGCTCGTGCTGGCGTTGTAAAAAATGTGCAGCACGCACCTGTCGAATTTAACGAAACTTTTATTCACCCTCGGAACTTCAATACTTTAAATAGCATTTGAATTAAACAACGCTGCATTTTTAGGGTAAACAAAATTGTGAGTGCGGTGCGCGCGCATCACAGCCGGGCTTGGTGCAAAGCTGCAATTTTCTCAGATCAGCGGCACGTCAGAGACATCCGGCCTGCGGCACGCATATCCCTTTTGTCTTGCCGCGCTTACTCTCGGCGCAACTCTGCGGTCAAAAAATCGTAGACCCTGCGAATACGGCGGCTTGTGGTAAGCTCCCGGTGCGACACCAGCCAGATTGGGAAGACAAGGGGCTCCAGATCAGGAAGCACACGGCGCACGGCCGGGTCGGCATCGCCGATGTAGGCGTCCAGAATACCGATGGCCGCGCCTTGGCGCACAAGTTCCCACATCACCAGATAGCTTTCCGTCAAAAGCGGAAAATTCGCCGCTGTGAGGTCAAGGCCCAACCTGTTGAGGCCTTTGATCATCATGCCGCTATGGTCAAGGCTCACAAAGTCTGCGCGGCGCAGATCGGCAGGTTTGGCCGGGGTGCCAATCTTTTTGATATAATCCGGCGTGGCATACAGAACGGCATCTGCATCGGCAATCTTCTTCGCAATAAGATCTGGTTCGGTGGGGCGGAAGTTTCGGATGGCAATATCAGCCTCGCGGCGGCGCAGGTCACTGGCGTGGTTCGCGACGACAACCTCAACCTGAATGCTGGGTTCAAGAACACGCAGTTTGGCGATGATCGGGGGAAGCAGCACCGCCGCATAGGTCTCGCTGGCGGAGATGCTGATCGTGCCCTCCAAAGCCTGAGACTGCCCCAGAGCCGTCATAGACACACGGCCGGCGGCCTCTCCCATATCGCGGACATGTACAAGCAGTTCCAAACCACTCGGCGTGAGCGACAGGCCGCGACCGACACGTTCAAACAGAACAATGCCCAGTTCCTGCTCAAGCCCATCCACCTGACGGCCCAGCGTTGGTTGCGCCATGCCCAGCGCCCGCGCCGCAGCAGACAAGGAGCCCTCCTCTGCCGTGACAAGAAAGGCCCGGGCCTTGTTCCAATCAAATTTTACCGCACGCCAATCCATGCATATATGCATATCAAAATACATAATTTGGTCAATTCGCATAAATACGGAACTGCCTTAAACCGCAAGCAACACAGCACTGAAAACAAGAGCACCCCATTGGATTGGAACGCATATGACCACTCTCATCGTCGGAGCAAACGGCGCAACAGGGCGTCTGCTGGTGGAAGAGTTGCTCAGCCGAGGCGACACCATCAAAATTATCGTTCGGTCATTGGACCGCGTGCCCGAGGCCGTCAGAAACAACCTCAATGTATCTGTGATCGAGGCGAGCGTTCTTAAGGTGAGTGACGCAGACATGGCGGAACATGTCCGAGGCTGCGAGGCCGTGGTGTCCTGCTTGGGACATAACCTGAGCCTTCGCGGCCTCTTCGGCAGACCCCGCCGACTTGTCACCGATGCAACCCGCCGTTTATGCAAAGCCATAGAGGCAAACGACCCTGCCCTACCGGTCAAGTTTGTTCTTATGAACACAACCGGCAACAGCAACCGCGATCTGAACGAGCCAGTTTCACTAGGCCAGCGATGCGTGGTTGGCCTGCTTCGATTGCTCCTGCCGCCGCACGCCGACAACGAAAGCGCCGCCGACTACTTGCGCACGTGCGTTGGGCAAAGGCATGGCAATATTGAATGGGTTGCCGTCCGCCCCGACGGGTTGGTCAATCACGCCGTCGCAACTGACTACCAAATCCATGCATCCCCAACCCGGAGTGCAATATTCGATGCCGGAATGACCAGTCGCATCAACGTCGCGCATTTTATGGCGGAGCTGACCAAGGACGCTTCCATATGGGCCAGATGGCGGGGTAGAATGCCCGTGATTTACAACGCAGCATCAGGCTGAAGCTGTGGCGAGAAGTCCAGCCTCACAGAGGTCATTTTTGGCACATTATTTCGCATGCAAGCCAAGGGGCGGATGCAGGCCAGCATCTTCGGGAGGAGATAAAGATGCTGGCCTTTTGCGCGACGGATGCGTTTTGTCTTCCGTCGCCGCGCGCGCTGGCCAACTCTGGGAGGAGCGAGGACCAGTGCTTTATGTCTGTTTTACCGGTCTTTCCGACCGATTTACGTATCTTTCGCCATCAGCTTTTCGGCGTATGGAAGAATTTCGGACCGTGAAATCCCGATTTGCTTGAGTTGTTCATCGTTCATGCTCGACAGCGTGGACAGCATGCGCCCCATTTGAAGGGTTCTGACAATCCCGTTGGTGAAGGCGCCCAAGCGCACAAACGGCACGAGGACGGCGCTGACGATATGCCCGCTGTCGTGCCTGATCGGATCTGTACTAGACGTCATATGCCGCCTCCCAAGCGATTTGCCTGATGCTGCTGCGCGGAATTCCGAGATCTTGCAGATCGCGATCAGTCAGCGATGACAGTTCGGAACGCGTCGCGCAAAACACTTTGTATCTTGCAAGTGCGTTTTGCATTTCGGTCGTGTTGTGATGAAAGAATGTGCGGCCAGCAACCGAAACGGCTTCCAGCCAACTGATTGGTCGTGTCATTGCCATAGTATCACCTCATCTATTGCCGCAGCGCAGAATTTGTGCTGCAATGCAGAAATACGGTTTTTTGGTAGCGCTCACAATTTGGCTATTTGGCAAAGGCCTTATGCCAAATCGGAACAGCAAGGTAAGTGATATGGATATCTCAGCTCAAATGTTGATCTATGCGACCGTGGTCGAGCAGGGCAGTATTTCTGCTGCCGCGAGGTCAATGGGGCAAACGCCCTCTGCGGTGAGCAAGCAGATCGGTCTGCTGGAGGATCAGGCGCACTACCGCCTTCTCAACAGAACGCGGACAGGTGTCTCACCCACGCAGGAAGGCCAGGAATTCTACGAAAAATGCAGAGCGATGGCTGACAAATTCAAAGAAGCCGAAGCGATGATACACAAACTTGACAGCACTCCACGCGGCCAGCTGAAGGTTGCCGTCACTGTGGCCTTTGGGAAATCGCAACTGATCCCTGCCCTGCCACAGTTCATGGACGATAATCCAGAGGTCCACGTTTCCCTGTCTCTGACAGATCGGGCAGTCGATCTGCAGGATGAAGGGTTTGACGTCGCTATTTGCTTTGCAGAACAGCGCAAAAATTCGGATGTCGTCATGCGCCGTATCATGCAAAGCCGCAGGGCTTTGTGTGCGGCCCCCTCGTATCTGGCGCGCCGGGGTGCGCCCAAAGAATTTGCGGCTTTGGCCGAGCACAATTGCCTGAAGCTTGCTGGAAAAAGCAGACGGAACGCCTGGAACAGCGGCAACCCGATTGATGAACACCCCTTTGAGGCGGAGGGTAACTTTGAAGGCAACAGTACCGACGTTATTTATCGCGCCACGCTTGCCGGGATCGGGATTGCGCGCTTACCGCTTTACATGGTCGAAGAGAAGTTCCGCTTGGGCGAGCTGGTCCATGTCCTGCCGGAATACGCCCCTCCAAGCACGGATATCGTCGCCATGTTTGCGGAAAAACGCAACCTTGCCCCCAAAACCCGCGTATTTGTCGACTTTTTGGTCACGCAGTTCAGAGATGTTCAGACCTACAAAATGACCGGCTAGCAGCGACCCGCGATGCAACCGCGCACAGATCGCGATGCGGACTTCGCGCTTCTTGAAAGGCTTACCTGCGCCTTTCAAACCATTCCCCTACAATTGCCGGGCGGTTTTAACCCGGACCCCGACGCGGACTGCCCGGCGGGCCAGAAGCTTGCAGGCGATGTCCAGACGCCCGGTTGAGACGAGTGTCTTTACGCCTCCGTACGGATTAAAAGAAAACAATGCAGCGTCGCCCTGCGGCACCCGACAGTTTCTGCAACAAAAATGAGCAAAACCTTGCTTTAGCTCTATCAATCGTTCACATTCTAATAAAAGAATTTGAAGGAGCTATCATGCAGCTTTCACGTCGCACTTTTCTCGCTGGAGGCGCCGGCCTGACCGCCGGAACCACAGTCGGGTGTCTGCCATCCATGGCCGCCGCTCAATTAATGCTTGGGGATTTCCAGATTGATGTTGTCAGCGACGGGTCGCTCACGCTGCCAGGCAGTTTCATTTTTGATCCGATGCCAAAAGACGCGCTGGCGCCAATCCTTGAGAAATATAACCTTTCCCAAGAGGTTCTGACGCCCCCGTGCAACGTCACCTTGCTGCGGGGAAACGGGCGCACAATCCTCTTTGACGTGGGATCCGGGCCTGACTTTGCGCCAAATTCCGGCACGCTTTTGACCTCGATGGAGGCACTGGGGGTCGCCCCCGAAGATGTCACAGATGTGGTCTTCACCCATGCGCACCCTGATCATCTCTGGGGCCTGCTAGACGATTTTGACGACCCTCTTTTTCCTGACGCCACCTATATGATCGGGCGAGAGGAATGGGCCTATTGGACAGATCCAAACACGGTGGATCAGATCGGAGAGGCGCGCGCGTCTTTTGCGGTAGGGGCTGCACGTCGCCTTGCGATGATCGAAGATACTGTAGCGTTTTTTGACGATGGGGACGAAATCTTTCCGGGTGTGGCCGCGCGCGCAACTTACGGTCATACACCGGGACACATGGCGCTCGAAGTGCGCAGCGGCTCCGAAAGCGTGATGATCCTTGGGGATTGCATCGGCAATCATCATGTGGCGTTCGAAAGGCCGGATTTGCATTCCGGGTCGGATCAGGATCAGGATCAGGCCGCCAAAACACGGGTCTCCCTGATCGATCAGCTTGCCGGCGAGAAAATCCGCGTGATCGGATATCACCTTCTGGGAAATGGCATGGGCTTTGTGGACAAGACAGCAAATGGCTACGTGTTTGTGCCGGAGGTTTGAGCGTGAAACAATTCCTGTTCCTATTTGCTCTTCTGGCGTTGCCCGCAGCGGCAAGCGAGGACATTGCCGATCAATACCCCGGGTCGGTGCTCTATTCAAAACCGGTTGAGTTTATTCCCGGCGTGTTTTCCGCCATTGGTGCGACGGCCCCCCCGACGTATGACAATGCAGGGCACAACAATAACCTCAGCTTTATTGTAACAGGCGAAGGGGTGGTCGTTGTAAACAGCGGCGCATCCTATGAACTGGCAGAGGCGCTGCATACCGAAATCAAAGCCGTTACAGACCAACCCGTTGTGCTGGTTTTCACTGAAAACGGGCAAGGCCATGCCATGTTGGGCAATAGCTATTGGATCGCTCAGGGCGTGAAAGTGGTGGCCCACAAAGACGCCGTGGCCGAGTTTGAAGAATACGGCCCGGATGCGCTCAGAGCAGCACAGGCGCAGGTGAAAGACCGCGCGGCCAAAACGGAAGTGGCGTTGCCGTCGGAAACCTTCGAGGATCGTTTTTCGGTGGACCTGGGCGGCATGACGATCGAGGCCCGGTACTTGGGTCCGGCCCACAGCCCCGGCGATATCGTTGTCTGGTTGCCTGAAAAAAGTCTGGTCATCGCGGGTGATATGGCTTTTCACGAACGGATGCTGCCGGTGTTTGAGCACACAGCAACAGCTGACTGGATCGAGACGTGGGATACTCAATTCGAAGCGTTGGAGGCGACATATGTCATTCCCGGCCATGGCCATCCGACCAATATGGCGCAGGTGAGACGGTATACACGCGACTACCTGTTGTATTTGCGCGCAAAAGTAGGCGCGCATCTTGACGCCGGTGGCGGGTTGGCCGACGCCTACTATGTGGACCAGTCCCCCTACCGGCACCTTGACACATTCGAAGAGTTGGCCACAAAAAACGCAGGGCGGGTTTTTGAGCAAATGGAGTTCGAATAGTGCAATCAGACACCCTGATCGCGCGATGAACCAACTCTGGCAGGGCGATCTATTGGCGAAGGTGTCTGACCGCGCCACCAAGATTTCCGCCCCGGATGGGACCTGTTTGTTCAGCCCCGGCTCAAACGCGCAGTCCTTTTTGGTTGTGCTGTCCGGCACCGTGCGCGTGGAGCAAACATCTGCTGCCGGGCGCAGTGTGGTTCTGTATCGGGTATTGCCGGGTGAAAGCTGTGTCATGACAACAAGTTGCCTTTTGTCGGGCCAACCTTACGGCTCATTTGGCTACGCCGAGGGAGACCTTGATGCTTTGTCGCTCAGCCAGAACGCGTTTCGCGCCTTACTGTCTGACGATCCGGATTTCACGGCCGCGGTTTTTGCTGTTTTCTCGGAACGTCTTGTTGAGCTGACGGAGGTGATCGACGAGTTGCTCTTGCACAGGGCCGATCAGAAACTGGCGGTCTGGTTGTCTGAACGCGGGGCGCGCGATGCGCCGATTGCGATTACCCACCAGCGATTGGCGCAAGAATTGGGCACCGTACGCGAAGTGGTTTCCAGAATCCTCAAGGATTTCGAGCGGCGAAAGTGGGTCGCCCTTGCGCGTGGGTCCATCACGGTTCAGTCTGCTAGCGAGTTGGCAAGGTTTGGAAAAGGCCATTGAGTGTAACGAAGTTACATAACCCTCCGGGCCTTCCTGCTTTGGTTCTGAAAGGAATCACAGAAGGGAAAGAACATGGAACTCACAACAAACATTGGGACGGCCGATCGTATTCTGCGGATCATACTCGGCGTTTTGCTGGTCGGACTGGCCGCAGTTGGCACAATCGGGCTTTGGGGCTGGCTGGGCGTGATCTTTATCGGAACGGCGTTTTTGAAATTCTGCCCGATCTATCGGGTTCTTGGTGTGAAAACGTGCCAGGACTGCTGATCAGGCGCAGTGCGACATTTCTGGCCGCGCTTTTGGGCGCGGCTATTTTTCTTTTGCTGGCGACGACAACTGTTTTTGCAGACACCCGCACGATCACCGCGCCTGACGCTTTGGCGGCGTCAGACCGGGGGGACATTATTATTCTGGACATCCGCTCGCCCTCAGAATGGGCAGAAACAGGCGTGGCCAAGGGGGCTTTGCCGGTAACGATGCACAGCCCGGAGTTTGGCGCAAATCTGTCTGCGATCATAAACCAAAGCCAAGGCAAACCCATCGCGCTGATCTGTGCAACCGGCGGGCGGAGCAGTTATGTCGCCTCCGTCTTGGGCGAGAATGGGCTCACCAATGTGATCGATGTGTCCGAGGGCATGTTCGGCAACGACACGGCCAAAGGCTGGATCGCGCGCGGTCTGCCAATTGTAGATGTGCAAACGGCGATGTCTGCGCAGTCAGTCCTGAACCTGGAATAAACATATGGCCCGGACGGATGCGCCGCCGTCGCGACGCGTTTCGCTATCGTGGGCTCTTTTGCCACCGCCAGAGATTGGGATGAGACTTGCCAGATACGGAAAAACGTAGGTCCCCACAGGTAAATTGAACAAGCGGACGGGTGCAGGTTGATGTGGGTCAAAGCCTGAGAGGCCGGGGTTTTTATACTGTCACCAACGAAGATAAATGGTGACCAATGGAAGAATTCATAGACGGCTATGGCGAAGGAGCGGTCCTTTTTGGCATAGCCCTTCTGGTCGGTATCCTGTTCGGGGCGGCAGCCCAGCATTCGCGGTTTTGCCTCAGGTCTGCGGTCATCGAGTTTTCGTCCCGTATATGGGGGTCTAGCCTCGCCATTTGGCTTGTCGCCTTTTGTGCTGCGGTCATCAGCGTGCAGTTGTCGGTCAGCTTTGGGATGCTGGATGTGTCGCAGGCCCGGCAAATCGCCGCGACGGGGAGCCTGTCTGGTGCAATCATCGGCGGGCTTTTATTTGGCGTTGGCATGATCCTGGCCCGCGGCTGCGCCAGCAGGCTGTTGGTCTTGTCGGCATCAGGCAACTTGCGGGCCTTGATGACCGGATTGGTGCTGACCCTGACGGCACAGGCCTCCTTGCGCGGCCGCCTTGCCCCATTGCGCGAGAGCCTCAGCGGTCTGTGGACCATACCCGGCGGGCCATCGCGCGATTTGTTGTTGATCTTTGACCTTCCGCCCGGTGCCGTCCTTGCAGTCGTCTCTGCCGGACTGTTTGCAGCCCTTTGGCTGGCTGTGGTGCGGGGTACGTCCGCGTCGCGGGTCATAGGCGCGCTTTTGGTCGGCATTGCGGTTGGTCTGGGGTGGTTGGGCACCTATGCGGTGTCGCAAGCCTCTTTCGATGTGGTTGCCGTCTCGTCGATTACCTTTACCGGCCCGTCGGCAGATACGCTTATGGGGCTGGTGAACGAACGCACACTGCCTCTTGGTTTCGGTTCAGGCCTTGTTCCGGGCGTTTTGATTGGTGCCTTTGGGATGGCGCTTTTGACCCGTGAAGCGCGCATTCAGCGGTTTGAACCGGAAATGCCAATGGAACGCTATCTGATTGGCGGGGCATTGATGGGTTTCGGCAGTATGCTCGCCGGAGGCTGCGCCGTGGGCGCAGGAATGTCAGGCGGATCAATATTCGCCCTGACTGCTTGGCTTGCGCTGTTTTCCATGTGGGTCGGGGCCACGGTGACACAGATGGCCCTCACGCAGTTTACACGCAGCGCGGGTGCCGCGCGCACGTCACCGTAGCATCTTTTATTGTGCGGCCATCGGCATCCGCGCCAACTGGCACTGTTCCCACAGATCGCCGAGGGCGCGGATCAGATGCGCGACATCAGCATCCGAATGTACCGGGGACGGCGTGATCCGCAAACGTTCTGTCCCCTTTGGGACGGTCGGATAATTGATCGGCTGGATATAGACGCCATAGTCTTTCAGCAAAACATCCGAGATATACTTGCATTTGACAGGATCGCCGACCATCACCGGGATGATATGGCTGGGGTTTTCCACGTGCGGGATACCGATGCTGTCCAACTGCGCGCGGACGTCGGCCACCTTTTGTTGATGTGCACGACGTTCAACAGAACTGGTCTTGAGGTGCCGGATCGAGGCTGCAGCCCCCGCCGCCACAGCAGGTGGCAAAGCGGTGGTAAAGATGAACCCACTAGAAAAGCTGCGCACGAAGTCACAGACCTCCGCCGTGGCGGCGATGTAGCCGCCCATCACGCCAAACGCTTTGCCCAGCGTGCCTTCGATCACCGTAAGACGGTTCATCAACCCCAGTTCTTCCGCAACACCCGCCCCGCGCGGTCCATAGAGGCCCACGGCGTGAACCTCATCCAAATAAGTCATGGCGTTGTATTTCTCTGCCAGATCGCAAATCGCGGCAATCGGTGCGATATCGCCGTCCATGGAATATACGCTTTCGAACGCGATCAGCTTGGGCCTCTCCAAGGGCAGGCTTGCAAGATGCGCTTCAAGATCTGCGACATCGTTGTGCTTCCAGATGATGCGGTCCGCTTTGGAATGGCGTATGCCTTCGATCATTGACGCGTGGTTCAGAGCGTCGGACAAGACCACGCAATCGGGGATGCAAGACGCGAGTGTGCCAAGGGCCGCCCAGTTTGAGACATAGCCAGAGGTGAACAGCAGCGCGGCTTCCTTGCCGTGCAGATCGGCCAGTTCCGCCTCCAAGAGCACATGTTCATGGGTGGTGCCAGAGATATTGCGTGTCCCGCCTGCCCCTGCCCCACACCGGTTCAGCGCGTCATGCATCGCAGCCAGAACATCCGGGTGCTGCCCCATGCCAAGGTAGTCGTTGGAACACCAGATCGTCACTTCAGCCGTTTCAGCACCGCGTGACGTGGCCTTTGGAAAAGTCCCACGATGGCGTTCGAGGTTGGCAAATTCGCGGTAGTTGCCCTGATCGCGCAAGTCGGTCAGCGCGGTCTTGAAAAAATCTTGATAGTTCATCAGTTTTCGGTCGCCTCACGTGCAATGTCATCGAGCAGCGCCTGAACCTGCTGCATGGGGCCATCCGGATAGTTGCGATAGCCCACAAGGACTTGCCCCTCGCGTTCCGCAACGAAAACACCGTAAGGGCAATGTGCGATGTTCAGCGGATCCGCTTCCATTACCTGACGCGAGACAACAGCAGAGCAGAACACAAAGATATCGGCGTTATCAAACAGATCGACCGTACCCCCCACGTCCTGACCGGTTCTGGCCAGCATCTCGCCCACGTGGCTGACAAAATCAATCACCAGACCTTTACCGATGATCGCACTTTCAACACCAAAGGCTGCGTCTTCAAAGGTGCCATCATAGACGTAGGTTGTTGATGCGCTCTGCGCCTGTGCAAAGCTGCCTGCTGCCAGTAAAACAGCGCCACCCAAAAGAATTGGTTTTATCATATTCCGTCCCCCCATCAGACCGTACCGCCAGCTGTGATCAGGAGCCTTGACACATATCAAGGCTCCCTCGTTTTTGGCTTACCCGAACATGTCGGCAGTGATGCCGGCATACCAGCCTTCGGATTCCTCGTAAGTCGCCTTGCGCAAATCTGCGCTTTCCCCGGTCGCAGAGATAAACCCATCAACCTTGGCGATCTTTTCATCCGTTGCCTCGTATGTGGCCCCCACTTTCACGCCGTTGTCCGTGTCGATGAGCGACCAGCATGTATTTGAGAACTTCGCCGGGAAGACCTTGGACCCGGTCAACGCACCGCGCACCGCGTTTGCACAGACTTTCGCCTGACTGTTGGCAGAGTAGCCGGACTTTGGCATGTCACCTTGGCTGGCAGCGTCGCCAAGGACGTAGATGTCCGCGTCTGCCTTGGTCGACATATCCGCTGCATTCACCGGTGCCCAGTTTCCGTCCGTGACGCCAGCAAGCTCCGCGATCCGGCCTGCTTTCATGGCCGGAATGACGTTGCAGGCGTCCACTTTCGTTTCTTCGCCATCAATCGTCACCGTCATCGCGTTCGGGTCGACAGAGACCTCTCCGCCGCCGAAGTCAGACCCGATCCAGTCAATCATGCCCTCATAGTTATCGGCCCAGCCCTCTTGGAACAGCGCCATTTTAGAGAACTTTTCTTTCGGGTCCGCGACGATGATCTTGGCCGTCGGGTTGTTGGCCTTGAGGTAATGCGCAACCATCGACACACGCTCATAGGGGCCGGGCGGGCACCGATAGGGATTGGGTGGCGCCACCATCGCAAAGGTACCCCCCTCCGGCATCGCCATAATCTTGGCTTTCAGCAACTCTGTCTGCGAACCACCCTTATACGCATGCGGCATCGCATTTTGCGCAGACAGGTCCCAGCCCTCGACCGCGCCCTCGACGAAATCGATACCCGGCGACAGGATCAACTTGTCATAGGCAACAGAGCCACCGCCCGCCAGCGCCACAGTCTTGGCATCGCGGTCTACGCCCACGGCCCAGTCATGCACAACATTCACACCGCCTGCGGCAAGGCCCCCATAGGAATGACCAAGGTCATCAATCTCTTTCACGCCGCCCAGATACAGGTTTGAAAAGAAGCATGTGTAGTACATGCGCGTGGGCTCGATCAGCGTGACATCAATCTCGCTTTTGCTGTCTTTGGCAATGTAGCGGGCGGCTGTTGCACCACCGGCCCCGCCCCCAACGACAACAACGCGTGGTTTGCCGTGACCGTCGGCAAAAACATTTGGAGCCGACAGCGTTGCTGCCGCTGCCGCGCCAGTGCCAAGAAATAAGCGTCTATTCAGTTTCATGGTTTTCTCCTCCCAGAGCATTGCCTCTTATTCGAGGTCCTTAAAATACGCCGCCAGAGCCGCGATTTCTTCGTCGTTCAGCCGTCCCGCCATCATCTGCATGACAGGATGAGGTCGTAATTTGCGCTTGTAGGCATGCATTGCCACGACAAAGTCATCGGTCGGCCATAGCGTGATCGACGGAATGCCCTCAGACGAGCCGTCAGATTGGTGGCAGGTCAGACATTCCGAGGCCAGATACTCGCCGTAGTCAGGATCCCCCTCAAGGGCTAGGATCGCCGGATCAAGGTCATGGTCGGTTGCAAGGGCCGTCGGTTCCGCCTCGGGCAGATCGGCCGGGTTGTCGGAAAACAGCCGCATATACGCCACGACGTTGGCGCGGTCTTCAGCGTCTTTTATGCCGCGAAAGCTCATGCGCGTTTTTGACACCAGCGCGCGCGGGTTCTCGATATAGGCATCCAGCGTTTCCGCAGTCCAGATCAGGCCGTCCTGCCCTGCGCGTTGCATCGAATTCGAGTATTTATAGCCTTCATGCGCAGCAGCACCCCTGCCAAAGATTCCGTTCAGATGCGGGCCGATACGGTCTTTGGCACCTTCGCCTATCTGATGGCATCCCGTACATTTGGCAAAGACCTTTGCCCCCTTTTCAGGGTCGCCAAGGTCGTCTGCAAAAGAAACCCCCGCGACACAGAGCGCCGCGAGGGTCAGGGAGGATTTCAAAAAGCCGAACATGCCCATCAGTTTCCAACGGATTTGAGGTATTCAATCACCGCGACCTGATCGCTTTCTTTCTTCAAACCCGCAAAAGCCATCTTGGTGCCTTTCATGTAGCTTTTGGGTTTGGCTAGAAATGCCGACAACTCTTCTTCGGTCCAGATCAGACCGCCCTCAGCGGCAGCGGTCATCGGTTTGGAATACTTGAACCCCTCAACCGCGCCTGCAGGACCGCCGACAACACCCGTCAGAATGGGACCTGAGCGGTTCTTTGCGCCATCCCCCAGCTGGTGGCAGGCTTTACATTTGCGGAACACTTTTTCCCCAGCGGATGCCAGTTCAGGGTCAAATGCCGCCGCGACCACGGCCGGTGTTTCAGCAACAGCAGCAGCGACCACCTCTTGAGTTACTGCGTCCGCCGCAGTTTCCTCTTGCGGCGTCACATCCAGAACCATGGCCCGCATGGTCACCTGAACGTCGTCCTTGCAGTTTGTCATGCACGGATCGCCAGAGGACCATTGCGCGTACTCTGTCGTTTCCCTGTTATCTATGATGAACCCGTCCGCATTTGGCATTTCAACATCAAAGAACGTTTCGTTCGACAGGACGAAGTCGTCATCAATCAAATCGTTGGAATACAGGATGTAGGCGACAATCTGGTACACCTCGTCATCGCTCAAGGTGCCCGCATTGCCGTAGGGCATAGACCGCTTGATATAGTCAAAGGCGGTGGTCAGATAGGGCCAGTAAGAGCCAACCGTTTTAAGCGGGTCTTCGTGATCCAGAGTATCTGCGCCGCCCGCCAGTTTCGGCCAATTATCAATGCCTTCGGCAAAGTCACCGTGGCACGCCGCGCATTGCTGGGCAAAGATCTCTTCACCGTCGATGGCATCGCCCGACCCCACAGGCAACCCTGCGCCGTTCGGGCTGACGTCACCGTCCCATGCTGCGATCTCTTCGGGCAGGGCTGCACGGCCCAAGCCAAGTTTTTCTGCAAAAGCGGGGCCTGAAACGATGGAAAGAGCGGCAACAAGAGCCGTTGATTTAAGATACTTCGACATTTTCCGCCTCACCGTTCGAGCGCACCAACCAGGTTTGAATGCAGTTGTTGTGATAGATTGAATTCAGGCCACGCACCTCGCGCAGTTGCGCTTTGGTGGGTTGGACATAACCGGTGTCATCCATCGCCCGCGATTGCAGCAGCATTTCCGAGCCATCCCAGTTGGTATCCAGATAGAACCGCGTGAGGGCCATTTTCTCGCCCGGTTTGGCCAGACGCGCCGTTTCCCACGTCTTACCGCCATCCTTGGACACGTCCACACGGGTGATCGCACCACGCCCGCTCCATGCTAGACCAGAGATGACCAATGGGCCTTTGCCATGCGGAATCGGCGATTGCGGGCTGGGTGTTGTCACGACAGATTTCGCATCCATCGCCCATGTCCATTTCCGGCTTGTCCCGTCTTCCAGGGTGTCAGTGTATTTGCTGGTCTCTTCGCGGCTTTCGACAGGCCCATCCATCACTTCGATCCGGCGGATCCATTTGACCCACATGTTGCCTTCCCAGCCCGGCACCACGAGGCGCACGGGGTAGCCATGTTCCTTGCGCAGTGCTTCGCCGTTTGCCTTGAACGCGATCAGACAATCGTCCAGCGCCTTTTCCATGGGAATTGAGCGCCCATTTGAAGAGGCGTCGGCCCCTTCCACGAACACCCATTTGTCTTTCAGGTCTCCGGCGACATCCAGCCCTGCTTCTTGCAACAGCGCGCGGAGCGGCACGCCGGTGTATTCCATGTTATGGATCATGCCGTGGGTAAACTGCGCTCCGTTAAGCTGAGCACCCGCCCATTCCATGCCTGTATTCGCCGCACACTCGCAAAAATAGACGTGGTTTTCGCGCGGGAAGCGCTCAAGATCGGCATAGGAAAACACCAGCGGCGTATCGACCATGCCGTTGATCATCAGGCGGTAGTCTTCTTTCCGCAGGTCGATGGCCCCCGAATGGTGCCGCTCAAAGGCGCAGCCCTGCGGGGTGATCGTGCCATCAAGGGCGTGAATTGGGGTAAAGTTGATGGAGCTTACCGTGTCAGCAGTCAGCCATTCGACGTTGCGGCGCACCACATCCTTTTCGTACTCGATCGGCAGGCCGTAGGGTGTTTCGTCAACACCATCGCCAAAAGACTGCGCCCATGGCTGAACCTCTGTGATCAGGGGATCAGGTGTTTCCGCATGGGCCGATTTGGCGGCAAAAGCGCCCGCGCCAGCCGCTGCGGCCCCCCGCAGAAATGCGCGGCGCGATGTTCCGTTTCCTGTTTCCTTGTCAGACATTTCAGATGCCTCCGTTTCTTGCCGTTTTGTCATGCGCCAATCACTTTCACGCTATTGTTTGGATCCAGAGAGATCGTGCCCTGTTTGGCAATATGCGCCTCGACGACATCCCATATCTGTGGGCCTTCGGTGCCTTCGTTCACACTGGCCCATCCTGCAACCTGATAGGTCTTGGCGGGGTCGATCGCTTCGCCGGTTTTCAGCAAAGTCATTTCGGTAATCCGGTCGCCCTGCGGTTTTGTAATGTCGATCCGGTACCCAAGGCCGCCCACGCGCACCATGTCCCCCCCTTGCTGGTAATAGGGGTCAGGATTGAACAGGTTGTCAGCCACATCTTCGAGCACAACATGGAGGAATTCCCCTGTCATCTCGGTTCTGTAGGCCTTGCCGTAGGTCATCGATGTGACGTTCCAGATATCTTCACGGGTGATGTCCTGCCCGGGCAGCACAGACGGGCCCCACCGCACGCCGGGTGACAGCGCAATATCCGCGTCCCGTTCGGATATCAGTGCGTCACAGATCAGGTCATCCCAAGTGCCGTTGAAATTGCCCCGCCGGTACAAAAGCTGGTCATCCGCTGTGCGGCCAATGACTTCGCGCAGCGTGTCTACGTGCGGCGCGCGTTGTTCCTCGATCACCTTGGTCACAACCGGATCAGGAGCAATGACATCCGACAGGATCGGGATCAGCTTGTGACGGAAGCCCATCATGCGCCCGTCGCGGACGTCCAGATCGACGCGGCTCACAAATTTCCCCGTGGACCCGGAGGCCACGATAATGGTCTCACCGATCAAAACAGGCTCCGGCAGGGCGTCATGGGTGTGGCCCGACAGGATCACGTCGATGCCTGTGACCTTGCCCGCCATCTTTTTGTCAACGTCAAAGCCATTGTGGCTGAGGCAGACCACCAGTTCTGCGCCCGCAGCGCGGACTTCGTCGACCATTTCCTGCATGCGCTCATCGCGGATGCCGAATGAATATTCAGGAAACATCCAACCGGGGTTTGCGATGGGCATATAGGGAAAGGCCTGTCCAATGACCGCGATCTTGACACCGCCGCGTTCAAAGAACTTGTAGGGTGGGAAAAGCTCGCTCGGCTCGTCCCATTCCGCGTCAAAGATGTTCTGCCCCAAAGCCGCGAAGGGCAGGCCCTCGACAATTTCGTTCACCCGGTCCGACCCAAGGGTAAATTCCCAGTGAAAGGTCATGGCGTCAGGTTTCAGGGCGTTCATCACATTGACCATGTCCTGGCCCTGGCTGTGATAGCACGTATAGCTGCCATGCCAGGTGTCACCACCGTCCAGCAACAAGGCGTCGGGACGCTCTGCGCGGATCGCGTTGATCACCGTAGAGACACGATCAAGCCCACCAATATTGCCATACCCCTTGGCGAGGGAGGCAAAGTCATCATAGGTCAGCGCATAGGCAGAGTAGCTTCCGTCCTCGATGCCGTAAAGTTTGCGGAAATCTGCGCCAGTGATGTGCGGCACGGCCCCTTTGTTGCTGCCGACGCCTATATTTACCGACGGCTCCCGGAAATAGTGTGGCACCAACTGCGCATGAATATCCGTGATGTGGATCAGGGAGACATTGCCAAATGTGTCAAATTCCAAAAGCTGGTCCTGGGTCAACAACTGCTGTGCGGCAACCCGTGACCAGTTTCCAAAGCCGGATGCACCATAAAGCGCGGACATAGCCATGCTGGTTTGTAGAAAGTCGCGGCGAGATATCATGGTCAACTCCGGCACAGGCGTACACATGCGCATTTATGAATAAGTATAGACGAAAACGGCCCCACAAAACGAATTGCGGGGCCGACTTGGTTCAGTTTCGGATCGAAGGGCCTTCGACACTCAGGCCGTTGCCGCGCGATGCGACATAAAGCTCAAGCGCAACAAACTCTTCACTACCGGGGCTGTATGTCTCTGCACGGGTATCACGAACACAGCCCTTAAAGCGCGAATGAACACCATTCAGCTTTGTGTTTTTCAAGCGGTAGACAGGAAAGCCATTGACTTGACCTTGGCTCAGGTGATCCGCGCGGATCATCAAACCATAGCTGTCTTCGTGACAATTGGCGCAGGACAGTTCCAGCTGGCCTGTGCGTGTGTAGTACAGCTCCTTGCCAAGCTCCCATGTGGATTGCGCCGGGCCGTCGATTGCAACATTGACCGGCATGCCCCGAGACACAGAGGACAAGGCCGCTTCCATGTTGATCGCAGGCGTTTTGTCATAGCCCCAGGCTTCGGCCCCCATACGCTCTGTCCGGCATTCGTTCATCTGCATTTGAAGCGTTTGAACCTTGCCTGCGGCCTCGTCCCACTTGGGATAGGTCGCCTTGACGCCTGCCATACTTTCCACATCGTTATGGCACGAAGAACAAGACTTACCCTCGGTCCCCGCTGCAGTTTCCCAATCCTCCAGAGCCTGTTCAACAAAGATCATGCCCGGGTTATCGAAATCATCCATTTGCATGGCGCGTGTTTCCGTCCCACGGAACAACCACCCTGACATGACCTCGTCCAATGCGTCAGACACATGCGCCGGTGCGGCGGTGCGCGTGACCATTTCGGTCTCTTCATTCAGCACAAGCGTGTCGTCCACAGGATCAGCAAAAGCTACGCCTGTCATGGTCATTGTTGCCAGAATGGCACCTGTCAGTTTGTTCATGGAGTCCCTCCCAAGACTATTGGCACGCGGCCATTCTACTTAGCCGATCGCGATCTTTTTGGATGTGTCGTACACAGACCCGTCGTCGTCATACCAAGTGAATTTGAACTCACCCGCCTCGGGAACGAGCGCTTCGAATTCAAAGTATGGGTTGGTCGAAATCGCAGGCTCAAGCGTGACGTCAATGACGTTCTCGCCGTTAAAATCAGCCGTGAACCGGTTGATGATTGAACGTGGTATCACGTTGCCTTCTTTGTCTTTTCGTTGGCCGGATTCCATTTTGTGGCTGATAAGCGTCTTGATCGTGATCGCGCCACCAGCAGCCGCCGTTTTTGGAACTTTAACACGAGGTTTTACACCAGATGCCATGATAATCTCTCCCTTTTCGCTTTAGCCGCCGCAGCCGCCGATTGTCACCTTTACGGTGCTCGATGCCTGCACGAACGAACCATCGTCCAACTTTGCAATCGCAACAACGTCCTGCGTACCGGCAAGGCGGATGCGGGTAGACGCAGAGCGGGACGCCGCAAGCTTGCCAAATTTGAATGTGGCGACGCTGGGCGTCGGGTTGCCCATGGCCAGCACAAGAATTTCCGCAGCAGACCCGGAGGACACCTCAATCGGGACCGTATTGCCGTTTTCTGCGATCTCAGGTGCGGTCAGCGTGATATCACCTGCACCGATGTCGGCACCGCCCGTGAACGCGCTGATCAGTTCGTCACTTGAAGTTGCTGCAACACCCTGCTTGGGCAGGCCAGCGACGACAAATGCGCCTGCTCCCAGAATGATTGCGTTACGTCTCGTCAGTTCCATGACTTTTCTCCTTCATACCCGCTGGGGCTGCACTATTCCTTGAGCGTGACCAGATAGGCCACAACGTCTTCGATCTGCTGGGCGCTCAAAAGCGGGCCAAACGTGTCGTCAGCCGCCTTTCCTGAGTACGCATTGCCGGGACGCGTGAACCCTTCAGTTTTATAAAACGACGGCATCATGCTGCCTTCGAACATGATCTTCGCGTTTGCGACGATCCCACGCAGTTCGGCCTCTGACCACCGGTCGCCGGCACCATCGAGCATCGGGCCGATCTCACCGTGAAAAGGCACATCCGCCAAATCGGTCGCCTGATGACACGCAACGCAATTGCCCTGCCCCTTGTCGCCGACAATGATACGGCCGTTTGCCGCGTCGCCTGGCTGTCCTGACAAGGACTGCTCCACGGCACCATCTTCAAAAGCGACTTGCGTGGGCAGGATCTCTTCGGCGTGTGCGCCAGTCGAGATAATTGCCGCAACTGCTGCTCCAATGAATACGTTCTTCATGCGTCCTCCCAAACACTGCGTTGGTATACCGTAGCGCACAGAAATGTGATGACGCAACAACAAATTCACTTACTTGAATTAATTTATTTGACTAGCCGCCTGCGCGGCCTAAGGCGCCTACTGAGTCTGCTCAGCAAACTTACGCGCGTGATATCTCTGAAAACTTTCGTCTCCCTCGTACCCTTTTTCCACCACCCAATTCAGCATATTGAAGGTCGTGTATTTGCCGAACGCGCCAGGCATTGTTGCGACGGCAGACTGTGATGCGCTCTGATCCGGCGATACATTTTCGGGAAAAAACAGAATCATCGGCGTAAAGAGAGCCCCCCACCGCTTGACCATGTCTTTCTCGGCAAGAGCGGTGCCATCAAAATCGATGACCTCAACGTCGCCAAACATGTTGACCTGCACAACAAAGAAATTTTCTTTGATGTAGGCGTCTATTTCGGGAAGGGGAAAGACCTCTTCATGCATCTTCTGGCAATAAATACAGCCCCGCTGCTCGATGATGACCATCAGCCGCTTTCCTTCGGCCGTTGCCTCTTCGAGATCCTCAGACAAGTCCTTGAAGGTGTCGCGCATCCAATCGGCCTTGTGCAGACCGTCATCGCCAAGCTCGGCTGCGTGCGCGCTAAACGCCACCGCCACCAAAAGTGTCCATACCGCAATCAGTCGTTTCATCTTGGGTCCTCCCGGTTAGCGCAAGACACCGATATCGGGGCCAACTTCGAGCATCCATTGCGCAATATAGTTCATTGAGTTGGTCGCAATTAAAAGACCAAACACGATCAGAAAGGCGCCCATGACTTTTTCAATCAGCCCAAGATGCCTGCGAAAGCCGGACATCCACCGCATGAAAGGCGCAATAAACAGCGCCGCTAGAACAAATGGCGCGGTCATGCCAAGGCCGTAGACAAACAACAGGGCAGCACCATGCGATGCGGTGTCAGTGCCCGCTGCGGTAAACAAGATCGCCGCCAGCACGGGACCCACGCAGGGCGTCCATCCAAAGGCAAACGCAAGCCCGATCACATAGGCCCCCGCAAGGCTCACATTCGACGTGCCGCCCGCATCCGCCCGCAGCTGTCGATAAAGAATACCAATACGGATCACGCCCAGAAAATGCAGACCCATGGCGATGATGATCGCCGCTGCGATCCACCGCAACACATCAAAATACTCTCGGACAACCTGCCCGAACGTACTGGCGGCGGCCCCCAACCCCATAAAGATTGTAATCACGCCTGCTGCAAAACAGCATGCCGCAAGAACCGCGCGAAGCCGCGTCTTGCGGTCAATTTCGGCGCTCGCAGAAATCTGATTCATCCCGACACCAGCCAGATAGCTCAGGTAAAACGGGACAATCGGAAGAATACAGGGGGACAAAAACGAAAGTAAGCCTGCAAAAGCAGCACCAACATACGTTATGTCCATCATGAAGGTCACCCGCCCTTGTGCAATTCACATATTCATATTAGGTTATTTGTAATCGAAAGGTCAATTCACATGTGGCTTCGGCGGTCTCTTTTGGTTTTCGCTTTGCTTGCGTCAGCCGCAGTTCATGCGGCTGCGGATACCAAGCTTGTGATGGTCGAAGAGAAAGGCTGCATGTGGTGCGCGCGCTGGAACGAAGAAATCGCTGACATCTATCCCAAGACCAAGGAAGGTGCTGCGGCGCCACTCTTGCGGATGGATATCCATGCGACCCGGCCTGACGATATTGTCTTTACCAGAGCTCTGACCTTCACGCCGACATTTGTGTTGGTCGTGAACGGTCGGGAAACCTCCCGGATCGAAGGGTATCCCGGTGAAGACTTTTTTTGGGGATTGCTTGGCAAGATGCTCTCTCAAGCTAACTTTGATGCTTCAGGATGAGGTCTTTAGATGAATATTCACAACCGCGTTGGCGATGCTGCCAATCCGCCACAAACTGAGGGACGCATGGGCTTACCCGTTTTTGACGTCAATATGTGTGCAGAAGACATGGACAAGATGGCCGCCAATGCCATGCAGGCGTCCAATTTTCTCAAAGCGATCAGCCATGAAGGTCGCTTGATGATCCTGTGCCATCTCGCCTCTGGTGAGAAATCGGTCACCGAGTTGGAAGAATTGCTCTCCGCGCGTCAGGCTGCTGTGTCACAGCAACTGTCCCGCCTGCGGCTCGAAGGTCTCGTGACGCCGCGCCGTGATGGCAAGACCATCTACTACAGTTTGACCGATGATCGCCCCAAACAAATCATGGAAGTGGTCTATGATTTGTTTTGCCGCGACACGTAAACTGACCCCTCTTTTCGGCTCTGAAACCAAGCCGGGGTTATTGCTATGACTGATCTTTTGCCCGAGGCAAGCCTTGTTGCCCTTGTGGGGCTGTTTGGTGGCGTGCTTTTGGGGCTTGCGGCCCGGATAGGGCGTTTTTGCACGCTCGGCGCTATCGAAGACATGTTCTACGGCGAGAAAACGCTGCGGTTGCGTATGTGGGGCATCGCCATCGGCGTGGCCATCATCGGGACGTTCGGGCTTGAAGCGGCAGGCATGTTTGACACCACCCAATCGCTCTATGTCGGGCGGGCGTGGAACCCGCTGGCGAGTATTTTCGGCGGTCTGCTGTTCGGGTATGGCATGGCGCTTGCGGGCAACTGCGGATACGGCGCACTGGCGCGGATGGGCGGCGGCGATTTGCGCTCTTTTCTCATCGTTCTGGTGATGGGCATTGCGGCTTACGTAACCCTTGGGGGGCCGCTGTCCTCTTTGCGCATCTGGGCATTTGGCTCGACTGAGCAAACTGCAGGATCAACAACTTTCGCGGAACTTCTTGCAAGCATCACCTGTCTGCAAAGCAGCACATGTGGCATGGCCATCGGCGCGTTGATCCTTGGTCTGACCTTGCTGAACGCCGACCTTCGAAAGGCACCAAGCTACATTTTCTGGGGCGCGGTCGCCGGGCTTGCGATTGTGTCAGGCTGGGTGGGCACCTTCTACATCGCGAATGTCGGTTTCGACGCGATCCCTGTTGTCAGTCACACGTTCTCCGCTCCGATCGGAGAAACGATGCTTTATGTCATGACCTCCTCCGGGAACTCGATCAGTTTTGGCACCGGTTCTGTCACGGGCGTATTGCTGGGCGCGCTTGTCGGCAGCTTGATCAAAGGTCATTTCCGTTGGGAGGCCTGCGATGACGCAAGGGAATTAAAACGGCAACTTCTGGGCGGCGTATTCATGGGCATCGGCGCGGTTGTCGCGGTCGGCTGCAGCGTCGGGCAAGGGCTGTCCGCGTTTTCGGTCCTCTCCTACAGCGCACCGGTTACCTTTGCCTGCATCATTGCGGGGGCCGCAATTGGGCTGCGGCAGCTTATACTGGGCTTCGAACCCTCTATTTGATCTGGTGACCGCAGCCGTTGTCCGAGCTTTGCCAGTCACAGAGCCCCTAGAACTGGTCCATAAAACGCCGGTCGATCTGGTCCTTCAAAGACCACATTGCGCGCCCTGCGATGCCCCATCCGAGCTTCTCACCAAACGCGCGTTTGCCCCCCAGTGAGACAAGCTTCAGGTAGTCAGACTGCGGATAGAACTCTTTTAAGCGCTCGCCCGCCAGCGCGCGGTGAAGGTTTTCGACCAGAACAGGCGCTTGCCGAACGGCGAAGACGCCGGCCTTCGGCCTTGGGGCAAAGGCCATATATGCGCAGTCACCCACTGCAAAAACGCCGGGCAGGCTTGTCTCCAAAGTCTTGGTCACCTCAATAAATCCGTCCTTTTGGCGAAGACCGGTATTGGCAACCCATTTATGCGGCGTGGCACCTGCGGCCCCCACCACAAAATTCGCGGGTATGGGGCCCCCGTTTGACAAAACCACCTCTGACGGCGTGACTTCTGTCACCTGCGCGCCCTCTAACACCTCGACAGCATTGGCTGTCAGCGCGCGGCGCAGGTGCTTTTGAGCGGTCGGACTGTTGTTTGACAGTATCTGCGTCCGGTCCAGCAGCGTGACAGATACCTTGCCCGGATCATCGCGCAGCGCAAAAGCCATGGCCATCGCAATCTCAACGCCCGCAATACCACCGCCAAGGATTACAACATTTTTGGCCCCTTCAGAGATGCGAAAACGGTCCCATTTAGAGGCGAAATTGGCAAGGGGCTTTGCGGGCACACCGAGCGCGCCAAAGCCCGGTAGCGCGTCCATTTCGGATGTGATGCCTACATCAAAGGACGCAATGTCAAAGGCCAGTTCCTGCGCGTCATCCAGCACAACAACCTGCCTGTGCGCATCCATGCTGACGGCACGGCCATCAACCCATCTGGCACCAACCTGCGCTGACAGTGGTTGCAGGTCGATATCCAGATCACTGCGCGTGTAATGCCCCGCAATGAACCCCGGCAGCATGCCCGAATAAGGCGCTGTCTGCCCGGGGTTGACGATTGTGATTTCCGCATCTGGCAGGGGATGGTTTTTGAGCGCATGCAAAACAAGTGCGTGCGTGTGCCCGCCGCCTATCAATACGATTTTCTGTGTCATGGGACACCTTTAAGCAGAACCTTCACCATCGGACACGGCACGCCATAGCGTTTAGATGTATCAGTCCGCTCAGAGGCCTGTGTCCATCAACGCTTTGATCTGCGCTTCGGACGTGCCGGCGACAACGCGGCCAAGCTCATCCTCGCCCCGCAGCACAATCAAGGTTGAGCGCCGTGGAATACCCCTGAAGACAGTCACATCGTGGTCCTTGTAGGTATCCCAGTCTACTTTGACAAAAGTCATGGCCGCATCGTAGGCGGGATCTTCATTGCGCAGCGCGTCGATCACACGCTCCTGCCGCTTGCACGTCCCACACCATGTGGCAGAGTAATCCACAAAGACCGTCTTGCCTTCCGCCAGAGCGCTCTCAATGACACCGGGTGCGTAGTCCACCACATCCCCGGCAACAGCGGCCAGTGGAAGTAACGGTGTCGTGCATGCTGCAGCGAGAAAAAAGCGACGTTTCATAAAGGGATTCCTTTTCTAAAGGGCAACAGACAGGTCCTGAAGCCAGATTGGGATGATGTCCAGAAGCCATCCTTCAATGACGTGGTGGACTTGGAAAAACAGCAGCGTCCCGACGACCATAAAGGTGACGCCAATGATGGGTTTGGATCGTTCTGCAAGGCCACGCAAGGCTTGCGCGCGCGCCCTTATGGCCTCTCGTGCGCCCAGACCCAGCACGATGATCAGGGTCGATACACCAAGCGCAAAGGCACACATGATCAACGTGACATAGCCAAGGTTTTCACCCTGCGAGGCCAGCGCAATAGCGCCGCCAAGTGTAGGTCCGATGCATGGTGACCAGACCGTCCCAAGGAGCAATCCGCCAAGAAACTGCCCCCTGAGCGATCCACTGTCGATGTCATCCATGCGCGCGTCGGCCCCCGCAGCGACACCGGCCGTGACCATTTCAAAGCGCCGCGCAAACACAGGGACCAGCAAGATGACACCAAAGACAATCATCAGTACCGCACCGATCTGGGCGAGCGTGTCTTGAGTCAACCCGACCCCTGCCCCGAAGGCCGTCACCAGAACACCAAAAGCGACAAACGATGTGCTCATGCCTGCGGCGAGCGCGATCGGGCCCGCTTTGTTCGCATTCAAGGCCCCCACCAGAACGATCGGCAACACCGGCAACACACAAGGATTGATCAGCGTCAAAAGCCCCGCGATATATGCAAAAAGAAATTCCATTTGGAAGCGACCTGATCCTGTCTCGTTGCTGCTTATCGATATAGTGCAAACTGTTCGGCACTAAGTGACAGTGTCACACACTTTCGCTTCACATTCACGTGTGCCGGACGCGGCGCGCAGTTGCTCAGGTTGGCCACAGGTGGGTGGTGGTGTGGGTACGCCCGCACGGCATCCATCAGGCCCGTATGATCACGTGGTTGTCTTGGCTCGGGGCTGCCTTATAGCTCAAAGGAAAAAAGCGGTGTATGGTGACACTGTCACTGAACCAGTCCAACGAGAAGAATATTTAAAGTGAGGCTTTGACTGGAGACAGCGACATAGTGGCAAATCCGGGCACTATTGACCGCACGGGCTGCGTGATGCTCGAAAGTTCACCCGCTGAACCCACAGACGCTATGGCAACTTTAACACGAGGACCCACCCGCTATGTTGTTTGAAACCTCTTTCACCCCGTTCCAGTCGCTTGGCGGCGGTGCCCTGATCGGGCTTGGTGCTGTCTTGTTAATGCTTGGTCTTGGACGCATCTTTGGCGCAACAGGTATTCTGTCAGGAATGATCTTTTTTGAGGACCGCGACACGCTTTACTGGCGCGCAGCCCTTGTTCTTGGGATGGTCATTGCCCCGGGCCTGATCTTTTCCGTTACCCGGTTTGTGCCCGCGCTTACGATCCCTGTGAGCCCCACCATGATTGTCATCGGCGGTGTCATTGTGGGCTTCGGTGCCAGCCTTGGATCGGGCTGTACGTCGGGACACGGAGTGTGCGGCCTGTCGCGACTGTCGATCCGGTCTCTGGTGGCTGTTCCGACTTTTATGGCGACGGCCGCGATCACCGTTTTCCTGATCCGTCATGTGTTTGGAGGGTAATCCATGAAACTCATCTTTGCTCTGCTCACCGGCCTTGTTTTTGGGACAGGCATTACGTTCTCAGGAATGATGGACCCAGCCAAAGTGCTGAACTTTTTCGACATTGCGGGCACTTGGGACCCCAGCCTTGCCTTTGTCATGGGTGGCGCTTTGGGCGTTACTTACGTTGGCTATCGGTTGGTCTGGGCGCGCAGCACACCGCTTTTTGACACATCCTTTCACGTACCAACCAGCACCACAATCGACATGAAACTTATTGGCGGCTCTGCCCTGTTCGGCATTGGATGGGGCATCGCAGGGTTTTGCCCCGGCGCGGCCATCCCCGCACTTGGGACAGGACGATGGGAAGTCGCACTGTTTCTTTTTGCTGTGATCGCAGGATTTTACCTGCGCAGGCTTCTGTCATCTGTGGGACCGGCCAACGCACTGAACTGACAAGCACTCCCTCTTGCGTGGCGCAGGCCTTACAGGTGTCTTGGCGTTTTCAGCGTTGGAGCAATCTTAGAATTTACTGTCTGACACGTTGAATACTGCACACTGCAGCGAAGGTGTCTTGCCTTCACTGCATCGGCAAAGTGACCGGCGCTCAGACAGCAGAGTGGGTGTAACGCGGTCCCGCTTCACGTCTGAAAAACTCTGTGCCCCTAAGGTGCCGGACCAAAGCGATCAGAAAACCAGTGCTGTTGAACAGCCCCCTCATGTCGGTCACACTGGGCGCTCTACCATTGGACATGACCGGATTTCACCAATTCGTCACGTGTCCGGTCGGGAAGGCCGTGATGGGTCTTTCGCAAAGGGGGCAGGAATGTCAAAACTCATAGTTCCGAAAGACGTCTCCGGCGAAATCATGAGCAGTGACGAAGGCCTTAGCTTTTGGGGAGGTGTCGATCCCGAGACAAGCAGAGTGATTGACGTGCACCATCCTTGGCACGGGCGTGCGCTGGCGGGAAAGCTTGTGCTGATGCCGACCAGTCGCGGCTCTTGTTCTGGCAGTGGTGTCTTGCTGCAGCTTGCGCTGAATGGCAAAGCGCCGGCTGCGTTGATCTTTTCATCCGCCGAAGAAGTGCTGACTTTGGGGGCGGTGATCGCGGCGCGACTGTTCGACCGCCTGTTGGCGGTTGTGCAGCTATCACCCCCAGACTTTGCAGCCGTCGCCAAAGCGCCCACAGCGGTGATTGCAGGCCAGATACTGGAGGCGGATGGCGTCCAATACAAGTTGCAAACCCTTTCGTTTGACGAACTCGACGTATCGCCGTCTGATCAAAAATGCCTCGCGCGGGACCCCAAAGACCCGCAGCGGCTTGCCCTTGATGTGGTCTGCACCATGGCCGTCGCACAAGGGGCTGCGCGCCTCACAGATGTTTCGCGCGGGCATATCGATGGCTGCATTCTGGCCCATGACGCCAACCTGATCTTTGCAGAACAAATGGACGCGTTGGGCGCAAAAGTGCGCATTCCAACAACGATCAACGCGATTTCGGTTGATCGCGAGGCCTGCACCGACCCGGGGTACCCCGGTGATTTTCGCCAGAAAGCCAGCCGATTGGCCGATGCTTACGTTCGTATGGGCGCGCGCCCGACCTTTA
This sequence comes from Roseobacter sp., assembly GCA_045106135.1. Classification (GTDB taxonomy): domain Bacteria; phylum Pseudomonadota; class Alphaproteobacteria; order Rhodobacterales; family Rhodobacteraceae; genus Roseobacter. Next base: position 6,914 of record JBGCEG010000034.1, on the reverse strand, counting down.
CCTGTGCGCCCTATTTTCTGAGCGATGTGCCGCAGTTGGGTGAAAGGATCGGGTGGTCGGAATCGAATGCCGTCATCTTTGCAAATTCTGTCCTTGGCGCGCGCACGGCAAAGCTGCCCGACTATCTCGACCTTTTTGTCGCCATGACCGGGCGCGCGCCGGACGGCGGGATGTATGACACCGATCATCGTCGCCCGGCGCTGATCATCGACGTTGCAACGCCCACCAAGCATGACCACAGTCTCTGGCCCTTGATCGGATGGATCGCGGGACGCCTTTCGGCGGAAAAGGTACCATTGTTGAGGGGGCTTGCGCACCTTCAGCCAACCCAGGACGATTTGCGCGCTTTATGTGCGGCCTTCGGGACCACCGCAGGCGCACCGATGCTGCATGTGGCGGGCGTGACACCAGAGGCAGCGTTTGCGCCGGTTGAGGGGGCAGGTCACCTGAGCATCACACTTGCGGACGTTTTGGCTGCGTGGCAGTCACTGAATGCGGGGCCCGCGCAGGTTGACCTTGTGGCCATCGGCAGCCCGCACGCGTCATATGATGAAATGGTCCAGTTTGCCGACATGCTTGGGGTGCGCCCCCGGCATCCCAACACAGAGGTGATCGTGACGGTCGGACGGCAGGTTCTGGCAAAGGCCCGCGACGCCGGAGTGATCCAACGGCTTGAAGCCCTCGGCGTGAAAGTCATCCCCGATCTGTGCTGGTGCTCGATCACGGAGCCGGTCTTTCCGACGGCTGCGCGCAATCTGATGACCAACTCAGGCAAATACGCCCATTATGCCCCCGGTCTGAGCGGGCGCACAGTCCGGTTCGGCAGCCTGCGCGACTGCGCCGAAACAGCCGTCACTGGTACGGCGCCGAAGCATCCACCCTCTTGGCTTTGTCCCATTGGGCCCGGCGACACCCAAGCCTAATCGGCTTTGCCCACCGGCAAATGCGCCGTCGCTTCAACCTGCGTGGTCCACTTACCTGCGCGAACGTATTGCTGTGAGGCGTCCTGAAACGGCTGGTAGTCCCAGACCGGCGGTTTGCCAATCTTGTGGCTGCGATCAATCAACCGGCGCCGGTTTTGATCCTTGATGATGCGCGCCGTCAGCGCGGGCACATCCCAAGTCGCATGGGCTTTGGCCAACATCCTATCCAGCGTGGCACGATAACTCGGGTCATTCGCGAGGTTTGTCAACTCGTCAGGATCAGCGTCCAGATCGAACAGAATAGGGGGATCGCTTTCGCTGTAGAGCAGCTTTAGCCGGTCCTGAAGCAGCATGAATGTGGGCTCAAACACCCCTTCAGAAAGAAACTCCGCCGGGATAATACGGCCTTCAAGCGCCCCACCTGTCAGACAGGGCACCAGAGAGACCCCATCGGCCTCAAGAACCTCCTCCGCCGTTCCAGCAAGGTCTGCAAATGTCGGCAAGAGGTCCAACAATGAGACTGTCGCGGCGCATCGACCGGGCTTTATCCGGTCACCCGCCCAAAAAATCAGCGGCACGCGGCTCGACCATTCAAAAAAAGACTTTTTGTAGTAAAGACCGCGTTCGCCCATCATGTCGCCGTGGTCTGAGACAAAAACAACCAGTGTGTCCTTGACCAGACCTGTTTCTTCCAACACCTGCATCAGGGCCGCCACTTTGGCGTCTATGTATTCAATCGAAGCGTAATACCCGTGACGGGTACGGCGGATAATGTCGTCCGTGACCTCAGCCTGCCCGATGGAATAATGGCCATGAATCCGCGCGCTGTGGGGGTCCATTTCCTCAACGGCAATGGGCGACACCTTGGGCAAGTCAATGTCATCTTTGGCATAGATGTCCCAGAATTCGGGGCGTGCGACATAGGGGTCATGTGGCGACGTGAATGACACCGTCAGCATGAAAGGCTGGTCTGTGTCCGTGCGGGCGCGATCATAGAGCCAGCCGCTCGCTTTGGTCGCCACATCGTCGTCATAGTCAATTTGCAGCGACCGCAGACAAGGGCCGGTTTCCAGCACATTCTGCATGTCCTGAAAGGTCACCTTGGCGTCCGGTTCGGCCCAATTCGGGGTCCACCCGAAATCAGACGGGTAGATGTCAGTCGTCAGCCGCTCTTCATAGCCGTGCAACTGATCCGGTCCGGTAAAGTGCATCTTTCCCGACAGACACGTCAGATAGCCACCAAGGCGCAAGTAATGCGCAAGCGTCGGAATTGCCGCAGAAAAATCATGCGCGTTGTCAAAACCACCCGCCTTTGAGGGCAGCACCCCAGACATCATCGAGGTGCGGGACGGGCCGCACAGCGGAGAGTTACAATAGGCGTTTTCAAAGACTACGCCCTCTTGTGCGAGCCGCGAAAGCGTCGGCGCTTTCGCAACGGGATGGCCATAAAAGGGAAGCGCCTTGGCAGACATCTGATCCGCCATGATGAAAAGAACATTCGGTTTTTCCAAGATGATACCCTCCACTTTGATGATTGTTGACAATTTACAAAAATACGTCAAGGCTCATGACAGGCAACAGGAGTGGTCTGATGCATGAATGGGATTTCGCAGCGACATTGGCAGATATGGATCTGCTTCTGCTGGGCCTGTGGAACACCCTTCAGGTCTTTGGTCTGGCGCTGCTCTTTGGCATTCCGCTTGGCCTTGGGCTGGCGCTGGGGCGTATGTCGCGCATCCCCGTGCTTACCCAATTATGCTCTTTCACGATCGAGTTCTTCAGAACCACGCCGCCGCTGGTGCAACTGTTTTGGTTCTTCTTTGCCTTGCCGATCCTGATCAGCGTCCAGATGACACCCTTTGTGGCGTCCGTGCTGACCTTTTCGATCCAGTCATCCGCCTTCTTCGCAGAGATTTTCCGCGGCGGCATCAACTCCATCGACAAGGGCCAGTGGGAGGCCGCCAAAGCCATCGGCATGACCCGCAACGTCAGCCTGCGCCGGATCATCTTGCCACAGGCTGTCAAACGCATGATCCCGGCCTTTGCGGAACGCTCCATTGAATTGCTGAAGACGACGACCCTGATCTCGACCGTGTCCTACGCCGATCTGATGTTCCAGGCCAACGAACTGGCATCAAAAACCTTCCGCCCGCTGGAGGTCTACACGGTCGTGGCGGTCATGTATTTCTTTCTGATCCTCGTATTCTCGCAACTTACAATCCTGCTGGAATATCGGCTCGCCAAGTCCGGCGAAGGCACGGTGAGGTAAAGCATGGAATACACGTGGAATTTCGCCTCTGTTTTCATCTATTGGGAGGTTTTGGCCGTCGGCCTGCTGGGCACGCTCAAGCTTTTCGTGATCTGCAGCATCTTCGGTCTGAGCGGCGGATTGATCATGGGGATGCTTCGCTATTCAAAGTCACGCTGGGTCAGCTACCCTGCGATGCTCTACGTTGAGGTGTTCCGCAACACGCCGGTTCTGGTGCAGATCATCTGGTTCTTTTTCGCGCTGCCAGTGGTGACCGGGGTCGAGGTGTCGCCCTTTATGGCTGCGGTCCTTGGGATCACGCTGAACACAATCGCTTTTTCGGCCGAAGTGTTTCGCGGCGGCATACAGTCAATCGAACGCGAACAGTGGGAAGCCGGCAAAGCCATTGGCATGTCTTATGTTCAGACCATGCACCGGGTGATCCTGCCACAAGCCCTCAAGCGGATGCTGCCACCTCTGACATCGCGCGGGATCGAGGTGTTCAAGATGTCGACGCTTGCGTCGGTCGTGGCCTACCCCGAAACGCTGCAACAGGCAAAGCTGATCGCATCCTACGAATTCAACCCCATCGAAGCCTACACAGTGGTCGCTTTGATCTTCTTTGTGGTGCTGCTGCCGCTTGTGCAATTGACCTACATGCTGGAACGCCGGTTCGGAAAGAGTGACGCATGACAAACGCCGTTGAAATTCGCGGATTGCACAAAAGCTTCGGCGATCTTGAGGTGCTCAAAGGGATCGATCTGGACGTGGTTCAGGGCGAGGCCGTGGTGCTTTTGGGCTCAAGCGGGTCCGGCAAATCAACCCTCTTGCGCTGCATTAACTTCATGGAGGAGCCGACCGCCGGACAGGTTCACCTGAACGGCACCCTGATCGGCAACGAACAGGGCGGACGGATGCGGTACCGCGAAGCCGACCTTTGCAAGCTCCGCACCCGGATCGGCATGGTCTTTCAACACTTCAATCTTTTCCCCCACAAAACGGTTCTGGAAAACGTAATGGAAGGTCAGGTGGTGGTCCTTGGACGCTCCAAGACGGAGGCCAGAGACAAGGCGATGGCGCGACTGGCCCGCGTGGGGCTGGAAGAAAAGGCCCCGGAATACCCGGCACGACTGTCTGGTGGTCAAAAGCAGCGCGTGGCGATTGCGCGCGCGCTGGCGATGGATCCCGAAGTCATGCTGTTTGACGAGGTGACGTCAGCACTGGACCCCGAACTTGTGGGCGAAGTGCTCAAAACCATGCGGCAACTGGCGGAAGACGGCATGACCATGGTCTGCGTCACCCACGAAATCGGGTTTGCCTATCACGTCGCCAACAAGGTCTGCTTTCTGCACGACGGCCAGATACTGGAACAAGGCCTGCCGCAAAACGTGTTGCGAACACCCGAAACACAACGTGTCCGCGATTTTCTCGATGGGCATTCACTTTTTAAGTTACCGGACTGAGCTTACACACAGGGAGAAAAATGATGAACCTGCTCAAAACGATCACAAGCACCGTGGCGGCCACCGCCCTTCTTGCGCTTTCTACGGTGGCGGCCACGGCGCAATCCACCTGGGATGCGATCCAAGACCGTGGCACGCTGCGGATTGGCGTCACACAGGCACCGCCGTGGTTCACAAAAGACATCAGCAGCGGTGAATGGACCGGCGGTCTGGGCGTGACGCTGGGTCAGCAAATGGCGGCTGCCCTTGAGGTTGAACTTGAGACTGTCGAAGTCACCTGGGGCACCTCGATTGCAGCGCTGCAGTCGGACAAGATTGATCTGATGTATTTCCTGTCGCCCACGGCATCGCGGGCGCGGGTGATCGACTTTACGACCAATCCGGTCGGATACATCTCGCAAGCCGTCCTGGCGAGAGACGATGTGGATGCATTGACCTGGGATGGGCTGAACAACGCTGAAACAAGCCTTTCAGTCCCGCAAGCCACATCGATGGATCAGTTTCTGACCCGCATGGCCCCGGATGCCGACATTCAGCGTTTCCCGGACAACGCCGCCGCCATCGCCGCCTTCCAGTCGGGCCGCGTTGATGCGGTGTCGCTGATGTTGCCACCTTTGCTTTCCGCACGGCAAAAACTGGGATCTGGCGTGATCTCTGTGCCAATTCCGGCCTTCACCGCACCGGTCAACATCGGCGTGCGGCGCGAAGACGACAAGACCTTCCGCGATTGGCTCGATACCGTCAGCCACTTCTGGTACGAAACCGGGCGCATTCAGGGATGGTATGACGAATTCCTTGTTGATTTCGGCGTCGATCCGGCAGACAGCCCCCCTATCCAGCGTGAACAAATCTTCATGCGTTAATGAAAATCGGGGCGGGTTTTTCCGCCCCGTGTCACCCCAAGGGAACCCAGATGACCCTGTCCGAAATTCGTCCTTTGCCCCTAAGCGGACAAGTCCGCGATATGCTGCGTGACAGGATCACGGCTGGCGATCTGGCACCGGGTGAGAAACTGACCGAAACCGATCTGGCCAGCCGGCTCAAGATCAGCCGTGGTCCGCTGCGCGAGGCCATCTTGCAACTCACCGAGGAAGGGCTGCTGGTCAAAGAGCCTTACAAGGGGCTTCGGGTACGTCCGGTGTCCCGCCGCGACCTTGAAGAACTTTACTCCTTGCGCACCACGCTGGAACGGTTTGCGTTCGAAGAAGCATGGGACAAGCGCACCGATGCCGCCCTTGCCGATCTGAAAAACCGGCTGGACCGGCTGGAGCAAACACGGATCGCACAGGACATCAGCGCAGCCGTCGCGGGCGAAATCGCGTTTCATTCTTGGGTCTATGACCTCAGCGGGCACAGCCTGTTGAAATCGCATTGGCAAAAGCTCGTGCCTTTGGTCCAAATCTACATGTCGATCCATAACCGCCAGCACGGCATTGCGGGTGTTTTCATGGACGCCAACCACGAATATCTGGCCCTCGCCCAGGGCGAGGATCGCACCGCACTTCTGAACCACATCAACGAACACATGCAAAAGGGCATGGATGCCGTCTTTGCCAGCGTGGAGGCCGCTTAGTGAACACCGAATCCAAATCTACACATGACGCACAGGATGATGCGCGCAACGACGATATTCTCATCTGGGTCAACGGTGAGCTTGTCCACAAGGACGAGGCAAAAATCTCGGTGTATGATTCCGGCTTTATGCTGGGTGACGGCATGTGGGAGGGCATGCGGCTCTATAACGGCAAATGGGCCTTCTTCGACGAGCACATGGACCGATTGTTCAATTCGCTGAAATCTGTGTCAATTGATATCGGCATGGGGCCGGATGATTTGCTGGAAATCCTGAACAAGACGGCCGTCGCCAACAACATGACCAGCGACGCGCACTGCCGGTTGATGATCACGCGTGGACGCAAGGCAAAACCGTTCCAGCATCCGGCCCTCAGCCGGTTTGGTCCGACCATTGTGGCCATCGTCGAACACTCCAAACCCGCCAGTAGCCTGCAGGCCAAGGGCATTCGCCTTGCCTCCGTCCCGCAAGTGCGCGGTCTGCCAATGAGCCAAGACGCCAAATACAATAGCCATTCAAAGCTGAACTGCGTGATTGCCTGCCTTCAGGCCGAACAGGCAGGCGCTGATGAGGCGCTGATGCTGGACCCTCATGGTTTTGTGAACACCACCAATGCCTGTAATTTCTTTATTGTGCGACGTGGCGCGGTTTGGACCTCGACCGGGGACTATTGCATGAATGGCGTGACACGTCAGAAAGTGATCGAC
>JBGCEG010000033.1:0-21196 GCA_045106135.1 Roseobacter sp. | reverse complement strand
CCTGTCCGTTCAGCGTCTCTGTATTTGGACCGGTGTCCGAGAAGCCAAGACCGGGGCGGTCAAATGCGAGTACGCGGTAGGATCGGGTGAGCGTTTCAAAGAGCTGGAATGTCCATTCCTTGAGATGACCGGAGGCGCCGTGGAGCAGGATGAGAGGCGGGCCGGACCCGCCGGTGATGTAATGGATGCGCGTTCCCGACACGTCTACGAATTGTCCTACGGGAGATATGGGCATGGTTTGATCAGTTGCACATGCGGTGAGAGGGAGCGCAGCGGCCCCCAAGATCACGCGGCGGCGTGTGGTTTGATTTGTGTGTGACATGCAAGATTATACGCATGAAACCCGAGTTTGGATTTCTCAACTCACGCCTTCCCGATGTCGTTCATATCAAACGGGGTGGATTGATAGATCTCGTTGAGCCAGTTGCCATAAAGCAGGTGCCCGTGCGACCTCCACCGGTTCTCCGGCTGTTGGTTTGGATCATCCTGCGGGTAGTAGTTTGTCGGAACATTGATCGGTGTGCCTTCGGCAACATCACGATCATATTCTTCTTTCAACGTCCCGCTATCGTATTCCAGATGATTGAAGATATACAACGCACGCCGCGCGTGATCGGCCACGAGGCCCGCACCGACCTCATCTGAGGACATCAGGATTTCCAGCCCGTCTTTTGAAGCGATTTCAGCGTCTTTCATCTCGGTCCAGCGCGATACAGGCATCACGAAGTCGTCGGAAAATCCGCGCAGGAAAGGGGAAGCCGGCACCAGGTTTTTATGCCTGAAACAGCCGAACGCTTTGGCGTCCAGCATGTGTTTTTTCACGCCGTGGAAGTGGTTGATCATCGCCATCCCGCCCCAGCACACGCCAAATGTGGCGTGCACATTGGTCTGCGTCCAGTCCATCACCTCGCGCAACTCGTCCCAGTAGGTGACCTCTTCGAAAGGCAGATGCTCGATCGGTGCGCCGGTGATGATCAGCCCGTCGAATTTCTCGTGTTTGACGTCCTGAAACGGGCGATAGAATTCTGCCATATGGGCGGCGGCGGTATTTTTGGTCTGATGCTCGGACATCCGGATCAGGTGCAGGTCGATTTGCAGCGGGGTGGCCCCGATCAGGCGGGCAAACTGGTTTTCGGTCTGGATTTTCTTGGGCATCAGGTTCAGCAACCCAATGCGCAAGGGCCGAATGTCCTGACGGGCCGCGTCATCCTCATCCATCACCATCACGCCCTCTTTGGTCAGGACGGAATAGGCGGGCAGGTCTGCAGGGATCTTGATGGGCATATGGGTTTCCGGTGGCGGCGTGAGGGTGGTCAGATAACGGCTCTACGGGGTGCGAACAAGGGGTGCTGCCTCAACACGGGGTGAGCGACGGTTACAGTTTGCGCCCAACAAGCGCGTCAAAATCGGCGGCTGTTGCAAGGGCTGCGACCTCATCGGCGGTCACCGTGATGCCCCAGCGCGCCATGGCTTCGTAGCGGGGTTGGCGGTGCGCCAGCGCGCGGGCATAGGTGAAGCGGATGAAGTCATCGGGATTAACCTGCGCTTCGGCACAGTTCTTTTCGGCCAGATAGGCCTTCCAGACCTGCATCAGGAATTCCGGCTGGTAGGCCATCGGTTTGGGGGCTTTGTCGAAGCGCCGGATCAATTCCTGCGTATGCGCCTCACTGCCCTTGATCCACACCATCAGGCATCTTTTCGACAACTCCTGCATCAGCGGATCATCGTCGCGCTCTGCCTCGACCCATTCGCAGATGGACCCGCCGGTGTCACAAATGAAATGCGGGTAGCCATAGACCGCTTCGGCGCGTGACGCGAAATAAGAGGTGTCCTGCAGCGCCGCAATCTCCGCTGTGCGAAACTGCGCCTGTCTGCGCTGGTATTCGGCCATCGGCAGGCCCGCCAGATCGGGGTTGCCGGGCTTGCCCAGATAGGTGGCCACCGGGCTGAGGTTTTCAAAGGTGATGTTTGAGCCGATGTAGATGCTGTCGCTCATCAAAAGCTCGCGCAGGAACGGCACTTTCATCGCTTCAATCTTGGCGTTGTCGGCGATGTATTCGCCCATGTAGCGGGTGCCGATGCGGTAATCGATCGAGTAATGAAACCACGCACCGCTGTCGCGCAGCAGGGTCGACATATGGGTCTTGCCCAAGCCTGACATCCCGTACACGAGGACAGATTTGCGCGGTGCGGCGCGCCACGCGGCTGCAGATGAATAAAGCATGAGGTCTCTCGCGTTGCCCTGTTGCGCCTGTCCTAGCGAGGCACTCGCGGCGGGTCAATCGCACGGCGGCGCGGCCAAACGCGCCCATCCAGAATGATCAGCCCTGCGGCGAGCAGTGCAAAGCCCGTGTAGGCATTGGCGGGCAGCGCCTCATCCAGCATGTAGGCCCCCAGAATGATCGCCACGGGCGGGATCATCAGCGTGACCAGCATCAGGTTGCCGCTGCCTGCGCGGGACAGAATCCAATAGTACAGCAGATAGGCCCCGGCGGTCGCGATGATCGAATAGTAGCCAATCGCCAGCAGTGTATCGGGGCTCAGGCTCAGGGTGATCGGGCCTTCCACGACCCATGCGGTAGGCACGGTGATCAGGGTTGATCCGGTCAACATGCCCGCTGCCGCAATCTGCGGGGGCAAGTCGCTGAGCATGGTGCGCGCCCAGACGCTGGCCAGCGCATAAAACATGGTGCCCGCGATGATCGCCACCTGCGCCAGTGAGCGGATATCGAAGCTGCGCAGATTGTCCAGACCGATGGCGGTTGCCACGCCCACAAACCCAAAGCCCACACCAATGATCTTGCGCGGGGTCAGGCGCTCATCCGCAAAAAACAGCGCAGCGGCAAGCACGCCGAAGATGGCCGTAGCCGCGTTCAGGATAGAGGTCAGACCACTTTCAATGTGCAACTGCCCCCAGGCCATCAATCCAAAGGGGATCACATTGTTGAGCAGCCCCATGACCAGAAACGCGCCCCAGATTTTGGGATCACGGGGCAGGGGCAGCCTGCGCAGGGCGGTGAATACCCAAAGGATCAGCATGGCCCAGAAGGTCCGGTGCGCCACCGCCGTCAGAAAGCCGACCTCATCCAGCGCAATCCGGATGGAGACAAAAGACGCCCCCCAGATCACTGCCAGAGCGATCAAAGCGCCCCAGACCGAAGCCGAGATGGATTTTTGCGTCATCATCCAGCGACCCTATGAATGGGCGGGGGGATGGTCCACCCGTTTCCTGTGCTTTGGCGGTCTTTGCGCGTGCAATCCGGTGGCCCGCGCGGCTATGCTGGCTGGGAAGATTTGAGGCGCTTGCCTCTTGGCGGAGGGATGCTTGTGGACAGCCCGCGACATGTGTTGTGGATCATGGCGGATCAACTGCGGTGGGATTACCTGTCGTGCTACGGGCATCCGCATCTGCACACGCCCCATATCGACAGGCTGGCAGCACAGGGCGTGACCTTTACCAACGCTTACGTGCAATCGCCGTTTTGCGGGCCAAGCCGCATGTCCAGCTACACCGGGCGCTATTGCCATAGTCATGGGGCGACATGGAACGGCTTTCCCCTGCGCGTGGGCGAGCCCACGTTGGGCGATCATCTGCGCAAGCTGGGCGTGCGGCCCGTTCTGGTGGGCAAGACGCACATGCGCCCTGACCGGGAGGGCATGGCATGGCTGGGGATTGACCCTGCCTCAGAGATTGGCGTGCGCGTGTCGGAATGTGGGTTTGACCCGTTTGAACGCGACGACGGGTTGCACCCTGATGGCCCTTATGCGCCGGAGCCGCGCTACAACGAGTATCTGCGCGCGCAAGGGCTGAACGATGCAAACCCATGGCACAGCCGCGCGAATGCTGGCCTTGATGCCGAAGGGCAGCGCCTGTCGGGCTGGTTGCTGAAATACTCCAATCTGGCCGCAGACATCCCCGAACACCTGTCAGAGACGCCTTATATGACGCGCCGCGCCATCGACTTTATCGACAGCGCAGGGGATGCGCCCTGGCTCTGCCACCTCAGCTATATCAAACCGCACTGGCCCTACATTGTGCCCGAACCCTACGCGTCGATGTATGGGCCGGAGCATGTGATCCCGGTGGTAAGGTCAGAGGCAGAGCGCGCCACAGATCACCCGGTCTACAAGGCCTACATGGAAAACCGCATCTGTCGCGCCTTTTCGCAAGAGGGGGTGCGCGAGACCGTGATCCCCGCCTATATGGGGCTGATCAAGCAATTGGACGACCAGATCGGCGTGTTGCTGGCGCATCTTGAGGCGCGCGGGCTGATGGATCAGACGATGATTGTCGTGACCTCTGATCACGGGGATTATCTGGGCGATCACTGGATGGGTGAAAAGGACCTGTTTCATGACCAGTCCGTCAAGGTGCCGATGATCATCTATGACCCGCGCGCAACAGCGGACACCACACGCGGGACAAAAGACAGCGCTTTGGTCGAAGCGATTGATCTGGCCCCGACCTTTGTCGATTTCTTTGGCGGCGCACCCTTGCCGCATATCCTTGAGGGGCGCGCCCTCAGCCCGCGATTGCACGGGGTCGAGGTGCCGTGGCGGCACTATGCCATCTCGGAATACGACTATGCCACGCGCGAGGCCCGGCAGGTGCTGCGGGTCGCACAAGAGGACGCGCGGCTGATCATGATCCGCGATGCCCGCTGGAAATACGTCCATGCCGAAGGGTTCCGCCCCATGCTCTTTGATCTGGAGGAAGACCCGCAAGAACTGAACGATCTGGGCGGCGTGGCCGGTCCCGCGCTGGATGCCGTGCGCGCCCGGATGGAGGCGGCGTTATTTGCCTGGGCGCGCAGACACCACAACCGCATCACGGTGCCGCCTGAGCACATCAATGCCATGCACGGTCCCGAAGGCGGCGGCATTGTGATCGGGGTCTGGGACGAACAGGCCTATGAAGAGACTTATGGCGTGCCGTTTCAGCATCCCTGACCGGCGTTGCCAAGTTTTTCAGGGGCGCAATCTGGAAGACCGCGCCACCGGCCCCTATTTCAACAGGCAAGCAATTCAAAAACACCATGCAGCATCAGGGTTCAGATGCTCTGGACGCGGAGGCTTTCCATGAAGGATAATTCTGTAACACGACGGGGTCTGATCGCAGCAGGCGGGGCGGTGGCGCTCTCTGCTGCCGGTCTCATCAGCATTCCGGCGCGCGCAGCAGGGGTGGCCCCCACGCCCACCATGCGCGGCGGGGCCAATAACTACCTCGCAGGCGCGCCTGTCGTGGACCGCATCGGCGGTGGCGGGTTCTGGATGACAGGCACCGTGCGCCGGGCCGGAGATGGCGCACCGCTGGCCGGGCAGCGCATTCAGATGTGGGCGCATACAACCGAAGGGCACGAACGCGACCCGCACAGCCATGGGGCCACGCTGACCAACGACAAAGGCGAGTTTCGGCTGGAAATGCCGCAGATCGTCCCGGCCTTTGGGCAGGCGCATGGGCATCTGGCCTATGACAGCGGTGCGTTTGAGACCGTGTTCCTGCGCCCGGTCATGCCCAGCCCGTCAGACACAACGCTGAGCGCGCATTTTGTCCTCAAGCCGCTCTGAGGCACGCAGTCGGGTCCGGCAAGCGCCTTGGCTGATCTGGCCTGTGGTTACAGCCGTACTGGTGATCCCCTTGATTTTTGCCGCGCAAAGCCAGCTGCTGGCCTGGCGGGATGGTATCTACATCGCGGCGAGCTTTGCGGGTATCCTCGCCATGAGCCTGTTCATTGTCCAGCCTTTGGGGATCGCGGCACTTTTGCCGGGCCTGTCGCCTGCGCGCGCCCGGTTTGTGCACAGAAGCCTTGGCGCTTTGATCTGCCTTGCGGTTGTTGTGCACGTGGGCGGCCTTTGGATCACCAGCCCACCCGATTTGGTTGATGCGCTGTTGTTTGTGTCGCCCACGTCTTTTTCCATCTGGGGCGTTCTGGCGATGTGGGCGGTGCTGCTCAGCGGGGCCGTGGCTCTGTTCAGACGCAGGTGGCGCGTCTCACCAAAAACGTGGCGGCGGTTTCACCTGCCGCTGGTGGCGGTTGCCGCAGGCGGTACGATTGTCCACGCCCTGCTGATCACCGGCCTGCTCAGCACGCCGTTCAAAGCCGTGATCAGCGCGGTGGTTCTATTGTCATGGGTGCCGCTGGTGCCCTTGATCCGACGCACCGTGAAAGGCTGAGGCGCGCGGCGTCAGGCCAGTTTGTGCAGATCGTCTGCCTCTGCATCCGCGCCGCGCAGCATAAAGGCATGCTCTGAGGCGACAAAGAACATTGTCACCCCCACCGCATGCAGCGCGGGGCCTGCGGCAGAGGACCCGGCGAAGGTCATCAACCGTTTGCCCACTTTGGCGGCGGCCTCGCCCGTGCGGCGCATGGCCTCCATCACTTCCGGGGCGGAGGCATCGGTTTTGCCAAGGCAGACCGCCAGATCAGCGGGTCCCACGAAAAGCCCGTCAATCCCCTCGACAGCGGCGATGTCGGCGGCGGCGTCAACGCCTTCGGGTTCTTCGATCTGCGCAAATACTACGGTTTCATCGCGGCTTTGCTGCAAGACCTCTGCCATCGGGCGTGTGGCGTAGCCTGCCCAACGGGTTGAGCCCGCGTAGCCGCGCCCGCCGTGGCCAAAGCGGGCTGCCTTGGCCACCCTGCGGGCTTTTTCAACAGTATCCACATGCGGCACCACGATGCCCGTGGCGCCGCTGTCCAGCACCTTGAGAATCTCGGACGGATCGCCGCTTGGCACCCGCACGAGCGTCGGCACCGAAAGGGCGCGCGCCACCGCCAGACAGGCGTCCATGCGCGCGCGGTCAAAGGGGGCGTGTTCTGCATCCAGACAAACAAAATCAAGCCGCGACTTGGCCATCACCTCGATCACCTCATGGGCGGGGGTCTTCAGAAAGGTGCCTACCAAAATATCCGTGCCGGGCAGACGTGATTTGAATGTGGCCGCCATGCGTGTTCTCCCTGAACTGTGATCAATGCGCTGCCTTTTCTCCCTATGCAGGGCGCGGCAGCCTCGCAAGTCTTCTTTGACGAATTGTGTGCGAGGCGAAATCCATCGTTGAACCCCGGAACGGGACATGCAAGTCTGCGCGCACGGGAAATGATAAAGGTGCGCGCGGCAGGCTTTCGTCACGTTACTGTTACGCAGCACCCCTAAAAGCCGGATCGGTGAAAACACCCGATAACCTATGGGAGACAAACGATGAAATTATTCACGATGTTGACGGCAGGAAGCACCTTGCTTGCCACGTCTGCGTTGGCGCAGACGGAAATTCAGTTCTGGCACGCCATGGGCGGTCGTCTGGGCGAAGTCGTCGAGGAAGTGGCCGAGAAGTACAACGCAAGTCAGGACGAATATGTCTTGGTGCCGACCTACAAGGGCGGCTACGAGGACACGATGACGGCAGGGATCGCGGCGTTCCGTGCCGGTCAGCAACCGCACCTGATCCAGATTTTTGACGCAGGCGCCGCAACGATCATCAACGCCCCCGGCGCCACAGTCGCGGTCGAGGACCTGCTGGCAGAGCACAGCGAAGGCTTCAACGGCGACGATTACATCGAAGGTGTGCGCTACTTCTATGCCGACAGCGATGGCAAGATGATCGGCATGCCGTTCAACTCCTCCACGCCGCTTTTGTACTGGAACAAGGAAGTCTTTGCCGAAGCGGGCGTCGATGCACCCCCCGCCACGTGGGAAGAATTCGCCGAGATGGCCCCTAAGTTCAAAGAAGCAGGCTATCAGGCGCTGGCCCAAAGCCACAGCCCCTGGATTTTCTCTGAAAACTTCCACAGCCGTCACAACCTGCAATTGGCCACAGCCAACAACGGCTATGACAGCACAGATGTGAAAATCCTCTACAACAACGACGCCATGAAAATGCACTGGTCCAACGTCAAAAACTGGCTTGATGCGGGATACTACGGCTTTTACGGCCGGGGCTGGGGCGACAATCAGGACGCCTTTGTGCAAAAGAAAACAGCCATGTGGCTGGGCTCTTCCGGCTCGTTCGGCGGCTTGAAAAGCAGCGCTGAGTTCGAGTTCGGCACGTCCTACCTGCCATACTACTCCAGCCTGACAGACGAGGCTTACGGCACCTTCATCGGTGGTGCGGCACTGTTTGCGATGTCCGGTAAGTCGGATGAGGAAAACGCAGCCTCCGCAGACTTCCTGTCGTTCCTTGCCAGCCCCGAAGTACAGTACTTCTGGCACAAGGAAACGGGCTATGTGCCGATCACCAATGCAGCTTATGAGCTGGCTAAGGCAGATGGCTACTATGAAAGCACGCCTGACGCTGAAGTGGGTGTTCTGCAGCTGAACCAGCCTGCAGGAGAGTGGACCAAAGGCTACCGCCTTGGCTTCTACGTGCAGATCCGTGACGTGATGTACGAACAGTACGAGCGCATCTTCTCTGGTGAGGCATCGGTAGATGACGCCTTCGCCACGATGGAAGAAGAAGCAAACGCACTGCTCGAACGCTTCAACGCGACCTATAACTAAAGCACTGAAGGTCGGCGGCGCAGAGGTGTCGCCGACCGTTTCACTATCCCGGGGGGGCAAGGCCGATGAAGCGTGTTCAATTCGAGCACAGCCCAATTCCGTATTTGTTCATCGCACCGCAGATTATCATCATTGTGATTTTCTTTTTGTGGCCTGCGGCGCAGGCCTTCTATCAGTCATTTTTGCTGGAGGATGCTTTCGGGCTGTCATCGCAATTTGTCTGGTTCAAGAATTACAGTGACACGATCTTCAGCAATGCATGGCTACAGGCGGCGGGCTTTACGATTGTTTTCTCGACGCTGGTGACGTTCCTGTCGCTGGCCATCGCCTTGCTACTGGCGGTGAAGGCTAACGAGGTGCTGCACGGGGCCAGCACCTACAAGACCTTGCTGATGTGGGCCTACGCGATTGCCCCGCCTGTTGCGGGTTTGATGGGCAACCTGATGTTCAACCCGATTATCGGCGATCTTTATCAGTTCATGAACACACTTGGCTTTGATTTTGACCACAAGCTTGATCCTTATGATGCCAGCTTTGTGGTCATTCTGATCTCTGTGTGGAAACAGGTGAGCGTCAATTTCATCTTCTTTCTCTCCGGCCTGCAGGGCATTCCAAAATCCGTGCAGGAAGCCGCCTACATGGATTGTAAATCGTCGCTGCGGCGGTTCTGGACAATCACTTTCCCGCTGCTGGCCCCCACGACCTTCTTTCTGGTGGTCATCAACATCACCTACGCGTTCTTTGAAACCTTCGGCATCATCGACACCACCACCCAAGGCGCGCCCGGTGGGGCGACCACAACGCTGGTCTACAAGGTGTTTCAGGACGGGTTCCGTGGGGCAGACATTGGCGGTTCTTCGGCACAATCCGTGGTACTGATGATCATGGTGCTGGCCCTGACCGTCGTGCAGTTCCGCTATATCGAACGAAAGGTGCATTACTGATGGACCGGGTTTCGATTTCCACACATGTGATCCTGATTATCGGGGCGATTTTCATGACCTTGCCGGTCTGGGTGGCGTTTTCCACGTCCACCCATGCGCCCGAAACCATCCTGCGCGAGGGGCTGCAATTCTGGCCCGGCCCGCATTTCTTCCAGACCTACAACGAGGTTCTCTTTGTTGAAGGCGGCGTGATGAAGCAGGTGACGGCGGTCACAATGCTGAAAAACTCCATGATCCTTGGGATCGGGTTCGCCATCGGGAAGGTCGTGATTTCGATGCTGGCGGCCTATGCCATTGTCTATTTCCGGTTTCGACTGGGTGTGCCGCTGTTCTGGATGATCTTCATGACGCTGCTGTTGCCGCTGGAGGTTCGGATCATCCCGTCCTACGAAGTGGTGGCAAACTTTGGCATGCTGGACACCCACGCAGGCCTAATCATTCCGCTGATCGCCTCTGCCACCGGCACGTTCTTTTTCCGGCAGTTTTTTCGGTCGGTGCCGGATGAATTGCTGGAGGCCGCCAGGCTGGATGGCGCAACCGCCTGGGGCTTTTTCGTCGATATCCTGATCCCGCTGAGCCGCACCATGATTGCGGCCATCCTGATCATCATGTTTGTGGTCGGCTGGAACCAGTACCTGTGGCCGCTGATCATGACCACCAAAGAAGAAAACTACACCCTCGTGATCGGCATCAAGCAGATCTATCAGGTGCTGAACGAGGGCGGAGAGTTGCCGCAATTCCAAAAGGCCTTTGCGCTGACCATTCTGGCGACACTGCCGCCGGTGCTGGTGGTGCTGATTTTCCAGAGATGGTTTGTCAAAGGGCTCGTTGAAAGTGAGAAGTAATGGCCAGAGTTGACCTGAAACAAGTCCGCAAGACCTATCCCAACGGGGCAGAAGCCATCTTTGGCGTGGACATGGCGATTGAGGACGGTGAGTTTATCGTCTTTGTGGGGCCGTCGGGGTGCGGAAAATCCACGCTTTTGCGCATGGTCGCAGGGCTGGAGACGGTCACCAGCGGTGAGATTTCCATCGGCGACCGCGTGATTAACGATGTCTCCCCGTCAGAGCGGGATGTGGCGATGGTGTTCCAGAACTATGCGCTGTACCCGCATATGACCGTGCGCGGCAACATGTCTTACGGCCTGAAAAACCGCAAGATGCCCAAGGACGAGATTGAAGAGCGTATCGTGGATGCCGCGAAGATGCTCAAGATCGACCAGTTTCTGGACCGCCAGCCTAATCAGTTGTCGGGCGGTCAGCGCCAGCGCGTGGCGATGGGCCGTGCGATTGTGCGCCATCCGCAGGTGTTTCTGTTCGATGAGCCTCTGTCGAACCTTGACGCCAAGTTGCGTGTGCAAATGCGTATTGAGATCAAGAAGTTGCAGCGCCGTATGAATGTGACGTCGATCTATGTCACGCACGACCAGACCGAAGCGATGACGCTGGCGGACAGGCTTGCGGTGATCAATGACGGTCAGGTCGAGCAGATGGGTGCGCCCATGGAGCTTTACTCGAACCCCGCCACGCTCTTTGTGGCGTCTTTCATCGGATCGCCGCAGATCAACCTGATGCCTGTGACCTTCGACGGCACGGCACTGCAGGCGGGCAACATCGCGCTGGCTGGTTTCAGAGATTTGCCGACCGGGGTGCCGTTGATGCTGGGGGTTCGACCCGATGCGCTGCGCCGGGACGAACAGGGCCAATTTGACGTCACGGTTGATCTGGTAGAGCAACACGGCGCTGAGAACCTGATCTACGGCACCGTCGCGGGCGCAAAGAATGAGGCAGGCGACCCGCAAGAGATTTGCCTCAAGGCCGCGCATACGCTTTTACCCGCAGCGGAGGATACGCTGAGGCTTGGGTTTGATCCTGCGGATGCGCTGGTGTTCGATGCCACCACGGGCAAGCGCCTGATATGAGCGAACAGGACCGGCGATTGGCGGCTGCCGTCGATATCGCGCGGACGGCAGGACAGGCCGCACTTGCCTTCTTTCGGGATATTGACGGGTTGGATATCTCCCAGAAGGGCACGCAGGATTGGGTGTCCAACGCCGATCTTGAGGTCGAAACGCTGGTGCGGGCGGAGATTTCCAAACGCTTTGCAGAGGATGGGATCGTTGGGGAAGAACACGCGCCCGTTGCCTCATCGTCCGGCTGGACATGGGTGATTGACCCCATCGACGGCACCGCCAATTTTGTCGTGGGCCTGCCGCAGTGGTGTGTGATCCTCGCTTGCGTGCGCGAGGATGCAACCCGCGTGGGCGTGATCTATGACCCTTGCGCGGACGAGATGTTCTGCGCCGCCGAAGGGCAGGGTGCGCGGTTGAACGACCGCCCCGTCGCGGTGGCAAAAGCGGATGCCCTGAACGCGGGGCGCGTGGGTCTGGGCATGAGCGGCAGACCACCGGTGCAGGGCACGCCACGGCTGCTGTCGGCGGTGGTCGAACAGGACGGGCGCTTGTTTCACAATGCCTCTGGCGGGTTGATGCTGGCCTACACGGCGGCGGGGCGGCTCATCGCCTTTGCGGAACCTCATATGAACGCGTGGGATTGTCTGGCCGGACAGCTCATGGTGCGTGAGGCCGGGGGCCGCACAGAACAGCAAAGTGCTGATGCGATGCTGGTGCAGGGGGGGCGTGTGATCGTGGCAGCACCCGCCGTGTTCGACAGGTTGCTGGCCATGGCCGACGACGCATACAAAGAGTGAAGGTCCAGACCCGCACACCTCTTTCACGCGCCTTTGATCATGTGATTTTGCTTGGCGGTCTGGTGTTTCTGCTGTTGCCCGTTATGCTGCTGGGTCTTGCGGCAACCCATAGCACCGGCGCGCTTGCCCAGTCGGGTCTGACCTTTCAGATCGGGGACAGCGCCGGGGACAACTTTGCCAGCGCGCTGTCGCTGACAACCGGTCTGACTGATCAGGTCTCTTTCTGGCAGATGATGCTCAATTCGATGGTGCTGGCCCTGGGGGTTGCGGGGCTGACAACGCTGCTGTCCTTTGCGGCGGCCTATTCGATTGTGTATTTTAAGCAACCGCTGGCCAATACGTTTCTATGGGTGTCGCTGGCGACCCTGCTTTTGCCGATTGAAAGCCGGTTTTTGCCCACCTTTGAGGTGGCGGCGTCCTTGGGGCTGGTCAACTCGCACGTGGGGATGATCCTGCCGGTGCTGGCCTTTGGCTTGGGTACCCTGTTTTTCCGGCAGGGGTTTATCAGCCTGCCCGAAACCCTGCTGGAAGCAGCACGGCTGGACGGGGCCGGACCCTTTCGGTTCTGGATTGATTTCATCGTACCTTTGACCGCGCGGCGGGCGGGCGCGGTCTTTATCGTGACCTTCATGATCGGGTGGAACCAATACCTCTGGCCGCTGCTGATGAGCACGCA
Source organism: Roseobacter sp. (assembly GCA_045106135.1). Classification (GTDB taxonomy): domain Bacteria; phylum Pseudomonadota; class Alphaproteobacteria; order Rhodobacterales; family Rhodobacteraceae; genus Roseobacter. The sequence continues at coordinate 8,371 of JBGCEG010000033.1, read as the reverse complement.
AGAAAACCACTACACCGTGCTGCGGGGTCTGCGACTGGTGGGCATTGAAAGCGGTGCGGGCGTGGCCTTTGCGGTGCTGTCCATCCTGCCTGCGCTGGTGCTTTTCATCGTTTTCCAGCGCTTTGTGCTGGGCGACCTGCACATGAAGGCAGGCGTTCACGACTGAGATTGCTGTGGGCCGCGACAACCGGTTTGAAGAATTCGGGTTTTGCTTTGCCTGCGATGCATTCGGCTACCATAGGGCGCGCCCGCTAAACGGGCAGAAACCCCGACACTTGAGGAAAAGCGCTCTTGCACCTCACAGCCGGGCCACATAAAACAACGCGAAATTGACGCCCGCGCGTGATCCGCGCGCCTTTTGTTATGGAGCATACATGCAGGTCACCGAAACGCTGAATGACGGTTTGAAACGGAGCTATTCGATCACGGTCACCGCTGACGAACTTGATGAGAAGGTGAACGCCAAACTGGCCGAAGCCCAACCAGAAGTCGAAATGAAGGGTTTCCGCAAAGGCAAGGTGCCGATGGCGCTGCTGAAAAAGCAATTCGGCCAGAAGGTGATGGGCGAAGCGATGCAGGAAAGCATTGATGGGGCCATGTCCAACCATTTTGAGCAGTCAGGCGACCGCCCGGCGATGCAGCCAGAAATCAAAATGACCAATGAGGACTGGAAAGAGGGTGACGATATCGAGGTCGCGATGTCCTATGAGGCGCTGCCCGACATTCCGGAGATCGATTACGCGACAATCACACTTGAAAAGCTTGTGGTCAAAGCGGATGACGCCGCCATCGACGAAGCGCTAGGCAACCTTGCCGAAACGGCACAGGATTTCAAAGCTCGTAAAAAAGGCACCAAGGCGAAAGACGGCGACCAGATCGTCATGGATTTCGTGGGACGTGTCGACGGCGAAGCCTTTGACGGTGGCTCTGCCGAAGACTATCCGCTGGTGCTGGGCTCAAACTCCTTCATCCCCGGCTTTGAAGAGCAGCTGGTCGGCGTGAAAACCGGTGAAGAAAAAGAAGTCACCGTGACCTTCCCGGAGGACTATCAGGCGGAAAACCTCAAGGGTAAAGAAGCCGCGTTCACCTGCACCATCAAAGAGGTGAAGCAACCCGTTGCCGCTGAGATCAACGACGAGCTTGCAACGAAATTCGGCGCAGAAGATCTGGCGGCGCTAAAGACCCAGATCGCGGAGCGTCTTGAGGCGGAATACGCAGGTGCCGCGCGTGCGGTGATGAAGCGTGCATTGCTTGATGCCTTGGACGAAATTGTCGACTTTGACCTGCCACCGTCGCTGGTTGAAGCCGAGGCCGGGCAGATTGCGCACCAGCTCTGGCACGAGGAAAACCCGGACGTACAGGGGCACGATCACCCTGAGATCGAAGCCACCGAAGAGCATACAACGCTTGCCACACGTCGCGTGCGTCTTGGTCTGTTGCTGGCAGAGATTGGCCAGAAAGCCGAGGTTGAAGTAACCGACGCCGAGATGACCCAAGCCATCATGGCGCAGGCCCGCCAGTATCCCGGACAAGAGCGCCAGTTCTTTGAATTTGTTCAGCAAAACCAGCAGATGCAGCAGCAGATGCGTGCGCCCATCTTTGAAGACAAAGTGGTGGACCACGTGTTCGACGGCGCGACGGTGAGCGAGAAAGATATCTCCAAGGATGACCTGCAGAAAGCTGTGGAGGCTCTTGAAGAAGAGTAACGCACAGCGCATCCCAATTTCAAAAAGGCGCGTCTGTCACGACGCGCCTTTTTTTAATTCGGCGGCAGATCAACCCGCCAATTGATCCGCCATTTCATGGTTGCGATCGCGGTGGCCTGCCTCGTCAGCGCGCACGGCGATGATAACATCGCGCAACCGCGCGTCGGCGGGAAGCTTCCAGTAGTCAATGGCGATTTCCGGCGCTGCCACGTTTTCCGCCCGACCGGCATCAACTTCTTCCAGATAATGCGTGTAGCTGATCACGGCTTCTTCTTCCAAGTAGCCGACAACGCGATGCGCTGTCCGGGGCGCAAACAGGTACAGAAAGAAGTAGAAATTGTAAAAGATCGCCTGGCCAATCATGATCAGCAGACGCTCGACCTTTGAAGGCTCCGCAATGTGAATGAAGGTCATCAGATGCATGCGTTCGTTTTCAGCCTCATCCAGAAGTTCGCGGATCCAGCCTTCGTCATCTCTGATGTGGCGGATGGATTTCAGATGCTGCAACAAACCGCCGACCATGCCGGGGACGGCTGCAACCGTCTCCAACACAACGGCACGGTGTCCGTAGCGTTTTGAAAAGAAGCTATCCGCGAAAAACCGCATCAGCTTCACGGTGCGAAGTGCAATGCGGTCGTGCACATCTTTTGGCTCAGTGTGTCGTATCAGGTCATCATCGGCGCGTTGGGCGTCAAACATTTTACTCTCCTCTTTGAGAGTGAAATGGGGTCATAAAGGGGCCGTTTGTAGCTTCTGCGACACTGTGGCATAGGCTCTAATACTGGCCCTGTCGCGGTTTGATGCCGCTCCTTTGATAGCATTTATTGCAGGAAAGGAGACGAACTATGGGAACGAAACGTAGGGACGAATTCCGCGCTGATGCGGTGCGGATCGCGCTGACAAGCGGGCTAACACGGAAGCAGGTGGCATCTGACTTTCGACGCCGAACAAATGGGTGACCAGACATCGTGACACTGAGGTGGTGTCAGACAAAGATCTCGACCTTGCCCGTGAGAACGCGCGGCTTCGACGCGGGAACCGTATTCTCAAGGTGGACAGGGACATCTTGAATTGAAGCCGGATCAGAAAAGGCCCCAGTAGGGCGTTTTCCCGGCGGAACGCCACAGCCTTTTTCGTGAGCCAAAAACCATGAGGTTTCAATTCACCCGAAGAGCATGGTTATGAATTCCCGACCAACCGTCTTTGCCAGGTTCTGGATGTCAGCTCACGTGGCCCGCGCGCCTATCGCCGCCGCCCGGCCAGCCAAAGGCAGCGGAGCGACATGGTTGTTCTTGCGCACATCAAGGGACGAGCTCGTGTCAGCCTTGGCAGCTACGGCCGTCCGAGGATGACCCAAGAGTTGAAGGAGCTTGGTCTGAGCGTCGGGCATCGTCGTATCGGTCGTTTCCCTCTCATCGCAGCAAGCAGCGACTGCTGGGCAATGGATGCGCGAGAACGGCATACGGGTTGAACGGTCAAAGAAATACAAGGTGACAACCATTGCCTCACTCTCATCGCCGCAAGCGGCGACTGCCGTGCAGCGGGCAGGTGATTGCAAAGCAATCTGCCGAGAGGGGGACAGCAATCACGCCTTCAGCATCGCGCCAAATCTGCTGATCCGGCACGTCTATGCGAATGGGCCCAATCAGAAATGGGCCGGTGACATCAGCTATGTCTGGACCACTGCCCGGCAGTCGAAACGCAGTTTCGATTAGAGGGGCACGAGGGATGGCTCTATCGGGCTGTCATTCTTGATCTGCATTCCCGGCGTGTTATCGGTTGGGCCGTATCGAACCGGATGAAGCGTGATCTGACAATCCGGGTCCTGAAGATGGCTGTGGCTCTGCGCAGACCGCCCTAGGGTTGCCTCCACCATATGGATCGCGGAATCCAATACTGTTCGCATGATTATCAAAAGCTCCTGCGCCAGCATGGCTTCAAGGTATCAATGACCGGCAAGGGCACTTGTTGTGACAACTCCGCCGTCGAGACGTTCTTCAAAACGATCAAGGCTGAGCTGATCTGGCGAAGATCATGGCCAACACGCCGAGACGCCGAATTGGCCATCTTCCAATACATCAACAGCTTCTACAATCCGCGTCGCCGCCACTCAGCACTTGGCTGGAAAAGCCCCCCTCTCGGCAGATCGCTACGCAATCGCCTGCCCGCTGCACGGCAGTCGCCGCTTGCGGCGATGAGAGTGGGACAGTGGTACGCTTTCGAACGGAAAGTGGCCTAAACGATCACTTGGGGCAGCACAAAAACGGGACAGGTCCATTATGGCTGTCGCCCGCGTCACATTTTCCGGCTTGTTTGTGACCAGCGATGAGAGCCGTTGGACAGGTGCGCAGGTTTCGAAACGTTATCGTCTGTCTGATGCAGCAATCAGGTATTGCACTGCTGGCCGACATTCCTAATGGTAAAGCACGACTAAAATCTGGGGACTTGTGATGACAAAGAAATTGCTAGCCGAGTTTTTCGGCACCTTCTGGCTGGTTTTTGGGGGATGCGGCAGCGCGATTTTCGCGGCTGGTGTGGCGGACGTAGGTATCGGGTGGATGGGCGTCAGTCTGGCTTTTGGCCTGACGGTCATGACCATGGCCTACACCGTGGGTCACATCTCTGGTGGGCATTTCAATCCGGCGGTTTCGCTTGGGCTGATGCTTGGGGGGCGGTTTGAAAAAAGCGAGTTGTTGCCTTACTGGGCGGCGCAGGTGGCCGGGGCAGTGGCTGCGAGCGTGGCGCTGTATATCATCGTCTCGGGGGCGGCAGATTTCAGCGGTGTAGGGGGCTTTGCAAGCAACGGCTACGGGGCAGCATCGCCGCAAGGGTATTCGATGATCTCTGTGCTGCTGGCCGAGGTGATCCTGACGGCCTTTTTCCTGATCATCATTCTGGGGGCGACAAGTCCGCAGGCGCCGGCAGGTTTCGCACCCATTGCCATCGGGCTGGGCTTGACACTTATCCACCTGATCTCAATCCCGATTTCCAACACATCCGTAAACCCGGCACGGTCCACCGGCGTGGCGCTTTTTGCGGATGGTCCGGCACTGGCGCAACTGTGGATGTTCTGGGTGGCTCCGTTGATTGGTGCGGCCATCGGCGCGGTCATCTGGAAGGCTTTGTCGACGGACGACTGAGGTCCCTAGTCAGACAGCAGTTCACGGATGCGGTAGCGATCTCTGAGCGGCGGATAGGCGGTTGGCTGGTAATTCGGGTCGCTGGTGACACAGCCCGGCCCGCAGACCAGCCGCGCCTCTTTGCGGCGCGCGTTGACGAACCAGATGCGCCCCGCAGGGGTGGCGATGTAGCCATCCACCTCTTCGAGGATATCGCTTTCCATGTCCTCGTAAGATGGTACTTCGCTGTCGTACTCAGGGTCATAGGCCGCGTGTGTGTGGTAAGAAGCGATGACTTTGACATCGCCGCGCGGCCAGCGCGGGCTGCAACTTGCCCTGCGCCCGCGATGGGGGTCTGTGGCAGACAGCAGGCCCAACTCGTTCTTGATGATATATCCGCAGAATTCACGGTTTTGTTCGATGGATGCAGGTTGGATGGCGTTGAACACACTGCGCACCGTTTCAAGCTCTTCGCGAGAGTGGGGAATGTCACGCGGGGCCACCTCCATCTCTTCTGCTGACGGCCCGCAGCTTGCCAGAAAGAGCGCCGTCGCCGCGACGGCGGGCCAATGGAATTTTAAATAGAATCCGCGATGTTCCATCCCTGCATTGATACTTAGGGCGACGGGTCAATCAAGCCATGGTTGGAATCATGATGAACAACGAAAAACCGGCCCAAAAGGGCCGGTTTCAAAGAATTTTACAGACCGATCAGATCAGGCTTTAGCCGCGTCATCGTCTTCGGATGGGGCCGGGGCCGCATCGCTGAGATCGTCATCATCAGAAGACGCCGCACCGATATCATCGAACAGTTCCGCAATCTCGAACTCTGCGGCGGCTTCTTCTTCCGCTGCCAGTTCCTGCATGGATTTACCGGAGGCCTGCAGTTCGGCTTCTTCAACCGATCTGGCCACGTTCAATGAGATGGAGGCGTCCACTTCGGGGTGCAAAACAATCTGAACAGAGTGCAAACCCAGTTCTTTGATTGGTGCGAGCACGACCTGTTTGCGGTCCACTGTGAACCCTGCTTCGGTCGCAGCCTCAGCCGCGTCACGTGTCGTGACAGAGCCATAAAGCGCGCCAGAATCAGAGGCAGACCGAATCACGATGAACTGCTGTCCATCCAGCTTTTCAGCCAGCGATTCTGCTTCTTTGCGGGTCTCGAGGTTGCGCGCTTCAAGCTGAGCTTTCTGCGCCTCGAAGGCTTCGATGTTTGCATTCGATGCAGACAACGCCTTGCCTTGTGGCAAAAGGTAGTTGCGCGCGTAGCCGGGTTTCACATCAACGACTTCGCCCATCTGGCCAAGCTTTGCGACGCGTTCAAGAAGGATAACTTGCATGTGCTTACTCCTTATTTCACGGCGTAGGGCAGCAGGGCGAGGAAGCGGGCGCGTTTGATGGCGCGCGCAAGTTCGCGCTGCTTCTTGGCCGATACGGCAGTGATACGGCTTGGCACGATTTTGCCACGCTCAGAGATGTAGCGTTGCAGCAGACGCGTGTCTTTGTAGTCGATTTTGGGTGCATTGTCGCCCGAGAAGGGGCAGACCTTGCGGCGGAGGAAAAATGGTTTTGCAGCCATGGCTTATGTCCTCTTCTTAAGGTTAGCGGCGCTCGCGGCGGCCTTCACGCTCATCGCGTTTTTGCATCTGTACGGAAGGTCCTTCGGCGTGCTCATCGACCTTGATGGTCAGCACGCGCATCACGTCATCATGAAGACGCATCAGGCGTTCCATCTCTTGCACGGCGGGTGCCGGTGCATCAGAGCGCAGGTAGGCGTAATGGCCCTTGCGGTTCTTGTTGATCTTGTAGGCCATCGTTTTGATGCCCCAGTATTCGTGATCAACCAGTGATCCGCCGTTGTCGGACAGGACGGTGCCAAAGTGTTCGATCAGCCCTTCGGCCTGTGTATTCGACAGGTCCTGACGGGCGATCATCACATGCTCATACAGGGGCATGTTTAATCCTCATTTATATCAAGGCGCATTTCAAAGATGGGGCGATTTGCTCTTTGCGGCCCCACCACGAGAGACTGCGCGGTTCAATTCATCTGCAAAGAGAATTCGTCGTATACACGGCTGGACGAGATGTTCAAGCACGCTGTCCGGCGGGGCAGGATTTGATGCCGGAAATCGCCCTCGTACTGCCATACTGAGGACTTTTTTAACCGCTTGTGTTGAGGCCAGCCAACCTTCAGGTGAGTGATATGACCGACGCCGTCGATCTGAGTGCCCAAAACCGTTTCAATGCACGCTCTGTCAGGGCGGCGGACACTGCGCGACAGGTGGTCCGGGGCGGGCAGATGGCGGTGGGTGTTGTTCTTGTTTTCATTGGTCTTGGGATTTGGTTTGCGCCGGGTGCCACCTGGGCCGCAGAGCTTTTGCTGATCAAACTTGCCGTGTCTTTTGTGGCGTTGGTGATTGGCGGAATGTTTCTGCAGATGGCGCGGCGGCTGGACGCGCCGAAGGTCGAGATTGATACGCTTCAGCATGAAATACGGTTGGTGCACGGGATTGGTAGCGACCGGCTGGTGGTCGAGCGGTGTCGGTTTGCCGACCTGTCCCGCGTGGTGAATTCAGAGGCGCGTGTTCAGCTTTGGGGACATGAGGGCGCATTGCTGGCGGAAGTTTCCGCCTCTGATCGCCCGGCGCACCGCGATTTGGTGACCGCGCTGAAGGTTGCGGGCAAGCTTTAGGCGGGTTTTCGCACGATTTTCACGGTTTCGTGTGTTTTTGTGCAAAAACGCGCAATACCTGTTTGACCTCAGAGGATTGCTTTACCCGCGACAAGACCCACATATAGGGACAGTTTCAACCATGAGAGGTCCTTTTCGATGAAACATATCTTTCTTGCCACCGTGTTTGCCGCGTCGGCGACACTTGCGTCCGCTGCAGAGAAATACGAGCTTGATGCCAGCCACAGTCAGGTCGTTTTCAACTATAACCATCTGGGGTTCTCGACCACTTTTGGCATGTTCTCGGGCTTTGAGGGCGAGATCATGTTTGATGAAGCGGACCCTGCGAAGTCTTCTGTGTCCGTCTCAATGCCGACCATGAGCATGTTTACCGGCTGGGAAGCGCGCGAAGGGCATTTTATGTCAGATGATTTCTTCGGCGCGACTGAAGAAGACATGATCACCTTCACCTCCACGTCGATTGAGGTGACGGGCGACAATACGGCAAAGATCACGGGCGATCTGACCATGAACGACGCCACGCAATCGGTTGTTCTGGATGCGGTGCTGAACCAGTCGGCGCCTTATCCGTTTGGGCCAAAACAGGGCACGCCTACGCTTGGGTTTGACGCAACGGCCACGGTCTTGAGGTCCGATTTCGGCCTGGGTGCGTTTGCGCCAGCTGTGAGCGATGAGGTCGAAGTGATGATTTCCATCGAGGCGTGGAAAGCCGACTAACAGGCTGCTGAAATAGTCCTGCCTCGACAGTGATTTGAGAACATGATTCACTTTTCAGACGGTTGCGGCGGGGGTGATGATGCGCGGGACGGACGAGACGAGCGGGGCGCTGTTCAGCTATGTTGATCTGGAAGAGC
>JBGCEG010000032.1:0-98084 GCA_045106135.1 Roseobacter sp. | reverse complement strand
CCGATGATTTATGGCCCGGGACGTCACAACATCACTGCCAAGACCGACTTTGCCTTTGTCATTATCCGCACCCTTGACCCCGCTCTGCGCGAAAATGTTGTGGTCGAGGCAGGTGAACCGGGTGAGTTTGTCGTTCTCGATTGGGATGACGAGACGTTTGCCGAGATGGAAGCCATCGGCAACGCTGATTTCAGCGACGGCTACGACCAATCCAAAGCATACAGCAATACCGAAAGTGGCCAGACCGCTTACATGAACTTTGTCGGAGCCGCTGGCGGTTGGGGCGGTGCGATGGTTCAGGACAACATCTATCAGACCAGCCCGTATTTTGATGCCGACGGCTGCTACGAGACGACCTTCGTCGATCCTGAAGCAAAATACTTCTGGTCCGCGACGGTCTATAGTGGCGATGGATACCTCTTTAACGACACGAGCAATATTTCAAGCAAAATGGACCCGGTGCAAAATGAAGATGGTACCTATACTGTGCGCTTCGGATGCGACGGACAGCCTAACAACATCCCAACGACCGAGGGCAATAAGACGGGCAAATTCAATGTGCTCATGCGCCACTATGGCCCCAGCAAAATGGTCGCGAACGACGAGGACGGCTACAACATGACCAAGCAGATCATTCAGGTCCAGTAAGGGAACAGGTGCTGCTCGAGCAGCGTTTGAGGCCCTGAACGCCCTGCACAGATGCAGAACAAGACGCCCGCCTGAACATCCAATAGTGAAAGCCCGCATATGTCCCGCACACGCCTCCTGCTAACAGCCTCTTTGATCACCATTGGCATCATCGGAGTGTGGGGCGTTTCCGACCCCGAGGGGATCGTTGCAGGTGCATCCGTGGTGGTTGAACAGTACTTCGTCAGTCGCGGATGGTTCGTCATGCTGGCGGTATCTGCCATGCTGGTCTTTTGCGTGGGTCTCGCGGTGTCTCCCTACGGCCGTATCCGGCTTGGGGCCGATGAAGACCGACCAGAGTTTTCAACACCCTCGTGGATTGCCATGCTGTTTGCTGCGGGCATGGGGGTGGGGCTGTTGTTCTGGGCTGTGGCCGAGCCGCTGACGCACTATCAGTTTGGCGCACAGTTCATGGCGCCACCTGTTGCGGCACAGCAGTCCTTGATGGCAACAAATTTTCACTGGGGCATCCACGCATGGGCGATTTACGGGGCAACGGCGTTGGTGATCGCCTATTTTGCGTTTCGGCGCGGCACGCCCATGCTGGTCAGCGCCCCGGTCGAACACTTGTTTCCCGGCGAAAACTGGGCGCGCATTGTCGGGTGGCTGTCGGACTTCATGGCAATCGTGGCCATTGCCATCGGGGTAGGCGGATCGATCGCGATGGGCGTTTTTCAGGTGGCAGACGGCGTCGATGTTTTGATGGGCGGCGCACAAGCCGCGCCCTGGCTGATCGCCGCGGTCTTTGCCGTGATGGTTGCCGCTTACATGCCGCCTTTGATGGTGGACCTTGGCGCTGGCATGTCCAAACTGTCGAACATGGCGATGGGGATTGCGATTGCCCTGATCGCCTTTGTGATCATCGTCGGCCCGACCGAATACCTGATGAATTCCATCGTCGCGAGCTTTGGGGAATATGTCAGCAAAGCGATCCCCCGGGGGTTTCAAACACTGAACTTTTTTGACCCGGTTTTGATTGACTGGTTTCAAGACTGGACACTGACCTACATGGTTTGGTGGATCGCATGGGGGCCTTTTGTCGGCGTGTTTATTGCGCGCATCTCGCGCGGGCGCACGATCCGCGAATTTGTTCTGGGCGTACTGATCGGACCCACACTGTTTTCAATCATCTGGTTTGGAACCTTTGGCGGGATCGGTTTTTACGATGTGCTGCAGGGCACGGGCGATTTGCTTGCGCTGACCGAAACAAATGTTCAACGCGTGACTTTTGGGCTGCTGGAACGATTGCCACTGACCTTCGTCACAACCTTAGCCACCATCGTGGCCGCATTCCTTTTCATCGTAACCAGCGTTGTCAGCGCGGCCTTTGTGCTTGGTACATTCTCAACCGGCGGCGACCCCAATCCGCCTGTGCGCATCCGTCTGATCTGGGGCGTTTTACTGGGGGTGCTGGGCGCAGCCATGGTCCTGTCAGGCTCTATTGACGCGGTCAAAAAACTGATCGCGCTGGGTGCGCTGCCGTTTGTTTTCGTATCAATATTGCTTTGTGTTTGTATGCTGCGCGCCTTGCGCGAGGAGGCCTCGGATGCTGACCGGTGATCTGATCGACACAGTTTTGAACGTGCTGACCTTTGCGTTTATCGGGGCGATGGCCTGGATCTGGCTGCGCAAACCTGCCGGGGGTGGCTCCAACCCGGAAAAAAGGCCTGAAGAATGACGCGCCCCTAACACGAGGCACGACCGATAGGCCCAAGCGGGTGTCGTGCAGAACTGGCCCGGGCGCGGGAGGGTGAGCGCCTGTGGGATCTATGCGTACTTGACTCGCAGTGCGGCAGGTTCTACACGCCGCGTCATACCCGGAAGCACAAGTCTTCCGGTCCTGTTTGATTGCAGGATCGCCCTCCGTCAGCGCGTTGCGCCCACGGGGGCGCTTGACGTTTGAGAATGACCGGCGGCGTGCTTACCTTCAAGCCATCCGCAACCGACCACGAAAGGGGCTTTGGCCCATGTTTGAAAATCTCTCCGAGCGCCTCTCAGGCGTCTTTGACCGGCTCACCAAGCAAGGCGCGCTGTCGGAAGAGGACGTGAAAACAGCCCTGCGGGAGGTCCGCGTGGCCCTGCTGGAGGCCGACGTCTCGCTGCCAGTGGCACGTGATTTCGTCAAGGCGGTGCAGGAGAAAGCGACAGGGCAAGCGGTTACCAAATCCGTCACGCCCGGCCAGCAGGTCGTCAAGATCGTGCATGACGCGCTGGTCGATACGCTCTCGGGCGAAGGCGAGCCGGGGGCGCTCAAGATTGACAACCCGCCTGCCCCCATCCTGATGGTTGGTCTGCAGGGCGGTGGTAAAACCACCACGACCGCAAAGCTCGCCAAGCGACTGAAAGAAAAAGACGGCAAGCGCGTGCTGATGGCTTCGCTCGACGTGAACCGCCCCGCCGCAATGGAACAGCTTGCGATCCTCGGGGTGCAGATTGGTGTGGATACGCTGCCCATCGTCAAGGGCGAGGACCCGGTGACCATCGCGAGGCGCGCCAAGACCCAAGCGGGCCTTGGCGGCTACGACGTCTACATGCTGGACACCGCAGGCCGCTTGTCCATCGACGAAGAACTGATGGCGCAGGTTGAAGCGGTGCGCGATGTGGCCACCCCGCGCGAGACGCTGTTGGTTGTGGACGGGCTGACCGGTCAGGACGCGGTGAACACGGCGCAAAACTTTGACGACCGCATCGGCATCTCCGGCGTGGTCCTGACCCGGATGGATGGCGACGGGCGCGGCGGGGCGGCGCTGTCCATGCGCGCGGTCACCGGCAAGCCCATTAAATTCGTCGGTCTGGGCGAAAAGATGGACGCCATTGAGACCTTTGAGCCGGACCGGGTCGCAGGCCGCATCCTTGGCATGGGTGACATCGTTTCGCTTGTGGAAAAAGCGCAGGAAACCATCGAGGCCGAACAGGCCGAGAAGATGGTCAAGCGCATGATGAAGGGTCATTTTTCGATGAATGACCTGCGCATGCAGCTTGAGCAGATGCAAAAGATGGGCGGGATGGAAGGCATGATGGGCATGATGCCCGGCATGGGCAAGATGGCCAAGCAGGTGCAGGACGCGGGCTTTGACGACAGCATCCTCAAGCGTCAGATCGCGCTCATTCAGTCGATGACCAAGAAAGAACGCGCGAACCCACAGATTTTGCAGGCCAGCCGCAAACAGCGGATCGCCAAGGGCGCCGGGCTTGACGTCGCTGAGCTGACCAAGCCGATGAAAATGCACCGCCAGATGGGCGCCCTCATGAAGCACCTGGGCAAGATGGGCAAAGGCGGGATGCTCAAGCAGGCCATGAAGGGGATGATGAGCAAAGGCGGCAGCCCCGAAGAAATGGCCGCAGGCATGGACCCAAAAGCGCTGGAAGCAGCAGCCCGCAAGATGGGCGGCGGCAACCCCTTCGGCGGCGGTGCCGCCCTGCCGCCTGGACTTTCGGGATTTGGCAAGAAGAAATGACGCCGCGTCTGGTGGATACGCCGGTTCTGGAAACAGAGCGTCTGACCCTGCGAGCCTTTGGCGCGCAGGACCTTCCGGCTGCGGTGGCGTTTTTCACCACGGACCGCGCGCAGTTTGTGGGCGGCGGCGCGGACAAAGACGAGACACACGCCTTTCGCGTTTTGTCTATTCTCATCGGGCATTGGGTGATCAACGGGTTCGGCACCTTCGCCGCCGTCGAGAAATCGACCGGTGCGACCGTAGGGGCCTTTGGTCCGTGGTTTCCCAAAGGATGGCCCGAGCGTGAGATTGGCTGGTCGCTCTGGCGCACAGAGGATGAGGGCAAAGGGCTGGCAACCGAAGCGGCCCGCGCCACACTGGCCTATGCCTTTAACGCCCTCGGCTGGCAGACGGCGGTAAGCTACATTGCCCCCGCAAACCACGCCTCGCAAGCAGTGGCTGGGCGTCTGGACGCTGTGCGGGATGCATCGGCCACGCCACCGGGCGCAGGCACATTGGTATTTCGTCATCCCAAGGGGGCCGCATGACACAGCCCCTGACAATCCCCACACTGAAGACCGAGCGTTTTGTGTTGCGCGCACCGAAACGGTCGGATCTGCCGGCCTACAACGCCTTTCGCACGTCTGAGCGGTCAAAAGGCGTTGGCGGCCCGTTTTCAGCCTATCAAAGCCATGAAAAGCTCTGCTCGATTGCGGGGCACTGGCTGATCGAAGGGTTTGGCCGCTGGATCGTTGCGGATAAAGAAGACTGCCCGCTTGGCGTGGTGGGGCTGTTTTACCCTGAGGACTGGCCCGAGCCGGAAATCGCGTGGAGCGTGTTTGCCGAAGCCGAAGGCAAAAGCGTGGCCTATGAGGCGGCGGTCGCATCGCGCGGCTATGCTTACGACGTTTTGGGCTGGCGCACTGCGGTCAGCTGTATCTCGCCCGGCAATACGCGCAGCCTTGCCTTGGCAAAACGTATGGGCGCGACGTTCGACGATACGTTCCACCACCCCGAAGAAGGGCCAGTGCAGATTTGGCGGCACCCGGCCCCGGAGGCGGTGCAATGACCGTTTCGATCCCCACACTTGAAACGGACCGGTTGATCCTGCGCGCGCCCTGCGAGGCGGACGTGGGGCCCTTTGCCGCGTTCTATGCAAGCGAGGCCGCCGAGTTTGTGGGCGGGCCGATGCTGGAGTTCGAGGTCTGGCGCTACGTCGCGGAAGCAATCGGCCACTGGCAGCTGAAAGGCTTCGGACGCTGGATGGTTGAAGAAAAAGGCGTGCCCGGCGCAATTGGTCTGGTCGGGCTGCATGCACCGCTGGACTGGCCCGAACCCGAGGTCGGCTGGATGCTCTGGGGCGGCAACGGAAAAGGGCTCGCGTCGGAAGCGGGCCGCGCCGCGCGCCGCCACGCTTATGAAACACTTGGGATGACCACCTTGATCAGTTCAATCGCCCCGCAAAACACCGCGTCGATCCGCGTGGCCGAGCGCATGGGCGCGGCCCGCCAGCACCAGGATTTCACCCATCCGAAATTTGGCACCATGGGTCTTTGGCGTCACCCCTCTCCGTCGGAGATTGCCGCATGAGTTTTGTGTTTGATCCCAACCAGACGGCGCGCTTTGCGCTGCAACTGGCCCCGCAGTTGCCAGTGATGATCACCCGGCGGCTCGTTTTGCGCAGCGCTGGCGTGCACGACTTCGACACCTATGCGAGCCTTGTCTGCACTGCGCGACCCGGCGCGCAGGCCCCGCTGACGCCCGAACAGGCTTGGCTGGCCTTCGCCGAGATGACATCGCCCGAAGCCCTGACCGGTCAGCGCCTCTGGGCCATTGGGTATCACGGCGGGGTGGCCGGTTTTGTAGCCCTTGACCTCGATCAAGACGCGCCTGAACTGACGGTCACGCTGCGCCCGGCCACCGAAGGTCAGGACGTGGGCTTTGAAGCGGCAACCGCCATCTGCGCACATCTGTTTGACACCCTCGCCTGCGACAGTGTGCTCTGCGCCATAGCGCCGGAAAACCACCGCGCGGCACGTCTCGCCCGGCGCATGGGCTTTGCCCGCGCAGGCACGCGGCAGGGCTTTGACCTTTGGCGGGGACACGCACCCGGGAAGGCCGCCGCATGAGCACCGCCCACATCCCTGTGCTGGAAACCCGGCGGCTGGTCCTGCGCGGCCCCGAGCCCGAGGACTACCCGGATTTCAAGGCCACCTTCACCAGTTACCGCGCGCGTTTCATGGGCGGTCCACTGAACGCCTATGAGGCATGGATGCTCTATGCTGCAGAGATTGGGCACTGGCACATCCGGGGCTACGGGATGTGGATGATCCACGACAAGAAAACCGACGAAACCTATGGCATGGCCGGGGGCTGGAAGCCTGCAAAATGGCCAGAACCAGAGATTGCTTGGGTGATCTGGCCAGACAAGAACGGCAAAGGCTACGCGCTGGAGGCGGCGCATGCGGTGCGCGGTTATCTGTATGCGCATTGCGGGTGGGATACGGCGGTCAGCTACATTGATCCCAAAAACCTCGACAGTATCCGGCTTGCCGAACGACTTGGCGCGCAAAAGGACCACGACGCGGCAACCATTGATGGCAACGATGCAGTCTATCGCCATCCCTCGCCAACCGATTTAAACGACAGCCAGCTTGCACATGGCATTGAGATGGAGATCAGCCACTACGCCGACCCTCTCTTCAAACCGAAAGGATGGGCTCTTGACTGATAGCACCGCGATCCGCGCCGCCGAATTGCTCAAAGAGCATCGGTCCTCCATTGATCGTCTGGACGCGATCCTCGTCTACACGCTGGGCGAGCGGTTCAAACACACGCAAGCCGTGGGGAAACTCAAGGCAACACACGACCTTCCCCCGTCTGATCCGTCGCGCGAAGCCGCGCAGATCGAACGGCTTGAAGATTTGGCGCGCCGGGCCGACCTCGACCCGGAATTCGCCAAGAAGTTTCTTAACTTCATCATCGCTGAAGTTATTCAGCATCATAAATCGCATCAAACCTAAACCTGAAAGAACGGCGCAGAAATGCGCCAACCTGATAAAAAAAAGGAAAATACCATGGCTATGAAAATTCGTCTCGCCCGCGGCGGCTCCAAGAAACGCCCGTTTTACCGCATCGTTGCTGCCGACAGCCGGATGCCACGCGACGGTCGCTTTATCGAAAAGCTGGGCACGTATAACCCGCTGCTGCCCAAAGACAGCGAAGAACGCGTGAAAATGGACGTCGAGCGCGTGCAGCACTGGCTGAGCCACGGCGCACAACCAACCGACCGTGTGTTGCGCATGCTCGAAGCCGCTGGCGTGAAAGAAAAATCCGAGCGCAACAACCCCAAGAAGGGCATTCCGGGCAAGAAAGCTCAGGAGCGCGCGGAAGAGAAAGCTGCAAAAGCGGCGGCTCCCGCAGAGGAAGCCGCAGCAGAATAACGCGGCGTTGCCCTTACAGGGGCCGCAAAAGCACGCACGGGCGGGGAACATCCTCGCCCGTAAGGCAGGACAAGTGCAATGTTCAAACCGTTCCGCACGCTGATCTTGATCGGGGCTGCCTTTTTGGCTGGCGTGTTTTTTGAACGCGGCACCCAGAGAGAGGCCTGCTTTGCGCAAGGCGGTGATTACGCGGCAGGCCTTTGTACGAAAGGAAGCGAATGAGCACCGACCGTATTTGCGTGGGCGCCATTGCAGGGGCCTATGGCGTGCGCGGGGAACTGCGTGTTAAGAGCTTTTGCGCCGAGCCTGAAGACATCGAGACCTACAGGCCCCTGACATCTGAAGATGGCACCAACACCTTTCATCTGGCGCTTATTCGCCCGATCAAAAACGGTTTTGCCGGGCGTCTGGCCGAGGTTTCCACCAAGGAAGAGGCAGATGCGCTGAGGGGCACACAGCTTTATGCGCGCCGCGATCAGCTGCCCGCATTGCCCGATGATGAGTTTTATCACACCGACCTCATTGGCCTTCTGGTGGTGGATACCGGCGGCACAGAACTTGGCCGCGTCAAATCCGTGATGGACCACGGCGCAGGGGATCTGTTGGAAATTCAGCGCGTTGGCTCGTCTGAGACAGCGCTCCTGCCCTTCACGCAAGCGGCCGTGCCCACGGTTGATCTGGCGGCGGGCCGGGTTGTCGCGGACCCGCCCGAAGGGGTTTTCTGAGCGATGAGCGACGACGCACCGCGCAGTTTTGGCCGCAAGACCATTCGCCCGACGCTTAAACCACGCGCCTTGATGGATGCCGGTGAAGAACTGGCAGGGGTGTGGCAGGCGCGGGTGATCACGCTTTTCCCCGAGGCCTTTCCCGGCGTTCTTGGGCTTTCCCTGACGGGCAAGGCGCTGCAAGACGGCAAGTGGCAGCTGCACACCCATGATCTGCGCCAGCACGGGGTAGGCAAACACCGCAATGTGGATGACACCCCTGCGGGCGGTGGCGCGGGCATGGTCTTGCGCGCGGATGTTCTGGGCCCCGCCATTGAAGAGGCGCACGCCTACACCACGGGCGCATGGCCTGTGCTGGCGATGTCGCCGCGCGGCAAGCCTTTTACCCAGGCCATGGCGCAGACCCTTGCGCGCGCCGACGGTGTCACCATGATCTGTGGACGGTTTGAAGGCTTCGACCAACGTGCGCTGGACCACTATGGGGTGACCGAAGTGTCCATCGGCGACTTTGTCATGACCGGCGGAGAGCTGGCAGCACAGTCAATCCTCGATGCAACCGTTCGCCTGCTGCCCGGCGTTCTGGGCAACGCGCAGAGCACCGTTGAGGAAAGCCATAGCGCGGGCCTGCTGGAGCATCCTCAATTCACGCGACCAGCAGAATGGCACGGGCGTGCGATCCCCGATGTTCTGATGTCAGGCAATCACGGAGAGATTGCAAAATGGCGCAAAGCACAGGCCGAAGGGCTCACCCGTGAGCGACGACCTGATCTGTGGGCCGCATTAACGGACAAAAAGTCCTAGCAGCACAAGCGTCGCGGGGCTTTGTGCTGAGGGCGCAGGGCTGTGCATGGGTGCGACCGGTGTTGCGAAAACACCTTTCTGCCCGCCCTCCATCGCGTGTAGAATTATGGAACTGGCGTGCAACATACGGAGAAGACTCATGCGGTATCAGGCACCAAACGGCGGGCGACAGGCCGCGCTGGTTTTTGCAGCGGCACTGCTGGGGACGTCCGCACCCGCCAGCGCAAGCCCGTCTTTTGACTGCGCCAAAGCCGAGAGTAGCGCGGAGGAGTTGATTTGCGCAGACGATGCCCTCGCGCAGCTTGACCAGCGCCTAACCGATCGTTTCCAAGCCGCCCTGAACGCGATCCGCAGCATGGATGTGGGCGCGCAAGCGGCGGAGGATGACTTGCGGGCCACCCAGCGCGGCTGGATCAAGGGGCGCGATGAGTGTTGGAAAGCGGATGATCTGCGCGCCTGCGTCGAGGACAGCTACCTCATTCGGGAAACAGAACTGGTGGCCTTTTGGATCCTGGAGACACCGCGCAATACGGCGTACTGGACATGCTCAAGCGCCGCCGATGAAATTGTGACGATGTTCTTTGACACAGAACGCCCCGCGTTGCGATTTGAGATTGGCGACCGGATCAGCACCGCATCGCTTGTGCGCAGCGCCTCTGGCAGCCGCTATTCGGGCAATTTCGGCGAAGAGATATGGATCAAGGGGGATGAGGCGCTCTACCGCGCCCCCGACCCGGCGGGGACAGAAAAAACCTGTTCCTTGCGCGCGCAAGAGGCCCCGACCTCTGACTAAGGTCAGCGTATCCGATAGGTCACCGGCCCGCTGCGGCCCTCAATTGTCACGACACAAGCGGCCATCGCGAAGTCCCGCTACCTCGGCAAATGTGTCAAAAAATGCCTGCGCCCCTGCCTTTGTTCAGGCTTGCCTTGCAGGCTGATCTTGCCTATACCGCGCCGATCTGGAGGGCTTCTGCCGATTCCGGTCCCTGCTGCGTTAGTGCAGCAAAAAAGAAAAGATGTTCGTATCTCCCGGCAGGCGCAAATCGCGGACCTGAAACGACCCCGGAAGCTCTGGAGCGCGACAACATTAGTGGGAAAACCACGAGCATCATAGGAGACGATCAGATGGATCTGATTGCAGAAATTGAAGCGGAGCAAGTCGCTGCGCTGGGAAGCAACATTCCCGACTTCCGCGCTGGTGACACCATCCGCGTAGGCTTTAAAGTGACCGAAGGCACGCGGACCCGTGTGCAGAACTACGAAGGCGTCTGCATCGCCCGCAAAGGCGGCGAAGGCATTGCCGGATCGTTCACTGTCCGTAAGATTTCGTTTGGTGAAGGCGTTGAACGTGTGTTCCCGCTGCACTCCACCAACATCGACAGCATCACGGTTGTGCGCCGTGGCCGTGTGCGTCGCGCCAAACTGTACTACTTGCGCTCGCGTCGCGGTAAATCCGCACGGATTGCAGAAAACAGCAACTACAAGCCGAAATCCGGCGCAAACGCCTGAGGAGCTGCGAGATGAAACCCGATACACATCCCGAATATCACATCATCGACGTCAAGATGACCGATGGCACAATCATTCAGATGAAATCCACCTGGGGCAAGGAAGGCGACCAGTTGTCGCTCGACATCGACCCAAGTGTGCATCCGGCATGGACCGGGGGCGGCACGCGCCTCATGGACACCGGCGGACGCGTGTCCAAGTTCAAGAACAAGTATGCTGGTCTGGGCTTCTAAGCCTACCACATTTTTCAAAGTAACAGAGGCCACGCCGCAGGGTGTGGCCTTTTTCGTTTGATCCGCCATTTTGAAACGCGGCGCTAAGCTCGACAAAGCCCCCCAGCGTCTCCTGCGGCCCCTGATCCAATTCGACCCGACAGATGTGACGCGTAGCATTTGACTATGAAGTCGCCTTCAGAGGCAAAAGGATTGCCTGCACCAATTTCGGTGCACGCCACGAAAAGGGCCGATGTTACGCCCAACCCCATCAGAGCAGCCGCCCCGAAGCAAAAACCAACGATGGAAAAAGCATAGTTCCGCAGCGTTTTTAACGCTTTGGCGTTGGGGTTGGACATGCCCGTCAGAGCATTTGCTTTCAGCTCTCGGTTTTTTTCAATTGGCTGGATTGTGTTTGTGTTCGCCAGGTTTCTCAGTGCGCTTTGCGCAGCAACTCTGGTTGTGACCCCTTCTCAGTCCGCCTTTGCGTCAACGCTTGGGCGTGACAGAAGGCAACAAACAGAACCGCCGCAGAGCCCTTTGCACCAACGATGAGAACAAAGATGCAGGAACAATCAAACTGGGCAAGACCAACGATCACGTCATGCGTTCGGTTGTGGCCAGCCAGTCGGGCTTCATAAATCAGCCCGACGTTTACGGCGAAGCCAAAGGCAATAGTGGCACCACAGACGGCGCGAAAGAGGTGAAATTCTCATTGCGCGAAAAGGTCGGCGGCACATGGGAACATGTCATTCGGACGACAAACATTGTAGGCGATGAAACCGACTATTTTGCAGAGTTGGCAGGCGTGCTGTTGATGCTGACCGGTGTCGCTGGTCTGGGCCTGACGCGCTCTTTGGTCATGGCTGCGATGAAGAGAGCGCGCAGGCGTTCTCTTTTTGTAATTAGGCGCGGTTTCAAGCCTCTGGCCCCCCAAAACACTGCGGGTTAAAAGGCTTATCGCACCTTTCCTTTGACAACGCCGCTACATATAGTGCGCGCAAGTGACACGCTACAGGAAGTGGCGGAAAAGGAACGAGCGTATGGCGCACATTATCGTCGTTGGCAACGAAAAGGGTGGGGCGGGTAAATCCACCGTGTCGATGCATGTGGCAACCGCTTTGGCGCGCATGGGTCATGACGTGGGTGCCCTTGACCTTGACCTGCGGCAGCGCACTTTCAGCCGCTACTGCGAAAACCGCGCGCAGTTCCTTGCAGGCGAAAATCTTGTTCTGCCCGGGGCGCAACCGCATGAGTTGCCGGAAATCGCGCCAGAAGCGCTCAAACCCGGTGAGAACATTTACGACCACAGGCTGTCGGCTGCCGTGGCCGCTTTGGAGCCGACCAAAGACTTTATCCTGATCGACTGCCCGGGTTCGCATACCCGCCTAAGCCAGGTGGCGCATTCGCTGGCGGATACGCTGATCACGCCTCTGAACGACAGTTTTGTTGATTTCGATTTGTTGGCCCACACCGACCCAAGCGGTGATAAAATTCTGGGGCCATCCGTCTATTCCGAAATGGTCTGGAACGCCCGGCAGTTGCGCGCGCAAGCGGGGCTTTCCTCCATTGACTGGGTAGTCGTGCGCAACCGCATGGGCGCACAACGTATGGTCAACAAGGAAAAGATGGAACGCGCCGTGCGCAATCTGTCCAAGCGAATTGGCTTTCGCATCGCCCCCGGCTTTTCTGAACGCGTGGTTTTTCGCGAATTGTTCCCGCGCGGTCTGACCCTGCTTGATCTCAAGGACATTGGCGTAAAGCAATTGAATATCTCGAACGTGGCCGCACGTCAGGAATTGCGCGATCTGATGAAATCTTTGAACCTGCCCGGCGTTACGGTCGATTTCTGACGCCTGAACGCCTCAGCGCCCAAAGGTTTGACACCGCAAGCGCTGTAATGACGATACTGCCCCCAACCACCGCGTAAGAGCCCGGGTTCTCTTTGAGGATCAGCCAGGCCAGCAAAGGCGCAAGGGTCGATTCCAGCAAGATCAGCAACCCAACCTCGGCGGATGTGATGTATCTGGGGCCCAGCGCCAGCATCACCGAACTGCCAAGGATAAAGCCCGCATGTGCCATCACAAAGGGCACACTGTCAGGTGCGACCGAAAACGGGGCAGCAAAAGGCAGCACCAGCAAAGCCGCGATCAGGTACCCCATGGCCATACCCGGCACCATCGACACATGCCGCACGCAGCGCGCCGCCGTCAACGCGGCTGCAAAAAGGGCCGCCACCGCCAGCGCCAACAGATCGCCCAGAAGCCGCGTCTCATCGTGGTCACCGGACCCGGAGGCGATGATGGCGACACCGATGATCACTACCAGAATGGTCAGGGCCATGCGGGGGGATACGACCTCGCCCAGAAATATCCGACTGAAGATCGTGGCAAAGACGGGCAGGGCCGCGATGATAAAGACCACATTGGCCACCGAGGTCAGGCTCACCGCCAGCACGAACAAAAGACCGCTTGCACCGACCCCAACCATATAGACCAGCGCGTACCACCTCGTCGCCAGCACCGCTTGAAACGGCGCCAGTCCTTCGCGGATCAGGAACCACAAGGCCACCCCCAGCCCGACCAGCATCAGCCGCCAGAATGCGATGGTCATCGGGTCGGCTTGGATGATCCGGACAAACAACGCATCCGGCACCACCAGCAAAACACCGACGAGCGTAATAAGAAGCCCTTTACTCTGATCAGACATACACGAGGGCGTGCCGCGTTTTCCGGCCCATGTAAACCCGTGTAAAGCGGTCATCGGCAAACCGCTTCTTGTGGTGGTGTGCGCGGCACCATACCTTTGCAGTGAACTCAGTCAGGAAGGCTTTTATGAATCGCCAGTCCAGCCCCGCATCTATGGTGCAAGCCCCCAGCCCATCCGGCCCGCATGAAGGATACATGCCCGGGTTTGGCAACGACTTTGAAACCGAAGCCCTGCCCGGCGCGTTGCCGCAAGGGATGAACAGCCCGCAGAAATGCAATTACGGACTGTATGGCGAACAGCTTTCCGGCACAGCGTTTACGGATGTGCGCCCCGAACGGACGTGGTGCTACCGCATCCGCCCATCGGTCAAGCATTCGCACCGCTACGCGCGCATTGACCTGCCCAACTGGAAATCTGCCCCCCATGTGGTGGAGGACATCACCAGCCTTGGCCAATACCGTTGGGATCCGATCCCCCACAGTGACGCGGACCTCACATGGCTGTCTGGCATGCGCACGATGACGACGGCGGGCGATGTGCATACGCAGCTGGGCATGTCCACGCATGTGTATCTGGTCACCCAACGCATGAAAGACAGCTACTTCTACTCCGCCGATAGCGAATTGCTGGTGGTCCCGCAGGAAGGGTACCTGCGGTTTTGCACCGAACTGGGGATCATAGACGTGGCCCCCCAGGAAATCGCTATTCTGCCGCGTGGGCTGCTGTACCGGGTTGAAGTGCTTGAAGGCCCGGCGCGGGGCTTTGTCTGTGAAAACTACGGGGCAAAGTTCGAGATGCCGGGGCGTGGGCCCATCGGCGCGAACTGTCTGGCAAACCCGCGCGACTTCAAAGCACCGGTTGCGGCTTTTGAAGATCGCGAGACGCCATCGACGGTCACGATCAAATGGTGCGGGCAGTTTCACGAGACGCACATCGGGCACAGCCCGCTGGATGTGGTGGTGTGGCACGGCAACTACGCGCCGCTGAAATACGACCTGAAAACCTACTGCCCGGTGGGGGCCATCCTTTTCTTTTTCTTTGACCCGTCGATTTTCACTGTGCTGACAGCGCCCTCGGGCCAGCCCGGCGTGGCCAACATCGACTTCGTGCTCTTCCGGGAACGCTGGCTGGTGGCCGAAGACACCTTTCGCCCGCCGTGGTATCACAAGAACATCATGTCAGAACTGATGGGCAATATTTACGGGCAGTACGACGCCAAGCCAAAAGGCTTTGTGCCGGGCGGCATTTCGCTACACAATATGATGCTGCCCCACGGGCCGGACAAGAATGCGTTTGAACGCGCCTCCAACGCCAACCTAGGTCCGGAAAAGCTGGACAATACCATGTCGTTCATGTTCGAGACGCGGTTTCCCCAACACCTGACGGCCTTCGCCGCACATGAAGCGCCGCTGCAGGACGACTACATAGATTGCTGGTCAGACATCGAAAAAAAATTCGATGGCACCCCCGGCAAAAAATAAGGATTTGTCATGAGTGCTGCCCTTGTTGAGCTGCTGTTTTGGATTGTCGTTTTTGTGGGGCTTTTCCTGCTGCTGAAGCGGATGCAACGACGCAAGAAAGAACGCGATCAGTCCAAGAATGACGAGTAGATGAAGCGGCATTTCGGGCCAAGCCGCACGGAGCTCAAGCGGCGCGTTGCCATTTCATCCTTTGGCATGCTGGCGTTGGTGGGTGCGGTTGGGTATCGCGGCTGGCCGCCCGGCTTCGCGATGCTGGAAGTACTGGTCATCGGCGGTCTTTTCTTTGGCGGTACGCTCTTGTTCAGCCTGCGCAAATTGCAGCGCCGGGATCACCCGCCCGAAGACTAGCCTATTCTCTTGCGGCCATGATCTCGACCTCAACGAGGAATTCCGGCCGCGTGAAGCCCGATACGATCAACAGGCTCGAAGCAGGCACCTGCGACACCTCCGCCAGAAACGCATCGCGCGCCACCATGTACCCGGCCAGATGCGCCCGGTCTGTCACAAAAGCGCTGAGGTGGACAACATCCTGCGCGCCCATGTCTGCCGGTGCAAGGATCGCCGCGAGGTTTTCAAAACACACCCGCGCCTGATCTTCTGCCCCTTCAGGCACCGACCCGTCAGGGCGTACGCCAAGTTGACCGGACGTGCGCAGAAGACGCG
Source organism: Roseobacter sp. (assembly GCA_045106135.1). Classification (GTDB taxonomy): domain Bacteria; phylum Pseudomonadota; class Alphaproteobacteria; order Rhodobacterales; family Rhodobacteraceae; genus Roseobacter. The sequence continues at coordinate 82,417 of JBGCEG010000032.1, read as the reverse complement.
CATGTGCCGGAATTTCGACGCCGTGCACGTAGCGGGCAAAAGGCGGAGCAATCGTTTCTGGCGTATGGCGTTTCATATCTGGCCTTTCGTTTTATGTGATTTTTTGGAACCTGTTGCATATCTCTGTCACAGATCGTCTGTTTAGGGCCAACCAAGTCGCGTTGATTTGTGCGAACGGAGAAAGCTATCAATGGTATTGCTTCATGACATACGTGTGCCGCGCGTGCTTTTACGGGCCGCCGATGCTTTCGGCGGACAAAGGGACGATGTGTATCAGCGCGGCGACCTTATTCAGGCCTCTGACGGCAGCATTCGGCTGATCGCAGCGCACCCGACGAACGCACCGCGCCTACTTGTACCTGGCCTTGTGGAGGCGCACTGCCATCTGGACAAATGCCACACCATAGACCGCATCGGGCCTGTCGGTGGGGATTTGACAGCCGCCCTTGAAGCACAGCGCCGGGACAAGGCCCGCTGGACCGCAGACGACCTGCGCAACCGTGCGCATCGCGGCATCAAGGAGGCACAGCAGGCGGGGTGTGTGATGATGCGCACCCACGCGGATTGGGGGGATGGCACAGCCCCGCCGGTCAACTGGTCCGTCCTGACAGAACTCGCAGCGGACACAGCCGGTCTTGCCCTGCAATGCGCGGCCCTCACGGGCATCGACAAGATGGCCGACGCCGGATACGCGCGTGCCGTCGCGCGCCGTGTCGCCACAGACAACGGCGTTTTGGGCAGTTTTATCCTCCACCATGATGCCATCGAAGAAGGCGTGCGGCAGACAATTGCGGTAGCCGATCACTTTGGTCTGCCCTTGGATTTTCACGTGGACGAAGGACTTGGCGATTGGAACGGTCTTGAAGTGATCGCGGATATTGCCTTGGAAACGGGGTTTGCTGGCCCGATCCTGTGCGGTCATGCGGTCAGCCTGATGGACAAAGACGCGGGTGCGGTCGCGCGCATTGCGGGCAAACTGGCGCGCGCGGGGGTGTTCGTTTGCGCGCTGCCAACAACCAATCTATACCTGCAGGGACGGCGTGCAGGCACACCCGACAGGCGCGGCATCACACGCCTGCGCGAACTGCACGCAGCCGGAGTGCGTATTCTTGTGGGGTCGGACAATGTGGCAGACGCCTTCTGCCCCACCGGGCAGCATGACCCGCGCGCCGCCTTGCATCTGGCCGCGCTCACCGCACATCTTGATCCGCCCTTCGACCGCTGGGTACCCGGCATCACAACAGATGCCGCCATAGCGCTTGGGCGCTCGGATTGTTTTGTCGAAGACTGCGCACTTGGTGATTTACGTCTGTGCGACAGCCCGACACTGGCGGATTTCATCGCCGGGCGTGCGCCGCTTGTGCCCTTGAACGCGTTGATCAAGGAGGCACCCTCGTGACCTCAATATCTGGAAAAACGACGATCGACTGGACCGCCTTTGCCAGTGCGCTTGCCCCGGTTGAGGTCATTGACGCGCCTGTGCTGATCAAAAAGCGCAGCCGCGATTTCTTTTGGTACAGTCCGATCCTCAATGAGGCGCTGAAAAAGTGCTTTGGCGATCTTGTCGCCCGGCCAAAAGACACGACCGAGATGCGGCAGGTGCTGGCAACGGCCTACGCGCATGACGCGCCCGTGGTGCTGCGGGGCGGCGGCACGGGCAACTATGGACAGGCCGTACCCATCAACGGCGGTCTGATCGTTGAGACCACCGCCATGAACAAGGTGCTTGAGGTGGGCGACGGTTTTGTGCGCGCGCAGGCTGGGGCCTTCATGGCAGATGTGAACAAAGCGCTCAAACCGCATGGGCAAGAGTTGGCGATGTTTCCCTCCACCCAAGAGATCGCCACGGTTGGCGGTTTCATCGCTGGCGGCTCTGCCGGGATCGGGTCTGTGGCCAATGGCGCGCTGCGCGATCCGGGCAATATTATCGCTCTCAAAGCGTTGTCTGTCGAAAAAGACCCCGTCGAACACCTGTTTGAAGGGGTAGAGGTCATGCAAATCCACCATGCATGGGGGCTAAATGGCGTGATCACCGAAGTGACCCTGCGCACCGTGCCAACGCGCGACTGGGTTGGCTGCATGGCCACCTTCGACACCTATGAAGCGGCCTACGCCGCTGGCTACGCGCTGGCAGAAGCGCCTGATATTGCGCGCAAACTGGTCACAACCGTCGACGCACGCATCTGTGCTTATTTTCCACGGCTTGAGGGACATATTCGTGCGGGCAAACACCTGCTGGTGTCTCTGGTCCCGGCAGAAGAGGCCGCACGCTTCGCATCGCTTGTGGAGGCTACGGGCGGGCATGTGGACCTGATGCTGTCCGATGCAGAAAGAGAGCAGCGGAAGCTGCCGCATGTTTACGATTTCTCATACAATCACACGACGCTGCAGGTTCTCAAGGCAGATCGCAAAGCCACCTACCAACAGGTCGGATGCCCAACGCCCCCGGACCCTGCCGCCATCGCGGCCCTGCGCCCAAAACTGGGGAATGACGTTTGGATGCATCATGAGTTTTCAAGAGTAGGCGGAGAGGTCGTGAGCTTTGATTTACCGATCATCTGGTTTGAAAGCGTGGAACGGCTGGATCAGATCAATGCAACCTACGAGGCCAACGGCTTTCCAGTTTATGACGCGCATACGTGGCTGGTGGAGGGCGGCGGGCTGAAAAACGCAGACTACCGCCACCTTGCTGTCAAAAAACGGATGGACCCAAAAGGACTGCTGAATTCAGCCAAATCCGCCGTATGGTCTGAGGTGAAATCCCTCAGCCCTGATAAAATTGCCGCAAAAGGAGCGCAACAATGAGCTTGGACATGACCCCTTTGACACCGCGCTTCGGGGTGGAGATCAAAGGCATTGATCTGGCACAGGTCGATGATGCCCTATACCGCGAAATCCGCGCAGCCTTTGAAGAACACTCCGCCTTGCTGTTTCGCGGGCAGAATGTCTCTGACGCGGCGCACCTCGCCCTTGCCCGGCGGTTCGGGCCTATCGAAAACCGCGAGGCCGGTGATCTGAAGGAAAGCCCGGACTATAAGGTGCCCGAGGTGAGCAATATTCTTGAAGACGGCAGCGTAAGCGGTGAAATGGACCTGCATACGCTCAACCTCAAGGCCAATATGCTGTGGCACGCCGACAGTACGTTCCTGCCCATTCCAGCCCTTGCAAACATCCTGATCGGACGTGTCGTCACGCAAACCGGGGGCGCGACGGAGCTTGCGTCTACCCGCGCAGGTTGGGCCGATATGCCCGAAGACATGCGCGCACAGATCAGGGGCCGCACCGTCCGGCACCATCTTTCACATTCGCGTTACCGCATTTCGCCTGAACTGGCGCAACTGCCGATGTTCCACAAATGGCCGGAACAGACGTGGAAAGCGGTCTGGCGGAACCCGGTGAATGGTCACGAAGCGCTGTATATTGCCAGCCATGCCCGAGCGATTGATGGCATGGATGCTGGCCCAGCAGCGACACTTCTGGACCAGCTGATGACGTTTGTGACACAGCAAGCCTATACGTACCGCCATCAATGGCAGGTCGGCGATGTGTTGATCTGGGATCAACGCGCGGTTTTGCACCGTGCCACGGAGTGGGATTATACTGAACCACGCAAACTGACGAGCCTTTGTGTTTCAGCGACTTCACAAGATGGGGTTGACGACATGGCGGTGAGTGTTTGAGTATCGCGGCGTCCGCTAACCAGCGTTACATAAAACAGCAGGCAAACTGCTTCACCTACGCCGGAAAACTCCCGGCCATGCGCAATGTTCACACAGGTGCGCACCAATTGAGAGGAAGAAAATGGATTTTGTAACCCGCACAGGGAAACCCCTGCCGAAGGCTATCGTAGACTCGGCTGAGAAAACCGGCACGGATGACATCAGCCGCCGCGAATTTCTCGCCACAGCGAGCGCGTTTGGCGCGACCACTGCAACCGCCTATGCGATGCTGGGGCTTTCTGCGCCCAAGGCGCAGGCGGCAGGCCACCAGATGGGCGGTGTCGCACGCATGCAGCAAGAAGTGCGCGCCCTGAAAGACCCGCGCACATACGACTGGAGCCAGATTGCAAACTTCAGCCGCGGCTGGCTTGAGTATCTGGTCACCTATGAAAACGACGGCACCTTCCGCCCGGCCCTTTTGGAAAGCTGGGAAATCAACGAGGACGCCACAGAATATACCTTGAACGTACGTCAGGGCGTCAAATGGAACGACGGGTCCGACTTTACGGCAGAAGATGTTGCGCGCAACATCGAGGGCTGGTGCGAAAGCGGCCTTGAGGGCAACTCCATGGCGGGTCGCTTCGCCACTCTGATCGATGCCGATACCGGCAATGCAATCGAAGGCGCCATTCAGGTTGTCGACAGCCACACAGTCAAGCTGTCCCTGCCCTCGCCTGATATTTCCCTGATCCCCGGCATGGCGGACTATCCGGCTGCGATCGTGCCTGCATCTTATGACGCGGCTGATCCGCTGGCCAGTCCGGTTGGGACTGGTCCGTACCTGCCAGAATCGCTGGAAGTTGGTGTAAAGGCTGTGCTCGTCAAAAACACGGAGCACACGTGGTGGGGCACAGAAGTCTACGGCGGCCCGTACCTCGACACTCTGGAATACATCGACTACGGCACAGACCCATCAGCCTTTATTGCTGCAGCCGAAGCCGACGAGATTGACTTCACCTACTCCATCGAAGGTGACTTCATCGACATCTTCAGCACATTGGATGGTTGGGTAGAGAATTCCATCGCGACGGCAGCCACCATCGTGATCCGGCCAAACCAATTGGCGGAAGTGGACGGCATGCAGCCCTACGCGGACAAACGCGTGCGCAAGGCTCTGCAAATGGCGGTGGACAACGAGATCCTGCTGGAGCTTGGATACGCCAGCCGTGGCCTTGTGGCTGAAAATCACCATGTCGGCCCGATGCATCCGGACTACGCAGAGTTGCCCAAGCAGACATACGATCCTGCCGGAGCCAAAGCGTTGATGGAAGAAGCAGGTATGGCTGACTTTGAGCACGAGCTGATGTCCATCGACGACGCCTGGCGCAAAGACACCACGGACGCGGTTGCCGCGCAATTGCGCGACGCCGGCATCCCGGTCAAGCGGACCATTCTGCCCGGATCCACCTTCTGGAACGACTGGGTGAAATACCCGTTCTCCTCCACAAACTGGAACCATCGTCCGTTGGGCGTGCAAATCTGGGCGCTGGCCTACCGGTCCGGCGAGGCATGGAACGAATTTGGCTGGGCGAACGAAGAGTTCGATGCACTGCTGACCGAAGCGCTTGCAACAGCAGACGTCGAGGCCCGCCGCGCCATCGTCCAGAAAGCTGCCGCCATGATTCAGGAAGAAGGCGTGACCATCCAGCCTTACTGGCGCTCTCTCTACAACCACACCAAAGAAGGTCTGGTGGGTGCAGGTCACCACATCAGCTTCGAGTATCGCCCGGCAGAAATTGCCTGGACCTGATCCTCGCATAACATCAAAGGGTCGCGCCGGACGCGGCCCTTTTTTTGCTCAGAAGGCGGTTACCTTCTGTAATCGAAACTGCGCTGCTTGTGGCGCAAACCGGTCCCATAGAGCTGATCGCGGCCTCGCTCACCTACGGTGTTGGCGACAACATACTCCATCCCGGAAACAACGAGGTCTATAGCGCCGAAGCCTTCCCGATGACGAAGATGAATACCCGGAGCAATGTGCTGCTGTCATGCATCGGGCCATCACAGACAGACGATTGCAAAGAGCCACATTGAAGGCATCGTCGTGGCTGAAAGGGTGGAATGCATCTTGTTTTGGAGAGGCTTCACTCCCCTCATTCTGGCGCTGTTCCGCGTGATAGCGCACGCCCGCGCACTTTATGGCGCGCTTGCATTTACTTTGACTTGGGGCGGGTTTCTCGCCGTCGGAAACCACTTTTGCGACTGGTTTGGCCATGTGCGGGCGCCAAACACCCATAACCAGATAACGCTGATGGGCACAGGCAGAATGGTTCTGGTCGCAATGGGCTGAACGCCCGCTGCGTTTTTAATGCTCGTTCAGAGCACGCGCAGGCGTATCAGCGTTTTGCCGGTTGGCTCAGGATCGCATCCGGCACGCCTGCCAGTTCAACCAATGCAAAACAAACGCCGGAGCATTCGCGGCACCCCAGACATGTATTGGCGCGGGCGGTGTCATGTGTCTTCATTGGGGGTCTCCCTGAGGGTTTGAACATAGCACTTGGTAGCCAGCCCCACGAGACACAGCATTGACGCAGATCAAGACCTGAGCTGTTTCAGCTCGCTTTTCGCAGTTTGAATCGCTGGATTTTGCCAGTTGCCGTCTTTGGCAAATCCTCCACAATCTCGACCCAGCGCGGATATTTCCACTGGCCGATACGCGATTTCACATGCGCCTTGAGGTGCTCTGTTATGTCACCTTCGGCCATGCCTTGCAGGACCACATAGGCTTTGGGCTTGTCCAACCCGTCGCCATCCTTGCGCGCCACCACTGCGGCCTCCAACACGGCGGGGTGGCTGACCAACGCTTGTTCAACCTCGAACGGGGACACCCATATGCCTGAGACCTTGAACATGTCGTCAGTGCGCCCGCAGTAAATGTAGCGGCCATCGGGGCGGCGTTCGTATTTGTCACCTGTCCGCGTCCAGCGCCCTTCAAAGGTGCTGCGCGACTTTTCGCGTTGGTTCCAATAGCTCGTCGCCGATGAGGCACCATCCACCAGCATCTCGCCAATCGTATTGGCGGGAACGTCATTGCCCTGATCGTCCACCAGCCGCAGGGTGTATCCTGGCACCGCTATGCCGGAGGTGCCGTATTCCAGATCATCCGCGCGGTTGCTGACAAAGATATGCAGCATTTCGGTCGATCCGACACCGTCCAGAATTGGCACGTCGGTCAATGCTTCCCATCGCAGGCCAATATCAGCGGGCAAGGCCTCCCCTGCAGAGATACAGCGCCGCAACGGTGCTTTGGGGGCGCCTGTGTCCGCCATCGTTGCCAGCATCGCGGCGTACAGCGTGGGCACCCCACAAAAGACGGTGATCCGCTCTGTTTCCAATGTCGCAAGCATCGCATCGGGCGTGGGCCTGTTGCGAAACAAGACCGTGGTCGCCCCCACGGCGAGCGGAAAGCTCATCGCATTTCCAAGGCCATAGGCGAAAAACAGCTTTGCCGCCGAAAGCACGCGGTCGTCTTCGGTCAACTGCAACACATGCGCGCCGTAGGTGTCTGCCGTGGCCTGCATACTGCCATGGACATGTGGCACGCCTTTGGGCTGGCCGGTTGAGCCAGAGGAATAAAGCCAGAATGCGGTCTCATCCTTACTGACCGGCTGCGTGCCCAGCGGTCGAGCACCCTCCAGAAAATCGCTCAGGGATGTGGCCCCCGCGACCGGCTCATCAATCACGATCACTTGTTGCAGATAGGGGTTGCCCTGCAGAACCGGTGCCACAGCGGGGTAAAGCGCTGCCGACACAAACAACACGCGCGCGCGGCTGTCGCGCAGGATGGCGTCATAGATCGGTGCGACCAGCAGGGTATTCAGCGGAATGGGCACCACCCCTGCCTTGAGCGCCCCAAAAAAGATCTGCGGAAATTCCAGCGTATCCAGAATCAGCATCGCGGCCCGTTCTTCAGGCCTGACGCCTGCCCGGCGCAACGCGCCCGCGACCCGTTCCGCGCCCGCTTTAAGCTGGGCAAAGGTGAGGGACCGGTCAATCCCGGCTTCGATATAGGCAAGTTTTTCCCCACGCCCTTCTTCGGCATGGCGATCTACAAAAAAACTTGCGGCGTTTTCAGTGATCTTTGTCACGATTATATCCCGGCTGCCGCCCCCTTCCCGTTATTGGTGCAGGTATTCGGCCCAGACGCAAGGCAATAGATCAGATTTTCACGAAGGTATCAGGAAAAGCGTGATCGCCGGGAACGCAACAAGCAGGACCACACGAACGATATCGGAGCCTACGAAAAACAGGACCGCTTTGTAGGTTTCTGTCATGGGCGTTTTCTTGTCCATCGCATTGATGATGAACAGGTTCATGCCCACAGGCGGCGTGATCAGGCCGACCTCGACGACGATCAGCACCAGTATCCCGAACCAGATCGCAACTTGCTCTGGGGTCAGGCCAAAATCCATGGCTGAGATAACGGGAAAAAAGATCGGCACAGTGAGCAGGATCATCGAGAGGCTGTCCATCAGGCAGCCGAAGATCAGGTAAAAGGCAAGGATCACCGACAAGACAAGCCAAGGGTTGTAGCCCTGTCCCAGCACCGTATCCGCCATGAATTGCGGAACGCCCGACAAGGCCAGAAACCCGTTGTAGAAACTGGCCCCCAGAACGATGAAAAAGATCATCGCCGTGGTGCGGGCGGTCCCTACCAGACTTTCCTTGAAGACTTTCCAGTTCAGGCTGCCTGAAAGAAGCGCCACCAGACCGGTTCCTGCGGCCCCAACGGCAGCACCCTCGGTTGGGGTGAACCACCCAAGGTAGATACCGCCCACCACCACGGCAAAAATGACCAGCACGGGCCATGTGGCCCCAAGCGCTTGCAACCGTTCAGACATCGGCGCGCGTGGCCGCGTGCCAGCGGAGGCAGGATAAAGCCGCACATACAGCGATATGGTCAGCATATATCCGATGGCCGCCAGAATACCGGGAATGAAGGCCGCCAGAAACAGCTTGGCGATGTTTTGCTCTGTGATGATGGCGTAGATCACCAGAATGACCGACGGCGGAATGAGGATGCCCAAGGTGCCGCCCGCCGCTAGTGTTGCCGTCGAAAACCCGCCCGAATAGCCGTAGCGTTTCAATTCGGGCAGGGCGACTTTTGACATTGTGGCAGCGGTTGCCAGCGATGAGCCGCAAATCGCCCCGAACCCCGCACAAGCCCCCACAGCGGCCATGGCCACGCCGCCGCGTCGATGGCCCAGAAAGCTCTCTGCCGCTTTAAAAAGAGAGGTAGACATGCCCGACAGTGTCGCGAATTGCCCCATCAGCAAAAACAACGGAATGATCGACAAGGAGTAGCTGGAGAAGGTTGTGTAGGTCTCTGATTTCAGCTTGGCGAGCAGGGGCGTCGGGTTGCCATTCATCGCAAAATACCAGCCACCAAAGCCACACAGCAGCATCGCCAGACCAATCGGCGCGCGCAAAAACACCAGCGCAAGCAGGACCGCGAAGGACCAGAAACCCAGCTCAAGGCGGCTCATATCCGCGAAGGACAACAGATCAAGGAGGGTGCTCATGGGATCAGGCTCTGGGTAAGATCATATGGCCATGCACGGCTTCGAACACGCGCATGACGGCACAGTATACGGCGACGATGCAGGTCACGCAGGAGGCTGAAAAGCTTGCCAGGTATGCCCACCACAGGGGAAACTGCAGGAAAAACGTCGTCTCGCCATTGCCGATGTAGCGCAGCATGCCGTCGAACAGGCGCTCACTGATGAAAATGAGGGTAATTGTCAGGACAACCTCCCAGAAGGCCATGATCCAGCGGGTCACCCGTTCGGGCAATTGTGAGGTGAAGACATCTACAGTCGCGTGGCTGGTGTAAAGCTGGCAGACCGGGAAGAACGAAAAGATGGCGAAGGCCACGCCTGCCTCTAAAATCTCGTAGTTGCCCTGTATCTCTCCGATGCCCGCGTCGATCAACCTTTGTGCGAAGCCCCCAAAGGTTTGAACCGCCCAGTCCGAATGCAGCACGTCATTCAAAGACCGGCCAAGGATCGACAGCGCCGTCATGATGATGATGCCGCAGAGCACCAGACCGCCCACAATTGCCGTGGCGCGTGCCAGAACGTGAATGGCCTTGTGCATCCTGCCTCCGGGAAAAGACGCGCGGCAGCATGACCACCGCGCGTTCACTTTTGTTTATTCGGTGTATTTGTCGATCAGCATGCGCGCCTCATCAATCAGCGCCTGTCCGTCGATGCCCTTTTCCGCCATCTCTGCAACCCATGCGTCATAGATGGGTGCCGATGCTTCGCGCCAGACCGCTGTTTCTTCTGCGGTCAGCGTCACGATGTTGTTGCCGCGCTCTGCTGCAAGGGCGCGCGCCGGTCCGTCGCTGTCGGCTTGCGTGCCGCCTGCGAAGACTGAAAATTCAACACCGGAATTCGCATCAATCACGGCCTTCAAATCGTCCGGCAAACCGTCGTAGCGGTCCTTGTTCATCGCCAAAACGAAGGTCAGCGAATAAAGCGCGTTGCCGCTGAATTCTGTGTGATTATCGACAAGTTCGGGGATCTTCAGCGCGGCAGTGACCTCCCACGGGATGGTCGTGCCGTCGATCACGCCCTTGGACAGACCCTCTGGCACCGCAGGGACCGGCATGCCCACAGGGGTCGCGCCGACCTGTTCCAGCAATTTGTTGGCCAGTCGTGACCCGCCGCGAATCTTCAGACCCTCCATGTCGGCTGGCGTTCTGACTTCAGTGTTCACGTGAATAAGGCCCGGGCCGTGCACCCATGTGCCAAGGATATGCACATCCTTGAATTCCGTGTCTTTCATGTGGGTTTCAAACATTTCCCAATACGCGCGGCTCATGGCCCGTGCGTTGGTCATCATGAAGGGCAACTCGAACACCTCTGTCGATGGGAAGCGACCGGGCGTATATCCCACCACCGTCCAGACGATGTCGGCCACGCCATCAATGGCCTGATCCATCAGCTCAGGCGGCTTGCCGCCCAGTTGCATGGATGGGAAGCGGTCAATCTTGATGCGGCCTTCGCTGGCCTCTTCGACGTTGTCCGCCCAGACATCCAGTATCAGTTTGGGCACGTTCGCCTGCGGCGGCAGGAACTGGTGCATCGTCAAGGTGACGTCCTGTGCCGATGCGGCCTGCGCGGTCAGGCCTGCGCCAAGGACCGCTGCACTGGCAATGCGCAGAAAGCGTTTGCGTGAAAACATGTGATATTTCCTCCCTGAAATGAGGCCGCGCGTGTGCTCCGCAGACTTTGGCCTCTTGTCCCTACAAATTGCTATTGCAGACAGGGCAACATGTCACCCGTCTTTCTTGCAAAAGACAGCAGCAGCGCCATTGGACGAAGGAATGAAGTGGTGGCGTTACCTGGACTTGAACCAGGGACCTAACGATTATGAGTCGTTCGCTCTAACCAGCTGAGCTATAACGCCACGAGCGCGTGAATTATGACAGCATCCTATGCGCGTCAAGCCGGAATCCCCATTAATTTCCGCGAACCGCATCAATCATGCGCTGCACATTGTCCGGGTCCGCGTCAGGGGTGATCCCGTGGCCAAGGTTGAAGATATGCGGCCCACCGGAAAAGGCTTTGACGATGGCGCGGGTCTCATCGACCAGCGCCTGCCCGCCTGTGACCATATGGGGTGAGGCCAGATTGCCCTGCACGCAGCCGTCCACCTGCACATGTTCCGCAGCCCAGTCGGCACTGACGGAATTGTCCAGCGCCACGCAGTCGACGCCTGTGGCCTTGGCAAAGCCGATATAACCGTCGCCCGCTTCGCGTGGGAACCCGATGACCGGGATATCGGGGTGCAATTCCTTTAAGGCGGCTGTGATTTTGCGCGCGGGTTCAACGGCATATTTGTCGAAGGCCTCGCCCTTGAGCGAGCCCGCCCAACTGTCGAATATCTTGACGACCTCTGCGCCAGCCTGAATTTGCTTGTCCAGATAGAGGATCGTGCCTTCGGTAATCCGGTCCATCAGCGCGTCAAACACGACCGGGTCTTCAGTCATCAGCTTATGCGCCGGTGCCTGATCCGGCGTACCGCGACCGGCAATCATGTAGGTCGCAACCGTCCATGGCGCGCCAGCAAAACCGATCAGCGTTGTTTCCGCCGGCAAGGCACCACGCAGGATACGGACGGTTTCATAAATCGGGTTCAGGGTCTCGTGAATGTCCTCAGCCGGGCCAAGTTTGCCGAAATCATCACTGTTGGTGATCGTTGACAAACGCGGGCCTTCGCCGGTGACAAACCACAAATCAGCGCCAAGGGCCTGTGGTAAAAGCAAAATATCCGCGAAAAGGATCGCCGCATCAAAGCCATAGCGGCGGATTGGTTGCAACGTGACCTCGGCTGCAAGTTCTGGATTGTAACACAAAGACAGAAAATCGCCCGCCTGCGCCCGTGTGGCACGGTATTCTGGCAGATAGCGCCCCGCCTGGCGCATCATCCAGATGGGGGGCGTCGGCAGCGTTTCACCCGCAAGGGCGCGCAGGATCGTTTTGGTCTGGCTCATCGTGTCAATTCCGTCTTTCATTCCGCATTTCCTGCTTTTAGCTTGCGATTCTTCATCATTCCAGTTGTAAGCTTAAGTTGACACACCTAAAAGATAAACCCATGACAGTTCGACTTCCTTCCCCCGCCTCACCTCTTAAAATCGGTACCCGTGGCTCTCCGCTCGCGATGGCGCAAGCCTATGAGACACGCAGCAGGCTTCAGAAAGCTTTCGAGTTGTCAGAAGACTGCTTTGAAATCATCGTGATCAAGGTCACCGGTGATGCCATTCAGGACCGCCCTCTGAAAGAGATTGGCGGCAAAGGTCTGTTCACCCGCGAGATCGAAGAAGACCTGTTGTCGGGGAAAATTGATATCGCTGTCCACTCGATGAAGGACATGCCGACGCTGCAACCGGATGGGTTGCTGTTGGATACGTATCTTCCCCGCGAGGATGTGCGCGACGCCTTCGTCTCGCCTGCGCTGTCCAATCTTCATGCGCTTGTGCAAGGGGCGACAGTCGGCACCTCATCCTTGCGCCGCAAGGCACAGCTTCTGAACCGGCGACCCGATCTGAATGTTGTGGAGTTCAGAGGCAATGTCCAAACGCGCCTGCGCAAGCTCGAAGACGGCGTCGCGGAATGCACGTTCTTGGCCTGTGCCGGGCTGAACAGGCTGGACATGACCCATGTCCCGGCCACCCCGATTGATGCGGATGATATGCTGCCAGCGGTTGCACAAGGTGCCATCGGGATCGAACGGCGCGCGGCGGACGACAATACCGCAGCCCTGCTTGCCGCCATCCATGATGGGCCAACCGGCGTGCGCCTTGCCGCAGAACGGGCGTTTCTGACCCGGCTGGATGGGTCGTGCGAAACGCCGATTGCGGGCCTTGCGGAACTGGACGGCGACCAAATTCGCCTGCGCGGGGAAGTTCTGCGCCCTGACGGCTCCGAGGCACTGTCAGGGGAACGCAGAGGCCCTCAAAGCGATGGTGCCAAAATGGGTGTCGACCTTGCCGAGGAATTGCTCGCCAAGGCCGGTCCCAACTTCTTTGACTGGCATAGCTGAGGCCCGTTTGAAGCCTCAGGTTAAGGCGCGGCGCACGCCTGCGCCTAAGTCCATTTTGCCACGGGCGGCAGGCTCATAAGCACCGCATTTGCGTCATGTCCGGTCTCGAGCCCGAATTTCGTGCCGCGATCGTAGACAAGGTTGTATTCCGCATAAAGACCACGGTGGACAAGCTGCGCTTCCTTGTCGGCGTCCGACCATTCCTGCACGCGCCGCTTGCGCACCAAGGGCAGGTAGGCAGGCAGAAACGCTTTGCCGATGTCCTGCGTCAGTTCAAAATCCTTCTGCCAGTCGCCCGTGCAGTGATCATCCATGAAAATACCGCCAACGCCGCGCGCGCGGTTGCGATGCGGCACGTAGAAATATTCGTCTGCCCATGCCTTTAGCTTTGGGTAGATCTCTTCCCCGTGCGGGTCCAGATGCTTGGCTTGGGTCGCGTGAAAATGGGCGGTGTCTTCGTCATATTCCAGACAGGGGTTCAGGTCGGACCCGCCGCCGAACCACCACGCGTGCGGCGTCCAGAACATGCGTGTGTTCATATGGACCGCAGGCGCATGCGGGTTTTGCATATGCGCCACGAGGCTGATGCCGGAGGCCCAGAAACGCGGGTCATCCTTCATGCCGGGGATGCCCTTGCGCGCGGCCATTGCCATTTGCGCCCGCTCCCCCAGCGTGCCGTAGACAGTCGAGACGTTGACGCCAACCTTTTCGAACACCCGGCCGCCTCGCATGACGCTCATCAACCCGCCACCCGCGTCGCCGCCATCGTCGGCTTTGCGCTTTGTCTCTGTCACCTCAAACCGGGCGGGCTGTTGATCGCTCAACGGACCATCGGCGTGGTCTTTTTCCAGTGTTTCAAACGCCTCGACGATGTCATCGCGCAGAGCGCGGAACCATTCGGAAGCAGTGGATTTCTCAGTTTCGAAAGTCTGGGTCATAAGCGCGCTCAAAGTGTCAGTTATATCTGACAACATGTGTAGCGCGTAACCGCGACAAGGTTAAAGCGTGAATTGGAAAATCAATGCGCCGGTGCTGCGACCGCGTCCAGAATACTGCGTCCGCCATCGACTGTAATGATCTCTCCGGTCACGAAGCCAGAGCTTTCCGCCACCAGAAACTGCACCGTATCCGTCAGTTCGGCGGGTCCGGCAATGCGGCCGAGAGGTGTATGCAGACGGATGTCGTCGCGCCAGGCGTTGTTCTCGATCATCGACGTTTGCAACGACGCGCTCATCACAGAGCCAAAGGCCACAGCGTTGACCCGGATGCGCTCAGGGGCCAGCACCAGCGACATCGACCGCGTCATCTGGTCCAGAGCAGCCGAGGCGATGGAATAGCCCAAAAGCTCAGGCCGGGTGCTGCGCGCGGCAATGGAGCTGAGGTTGACGATGGCCCCAAGCTGCCCCTCGGGCTGGTCTGCGCCTTGCTTGATCATGCGCTTGGCCACCTGCTGCGACAGGTGCATCGCGGTCATCAGGTTTTGTTCCAGAAGGACCTCGACAGAGGTATCGTCGATGTTCAGCGCATCGGTTTCCATGACCTGACGCGAGGCATTGACCAGAATATCCACACGATCAAAGGCGTCAATCGTAGCGGAGACGAGGTTCGCAATGGTCAACCGTTGCCGAAGGTCGCCCGCGAAGTAGCGCGCATTGCCCTCTTCGGTGGTGCCGCCCCATTCTTCGGCCAGTTTCTTTTCGTCCATGTCCGCACACATGACGTTTGCGCCCCGGTCGACGAAATGGCGTGCAATTGCAAGGCCGATGCCGTTCGCAGCACCGGTGACAATAGCCGTTTTACCGTTGATGGAGAATGACAACGTTAACCTCCTGAAAAGGGTTTCAGTCCGTGCGCATCAGAGTTTTGCACGTTTCGGACGCGATGCGTGAAATATCTTGAAACGAGGATCATCGCCTATCTCCCGGACGTCCGCAAAATGTGCCGCCAGTGTCGCCTCATAGGGCAAATGCCTGTTGGCAACCATCCACACCTGCCCTCGTGTCGTCAACATGCGTGCCGCTGCTTCGATGAAGCTTTGTCCAAGCTCCGGTGTCGCGGCGCGGGTTTGATGAAAAGGCGGGTTCATCACTACCGTATCCACCGCATCCGCGCTTTTCCATGTGGTGGCATCTGCCCAATGAAAGGCCGCACGCGGATCGGTCACGTTGCGTTTTGCGCATTCCAAAGCGATATGCGACGCCTCGACAAGATGCACGGTTTCGACTATCGGGCGGGTCAGCACATGCGCACTCAGAAATCCCCAGCCGGCCCCCAGATCGGCCACGCGTTTGCCCAAAGCATCCGGCAGATGCGTTGCCAACAGCGCGGAGGCAGGATCAATGCCATCAGCGGAAAACACGCCCGGTGCGGTCCAAAACCCGCCCGCAGTGCGTTCAGGGCCGCACGCCCAGTCCTCAAAAAGACCTGCCTCTGCCTCAAACCAGAATAGCTTCCCGTGCGCTTTGGCAATCTGACCATCAATCTTTTGCCGTTTGCGCACCTGTCGCAAGATACTCTCAACCCCATCTGTTTTCTGACCATCGACGATGACCGGCCCCTCCGTGCACGCCAGCGCGTCATAGATCATCGATTGGGCCAGCTTTTTCGCACGGGGAAGCGAAACCACTGCAGCGGAATAGGGACCTTGCGGCTGCGTCAGGGTTTGGAAGCCGCGTGCCTCCCATGCTGCAAAGACCGGTTTTACATCCTGAACGATGTCCGTTTCATCCTGCGGCAGTTCCGCAAGAACCGCATCTTGAGACGGCATGACAGCCAGCACGCGACCGGGTCCGCGCAGGTTCAGGCCACTTTCGCGACAGGCGAGGCCCAACCGTGTATCGATCACTTGATCAGTCTTCTTTTTCCATTGTGCACTGCAGCGGATGCTGATGCCGGCGCGCAAAATCCATAACCTGAGCGACCTTTGTCTCAGCGATCTCGTGGCTGAAGACACCAACCACGGCCACGCCCTTTTTGTGCACCGTTAGCATAATCTCGAAGGCTTGCGCGTGGTTCAGGCCGAAGAAACGTTCCAGCACATGCACGACAAATTCCATCGGAGTGAAGTCATCGTTGAGCAACAGCACCTTGTAAAGCGGCGGGCGCTTTGTTTTCGGCTTTGTCTCTGTAATGACGGAGATATCGCCGTCATCATCGCCGTTATTTGACATTTCAATCGCATGTCGCAGCATGGTGGATCCCGAACAGCAAGTCTGGTTGGTTGCGTCTTGAACGCTCTATATAACTTCTTCAGCCATTTAGAAAAGGGTAAGCTTCAATGCGGCCAAAACTGACGACAGTTGCCTTTGATGCAGACGACACGCTTTGGCACAATGAACGCTTCTTTCAGATGACGCAGGCGCATTTTGCTGAGCTTTTGCAGGAATACACCGATAAAACGCCACTGATGGAACGATTGCTGGCAGCAGAAAAGCGCAATCTGGGCCACTACGGTTTTGGCGTAAAGGGATTTACCCTGTCGATGATCGAAACAGCAATAGAGGTCACGGAAGGCAAAGTTGCAGGGTCCGTCATTGCGGAGATTCTCGACGCCGGGCGTGAAATGCTGGGCCACCCGGTGGACCTGTTGCCGCACGCCCAAGCTGCCGTTGAGGCGGCCAAACACAAACACCGGGTTGTGCTGATCACCAAGGGCGACCTGTTGGATCAGGAACGCAAACTGGCACAGTCGGGTCTTGGTGAATTGTTTGATGCGGTCGAAATCGTTTCTGACAAGAATGTCCAAATGTATACGGAGGTTTTCAATCGGCTCGGCGATGGGGCACAAGCAAGCATGATGGTCGGCAACTCCCTCAAATCTGACATCCTGCCGGTTCTGGATGCCGGTGGTTGGGCCGTTCATATCCCGTATGAGGTGACGTGGGATTTGGAACTTGCCGCAGCGCCAACTGATCCGGAACGGTTTCAGTCGCTGCCAGATTTGAAGAACCTGCCGGATTTGCTCGCCGATTTCGACTAAACATCAACGCCTTGCCCGAAATTTGGACATTTTTTCTTGGTTACCGAAAGTTAACAGAAATCCCTTAATTCATAGGTTTATCGAAACCCGCTCCTGTGCTACGATTTGACGAATAACAAGCCAGTCAGAAAAAATTGACGGCACGAGGCAGAAAAGAGGCGGATACTATGAAGGTGCGGCGCAGCAAGCCGGCCCGGTACGGGCTATTTATTTTTGCGGCATTATGGGTATTGGTTTTGCTTCCGTTAAGCGCGGCAGCAGCTCCTTATGCAGCAATGGTCATGGACGCGCGGACGGGGAAGGTTCTCCATTCCCGTAACGCAGATACCAGACTTCACCCGGCATCCCTGACCAAAATGATGACGCTGTATATTGCGTTTCAGGCTGTCGAAAGCGGGGAGATTTCGCTGGACACAAAAGTGAAGATCTCGCGACATGCCGCCTCTGAACCACCATCGAAACTTGGGTTGCGGTCCGGCCAGCGCATTGCATTCAGGTATCTGATACGGGCCTCGGCGATCAAATCTGCAAATGATGCTGCAACGGCGATTGGGGAAGCCTTGGAAGGGTCCGAAGCTGCATTTGCCCGCCGCATGACCAGAACGGCAAAAGCACTGGGCATGACCAACACGACGTTCAAGAATGCGCATGGCCTGACTGAAAAAGGGCACATGAGCACCGCGCGCGACATGACAATCCTTGGGCGCCATGTGCTCTATGATTTTCCCGAGTACTATAACCTGTTTTCGCGCACATCCACGCATGCTGGCATAAAGAACGTCTCGAACACCAATCGGCGTTTGCTGGCTGCGTATCGTGGCGCAGATGGCATCAAAACCGGGTATACGCGGGCTGCGGGGTTCAATCTTGTGGCCTCTGCCGAACGCGGGCAAGAGCGGATCATTGCGACAGTCTTTGGTGGGTCCTCAACAACAGCACGCAACGCACGCGTGGCAGAACTGTTGGACATGGGTTTCAAAAGGGCACCAACCCGCGCGGCACTGCGCAAGCCTCAACGGGCGCCTTCGTTTAAGTCGGCAGGAGCAGGCAGCGTGAAACGCCCCAGCACGCTCAAAGTAAGCTTGCGCCCCCAACAAAGGCCCGCTCCCGTTGATGCATCCGAACTGGTCGCCAGCCTGGCACCGGTCGAATATCCTGCACTGGACGATGCCGCTATCGCACGCGCCAGCACGAGCGGCGTTCTGTCCAGCGACATTGCCAACGCGATTGCCGTGGCCAAGACCACAGCCCCTGAGCCCGTCGCGTTTGTAAAGCCAGCGCGCGCAGCATCGTTGCCGCGTCTTGTCACGCTGCGGCCCGTCATGCGCCCTGTGTCCCCATCCGTTATTGAGGCGGCTGCCCCCAAGCCGGTTGAACAAGAGGTTGTCACCAGGCTGTCTACCTCTGGCGGGCGACAATGGGGTGTAACTGTTGGACGCTTCCCCACAAGGTATTCCGCAGAGCGGGCACTGGTGACAACGGCACTTGCCGAAATGACCACGCTTGAAGGAACACTGCGGAAGGTCGTTAAACGCCCAGCGGGTTTTGATGCGAACTTTCTGGGAATGACGAGAGACACCGCCGATCTTGCCTGCCGCAGGCTTGCCGCAAGAAACATCAGCTGCGCAATGGTGGGCCCCTCTTAAAGGGGCTTAGTCTGGCTTCGGCCGCTCATCCCAAGACGTATCGAGGATCCGGCGGCTATCGCCCTCCGGATCTTCGTATTGGCTTGAGCGGAGTGTGTAGAAAAACGCCCAAAGGCCCAGCCCACCAAGAACCAGCGAAATTGGAATCAGATAAGCCAGTACGTTCATGATCGCTCCGATAACCTCAACGCGTTCACAGATACGGTAATCGAAGACAGCGACATCGCCAAGGCCGCAATAAGCGGCGTGGCGAGGCCAGCCACCGCCAACGGCACCGCAATCACATTATAAACCGTTGCAATCCTGAAGTTCTGCTTGATGCGGCGACGGGCCGAACAGGCGATGGCAATTGCCACACCAACAGGGGCCAGATCTTTGCCAAGCAGCACGACATCGGACGCAGCACGGGCCGCATCCATGGCCTCCGCCGGGCTGATCGACACGTGAGCCGCAGCCAGTGCGGCGGTGTCATTCATCCCATCCCCAACCATCAGGGGTTTGGACCCTGCCTGACAAAGCGCCTCGACAAAGCTGATCTTGTCTGCGGGCAGCATTGCTGCATGCCAGTCTTCGATGCCCAATCGCTGGGCCATCGCAGCGGCAGCGCTTTGCCTGTCACCAGTGAGCATCGTCACGGGTATGCCCCGTGACGCCAACACGCCCAAAAGCGCGGATACACCGGGGCGCAAATCGTCTTCAAAGCGGATCATCACGGGAAGGCCATCTCCCGCATCAAGAGCCGCGCATAGGCTTTCACTGTCCGTTGCAGCGCCAATCCAATCCGGGCGCCCAAGCCGAACAGTGCGCGCGTCCATGCGCGCTTCGGTACCAAAGCCGGGGCGCTCTTGCAGTTCTGTCAGGTCAATGTGGTCAATGCAATCAGCCTCTGCCCGTGCGGCAATGGCCAAAGACAGCGGATGCACGCTGTCGCGCGCCAAAGCAAAGGCAATGCGACGGTGATCGGCAGGCAGATCATCCCAGTTCAGGACGCGCGGCGTTCCCATGGTCAGCGTCCCGGTTTTGTCAAACACCACGTGATCGACTTCGGCCAAGCGCTCAAGAGCGGTGGCATCTTTCACCAGCAACCCTTTGGCAAACAGTCGCCCGGAAGCCGCGGTTGTGACCGCAGGCACCGCAAGTCCCAGCGCGCAGGGGCACGTGATGATCAAGACGGCCGCCGCAATGTTCAATGCTACACGGAAATCGCCTGTCCATGCGATCCATCCCAGAAAAGACAGCAGCGACAGAATATGAACGCCGGGGGCATAAAGCTTCGCAGCCGCATCCGCCAAAGAATTGTACCGTGACCTGCCACTTTCTGCCACCGCGACAAGGGCCGCCATCCGTTGCAAAGAGGTGTCCTGCCCGACCGCTTCGGCCTTCAGGGTCAGCGGGCCTGTCAGGTTGATCTCACCCGCCATTAACCTGTCGCCGGCCCTTCGCACCTCAGGCAAAGCTTCTCCGGTCAGCATGGCGCGGTCGATCTCTGAGGTGCCGTCGACCACCTTGCCGTCCACCGGCACACGCGCGCCGGGTTTTACAAGAACCATGTCACCTATGGCCAAAGACGCGACAGAAACGTCCTCTGGCCCGGTGGGTGTTATGCGCAACGCGCGCGGTACTTCCAAAGCGGTCAGTTCTTCGGCGGCAGACCGGGCTGCACGCCGCGCGCGCGCCTCAAGCCAACGCCCCGCCAGCAAAAAGAAGGTCAGCATGATCGCCGCATCAAAGTAGGCATGCTCGCCCGACAAGGACGTTTCCCACAAAGACGTGCCAAGGGCGAGAAGAATGGCCAAAGAGATCGGCACATCCATGTTCAACCGACCCGCACGCAAGGCAGACCAGGCTTGCGCAAAGAATGGTTGCGCGGCATAGGCAATCGCGGGCAAGGCGATGGCGGCAGAAATCCAGTGAAACAGATCACGCGTCGCGTCGGCCGCCCCGGACCAGACGGCCACAGACAAAAGCATGACGTTCATCGACGCAAAACCGGCGACCGCCACGCGCATCAGCAAGCTGCGTTCGGCACTGCTGCTGGCCGTTTCGCCTAAAATCTCTGGGTCCAGCTCATGCGCCTCGAAGCCCACTTTTTCCACGCAGCGCGCAAGGTCTTGCGCGGTCACAGCATCATCGGCTTCGATCAGCGCCCGTTTGAGGGTCAGGTTCACCCGCGCGGAACGCACGCCCTGGTGTGCTTCAAGGGCTGTTTCAACAGCGCGGATACAGGCCTGACAGTGAATGCCAGGCAGCGACAGCATCAGCCGCGCCACTTTTGGCGCATCGTCTTTGGGTGCGACTGGCGTGGCAAGACACCCCGGACAGGCAACCGTATTTGTGCTTAGCGCGGTCACGACTTTTGTTGCGCAACGTGCAAGATCACGCGCTGCTGGAACAGGGTTCCGTCTTGCGCCTGTGCCACAAGCCGGATATTCCAATTGCCAGCCGCCAGTTCAACCGGTGCGACATAGCTGCGACCGTCAAACGTGAAATCTGGCTTTTGGTCGTCTTGCACGTGTGTGGCGCGGCCCAGCGTTGCGTCCAGAGAGGCAAGCTCGACCGGTGCGCCTGCCTGATCTGTGACACTTAACGCGACCATTCCATCTTCGGCCTGCGCTTTGACTGTCCAGCCCAACGCCTCTTGGGCTTCCTTGCTGCGATCAAACTGCTGACTGGCCACATAGGAGTTTTTCACTTCAAGCCCGGGAAAGGTTGAGATCGCGCTGTAGGCAAGCGTCAGGTTCACGGCGACGATCACCG
This sequence comes from Roseobacter sp., assembly GCA_045106135.1. Taxonomy (GTDB): domain Bacteria; phylum Pseudomonadota; class Alphaproteobacteria; order Rhodobacterales; family Rhodobacteraceae; genus Roseobacter. Next base: position 60,767 of record JBGCEG010000032.1, on the reverse strand, counting down.
AAAAGCCACCAACAAAAATTGCCGCAATGTGCCATCCGGTAATTGGTTTCTCTCTCTTCATCAGTTTTCTCCCCTTCCGACAAAACTGCTGTCGTTGTAAGCCCGATCGCCGTTGGTCAGGTCTTCGATCCAAAAGCGGATTTCAGTCCTTTCGCCCTGTGCAGGCGGCGAGGCGGGCGGTGCAATTACATAAACCCGCTGCAAATGAGACATATCGGCCCCGACCTCTACGGACCCGTAGGGCGTGCCTTCCAGTTGAATGCGGATGGCCGGATCGCCCTGTACAGACAGGCGGAACAACCGTTCATCATTGTTCTTGTTGCGCAAGCGGATGTCGTAGGTGTTGCGGATTGATCCATCCGACATGGTGACAAACGTAGGATTGCGCACGGGTGCCACAGTCACCTCGATGTCTGCGCGCACAAACAGCGCCACAACCAGTGCAATGCCCACAAAGGACCAAAGCCCGGTATACAGCATAGTGCGGGGGCGAAAGACGTGTTTCCAGACAGCGCGCGGTTCGGCCCCTGCCCGTTCGCGTGTCTCATCGGACAGCGCCAGATAGTCGATCAGACCGCGCGGCTTTCCGATCTTGTCCATCACATCGTCACATGCGTCGATGCACAGCGCACAGGTAATGCATTCCAACTGTTGCCCGTCGCGGATGTCGATGCCCATGGGGCAGACGTTCACGCAGGCCATGCAGTCGATGCAGTCGCCCATTTCGGCGCCTGCTTCGACCTCTTCACTATGTTTCCGAGGCTCGCCGCGCCATTCGCGGTAGGCCACGGTTAGCGTTTCTTCATCCATCATGGCGGCCTGAATGCGCGGCCAGGGGCAGGCGTATACGCAGATTTGCTCGCGCGCGAAGCCGCCAAAAATAAAGGTCGTCGCCGTCAGAATGGCCACTGTGACGTAGGCCACAGCCGCCGCCTGTCCGGTGAACAAGTCAACAAACAGCGTGGGCGCATCGGCAAAGTAGAACACCCACGCCCCGCCCGTTGACACGGCAATCAACAGCCAAAGGGTCCATTTGGTCAGACGCAGACGCACCTTGCGCGCATCCAGCTTTTTCTGGCGGTGCAGACGCAGACGAGCGTTGCGGTCGCCTTCAATCCAGCGCTCAACGAGGATGAAAAGATCCGTCCAGACAGTCTGCGGACAGGTGTAGCCACACCAGACCCGTCCCAGGGCAGAGGTGAACAGGAACAGCCCCAGCCCCGCCATGATCAAGAGCCCGGCAACAAAGTAGAATTCGTGGCTCCAGATATCGATCCAGAAGAAATAGAACCGCCGGTGGGCAAGATCGAGCAGGACCGCCTGATTAGGCAGCTCCGGGCCACGGTCCCAGCGAATCCACGGGACGATGTAGTAAATGCCCAGTGTCACCACGAGGATGACCCATTTGAGATTGCGGAACTTGCCTGACACCCGGCGCGGGAAAATCGGTTCGCGCGCGGCATAGAGGCTTGGAGGCGTTGCTTGATCTGTCACGAAAGGTATCCTTGCCGATGAAACGTGAAAGCGCTGTGGGTATCAATGCGGCCAGCCGTCAAACTGGCCGCATGCTCAGGGGCGGACTATTCGCCGCCACCAAGTTGGTGAACGTAAAGCGCAACTGACCTGATTTCAGCCTCGGAAAGACGCTGGGTCCAAGGAGGCATAACGCCATAGCGACTGTAGGTCACAGTCTCGATCAGCGTGTCGTAATCCCCCCCATAGAGCCAGATGGCATCTGAAAGGTTGGGCGCACCAAGATCGATATTCCCCAACCCCTCGTCGCCGTGACAGGCGGCACAGTTGTCGTAGAAAAGCTCTGAGCCGGCATCGACTTTTGACCCATCAAGAGCCGTCCCGCCGGACAGGGTCATCACGTAGTTGACCACCTGTTCGATCTCTTCAGTCTCGAAAATGTCACCATAGGCAGGCATTTCCGAATAGCGGGCGTCCGGGTCGTCCTCGTTGCGAATACCGTGCGCAATGGTCGTATGGATCGCTTCGATATCGCCGCCCCACAGCCAGTCATCATCCAGAAGGTTCGGGTAGCCGACAAAGCCCGCAGCACCCGAGCCATGACACTGGGTGCACCATGTCCGGTAGACGGCAGCACCTGCAGAGACCGCGTAACCGTTGAGATTTGGATCATCGACAATCGCTGTCAGTTCTGCGGAGGCAAGCTGCGCATTGATCCCTTCGTTGGCCGCTTCGACAGCCGCGATTTCTTCGGCGACCTCACCCCTTGTGGAATAGCCCAGAAGGCCCGCCGTTGCCGAATTCACCAAAGGCCAGGCCGGATACATGATCACGTAGCCGATGCCCCAGATGATGGTCAGATAAAAGCACCACAGCCACCAGCGCGGCATGGGGTTGTCAAACTCTTCGATCCCGTCCCAGCTATGGCCGGTGGTGTTGGGATCACCCTCTTGTTTAGGGGGTACTTTACTCATTGTTTTGCCTCCTCTTGGGGAGCGGGTCGTTCATCATTTCGGAAGATCATGTTCTTGGCCTCGTCGTGCACCGCACCGGAACCGGGCCTGATGACCCAGAACCAGATGCCGACGAAGACACAAAAGAGCACCAGAAGCATCCAGCTGTCAGCGAATTCACGCAGGAGAGAATAGGTTTCCATGTGTTTTCTCCTTTACCGGCTTGCGTCTGGTGTGAAGGTCGAGAAATCAACCAACGTGCCCAGCATTTGCAGATAGGCGATCAGCGCGTCGGCCTCCGAGATGCCGGGCTGGCCATCAAAGTTGCGCACCTGCGCCCCCGGATAGCGTTCCAGCATCGCGTCGAAGTCACTGTCCGGATCAGCTTGAGCCCGGAAGTCTGCTGCGGCCACTTCCACCATTTCGTCGGTGTAAGGCACGCCGACAAGTTGATGTGTCGAGATCAGATCTTCGATGTGATCAGGCTCGATCAGCGTGGTTTCCAGATAGGGATACTTCGGCATGATCGATTCCGGCACGACCGATTGCGGACTGCGCAGGTGGTCGATGTGCCAATCGTCCGAGTAACGACCACCCACACGGGCAAGGTCAGGCCCTGTCCGCTTGGAGCCCCACTGGAACGGGTGATCATACATCGATTCCGCCGCCAGTGAGTAGTGACCGTACCGTTCGACTTCATCGCGCATCGGCCGGATCATTTGACTGTGACAGACGTAGCAGCCTTCGCGGATGTAGATATCACGACCCGTAAGCTCTAGCGGCGAATAGGGCCGCATGCCTTCTACTTCCTCAATCGTGTTCTCGAGGTAGAACAGCGGGACGATCTGCACGATCCCCCCGACCGTCACCACCCGAAAGCTGAGGACCAAAAGAAGGGTTGCGTTGGTCTCGATGATTTTATGTTTTTCGAGGATCCTAGACATCTTTCCCCTCCTTATTCAGCAGGGACAGCTGTGCCGAGGCCTGCTTTCGCAGGTGCAGCGCGCACAGTCATCCATAGGTTGTAGCACATGATCAGCGCGCCGGAGAGGAACATGACCCCACCCAATCCGCGGACCACATACATCGGGAATTTGGCACTTACGGTGTCGGCAAAGCTGTTCACAAGGAACCCGTTTGCATCAACCTCACGCCACATCAGGCCTTCCATGATGCCGGTCACCCACATCGATGCCGCGTAGAGCACGATGCCGATGGTCGCCAGCCAGAAGTGCCAGCTGACCAGCTTGAGACTGTATAGACCCGAGCGTTTCCACAGAACCGGCACCAGATAATAAAGGGCCCCGAAGGTCACAAGACCGTTCCAGCCAAGCGCACCGGAATGCACGTGCCCGATCGTCCAGTCTGTGTAGTGGCTCAAGCTGTTAACAGAGCGGATCGACATCATCGGTCCTTCGAAAGTGGACATGCCGTAGAATGCCAGTGACGTCACCATCATCCGCAGAACCGGATCGGTCCGCAGCTTGTCCCATGCGCCTTGCAGCGTCATCAGACCGTTGATCATGCCGCCCCAGCTTGGCATCCACAGAATGATCGAGAAGACCATGCCGAGTGTACCCGCCCAGTCCGGCAAAGCAGTGTAGTGCAAATGGTGCGGACCTGCCCAGATATACAGGAAGATCAACGCCCAGAAGTGAATGATCGACAGCTTATAGCTGAACACGGGGCGTTCTGCTTGCTTGGGCACAAAATAGTACATCATGCCGAGGAAACCCGCTGTCAGGAAGAAGCCCACCGCGTTGTGGCCATACCACCACTGGACCATCGCGTCTTGTACGCCGGAAAAGACCTGCACGGATTTGCTGCCCCAGATCGAGACGGGGATGGAAATGTTATTGACCACATGCAGCATGGCCACAGTCACGATAAAGGCAAGATAGAACCAATTGGCCACGTAGATGTGCGGCTCCTTGCGCTTGATGATTGTGCCAAGATAAGTCGCCAGAAAAGCCAGCCAGACGATGGTGAGCCAAAGATCGACGTACCATTCAGGCTCTGCATACTCTTTCGACTGCGTGCCGCCCAGAATGTACCCAGTTGCCGCAAGCACAATGAAAAGCTGATAGCCCCAGAATACGAACCAGCCCAGATTACCGCCCCAGAGCCGCGCCGCAGAAGTACGCTGCACGACAAAGAATGCCGTCGCAATCAAGGCGTTCCCCCCAAAGGCAAAAATCACAGCCGAGGTGTGCAACGGGCGAAGCCGTCCGAAATTCAGATATCCCTGCGCCCATTCGAAATTGAGCCCAGGGAAGGCCAGCTGGAACGCAATGAAGACGCCCACAAGAAAGCCAACAACGCCCCAGAAGGCAGTTGCGATGACCCCGGCGCGCACCACATCATCAAAATATTCGTCATGGTTTATTGGTTTTCTCGGCTCATCGATATTGCGCAACGTGTGCAGAAAAAAGCCGCCTGCGATGACCATGAAAATGACCATGTGTACCTGATATGCGATGTCTCTCGCATAGCTGGCCGCGATCATGGTGAACAGGGTGAGTATCCCCAGAAGCACCAGCTTCGCGTAATTTTGTGTTTCAGTATTCATACTGAGGTGTCCCTTCCTCTCGGCTCAGACCAGCGGACACACTACGTCCCCCGGCCCCACTTGGTTCCTGCCCCAGATTTGGCGGATCGGAAGGAAAGATGCTTTGATCTGTGTCAACAAAACATTCCTTTCATTTGATAGCGATCAAAGCAGACGCCGCGCGGGGTGCTAGACTGAAGTCGTAGAAACACAAGACTGAGGGGGTCTAAGCCATGGACTACAAAACAATTTTCACGGTGCTCTCTGAGGAACAGACATCTCAACCGGTGTTGACAATGGCCACGGATTTAGCGCGCCGGTTTGACGCACACCTTGAGGTCATGTGCATGGGCATGGACCGGGCGCGCAGCAGCTACTACGAGGTGGGTGCCAATGCTGTCATCATGGAAGCCGCGATCACAGAAACGCACGCCAAGGCCGAGAGAATCCGGCATGCCGTTGAAAAAGACCTCGCGGATGAAGGGATCATGTGGAACGCAACCAGCGCGCTGGGCAATCTGGCGGATACAGGCCGCATTGTCGCAAACGGCGCGCGGTTTGGTGATCTGGCCTTGGCCGGACAACCCTACAAGGACGGATCAGGACGCGATGCTGTTTTGCTGCTTGAAGCCCTGTTGTTTGACGCCAAGCGCCCCACCCTCGTTGTGCCAAAGGCCGAGATGAAGGATGTGCCATCAGATGTGGTCGTGGCATGGAACGAAAGCCCGCAGTCGCTGCGCGCCATAAGGTGCGCCATTCCCTTCCTTCAGGCGGCCAAATCGGTTCACATCGCGATCATTGATCCGCCCGATCATGGGCCTGACCGCTCTGATCCGGGCGGTAATCTTGCCGTTTTTCTTGCGCGCCATGGGGTGCATTGCGACATTCAGGTCATGTCGCGCAGCGGTAGCAGTGTCAGCGACAAGCTGTCGCGGCATGTCATCGACATGAACGCGGGGCTGTTGGTCATGGGGGCCTACGGACACTCCCGCTTCCGCGAAGCCATCATGGGAGGTGCTACCCGGGACATTCTGGAGCATACATCCGTCCCGGTTCTAATGGCGCATTGACCGCAGATCAGCTGAGCAAACCGCCATCACTGTCATCACCGGCTTCTTCAAGAAGCCGGGCCATGTCAGGCACGATTACGCCACGTTTACCCTTCAACGTGATAACCCCGTCCCGTTTTAGCGCCGACATTTGACGACTGACCGTCTCCAACGTCAGACCAAGGTAGTCGGACATCGCCTCTCGCGTCAGCGGCAGATCGAATTCCAGCGTTTCGATCGCGCTCAACGGCTGCAAGATCGCATCGCGCCGGGCGATGATCGACAACAGCGACGCAATCTTTTCTCTGGCGGTTTTGCGACCCAGCACAAGCATCCATTCGCGCGCCGCGTCCAGCTCATCCAGCGTCATCTCCAGCAGCCTGTGCGCGATATGCGGCGTGTTGGCGATGACAGTCTCAAACGGTTTCCGCCGGAAACAGCACATGACCAGATCATTACTGGCCGTGACCGTGTACATCGCCTTAGACCGACCGGGCCTGCCAACGAAATCCGACGGCAGCAACAGACCCACCATTTGTGTCCGACCGTCTTCCATCGTTTGCGTCAGCGACGCCACGCCAGACACAACAGAGGCGACAAAGTCCATCTGATCCCCCGCCCACATAACGGTCTGACCCGCTGTGAAGCTGCGGTAGTATTTCATGTCTTCCAGCTTGGCCAGTTCGTCCGCGTCACATCTAGCACAGACAGCCCGATGGCGAATTGGGCAGTCTGCACAGTCCTGAATTGCTGTCGAAACAGAATTTTGCACGTTAGTTGGCTCCAGTTGATCTGTGTCAAGGCTACTAGACACAGAAGTTCCCATACATGTATTATGACAATGACATCCAAACTTGCCAAGCTCGGACTTTTTGCGACTAACGTCCCAAGATACACCAGCTACCCGACAGCGCCCCAGTTCTCGAAAGAGGTTGGCGCGGGACACTTCTCAGATTGGGTGGCGGCGATCCCCCCTGGCAGTCGCATCTCATTGTACCTGCATATCCCCTTTTGCCGTAGACTATGCTGGTTTTGCGCATGCAGGACGCAAGGCACACAATCCACCGAACCTGTGCTTGCCTACCTGCTGACACTGCAAAGCGAATTGGAAATTCTCAAGCAGCATCTGCCTGCAGGGGTGACACTGGGCCGCATGCATTGGGGGGGCGGCACACCGACCCTTTTGAACGCATCCATGATTGCAGATCTGGCGGGCACCGTCGGCGATGTCCTGCCTCTGGCAGAGAATGCCGAATTCTCTGTCGAGATTGATCCCAACGAGATTGACCAAAGACGAATCGATGCGCTGGCAGCGGCAGGTATGACCCGCGCCTCCATCGGCGTTCAGGATTTTGACCACGACATTCAGGAGACGATCGGCAGACGGCAAGGGTTTGAAGTCACACGCGACGCCGCACTGGCACTGCGCGATGTTGGCATCGGATCGCTTAATGCGGATATTCTTTTTGGCCTGCCGCATCAGACAAGGCACAAGATCGCCTCGACCGTTCAAAAGCTGCTGACCCTCACACCGGACAGGGTTGCACTTTACGGCTATGCGCATGTGCCATGGATGGCGCGGCGTCAGGCACTGATCCCGACAGAGGCGTTGCCACCGCCCGAAGAGCGTTTGCAGCTTTTTGAAACCGCCCGCCAACTGTTTGACTGGGACGGATACCGCCAGATTGGCATCGACCACTTTGCGACCCCAACCGACGGTCTTGCCATTGCCGCCCAAAGCGGTCGCTTGCGGCGCAATTTCCAAGGTTACACCGATGACACATCGGACGTCCTGATCGGTTTGGGGGCGTCGTCCATTTCCAAGTTTCCGCAAGGCTACGCGCAGAACAATGCAGCGACGGGGGCTTACACAAAAGCCATCCGGGCAGGTGAATTTGCCACGTCCCGCGGGCACGTCTTTTCCGCAGAGGACCGTTTGCGCAGCCGGTTGATCGAAATGATCATGTGCGACTTTGAGATAGACGCGGCCAATCTGGTCGATGAGTTTCCAACGCAGGGCAATCACATCAACGCGCTTTTACGCAGCGCCGCTGACCAGTTTGGCGATGTCATACGCTTTCGCAGCGGCCGCCTGATGATCCCAACAGAGGCTCAAGCCCTGACCCGGATCGTGGCACGGCATTTTGATGCCTATGACATGTCCAGCGCCGGGCACGCATCAGCGATTTAAGCTCAGGTGGTAGCGGCAAGCAGCGTTTGCGTATAGTCATGCTGTGGCGCGTCAAATATTTGATCGACCGCACCCGCCTCGACCACGTCGCCCCGCTTCATGACCATCACCTTGTGGGACATGGCGCGCACCACCTTCAGATCGTGGCTGATGAAAATATACGCCAGCCCGTATTTCTTTTGTAAATCGCGTAACAGATCGACGATCTGCACCTGTACGGTCATATCAAGGGCGGAGGTCGGCTCGTCCAGCACCAGCAACTTGGGCCGCAACACCATGGCCCGCGCGATGGCGATGCGCTGTCGCTGACCGCCAGAGAATTCGTGCGGGTACCTGTCCATGGTCGCCGGATCGAGCCCCACCTCTTCCATCACTTCGTGCACCAGATCACGGTTGTTGCGGCTTGGGTCCACTTTGTGAATGTCCAACCCTTCGGAGATGATCTGCGCACAGGTCATGCGCGGGCTCAGGCTGCCAAAAGGGTCCTGAAACACAATCTGCATATCTTTGCGCAAGGCCCGCAATTGCCGCGTGGACCATCGGCGCACATCGTCGCCCAGAAAGGTAATACCGCCCTCAGATGTGATCAGCCTCATGATCGCCAGCGCAGTGGTCGTCTTGCCTGAACCGCTCTCGCCGACGATCCCGATTGTCTCGCCTGCGCGCACCTCAAGGCTCGCGTCGTTCACGGCCTTCACATAGCCAACCGTGCGGCGCAAAAGGCCCCGTTCAATCGGAAACCAGATTTTCAGGTTGTCAGTTTTCGCGATCACCGGGGCATCAGGCGCAACAGGCGCAGGCACGCCCGACGGCTCAGCGCCCAAGAGCTTTTGCGTATAGGGATGCTTGGGCGCGCCGAAAATCTCGTGGGTCGGGCCTTGCTCTACGATCTGACCGTGCTGCATCACACAGACACGGTCTGCAATGCGCCGCACGATCCCCAGGTCATGGGTGATGAACAAAAGCCCCATACCCAGCCTGTCTTTCAGGTCTTTGAGCAGGTCGAGGATTTGCGCCTGAATCGTTACATCAAGCGCAGTAGTGGGCTCATCCGCGATCAGAACGTCCGGTTTGTTGGCCAGCGCCATGGCGATCATCACACGCTGCCGCTGCCCCCCGGACAACTGATGCGGATAACTCGATATCCGGTCGGCGGCATCCTGAATGCCGACCTGCTCCAGCAATTCGACGATCCGCTGGCGCGCGGTATCGCCGACCAACCCCTGATGCAAAGCAAGGCTTTCGGCCAACTGTTTTTCGATGGTGTGCAGGGGGTTGAGCGAGGTCATCGGCTCCTGAAAGATGAAACTGATGTCGTTGCCGCGCACTTTGCGTAACAGCGTCTCATCCGCGCCGATCATCTGCTGCCCATCATAGGTGACCGACCCGGACACATGCGCGCTGTCGCCCAGCAAAGACACGGTGGAAAGTGCAGACACAGATTTCCCTGACCCGGATTCGCCCACCAAAGCCACGGTTTCACCACGGCTTAGCGAAAAGCTTACGCCTTTAACGGCTTCGGTCAACTGACCATCCTGCTGGAACGCCACGCGCAGGTCCTTGACGTCCAAAAGTGCCGTCATGAGAACGTCTTTCTGGGGTCAAAGGCATCGCGAATGCCCTCGAAGATAAAGATCAGCAGTGACAGCATAATCGCAAAGGTGAAAAATGCCGTGAAGGCCAGCCACGGCGCTTGCAGGTTCTGTTTGGCTTGCAAGGTCAGCTCTCCGATGCTGGGCGCAGAGGACGGCAGACCAAAGCCCAGAAAGTCCAGACCTGCAAGCGTTGCAATTGTGCCCGTTACGATAAACGGCAGCATGGTCAGCGTGGCCACCATCGCGTTGGGCAGCATGTGCCGGAACATGATAGTGACGTTGCTCACGCCCAAGGCACGCGCCGCACGCACATATTCAAGGTTGCGAGCGCGCAGGAATTCCGCGCGGACAACACCCACCAGCGACATCCAGCCGAACAAAACCATGAGGAACACCAGCAACCAGAAACTTCGCCCCAGAATGGCAAACATGATGATGATGATGTAAAGCGATGGCGTTGACGCCCATATCTCGATGATGCGCTGGAAAATCAGATCGGTCTTGCCGCCGAAATACCCCTGCACAGCCCCTGCGATAATCCCGATGAGACTGGATGCGCCTGTCACCAGCAAGGTAAAGAAGATCGACAATCGAAACCCGTGGATGACGCGGGCCAGAACATCGCGTTTGGTGCCATCCGTGCCCAGCAGGTTTTCGCCATTCGGCGGCAGCGGCGCAGCACCCGGCCGGTCCACAGCCGTGTCGAAAGAATACGGGATCAGCGGCCACAGCGCCCACCCCTTTTCGATCGCCTCGCCCTCTACAATCCCGTCCTCAGCATCTTCGATGTATCCCTCAGGATCATCAAAGCACAGATCCAGACCACCAGTTGCAATCAGGCATTTAACCTCGGGATCGCGGTAGACGGCTTCTGTCTGAAAATCACCGCCGAACGCTGTCTCAGGGTAGAAATTCCAGATCGGCGTGTAATATTCACCCCGATACTGAACGAGGATCGGCTTGTCGTAGGCCAGAAACTCGGCGAACAAAGACAAGCCGAACAGAATTCCAAAAATCCACAGAGACCAATAGGCACGCCTGTTGCGTTTGAAATTGCGCCAGCGGCGCTGATTGAGCGGTGACAGCCACGGTTTTTTCGGCGTCGAATCCTGTACGTCCGCAGCGCCTGCGGGCATGGCATCAGAGGCAGGTTCACGCATAGCCACGGCCTAACCCTCCCGCCGTTCGAAGTCGATGCGCGGGTCGACCAGCACATACATCAGGTCAGACAGCAGCCCTACCACCAGACCAATGAGGCCAAAGATGAACAGCGTGCCAAAGACGATAGGATAATCCCGCGCGACCGCCGCCTCGAACCCAAGCCGGCCCAGACCATCCAGACTGAAGATCGTCTCGATAATCAGCGAACCCCCAAAGAAAACGCCGATGAACACGGCCGGGAACCCCGCAATGACGATCAGCATCGCATTGCGAAAGACATGCCCATAAAGCACCCGCGCCTCTGACAGGCCCTTGGCCCGCGCGGTCATCACATAGTGTTTCTTGATCTCGTCCAGAAAGCTGTTCTTGGTCAGAAGCGTCAGGGTCGCAAAGGCGGATATCGTTGAGGCTACGACTGGCAGCGTGATGTGCCAGAAGTAGTCGATCACCTTGCCAAACGCGGTCAAATCCTCCCAGTTGTCAGACGTCAGGCCGCGCAACGGGAAAATCTGGAAATACGACCCGCCCGCAAAGAGCACGAGCAACAAAATGCCAAAGAGGAACCCGGGGATCGCGTAGGCCGCAATAATCAGCCCGGACGTCCATGTGTCGAATTTGGAGCCATCACGCACCGCTTTTCGAATGCCCAGCGGGATAGACACAAGATAGGCAATCAAGGTCGACCACAGCCCCAGCGTAATCGAGACCGGCAGCTTTTCCTTGATCAACTCGATCACGGAAATCGACCTAAAATAACTCTCGCCAAAGTCAAAGCGCATGTAGTTCCAGATCATGTTCAGGAAGCGTTCTACCGGCGGCTTGTCAAAGCCGAATTCCGCTTCAAGCTCGGCGATGAATTCAGGTGGCAAGCCGCGCGCGCCGATGTATTCGCTTTCGTTGCCGCCAAGGTCTTGCGCTCCCGCATCATTGTTTGTGCCGGAAAACCCTTCAAAGACATCGCCGCCGCCCTGAATGCGGGCGATCGCCTGCTCTACCGGGCCGCCGGGCACGAATTGCACCAAAGCAAAGTTGATCATCATGATCCCCAACAGCGTTGGGATGATCAACAAAAGCCTTCTGATGATATAGGCGCCCATGGGCTACCTCAACGCGCCAGCCGCACGCAGTGCCGCCGCCTTGTCTGCGTTGTACCACCAGAAATCAAGCTGCCCCAAAGCAAAGGCAGGTATCTCATCGGGATGTTCATACTGGTCATAAAACGCAACCCAATGGCTTGGGTTGTACCAGACCGGGATCATAATGAATTCGTACCGCAAGGCCCGGTCCAGCGCCATCAGGCTGGCCTGTTCTTCCTCGCGCGTGACAGCGTTTAACGACCGTTCGATGATGGCGTCCACAAGCGGACTGGCGAGGCCTGCGGGGTTGAAAAGGCTGAATTCAGCAGCCTCTGACCCGTAGCGTTGCATTAAACCCGTGCCCGTTCCAAGAAACGCACCGTACGAATCAAACACCAGATCGTAGTCGCGGTCACGCTCGCGGGTTGTGTATTGTGCTGCGTCCACTTTCTCAAAGGTGATGTCTATCCCCAGCGTTGAGACGTTGGAGACAAAGTTCTCCATCACCGCACTCAGCGTCGGGGATGTGGCACTGTTGAACAGGAAGTTCAGCTTCAGGACCTCCCCCGCATCATTGCGGCGGATGCCATCGTCGCCCACGGTCCAGCCAGCTTCATCCAACAGACCCATCGCAGTGCGCACGTTGCGGCGATCAAGCAGCCGGTCCTCGCGGGAGGTGTGCGGCACCAGCGCAGGCTCGGTCAGCATCGCGGGCGGCACAAGGTCGCCAAGGCTTTCCAGAAAGGCCAGTTCAGCCCCTTCTGCGATACCAGTCGCCATCAACGGGGTGCCTTGCGTGAACGAGGCGCGCTGCCGGAACAAGCCGTATTGCAGACTTTCATTTGTCCATTCAAAGTTGAACGCAAGGGCCACAGCTTGGCGCACTTGCTTGTTTTTCAACGCCTCACTGTTCAGGTTGAATACGATGCCGGATGGTGTGGGAGGCGACCCGTTTGGCAAATCCTTGGTGACAACAAGGCCCTCGCGCACTTTGGGAAAGTCATACCCCGTGGCCCATTTGCGGGAGTCGCCTTCGCTGCGGAAGGTGTATTCACCCGCCTTGAACGCCTCGAACGCCGCAGTGTCGTCGCCAAAATACTCAATGCGGATCGTGTCAAAGTTGTTCCGCCCCACATTGAACGGCAGGTCATTGCCCCAATAATCGGGGTTTCGCTTGTAGACGATGCGGCGGTTCACATCGACACTGTCGACCATGTAAGGCCCGGACCCGGGCGAGATTTCAAGGCGGCTCTCATCAAGACCCGCACCAGTTTCCTCGTACCACTTCTTTGACCAGGCAGGCACGAACCCCACCTGATCAATCAGGCTGCGGCGCGAAATTCCGGGTGTGAAGTAAAACTTGATCGTGTGGTCATCGATCACTTCGACCTTTGGGATGCGCTGACGCACCGCATCCGCATAAGACTTCAGGCCCTCGTCCAACAAAAGGTTGTGGCTGAACGCGATATCATGCGCGGTAACGGGTGTGCCGTCAGAAAAACGCGCCTCCGGCCGCATGTAAAAGATCACCCAGTCCTTTGTTGCGGGGTATTCAACACGTTCGCACAGCAAGCAGTAGCTTTCGCCGTAGACATCTGCAGGTGCAGAGGCGCCGCCCGTGCCATCGCCCAGCAAACTTTCGTACATAATCGTCGAGAGCGCACCGGCGCGGCCCTTGCGCGTGTAGGGATGCATTGAATCGAAGGTGCCCACAACGCTTAAGGCAATGTCACCCCCCTTTGGCGCATCGGGGTTCACGTAGGAAAAGCGTTCAAAATCGGCAGGATACGTCAAGTCTCCGTAGAACGAATAGCCGTGGCTGACGACCATTTCTTCCTGCGCGGTCGCAGATTCCGCCACAGCGCCTGCAGCAACCAAGGCGAACAGTTGAAGTGGTTTTTCCAACACTTGAGCAAAAGTCTGAAACGCAGCCGTTCTGGCCTGAAAGATCGTCATCGGGTGCTTTCTCCGCTCTGGCACCGGGTTCTCCGGCCTTTACTACCTGTGCATGTAAGCTAACGGCAGGGAACGCCAAGATACAAGTTGCGAAAAAGTGATGAGACCCGGTAAAGGCACAACATCTCAACAAAAAAGGCCGCTCACGTTAAGCAAGCGACCAATCTGGTTAATTTGTAGTAAACCGGCGTTCGATTTATTGGCCGATCGTTTGCAGGTAAGCGATCAGGTCAGCACGGTCTTCGGCGTCCCGCAAGCCTGCGAAGCCCATGGATGTGCCCGGCGCATAGGCGGAGGGTCTTGCAATAAACCCGGACAAGTTTTCAGGCGACCACTCCCCCCCCATGGAGGCGATTGTGTCAGAGTAGGTAAAGCCGTCTACGGCGCCTTTTGGGCGACCAACAACGCCATACAAATGCGGACCCGCACCATTTGCACCGTCTTCAAGCTGGTGACAGGCAGAGCATTTCCGGAACTGACGCGCACCCTTGTCCACATCAGCAGAGGCCAGCAACGTGGCAAAATCCACCTCTGGTTCAGCTTCGGCAGCATCATCCGCTCCAGCAACTTCGATGACGTAAGACGCCTCACCATGACTGTCGGAATGATAAAGTTCTTCTGCGGCCCACTTGCCAAGCAAAAAAACAAGCAACGCACCGCAAATTCCGCCGGCGGCTTTGGTAAAGGTCATCGTGTCTAACATCCGTATTACACCCATCTCTGCGCATTTGCGCGGTATCTACGGCTTCACCTTGACTGGCGCAAGGTATAGTTACCGCGACGAAACGCCCCTGCTATGCCATTATTCTCTTAGGAAACCGTTATGAGCCACCCAAAATCCCAACGCGTCGCTTTTCAGGGCGAGCTTGGCGCATACGGCCATGAAGCCGTGCTGAAAGCAAGACCAGATGCCATTCCTGTTCCCTGCACGACCTTTGAGGATGCTGTATCAACCCTGCACAACAAGGATGCGGACCTTGCCATGCTGCCTGTTGAGAACACAACTTATGGTCGCGTCGCGGATATTCACAGGCTTCTGCCGCAAAGTGGGTTGCGCATCATCGACGAAGAATTCGTACGCGTACGGATTAATCTGATGGCCCCTAAGGGCATGGCGCTCCATGACGTCAAACACGTCAGAGCGCATCTGGTGCTGATTCCCCAGGCGAAACGCTTTCTGAACGCACATGGCATCACCGCTGAGGCCGCCGCCGACAGCGCGGGGGCTGCGGCAGAGCTTTCGCGCGATCCGGTGCCAGGTGTGGGCGCCTTGGCAAGCGTGGTCGCGGCGGACATTCACGGCCTCGACGTTCTTGCGCGCGATATCGAGGACGAGCATCACAACACGACACGGTTCCTGCTGATGGCGCATGAGCTTGATATGCGCAGGCGGTCTGAGCAGATGATCACAACGTTCGTTTTTCAGGTGCGCAATATCCCGGCGGCCCTGTACAAGGCCATGGGCGGCTTTGCCACAAATGGCGTGAACATGATCAAGCTGGAAAGCTACATGGTTGGCGGCTCCTTCACCGCAACGCAGTTCTACGCCGACATTGAAGGGCACCCGGATGACCCGCATGTCAGGCGCGCGCTGGAAGAGCTGGAATACTTCACCAATATGGTAGACATCCTCGGCGTGTACCCGGCCCGAAGAGGCAGCACAGATTAGGGCTGCTGTGCGGGGCGCGCCTCAATACGACGCACCACCCCCGCCACCATCGCGTCAAAGCGTTTGTCCAGACCGATGCGCATTACCTTCGCGGACCGAAGCAATATCCGTGCGCTGAATGTCTGGGGGTGGGCTTGCACCACGGCACGCAGGCGGCTGCGGTCCTGTGGCAAAGCCTCAATGTCAATCGTCAGACGCCCCTTGAGGTCCTTGGAGAAAACATCAAGCGCCATCCGGTGGTCCGGCACAAGCTCTGTGAGCTCAATCTGCAAATCATGCGCTTTGTCAAAGAACCGCGCCTTGGCCGACCATGCGCTACCCACGCAGGCGCGCGGTGCAGTCGCTATGCGCTGCACGGTTATGTCGCGCTGCACGGCCTCTCTCTCGAAGGCTTCAAAATCGCACAGGAATGCGAAAACCGAATGCGTCGGTGCGTTGATGTCCTGTTGCGTTGAAAATTCCACTCAAACGACTTTCACAGATGGCCCTTAATCGTCCAGCGTATCCGCCAGCCAGTGCTCCAGCAGAAAATGCGCAATGGCCCCTTTGCGCGCCGGTAAGACCTGCGGGTTCAATCCGGCGAAAACATCCATCATCTGTTCCCGGGTGAACCAGCGGGCGTCCTCGATCTCTTTGGGGTCGATCGTGATCTCCTCGCTCAGGGCGTCGCCCGCGCATCCCATCATCAAAGATGCGGGAAACGGCCAAGGCTGGCTGGATAGGTACCGCACCTCCCCCACCTCGACGCCTGCTTCTTCAAAGACCTCGCGGCGTACGGCGGCTTCAAGGGTCTCACCCGGTTCAACGAACCCGGCCAACAACGAATACATGCCGTCCGGCCAACCGGGCGACCGCCCCATCAGCACCGAGTTGCCAAAGGTGATCAGCATAATCACCACCGGGTCGGTGCGCGGAAAATGAGAGGCATCGCAGGCCGGACACTTTCGTTGCCAGCCCGCTTGCGTGATCATGGACTTTTCGCCGCAGCGCGCACAAAAGCCGTGTATGTCGTGCCACGCCAGCAAGGCCTTGCCGGTCGCGGCCAATTCAGCATCGCGCGGCGACAACCATGTCATCACACGGCGCAATTCGGCAAAAAAGCAATCGGCAGGCAAATCAGCGTGGCGCTGCTCAGAAGGGTCATGAAAAGCGCCTACCGTATCGGCCCCTTCAGCAGGCACCCATGCAGAGATATCTATGGCAAAACGTGCCGCCCCGTCCTCGCGACCCAGCAAGATCGGCGGCTCAGTCGCAAGCTCAAAAATCCGGTGGTCCATCGGCAGCATGACCAAAGTGGTCGGGTCAGGCCCTGTGATCAAGGGCTTTCCCCGCCAGAACACAATGGCACGGGTCGCGGCATCCGCCTGCGCGGTCTCTATCGCCGTTGGGTCATCCCGGATTTCTGCCGCGCGATCCAACCCGCTGCCGCCAAAAGTTACTGTTTCTGCATGCTTCACAGCTCATGCCCCTTTTTGGGGCTGAGCACTGACATGCGCCCCGCACCCATGCAAGGAGAAAGCTGTTTCGGACGCTATGAACCCTTGAATTCACCAGAAAGAAAACATCTAAGGGTTGTATTGCGTCGAATGTCAGGAGGCTGAAATTCTCGACAGCCAACTTCCGAAACTGCGGGTCCGTTTGCTCGCGACCAGTGACTTGCACATGCAGCTGCTGGACTTTGACTACGCACGCGATCATCCCGGTGAAACGGGAAGCCTCGCAAAGATCGCCGACCTGATCAAAAGCGCCCGCGACGGGGTGGACTTGTGCTTGCTGATGGATAACGGCGACACATTTCAAGGCACGCCGGTTGCGGATTTTCTGGCAAGAAGCCCGCGTGCCTGCGCGCACCCTATGGCAAAGGTCATGAACCAGATAGGGTATGACGCCATCGGGCTAGGAAACCACGACTTTGACTTTGGCTTTGCGCATCTGCAGCAAACGCTGTCTGCGCTTGAAGCGCCAGCGGTCTGCTGCAACATCTCAGGCGCGCCGCTGGAAGGTCTTCATAAAAGCGTCTTGCTGAACCGCAGCATAACGCTGAGCGACGGGCAGACTGAAACCCTCAAGATCGGCATTACTGGTGCGATCCCGCAAATGACACAGTTTTGGAACAGGCATCACTTTGAACACAGCGCCAGACTGAGCCCAGCCCTTGAGGCGTTGCGCAGTGAAACCGAACGCCTGCGTGCAGACGGCGCTGATATCATTGTTGTTTTGGCCCATATGGGCATCACGATACACGATGAAGGCGATATGCCACAAAACCAGATCATTGAGGTGGCAAACCTGCCGGAAGTCGATGCGGTGATTGGCGGGCATACGCATTTGCGCTTTCCCGGCACGGACTATGAAGGCACCGCAGGCGTGGATTGCCGCCGTGGCATGATCGGCCAGACGCCGGTTGTGCAACCGGGCCCGTCGGGCGCTGATTTCGGGCAGATCGACCTAGTTGTGACCAAAGGCTCTGACGGCTGGACAGTCACGGCAGAACGCGTGGCGCTGCGCTCGTCCCTGCCGCACGCCCCCGAAAGCCCCGCGATCGTGTCATTGGTGCGTGAGATGCACAGCTTGACGCGGGCGTATCTGTCGGAAACCGTGGCTCATATCGGCAAGCCGATGAATACGTTTTTCGCTCTCGCCCAGCCAAGTCCTGTGCCCGCGATGATGAATTGCGCCAAGATGACAGCTGTGCGCCGCATGATCGCGGCCAACGACGATATTGCGGCGGCTCTGGGTCACATGCCTTTGCTGGGGGCCGCATCCGTGCCAGCGACCGGCGGCTTTGACGGGCCTGAGAACTTTGTCGCCTTCTCAAGCGGGACATTGCTTCGACGCCATATCGTATGGCTGAACCGCTACGCCAATCAGGTCTGGGCGGTCAAGGCGTCCGGCGCGCGCATCAAAGAGTGGCTGGAACGGTCTGCGCTGATCTTCAACACGCTTGAGGCGGGAAAACCGGATCAGTTGCTTGTGAATGCCCTCGTGCCGGGCTTTACCTTCGATACGATCTACGGGCTGACCTACCAGATCGACCCGTCGCGCCCGCCTGCCTACGACCTTGCCGGCAAGAGAATCACAGGCGAAGCCGGGCGCATCAGCGACGTCCGCTATCAGGGCAAAGAGATCGAGAACGATCAGGAATTTCTGGTTGCCACAACAGACCACCGGGTTGGCGGCGGCGGCGCACATGCCCCTTTTTGCGATGCAGAGATCATGCTGCGGGAAACCGCGCCTCTGGAAGAGGCCTTGATGACGTACCTGCAAGCGCCTGATTGCGCGGCGGTCCATAACACGCCGTCATGGCGGTTTCCCGAAAACATGGGCATTGCCGCCTTGCTGAACACAGCCCCCGCCGCGTTGGATCACCTGAACGACATTGCGGCCTTCCATCCGCAAACCTGCGGTGTGACCACGGATGGCTTTGTGCAAATCCGCCTGAACCTGTGAAATCGCTGAGGGTTGCAAGGTCGTTGCGGATTGTCTATCTGCATCCCTGAGAGGTTGGCGCGGGCGAGCGCCTCGCCAACCCGGTCAGATCCGGAAGGAAGCAGCCGTAACGAGCCCCGCTTGGGTCGTTGTCCAGCCTCTCACCTTTTGCTTGTGTTCTGCATGCCATTCCTCGCGGGGCAAACGGGTCGCTGCATCAGCCTGACTTTTCTTTGACCATAGACGGATCAGGGCACTGCCACGTCGATTTCACTGTTTGTCACGTTGTCCCGGGGCGACAGCCGTTTTAGGCTGACATAGTTTTTCCGAATCCAAGAGCCTGAAAATCCATGTCAGAAACCGCTCCGTCAAACTATCAGGTGCTCGCGCGCAAGTACCGGCCGGAAACTTTTGCGGATCTGGTAGGGCAGGACGCGATGGTGCGCACGCTCAAAAACGCGTTTGACGCGGACAGGATCGCGCAGGCCTTCATCATGACCGGCATTCGCGGCACCGGCAAAACCACAACGGCCCGGATCATCGCCAAAGGCATGAACTGCATTGGCGCAGATGGCACAAGCGGCCCCACGACAGAACCCTGCGGGCAGTGCGAGCACTGCACCGCGATCATGGAGGGTCGCCATGTGGACGTGCTGGAAATGGACGCTGCCTCGAACACCGGCGTGGCAAATATTCGCGAAATCATCGATTCTGTGCACTACCGCGCCGCCTCCGCCCGGTACAAAGTCTATATCATCGACGAAGTGCACATGCTGTCGACGGGCGCCTTCAACGCCTTGCTCAAAACGCTTGAAGAGCCCCCCGCGCATGTAAAATTCATCTTTGCCACCACGGAAATCCGCAAAGTGCCTGTAACGGTTTTGTCGCGTTGCCAGCGTTTCGATCTGCGCCGGATTGAACCTGAAGTGATGATTGACCTGATGCGCAAGATTGCAGGAGCCGAAGGGGCTGATCTGTCCGATGATGCCTTTGCCCTGATCGCGCGCGCCGCCGAAGGCTCTGCCCGCGACGCCACCTCTCTGCTGGATCAGGCCATCAGCCACGGCGCAGGAAAGACAACCGCCGATCAGGTGCGCGCGATGCTGGGTCTGGCAGACCGGGGCCGGGTTCTTGACCTCTTTGACATGATCCTGAAAGGGGCCGTTGCCGAAGCCTTGGCAGAGCTTTCGTCGCAATACGCCGAAGGGGCTGATCCGGTGGCGGTGCTGCGCGATCTGGCTGAGATCACGCATTGGGTCTCGGTAGTGCAGATCACACCGGAGGCTGCAGACGATCCGACAATCTCCCCGGATGAACGCGCGCGCGGGTTGACCATGGCCCAGCAACTGCCCATGCGGGTCCTCACGCGCATGTGGCAGATGCTGCTCAAAGCCCTGGAAGAAGTGTCAAGCGCGCCCAACACCATGATGGCGGCGGAAATGGCGATCATCAGGCTAACGCATGTGGCGGACCTGCCCACGCCCGAGCAATTGGTCAGAAAACTGCAAAACACGCCGGTGCCCAGCGTGCCTGCGGGTGGGGGTGCCTCCACTTCGCCCACATCGGGGACGAGCGCCTCCGCCGGCCAAACAACAGCATCGGCAGCACCTCCGCCCCGGCACACCGGCACAGCCACGACAGCGCCTGCCGTCTCCCGCGCCCCCGAAACCGAGGCCGCACTGGCGCGCTTTCCCACGTTCGATCATGTGGTGGAGCTGATCCGCGCCAACCGCGATGGCAAGTTGCTGGCAGATGTCGAAACGGATTTGCGGCTTGTGAGCTACCAGCCGGGCCGGATCGAATTTCAGCCAACAGATCGCGCGCCCAAGGACCTTGCCCAGCGCCTTGGGCAAAGGCTTCAACTGTGGACCGGCAACAGATGGGCTGTGTCAATCGTCGCAGACGGCGGCGGCAAAACGATCGACGAGGTGCGCAACGCGGAACGCTACGCACTTGAAGCAACAATCAAGGAACACCCGTTGATGCAAGCGGTGCTGCTGCAGTTTCCCAAAGCCGCAATCAAAGCGATCCGAACGCCCGATGACATTGCAGCAGAAGCCACGCATGCTGCCCTGCCGGAAGTGGAGGACGAATGGGATCCCTTCGAAGAGGACTGATCCTTGCGCTGATCCCCCTGCCCGCATGGGCGGGGGTGTGCGAGGAGGTGCGCCCCGGCTGGGACGGCATGCCCGTCACCATGCTGGGCGAAACGCTGGCGCTTTTGAGCGCTCCGGCAGCGCTGTTGCTGGTGGTCCTGTCACTGGCTGCCATCCGCTTTCGGGCGCAATGGCTGGGCTTGGGGGCCATTGTGTTCTGGACCATCTTCGTGTCGGTCATCACCATGGCCAACCCGTCCGACCTGCGCGATCTGGCCCGCGCTGAAGGCTGCGTCGGCTCGCCTGCCTTGTTTATTGCCTTGGCTGCTGCGATATGTGGGGCGATAGTTATTTATACCAAACCGCGCACGGATAACGCGGACTGATCGGAGACAGAAAAGATGCTAAAAGGACTTGGCGGGCTCGGCGATATGGCCGGGATGATGAAAAAAGCCCAGGAAATGCAGGGCAAGATGGCGCAAATGCAAGAAGATATGGCCAGCATCATGGTCGAGGGCGAAGCAGGCGCTGGCCTTGTCAAGGCGACATGCACGGCCAAGGGCGAACTCAAGGGCCTCGACATTGATCCATCCATCTTCAACGGCGACGACAAGGAAGTGGTGGAAGATTTGATTCTGGCCGCCATCAAGGACGCGCAATCCAAAGCCGCAGAGCGCGCACAGGCCGAAATGGCAAAACTGACCGAAGGGCTTGGCCTGCCGGCAGATATGAAGCTGCCCTTCTAACCGATGGACGAGCCGCTGCCCCCCAAGTACCGCGCGCCCCGTGAATGGGTACTCTGGGGGGGCGCTGCATCCTTGTTGGCAGCCGTAGCGGCATTCGCTTATGCGGTTATTGAGCATGAACTGGCCGGACAAATCACTGACGCACCTCTGATTGTGCTGATCACGCTTAATACGCTTATCATCTACCGGCTGGGGTGCTCGATTTCCAAAGATCTGGGCCGCCTGTTTTTCTACATGCCCAAGGCCGGTCAGGACCCCCAAGGCACGGTTGATGACCTGTTGGGTAGCCCCCGGATTTTACTTGGCGCGATCTTGTTCGCAAGTTTTGCAGCCACAGCCGTGTGGAACGTGGACCCCTGGCAAAGCGCAGAGCAGCCCGAACAGATGCGCCTTTGGCTTTGCGTTTTTCTGTTCTGCAACAACCTGATTGTCGGCGCTGTGCTGGTGGCGATCGTGCGCTTCTGGCATGTGTTGCTCCGGGAACTTGAAGAGATTGAAATCAGCATCCTCAATCTAGCAAGCCCGTTTCTGTGTGCGCTGCTCAAGGTCAACAGCAGGCTGGTGATGGGCACAGCCCTCGTTGCATCCCTCGCGGTTTGCAGCATCCCACTGTCGGATTACACGATGAACCCGGTGACGAAGGTCTTTTCGGGCTTTTCACTGCTGCTTGTCATTGCAACCTACGCGGTCCCGATCCTGCCGCTGTCGAACTTGCTGGCCACGCGCAAGGCCGAAGCCCTGCACAGACTGGAAAAGCAAATTGACGCGCATGTCCGGCACCGGAGCAAGCTGCCGCCCAAACCCGGCATGCCTGCCGCCGTAAAGGACCTGACGCCGCTGAAGGATTTGATCGAGGCACGCGATCTGGTGAGCCATGTTCGAACCCTTCCCCCGGGCGGCCAGTTCTCTGTGTCTGCGGCAGCGATTATCACCTTCTTGTCTTTCCTGCCGACACTCATAGACTTGGCCCTAGACAGACTGTCCTGATTGGAAAAACGGCCATGAGCAGCACAAAGGACATCGACACCCTGATCGAGCGTATGGCGAAACTGCCCGGGCTCGGCCCCCGCTCTGCGCGGCGCGCGGTTCTGCATCTGATACGCAAGCGCAGCGCCCAACTGGCGCCCCTCGCGCAGGCCATGCAGCTTGTGGCGGATACCGCGCGCGAATGCCTGAACTGCGGCAATGTCGGTACCACGGATGTGTGCGATCTGTGCACGTCTAACAAACGGGGCAACGGTGAGATCTGTGTCGTCGAAGATGTGGCCGACCTTTGGGCGATGGAGCGGACGCATATCTTCAAAGGGAGGTATCATGTGCTGGGCGGCACCTTATCCGCCCTCGATGGCGTGGGGCCGGAGGACCTGCGTATTCCCCGCCTTGTGGACAGGATTGATGCGGAGGACATTTCCGAAGTTATCCTCGCGCTCAACGCCACAATCGATGGGCAAACGACCGCGCATTATATCGCGGACCAACTGGAAGGGCGGGTCAGAATAACCACCCTCGCCCAAGGGGTGCCGATCGGGGGCGAGCTTGACTACCTTGACGACGGCACAATCTCTGCGGCGCTCAGTGCGCGAAAGGCTTTGTGATACGACACGTAAACCCCCGTGCAGTGTCCGGAACAGCCAATTTCGTTAGCCGAAAAAAGAACGACCGCCTGCCCCTCCCAAAGCAGGCGGTCTTTTCCTTCGCGAGTCTATCGTCCCTAAAGCACGATGACGTCTAGCGGCGGAAAGCCGTTGAACCCTACGGACGCGTAGGTCGTCGTATAGGCTCCACAATTGCGCAGTACAATACGGTCCCCGTCGCGTAGTGCAAGAGGCAACTGCACGGGGCGCTTCTCGTAGAGGATATCTGCGCTGTCGCAGGAAGGTCCTGCCATTACGCAGGGGCCCGTTTCACCCCCGTCATGAGGCGTCACAAACTGATAGCGGATTGCCTCCCCTTCGGTCTCTGCCAGACCCGAGAAACGCCCGATATCAAGGTACACCCAGCGATGAAGATCACCTGCCGATTTACGCGAGACCAGCATCACCTCTGCCGCGATATGGCCTGCTTCGGCGACCAGCCCGCGTCCGGGTTCTGCCATCACTTCGGGTACGTCGCCAAAACGCGCAGCAACCGCCGCCATAACCGCCGCCGCATAGGCGCGCGGTGCCTGCACCGTTTCGCCGTAGAACGCCGGAAAGCCGCCGCCGATGTTGAGCAAGCGCAAATCATGGCCCGCCTCCAAAGCTGCCCGCCAAAGCGTTGCCACCTGATCAAGCACCGGCTCCCAGAACCGCGCCTCGCGCGTTTGAGACCCCACATGAAAAGACAACCCGTAGGCGTGCAGACCCAGTGCACGCGCCTGATCCAGCAAACCCGGCAGACTATCCGCCGAACAACCAAACTTGCGGCTCAACGGCCAATCTGCTGACGAATTCTGCACAATGAGGCGAATGTAGACCCGCGCCCCCGGCGCGTGGCAGGCAATCTTTTCAAGCTCTGCCTCGCTGTCTGCTGCAAACAGGCGGATGCCTGCGCCATGCGCGAAGGCAATGTCCGACGCGCGTTTGATGGTGTTGCCAAAAGAGATGTTTTCCGGCAGCGCCCCGTGCTCAAGACACAATTCAATTTCCGCGCGCGAGGCGGCGTCAAACCCGGACCCTTTGGCCACCAGCATCTTGATAAGCTCCGGCGCAGGGTTGGCCTTGACCGCATAGTGGATGTGCGCGCGGCCCAGCCCCGCCTTCAACGCGTCATATTGGGCGGCCACGCGGGCCCTTGAGATCACAAGCGTTGGCCGTTCAAACGTGTTTGCTGCAATAAAGCGCATGGCTTCGTCGGAAAATACAGGTGTTGCGGCGCAGATTGCGCCGGGCACGGTAGCATTCATGGTCATCTCCAAAGAGCAGGTGAGGCCCAAACCTCAAGTGTCATTTCAAGAGACGTTACCGTCGCTACATAAACGCGGGTCAGTCAGAAGGCTGACCGGCCAGAGGCGCGTGCGTTGGCGTCTGTGCAGCGGCTTCTACGCGCATTGAAGATTCGCGCAATCCCCTAAATGACCCCAGCCCTGAATTTCTGCGACCCGCTGCGATTGCGCTTTTTATGCAACGAAAAAACCCCGGCGCGAAAAGCCACCGGGGTTCGAATGTGCAGATGTAAAAAAGGCGCGTTACCCGCGATGCAGGTTGTCTTCTTCTTCCTCGTCATCATCGCCATGCGCCCCGTCCGGCAGATTAAAGAAGCTGTCCGCATCAGAGAAATCACCGGCGGGGACATCTTCATCCGGATCCGCAGGCGCGTCACCAAGGGTAAATGTCTCCAACCCTTCGATGGCGGATGGCATTTTCGGCTCGGTGTCCATGCCAAGGCTCTGCTCGGTGCTGACCAGTTTGCGCCGTTCATCATCGCTCATCACCGGGGCGTCAGCGGCTTTCTTGGCAGCAGCCTTTTGCACAGCGGCATCCAGTTCGGATTGCTTGCAAAGCCCCAGAGCAACCGGATCAATGGGCTGAATGTTCGAAATGTTCCAATGCGTCCGCTCGCGGATCGACAGGATCGTTGGCTTTGTGGTGCCCACCAGTTTGCTGATCTGACCGTCCGTCAGTTCGGGGTGGAACTTCACCAGCCACAGGATCGAGGCCGGACGGTCCTGCCGTTTGGACAAAGGCGTGTAGCGTGGGCCGCGACGCTTTTCTTCGCCAGCGGCGGCCTTATTGGGCTTGATCGCCAGCTTGTACAAAGGATTGGACTGCGCCCGGTCAATCTCTTCTTGCGTCAGTTGGTTGTTCGCAAGCGGATCAAAGCCTTTGACACCCTGTGCCACGTCACCATCCGCAATGCCCTGAATTTCCAACTCATGCATCCCGGTCAGATCAGCGATCTGCTTGAAGCTGATGGTGGTGTTGTCGACAAGCCAGACGGCAGTCGCTTTGGGGTGCAGCAATTTCGACATTTTATCACTCCTTACGGTCGCTCTGCCCACGCCGAAACCATCGCCTCTGGGGGCGGTCCCGCGATGCGGAACGATTTCCAATGTGGGGAAATTTAGGGTCGTATACCCAAAAACAATCGCCGTGAAAAGACCAAAGCGCAAGGCACCCTCAGGCGCATCGGTCAGCTGACTTTCAGAACGATCTTTCCGATATGGCCTGAGCTTTCCATGCGCGCATGTGCCAGTGACGCATCACTCAGCGGAAACTCCTGATCCATCACCGGAGCCACCCGACCGCTTTCAATCAGCGGCCAGACCGCTTCACGCAATTGCTGCGCAATTCTGGCTTTGGCAAGGTCTGACTGAGGGCGCAGCGTCGATCCGGTCATGGTCAGACGTCGCGTCATCAGTTGGGTAAAGTTCACCTCCACCTTTGGCCCGCCCAGAAAAGCGATCTGCACCAAGCGTCCGTCATCGGCTAGCGCCTTTAGATTGCGTGGAATGTAGTCGCCGCCCACCATATCAAGGATGAGGTCAGCACCCCCCATGCCCCGCACAACATCAACAAAATTTTCCTCGCGGTAGTTGATCGCGACCTCTGCGCCCAGATCACGACAGGCCGCGCACTTCTCAGCCGAGCCTGCGGTGGTTAGCACTTTCGCCCCGAAGGCATGTGCAAGCTGGATCGCGGTTGTCCCGATGCCCGAAGACCCACCATGCACCAGAAACGTCTCTCCACCCTTAAGATGCCCGCGACCAAAAACATTGGACCAGACCGTGAAAAACGTCTCGGGCAGACAAGCGGCCTCTTTCAGCCCCAGCCCTTTTGGGACGGGCAAGCAGTGATCTGCGGCCGTGGCCACATATTCCGCGTAACCGCCCCCCGGCAAGAGCGCGCAAACCTCGTCTCCCACAGCCAGACCGCTGACGCCATCGCCCACGGCCGCAATGGTGCCTGCCGCCTCAAGCCCCGGCAGGTCACTGGCGCCCGGTGGAGGATCGTAAAGACCTGCCCGCTGCAAAGCATCCGGGCGATTGACCCCGGCATAGGCCACTTTGATCACGACCTGCGCATATCCCGGCTCTGGACGGGCGCGCTCTACCGGGGCCAGAACCTCCGGACCGCCCGGTTTTGTTATTTCGACAGCGCGCATCATCTCAGGCATCACAGCTTCCCCACTTGTTTGGTTGGCCGTACCTTAACCGCGCGCCGGAAAGGTGCAATGCCCGGCATCCGGCACAGACAACCGTCAGGCGTTTGGCGTGGTCCACCGGCCCGGCAGGTTTTGACCCTCTGCTTTCTGTGGCGCTTTGATGCGGGTGGCCAGCCATGCAGGCCCGGCCATCACCCGGCTCAGCACCGGGTTTTCGCGCACTTTCGATTTCAGCTTTTCCACCCGCATGACATCTTCGATCCGGCGATCCAGAAAGGCCCATGTTGCGGCATGGCTGGGATCATCATCGCCCAGCCAGTACAGAACCGTCGATGAATAGACCCCGCTCAGCGTGGCGCGTTTGGTGTACCAGTTCAGATCATCTGACGTGTCCCCCAGGAATGTCCAGATCTTGTCCGCCGTGCCCCAGACCAGCTTGGCCCCATCGGCGGCATAGACCGGCAGTGCAAACAGCGTGGCACCGCGCCGCACCGCTTCCTTGTCGGTCACAGCCTCCAGCCGGAAACGCACCATGGCCGCGACCCGGTCGCGGAACTTCATCCCGGACACGTCCTCTGTGGCAAGCCTTTCCAACATCAGCACATCGCCCTGTTCGTGATAGGCCACCGCCAGATCAACGGCCCCGCGGGGACAGATGGCGCGCGCAACCGTCGCAGAGACCTCCGCATCGCGAATCGCAGCCTGAAAACTCACCTCGGACCACCCGTCAAAAGCCACATGCACAAGAGCAGCTTCGAGCAACTGGGCCTTCGTTTTTTCGTATGATACGGACATTAACGGTCTCCTTGCCAAAACAATCTGCGTCACTGGACAAACTAGGGCGCTGTTGCTATATGCCCAATTCCTGCAACTCATTGCAACTCAACTCAGAAAGGTGGTGACAACCACATGCAGGTTAGTGTTCGCGACAATAACGTCGATCAAGCGCTCCGTGCGCTGAAGAAGAAGCTACAGCGCGAAGGCGTCTTCCGTGAAATGAAGCTCAAGCAACATTTCGAGAAGCCCTCCGAGAAAAAAGCGCGCGAGAAAGCCGAAGCGATCCGCCGTGCCCGCAAGCTGGCACGCAAAAAAGCCCAACGCGAAGGCATGATGTAAATCATCCCTTTCCGATGGCGGAAATTGCAAAAGCCCCGCATGGCATCGCGCCTGCGGGGTTTTTCGTTTGGGGGGCACAGCCGCTGACATTTCGGTGAGGCCACTGGCCCTGATCTGCAACATCTCTATGTTGATTACAGAAACAATCGCCCAAGCGGGAGACACAGATGACCTATACCCGACGCCACCTCCTTGTGACTGCAGCACTTTTGCCTGTGGCCTCCATGGCTTTTGCCGGGCCGACCAAAAAGCCCACCGTCTATAGCAACGAAGGCATCGCCATCGATGGCACGGATGCTGTGGCCTATTTCACGCTGGGGGGTCCGGTGGCTGGTGATGCGGCCCTCACCCATGACTGGAATGGTGTGACATGGCAATTTTCAACAGCGGAACACCGCGATGCCTTTGCCGCAGACCCTGCAGCATATGCGCCGCAATACGGTGGCTACTGTGCGTGGGCGGTGAGCGAAGGCTACACGGCCTCAACCGTGCCAAAGGCCTGGAAAATCGTTGACGGCAAGCTCTACCTCAACTTCTCGCGCCGCATTCAACGCCGGTGGGAGCGCGACATCCCTGCGCGGATCGCGTCAGCAGACGCCAACTGGCCCGCCGTGCTGACCTGACCTGACCTGCACGGCTCAGGCGGCCATCTTCAGGGGGCCGCCCGACCCACTGCCATGACTTTTCAGAAGGCGCGCCGGTGTGAACGAACTGCGATCAAACAGCGACCCGCCACGGCTTTCATCCATGAGCCTGCGGTGCTCCCTGAATGATGCGCGGCTTTAATTATCGCCTAGTCCACGGTTTCAGAGTACATCCTTCCATTCCCTACAAGCCACGTGGAAACACGTCACGGCGAAGGTTGCCAGGATGCTAACCCAGAAAATCGACCGCCTGCTGACCCTGCCCGAAGAGTTTTGCAATCCGGGGATTGGCACTGCCAACGCGTGCTAGGTCTTTACCTCATCGCTGAGCTAAGGCATCGCGGCAAGCTGTGGCCGTTCAAACCAAGTCGAGAGCAAAAGCGCCCACAGTCAGCCCTGTTCGGTGGTTCAAAATGATGCTCACGGGCGGCGACAGGTTGCGGAAATACGACCCTGTGCAGGTTCATCGCACTATGACTTTTAGACATGAATTTTTCTTTGGATGAATGCGAGGAGCCTATGTGACACCTCACAATCCACGAGGCAGAATGTGCGACATCATGTCCAAGGCCCTGCGCCGCCAACTTACAGCCAAATAATCGCGCCTAGTGGCCAGAGAAAACAAGCATACTGTAGGGCATGATGATCGACCGCAGCCGCAAACCGGCGGCATGAACGACCCCGATCGTTTCGACCACATGGAAAAATGCCTTTTGCCCAAACCCCAGTGTGTCGTCGTTTTTCAGCCTGTCATGGAAACTGGTGTAGGCCACGGCGACGCAGCGGCTGCCCGCCGGAATGTCGTGGGTCTGACCTTCGTAGAGCGGTTCCATAAAGGCGGTAATGGACCCCGGTGCGCCCAGATTTTGAATATCCAGCAACTGATCCGTCGGGCGGATTTGTCCGCCGGCGATCACATCCTGCACCTCAACAATCACCATCGGGACAATCGTAAAGGGTTTGGAGATGCACATGATTTCGGCCACGCCACCTTTCTTGACAACTTGCGTCGCAACCTGTGGGAACCCCGCCTGAAAGCGCACGCGTTCTGTCACAGGCGGAACAAGGATGCCGGCAGGGCGCAGGATCGGGTTGACGATGTCACCGGGGCGCAGCGAAAGCTGTTCAATCCGTCCATCCGTCGCCGCATAGACGGTCATTTTCGCCAGTTCTACTTCGGCCTGCGACAGTGCGGCTTCGGCCGTTGCGCGTTGCGCCGGCAGCTGCTGACCGATGCGCAATTCTACAGCCGCCAGAGCGGCCTGCGCGGCCTCTACGCCTGCAGCATTTCCATCTACCTGATTTTGCAAGACTTCCACATCACGCTGGCTCACAACGTTCGAGCCACGGGCCAGCAGAGACCCTTCGCGTTCCAGATCGGCTTGCGATTGCTCCAACAGCGCCTCGGCCTGCGCGATGCCTGCAACGGCACCTGCAAGATCCGCCTCTGCCAACGCGAATGCGGCGTCAAGTTCGGCCAGTTGACTGCGCGCCGTGGTGACTGCGGCCTCTTGCGAGGAACTGTCCATCCGGAAGATCGGGTCCCCCGCTTTGACGTCTTCATTGTTCTCTACATAGACCTCGACCACACGCCCGCCAGATTCCGACAGGATTGTCACGGTGCGAAAGAACGAAGAGGCCGTTGAGGTCATCGGATGGAAGTAAAACAGAAGGGTGATCAGGGTGATTGCCAGCATGGCACAGGTCGTGATGCCCCAGCGCAGCTCGTACCAGAGCGTGAAGAAATTGATCTCGTGTCCCCAGCGCTTGCCCTGAACGCGGCTGCGATAGAGGTAATCCGGCAAGATCGTGATCAGAGAGCAAAGAAGTGTTTCAAGCATCCTTGTCATCCGTTTTGGTCGCCAGCCGCGAAAGCGACTGCGCCATTGAGGCAAGCGGCCCAACAATATCCGGTGGCCTGAAGGCCGCAAGCAGCAAGGCCGCTACCCAGAAAAGGTTGTTGTGGGTGAAGAGCGCAAGGATTGCGAGAATACTGATCAGCTGCAACTGCGTCGAATTTCCGCTATGTGCCATCCGCTCAGGCAGCGCATGCAGGGTGAAGTAGGCCACGCCCAGCAACACAACCACGGCGATGGTGAAAAACACCATTGTCGTGAAAAGACCGTCTGTGCCGTCGGCGCCAGCGATATAGCGTGGCAGATGTTCAGGGGCGAGCGGGTGAATGGTGTTGGTCATTGGCCTATGGAAGCGTTGGAAACATCAATGCGACGCTAACGCTGTCATCACCCCAATAGCAACCCAAATCCCGCCACGCGCCACGTTGATCTGATCAAACCGGCAGAGCCGTAGTCTTGAACACCGTGCGCAGGGCAAAACTGGACTGCATTTGTCCCACGCCGGGCAGACGAGCGAGGTATTGGCGATGAATGCGCGCAAAGTCCTCTGTGTTTTGTGCAACGACTTTCAAAAGGTAATCCGCAGAACCCGCCATCAGATGACATTCCAGAACATCCGGAATGCGCCGAACCGCTTTTTCGAAGGCATCAAGCACTTCATCAGCCTGCCCTTGCAATGTGATCTCTACAAAGACAGTCGTGGGCACCATCATCTTGCGCGCATCCAGCAACGCCACATAATCCCGGATAAAACCGTCTTTCTCCAGCCGCTGCACGCGCCGGTGACAGGCGGAAGGCGACAGATTGACCGCCTCGCTCAGGTCGGCGTTGGACATCCGCCCACGCTTCTGCAGCGCCCCCAGAATGCGCCTGTCGATAGCATCAAGCTCCATGAACGCTTACTCCTTGCGTTATATCTGTGCTTTGTCGAACATTATTCGCAAAACCCTTGGTTTGACGACCCCAATTTCGTGTCCCCTTGTTTAAGAAACCACGTAATGATCAGGACAGACGAAAGGGAGGGAAACAGACATGATTATCGGCTGTCCAAAAGAGATCAAACCGCAGGAATTTCGCGTGGGCCTGACCCCGAACGCCGCACGCGAAGCGGTACACCACGGCCACACGGTGATTGTTGAGGCAAACGCAGGCAGCGGTGCCGGGTTTGACGATGCCGCATATGTTGAAGCAGGCGCAGAGATCGCCGCCACCGCTGAGGATGTGTTTGCCCGGGCAGAGATGATCGTGAAGGTCAAAGAACCCCAACCCGCAGAGCGCAAGATGTTGCGCGAAGGACAGGTCCTGTTCACCTATCTGCACCTTGCGCCTGACCCGGCGCAAACCCATGATCTGCTGGCCTCTGGGGCGACCTGCATCGCTTACGAGACGGTCACCGATGATCGCGGCGGTCTGCCCCTGCTGGCCCCGATGTCGGAGGTTGCAGGACGATTGGCCCCGCAGGTGGGGGCATGGACCTTGCAAAAAGCAAATGGCGGGCGTGGGGTTCTGATGGGCGGTGTGCCCGGTGTCGGGCCCGCCCGTGTTGCGGTCATCGGTGGGGGCGTCGTCGGCACCCATGCGGCGCGGATCGCGGCAGGCATGGGCGCGGATGTCATTGTGCTGGACCGGTCGCTACCTCGCCTGCGCATGCTCGACGACAATTTCTCTGGCCTGTTCAAGACATCCTATGCGTCCGCCGGCAATACCATCGACCTTGCATGCGCGGCGGACATGATCATCGGTGCCGTCCTGATCCCCGGGGCCGCGGCCCCCAAGCTGATTTCCCGCGCGCAGTTGGGGGCGCTGAAGCCTGGGGCGGCCCTTGTGGATGTGGCGATTGATCAGGGGGGCTGCTTTGAGACATCACGCGCGACCACGCATCAGGACCCGGTGTATGATGTGGATGGGATCATGCACTACTGTGTGGCCAACATGCCTGGCGCTGTGGCGCGGACGTCAACCATTGCGCTTGGCAACGCAACGATGCCCTACATGCTGGCCCTTGCAGACAAAGGTTGGCGACAGGCCTGCCTTGATGATCCGCATCTGTTGAACGGGTTAAACGTGCACGCGGGCCAGTTGACCTACTACGCTGTTGGCAAGGCGCTGGGGATCGACGTCGTCTCCCCCAGCGTTGCTGTCAAAGGGTAGCGTGGTTATGCCGCGTCTTTCTTGAGCGCGTCGCGGATTTCCAGCAGAACATCAAGCTCCGTCGGGCCTTTGGGCTCTTCGGGCGCCTCTTCTTTTTCGGCTTCGGCCGCTGATTTGATCCGGTTGACCATCTTGACCAACAAGAACACAACGAAGGCCACGATTGTAAAGTTGATAACCGCCATCACGAATTTACCAACGGCGAAAACCGGCGCGCCTGCTTCGGTGGCAGCTTCAATGGAAGCATAGCTTTCTTCGGCCAACACGTAGAACCAGCCGGAAAAGTCGATCCCGCCTGTGAACAGGGCAATGACCGGATTAATCAGATCACCGACCAGCGAGGTGACAATTGCCGTGAAAGCCGCACCAATAATGATGCCAACGGCCATGTCCATGACATTGCCTTTGGCGATAAAGTCTTTGAATTCATTTAGCATAATTTTCTTTCTTTCAGGACGCACGCGTACAGTTTGGAACAATTACCTGTCTATGTGCGCTCGTTAACACCTCCCTGCGCAACCCCGCCACTGTTTTTGGGTGAGAAACGGCTTAAGTCTGCCGATGGAACATACAAGGAGTTTCCCGATGGCAGATCTTTCAGCCTTTCTGATCAACGATAAGTGGACCGCCAAGGATCCATCCGTTCTACAGCTTTATTCGTTTCCAACCCCAAACGGCGTGAAAGTGTCGATTGCCTTGGAAGAGATGGGAATTCCCTATGAGGCGCATACCGTTACCTTGTCGGATGCGGATGTCAAAAGCCCGGAGTTCCTGTCCCTCAACCCCAACAATAAAATCCCCGCCATCATTGACCCAAACGGGCCGGATGGGACTCCGCTTACGCTGTGGGAAAGTGGTGCAATCCTGCTGTATCTCGCGGAAAAGTCGGGCAAGTTTTTCGGTAAAACTGCCGCTGAGAAGGCGCATATCACCCAGTGGCTCATGTTTCAGATGGGCGGGCTTGGGCCGATGACCGGCCAGCTTGGCTTTTTCTGGAAATTCGCCGGTGCGCAGTATGAAGACAAACGCCCACAAGAGCGCTACCTCAATGAGACCAAGCGCTTGCTGGGCGTGTTGGACAAAGCGCTGGATGGCAAAGAGTGGATCGCGGGCGACTATTCGATTGCGGATATGGCCATCGCGCCGTGGGTGAACGCGCTTGAGTTTTATGGTGCAAAAGAGGCCGTAGGGTATGAAGGTTTTGCCAACGCCGTCGCCTATCGCGACCGGTTTTATGCGCGGCCCGCAGTGGAGAAAGCCAAGAACATTCCGCCACGCGAGCCGCAATAAAGCAAAGTGGTCAAGCCGGAAGCTTGCCGGTCAGAACATAGTTGAGGATCTGGACAACCTGCGCCGGGTCCTCGGCCACAGCCAAGGCAGCCGCATCGACTTCCTTGAGCGCATGCTGGTGGTCCGGCCCGTGCAGGATGATCAGTGATTTGCCCAGTGCAGCTGCATAGCCCGCATCAAACGCAGCGTTCCACTGTTTATATTTCTCACCAAACCGCACGACGACCACATCCGCATCCGCGATGCCTTTGCGGGTGCGGATCGCGTTGACCATCGCGCCCTTGTGGTCATGCCAGTACTTGTTTGGCTCACCACCAAGGATAGAGACGCCGCAATCATCGCTGGAGGCGTGATCTGTGACCGGGCTGTCAAAACTCACATCAAGATCAGACGCCCCTTCGGTAATCTGTTCCCGCCAGTCTGTGTGGATTTCACCCGAGAGATAAACTTTCAGCGTCATGTCGAACTCCTTTTTGTGCCTGATGGATTGTGCAGCGTGCCAGCGAACCCTAGCCGCGCAGCGTTCCACCGGTCGCTTTTGATACCTTATCGACAATCTTAGCGCTCACCGCTTCGATGTCCTTTTCTTTCAGCGTCGTCTCACGCGGTTGCAGACGCACGGTCAGCGCCAGCGACTTTTTGCCCTCCCCCAGACTGCCGCCGATGAATTCATCAAAAATGCGCACGTCATCGACCAGCGCTTTATCCGCGCCAAGGGCTGCGTTCACCAGCACCTGCGCTTCGACATCTGCATCGACCACAAAGGCGAAATCCCGCTCCACCGCTTGCAGATCACTGATCTGGAGCGCGGCGCGGGTTGCACCTGTCTTGCGGGGCTGCGGCACTTCGCCGGGCCAGAGGGTAAAGGCCATCGCCGGGCCTTTTACGTCCATCGCGTTGAGCACTTTGGGATGCACTTCACCAAAGATACCCAATGTCTTTTTCGGGC
Organism: Roseobacter sp.; assembly: GCA_045106135.1. Classification (GTDB taxonomy): domain Bacteria; phylum Pseudomonadota; class Alphaproteobacteria; order Rhodobacterales; family Rhodobacteraceae; genus Roseobacter. The sequence goes on along the minus strand of JBGCEG010000032.1, from coordinate 25,737 downwards.
CAAGGCAAATGCGCCCGTGGCGTCCGGGATGCCACCAGTCTGCGCCACCGCGCATGATCTGCACCCGCGCGGGCGCGCCGATGGCGGCCAGAACAGCTTCGGCATCAGCCTTCACATCAAAGATATCAACCGGGCGGGACGCGCCGTGCACATCCTTCGGACCTGTTTGCCCCACCAAAAGACCACTGACCTGAACGCTTTGCTCTCCCGGCTCCCCACCGCTGAAAACCGGACCAACCTCGAACAGCGCAAGCTCAGAAAAGCCCCGCGCCTGATTGCGGGCTGCAGCTTGCAACAGGCCGGGCAAGAGGTCGGGCCGCATGTGGCTCATGTCGCTGCTGATCGGGTTTTCGAGCATGGTCGCGTCATCGCCACCGCCAAAAAGCGCCGCAGACGCGTGATCAATGAAGGTGTAGCTGACACATTCGTTGTAGCCCAAAGCCGCCGCTGTGCGCCGCGCAATCGCTTCGCGCTTTTGCATAGGCGTCAGGATCGGTTTTGGCACGCCGGGGTTGGTGCGCGGCAGGGGCGCGCCCTTCAGCTTGGTCAGGGAGGCGATCCGGGCGACCTCTTCGACAAGGTCCGCCTCGCCCAGCACGTCGGGCCGCCAGCTTGGGACATGCGCCATATTGCCTTCCAAAACGAACCCAAGCGCCGTAAGCGTCTGGCGCTGTTCGCTTTCCGGGATGTCCATGCCCACCAGAGACCGCACGCGCGCGGCATCCAGCTTATAGGCGCGGGCATGGTTGGGGATTTTTCCCGCAACGACCACATCGGACGCCTCGCCCCCTGCGTGTTCGATGATCATGCGCGTGGCATATTCAAGCCCAAACGGCGTCCACGCGGGGTCAATGCCCCGCTCAAAACGGTAGCGGGCGTCTGAATTGATCTTGAGCGCCCGCCCGGTATAGGCGGTGCGGATCGGATCGAAATAGGCCGCCTCAATAAAGACATTCGTGGTCTCTTCGGTACAGCCAGAGGGCAGCCCCCCCATGACACCCGCGATGCTTTCCACGTTTTCCGCGTCCGAGATCAGCGTCATGCCTTCGTCAAACGTGTATTCTTTCTCGTCCAGACCCACGAGGGTCTCGCCCCCTTGGGCGCGGTGCACGCGCAGGGCGCTGCCTGCGATTTTATCCGCGTCAAAGACGTGCAAAGGGCGGTTGCGGTCGTAGGTGAAAAAGTTCGTCACATCGACGAGAAAGCTGATCGGGCGCAGGCCAATGGCGCGCAGCAGGTCCTGCAGCCACGCGGGGCTTGGCCCGTTTTGAACACCCCTGATCACACGGCCGAAAAAGACCGGAGCCTGCTCAAGCGTATCTGCATCAATCGTCACAGAAACGGGACAGGGGAAGGTGCCTTCCACCGGGTCCAGATCGCGCGGTTTCAGCTTGCCCAAGCCGCGCGCCGCGAGGTCACGGGCAATGCCGCGCACGCCCAGCGCATCGGGGCGGTTTGGCGTAATCGCAATCTCGATCACCGGATCAACCTTGGCCGGATCGTTGGCCGCCAGCCAGTCCACAAAGCTGTCGCCGACTTCACCAGAGGGCAGTTCGATGATGCCGTCGTGCTCCTCAGACAACTCCATCTCGCGCTCGGAGGCCATCATGCCGAAGCTTTCGATGCCTCTGATCTTGCCCACGCCAATCGTGGTGTCGATGCCCGGCACATAAACGCCCGGCTTGGCGACGACGACTGTGATGCCTTCGCGCGCATTGGGGGCGCCGCAGATGATCTGCTTTGTGCCTTCGTCGGTTTCGACCTGACAGACCCGCAGGCGGTCTGCGTCCGGGTGCTTTTCAGCGGATTTGACGTACCCGATGGTGAAATCGCGCAGCTTCGCGCCCCGGTCTTCGACGCCTTCGACCTCTAACCCGAGGTCGGTCAGCGCGTAGACAATGTCGTCCAGGGAGGCGGAGGTCTCAAGGTGATCCTTGAGCCAGGAAAGGGTGAATTTCATTGCGGGCCCTCAAGGCTAATCTTTGCTCGCGCTCTATAGGCCAAACTATGCGCAGGGGGAAGGCATAGTGGTGATTGCGGTCGCGTCACAGTATTCTCAGGTCACCAAGTCAGGCCACAAGTGCGGCTTTGGAGGCCAAGTTTCAGGCCGCAGGGGCAGCATCAGTGATCAGAACCTGTAACGACAGCACTGGCGGGGCATCCTACTGTTTGTCGTTTTGATGTTTGACAGCCTCAAGCCAGCGGTCAACCAAAAGGATGGGTGCGAGCACGATGGACCAGCCTATCGCATTCAGAAGCGTGAACAAAACCTTCAGGCCGGCAGGCATACCCGAGCGCCACAAAAAGCCATGTGCGATGACAATAAGCACAATAAGGGTGACCACCAAACTACGACGGTGTTTCAGAATAACACCTTGGAGCCGTGGTCTGGCGCCATTGTCCTTCAGCGGCTTAGGCCCCCATGCAGCGTTGGTTGGTCGAGGCTGGAAAAGCCATAATGCCGGAGCCAGCGCAGGTCGCTGTCGAAAAACGCGCGCAGGTCGGGGATGCCGTATTTCAGCATGGCGATCCGGTCGATGCCCATGCCGAAGGCGAAGCCTTGCCACGCGTCGGGGTCGATGCCGCCGGCTTTCAGCACCTTGGGGTGGACCATGCCGCTGCCCAGAATTTCCAGCCAGTCGTCGCCTTCGCCCACTTTGAGCGTGCCGCCTTCCCATGAGCAGCGGATGTCGACCTCGGCCGACGGCTCGGTGAAGGGGAAGTGCGAGGCGCGGAAGCGCAGGTCAACGCCCTCAACCTCGAAATAGGATTTCACGAATTCTTCGAGCACCCATTTGAGCTGCGCCATAGAGATATCGCGGTCGATCGCCAGCCCTTCGACCTGATGGAACATGGGCGTGTGGGTCTGGTCGTAATCCGCGCGGTAGACGCCACCGGGGCAAATGATACGCAGCGGCGGGCCCATGACTTCCATCGAACGGATTTGCACCGGGCTGGTGTGCGTGCGCAAGACATGCGGGGGGCGTGCGTCCCCTTCGCCGCGGTGCATGTAGAACGTATCCATCTCTGCACGGGCGGGATGGTGGCCGGGAATGTTGAGCGCGTCGAAATTGTACCAGTCTGTGTCGATGCGCGGACCTTCGGCGACAGAAAAGCCCATATCCGCGAACACCGCTGTTACTTCTTCCGTCACCTGAGAGATGGGGTGGATCGTGCCTGCGCGCCTTGGCCTACCGGGCAGGCTCACATCCAGCCATTCCTCGCGGAGCCGCGCATCGAGCGCCGCATCCGCGAGCGCCGCCTTTTTGGCGGCCAGCGCCGAATTGATCTCGTCTTTCAGAGCATTCAACGCCGGGCCTGCGGTCTGCCGCTCTTCGGGTGTCATTTTACCCAACTCGCGCATTTTCAGCGCGACCTCGCCTTTTTTGCCAACTGCGGTCAGACGGATCGCTTCAAGTGCTGCCTCATCCGGGGCTGCCGAGATCTGGCTCAGGTATTTCTGCTTGAGATCGTCCATCACCACCGCTTCCTGTTCTGGCTCATTCATCCGCGATGGCCTTACCAGAACTGACGTCGAATTCAAGGCGACTGACGCCGCGCGACGGCCTGCACGCCCGGCAAACTAATTTCTGCCAAATGCACCACCTTGCGTTGTAACCCGAGCCAATTACTCTGCATACTGCTGCCTCGCAGGACCGCTCTTTCCCTCACTGAAACGAGATCATTCATGCCAAAGAAAATTATTCTGCTGCTCGACGGCACCTCGAACGAAATCAGCAAGAAGCGTTCAAACATCCTGCGCCTTTACGGCACGCTGGAAAAATCCGACGCACAACTTGTGTACTACGACCCCGGCGTTGGCACCTTTGGCGCGGAAAGCGCCTGGTCGCAAAGCGTCCGCAAAGGGGCAGAGGTCTGGGGCATGGCCACCGGCTGGGGCATGGACACCAATGTGCTGGAAGCCTACCGCTTTCTTGTCAAAAACTGGCAGCATACCGAAGGCGGCGACGCAGACAGCATTCACATCTTCGGCTTTTCGCGCGGCGCTTACACGGCACGCGTTCTGGCGGGGTTTCTGCATGCTTTTGGCATCGTTGAGGAACGCAACCTGAACCTCGTCGAATATGCCTACCGCGCTTACAAGTCTATCGGGGCGCGGGAAGGCAAAGCCGATTTCACGGAGTTGGGCCTGCACGAGCGGATCCTGCGACCGCACCGCCCGCAGATCAGGCTGCTGGGCCTTTTTGATACGGTGTCCTCCGTCATCGAGAGCGGGCGTTTCCTGCCCCGTTTGCGCAGCCATGCGTTCACTGCGCATAATCCATCGGTCGAGGCGGTGCGCCAAGCCCTGTCTATTCATGAACGGCGCACGATGTTCCGCGCCCAGTTGTGGCCCGGCGATCAAAACTACCACCCGCATCGGCTCAATCACGAGGATGTCGTGCCGCAAGATTCGCGCGAGGTGTGGTTTGCAGGCGTCCATGGCGACGTGGGCGGCGGCTATGCCGAAGAAGAAAGCCAGTTGGCGAAATTCCCGCTCTATTGGATGATACAGGAAACACAGGCGCTGGGGGTGCAGTACCAACCGGGCACGATCGCGTCGCTTGTTCTGGGAGAGACTGAGGACGGGCGATATGCAAAACCGGATATCAACGGAAAGATACACCAATCGCTGAACGGGCCGTGGAAACTGGTTGAGCTGGTGCCACGAAGAACCCCTGCAGAATCGCACCGGCCCAGTCTTGCTGGCTGGACCGTCCCGTTGGGCGACTGGCGCGCCATCCCGGAGGGCGCGCTGCTGCACCGCTCCGCCGTTGACCGCTTTACGACCAAGAACGACAGTCCACCAAATGTGCCGGATGATCACGCCATCGCCGAAGAACATATGCCACACGACGAAAGCCCGGCATAGCACGCGGGAAGGCTGCCCCACGCCATTCCGGCAAGCCTGATCACGCAAAAAGAGCACCCTCGCCTTTCAGTGGTCAATGATTTATGCTGCACTGCAGAAGACGTTCTGGAGTGTGGCCGAATGGGCAGCAAAATTATCTGTGTCGCGCAGCAAAAAGGCGGCGCTGGAAAGACAACCCTGGTGTCCAACCTCGCAACTGCCTTTTTGGCGGCGGGCAAAAGCGTGGTCCTACTGGATACCGATCCGCAGGGCAGCCTTGGGAAATGGCTCGACGTGCGCGAGGAAACGCTGGGCGAAGACGACAACCTGCGCTTTTCGACCGCAACGGCCTATGGCATTTCGCGCGCGCTGCGGGGGGTCGCGAAAGAGGCGGATGTCATTCTGGTCGACACCCCGCCCAAGGCCGACAGCGATGTACGCTGGGTTCTGAACGAGGCTGACCTTGTGCTTGTTCCTGTCTCAGCCAGTCAGGCCGATGTCTGGGCCACGCATGATATTCTTGATCTGGCGGACCGGGCTGGAAAACCCACGCATGTGGTGATGAACCGGACACGTGCGGGCACCCGTGTGGGCGAAGATGTGGCAAAATCCGTCAAAGAGCTTAGCGTCGCCCCCCTGCGCGCCTCTCTTGCAAACCGCGTGGTCTACGCCGAAGCCTTGGGCCGCGGGTTGGGCGTGATCGAAGCAAAACGCTCTGGCACCGCGTCAGATGAAGTCCGCGCGCTGGCGGATGAGGTCGCGTCGATTCTGGAGAGCTGACCCGGCGTCCACCGTCTCTCTCACTCCGTCGAGCACCGTCATTTCACGCAACACGGCGTGAACACCTTGGATCACATAGGCACCGTTGAGCAATCGCCTTAAATCCAAGCGCGCGAGCGCGAAGAGCAGGTGCAGCATCGTGGCAGCCCGTATGGTTCATTGCGCTAACTGGTCAGAAAACCGTGCGCCGGTTACGCATTTTCAGCGGTGCGCGCGACCGCTCCACGCGGCCATCGCGGGCAACAAGATTGGTAGGCGGCTCAGTGTGCGTCCGTTTCTCAATGAACACCATCGAGTCGTAAAAACGAACCGCCGCCACCTCGCGCGCCATTTGATGCAGCGGAAATATCTCATCCTGATCCGTGTACCAGCTGTGCATCTGGTCTACTAATTTTTTGGCGAATTCGATGAAGCTGCTGTCCTCGCGATACCCGCCGCCGAACCCGGGCCAATAACTCGTATGCGTATCCTCAACCACATAAAGACCCCCGGTTTTCACATGCGGCCAAAGATGTTGGAAACTGGTGATCTGTTGATCCATTTTGTGGCCACCATCGTCGACCACCAGATCAAAGGGCCCGTGATCTGCCGCAAGTCCGGCAAGAAAAGCAGGATCTGACTGGTCCCCGATCTCAACCTTTGAACGTTCCGTTGCAAACCGGGTACAGTCGGGATCAATGTCGGCAAACGTCAGATCGGATCGACGTCCAAAAAAGCCTTCCCACATGGGAATGGAGCCGCCGCGAAACACACCAATTTCAAGAAAATTAACATCGCGGCCCTGAAGCTCTGCCAACTCGCGCCCGTAGATGTCGAAGTAGTGTTCCCACTTCGTAATCATTGCAGGGCCGGTTTGCTTGAGGTGATCGCGGAAATAGGTGGTGGTCATTCAGGCTAATGACTGTCGGCCACGTTGCGTTGGCCCACCGGGACGGTGGGCCGCGCAGTGATTATCAGGCACTCAGAGCGTCCTGCGCTTGTTTGACGATTGCGCCAAACGCATCAGGTTCGTGCACCGCCAGATCTGCCAGAACCTTACGGTCCACTTCGATCCCTGCGAGGTTCAGACCGTTGATGAAACGGCTGTATGTCAGCGCTTCGTCGTGGCTGCGGACGGCAGCGTTGATCCGCTGGATCCACAGCGCGCGGAAGTTGCGTTTGCGGTTATGACGGTCGCGTGTCGCGTATTGGTTCGCTTTATCGACGGCCTGACGGGCGACTTTAAAGGAACTCTTGCGGCGGCCATAGTAGCCTTTTGCGGCCTTTACGACCTTGCGATGGCGTGCGTGGGTGACTGTTCCACCTTTTGTACGGGACATGTCTCAGGCCTCCTTAACGGTCGTAGGGCATAAAGCCCTTGATGATCTTTGCATCCGGTTCGGACAGCACAGTTGTGCCGCGCGCGTCGCGAATGAATTTTCTGGTACGTTTGATCATCCCGTGCCGTTTTCCGGCCTGGCCTCCGATGACCTTTCCGGTCGCCGTGACCTTGAAGCGCTTTTTGGCGCTCGACTTGGTCTTCATCTTGGGCATTTCAGTCTCCTTAAGAGGTCTTGAGCGCGACTCGGCATGCCACTGTGAGCCGGACGCGCAGGTTTGAGCGGGCCTGATAGGACAAAGCGTCAGCGATGGCAAGCGCCTAACGCCATCTGCCCAACAGACGCCGCGCATTCAGGGCGAAAACCACCCGGAATGCGTTGGTGCGGGCGCTACTCCGGATCGGTGTTGAAGATCAAACGCTCATCACACGGGGCCACGCGCAGAATGTTGGTGCTGCCCGGCACATTGAACGGCACACCGGCGGTCACCACGATCTGGTCGGTTTTCTCAGCGTAGCCCTGCCGCAGCGCCGCACGGGCGGATGCGACCACCGCCAGCTTGAAGCGGTCAAGCTTGTCCGTGATCACGCAGTTGGTGCCCCAGCTTAATGACAGACGCCGCGCGGTGCCGCGCAGGGGTGTCATGACGATGATTGGCACGCGCGGACGTTCCCGCGCCGTCAGCAGCGCCGTTGTCCCGCTTTGACTGAAACAGCAGATTGCCTTGATCTCGGTTTTTTCCGCGATCTCGCGGGCTGCGGCCACAATACCATCCGCGATGGTGATGCCGCGTGTCTCGCGCGAGGCTTCGATGATCTGCGTGTAAGTAGGGTCCTGTTCGACTTCGGTGGCCACGTTGTTCATCGTGGTCACAGCCTCAACAGGGTAGTCCCCCGCCGCCGATTCCGCCGACAGCATCACAGCATCCGCGCCCTCGTAAATCGCCGTCGCCACATCCGACACTTCGGCGCGCGTGGGCATGGGGCTTTCGATCATGCTCTCCATCATCTGGGTCGCCACGATCACGGGCTTGGCCGCGCGACGGCACTTGCGCACAAGCCGTTTTTGAATGGGCGGCACGTTTTGCACCGGCAATTCCACGCCCAGATCGCCCCGCGCCACCATAATCCCGTCGCTGACTTCCAGAATTTCGTCGAAATTGGTTACCGCGGCAGGTTTCTCGATCTTGCTCAGAATCGCGGCGCGTCCATTGGCCAGATCGGATGCCTCAAGAACGTCATCTGCGCGTTGCACAAAGCTCAGCGCCAGCCAGTCTACGCCCAGTTCACAGACGAATTCGAGGTCCTTGCGGTCCTTATCCGACAGGGCCGCCAAGGGCAGCACCACGTCAGGCACATTCACCCCTTTGCGGTTGGAGATCACGCCACCGGCGATCACGGTGCAATTGGCGTGGCTTTCGCTGCAGTCTTCCACGCGAAGCCTGATTTTGCCGTCATTCACCAAAAGCGATGACCCGGGCTGCAGCGCTGCAAAAATCTCTGGATGCGGCAGTTGCACACGGGTTACATCGCCGGGGGCATCCTCCAGGTCCATCCGGAAGGCCGCGCCCTCCTCCAGCATCTCGCCGTCTTCCTTTGCAAAGACACCCACACGCAGCTTTGGTCCCTGCAAATCCGCCAGAATGCAGATTGATCCGCCTGTCTCTTCTTCGAGATCGCGGATCATCTTGTGGCGCACCCGGATTTCTTCATGGCTTCCATGGCTCATGTTCAGCCGGAACACGTCGGCTCCGGCGACATGCAGCGCTTTTATCATCTCATAGGTGTCGGAAGAGGGGCCCAGCGTGGCCACAATTTTCACATTCCGCGTGCGTCTCATATCGAGTGGCGTCCTTTTGTCTCGTCGAATAGGCGGCATTGTTACCGCTAACAGCTTTGCGCTTTATGGCGCATCAAATAGCGGCGGGCAAGCACTCACCTTACTGCCTGTACCCAGTGACGTCTTGATGACACGGCAATGCCCATGATTTCAACACGGCATGACACCTTGACAGCAGGCGGGCGAATTACGATCTGACTCTGGAACAAGGAGACCGCACCATGCCCACCCAACAAGAGATCGAACTGCAAGCTGCCGCCTTTCGCCGGCTGCAAAAACACCTGATGGAAGACCGTACCGATGTGCAAAACATCGACATGATGAACCTCGCAGGATTTTGCCGGAACTGCCTGAGCCGGTGGTATCAGGAAGCCGCAGCTGAAAAGGGCATCGAAATGGGCAAGGACGAAGCCCGCGAGCTGTTCTACGGGATGACCATGGAGACATGGAAAGCGGGCTATCAGACCGAAGCCTCTGGTGATCAGAAAAAGGCGTTTGAGAAAAGCTTTGCTGAAAACGTGGGAAAGGGCTGACCGCTCTACGCCCGCGCTCAGGCGTTCGGACAGGGGGGCAATGGCACAACGGCTGATGCGTTCGGACCAAAAACGCCCGAGGTCTGTTCGCCTTGCGTGGTCACAATCACATCGGCGCCAGTAACCTCTGCCCCTGCAACGACAGTTTCGCGCTGACCAACCGTGTCGTCCACGTCGATGGTAAAGGCGATGGCGTCCCCCGGTGCCAATTCGTTCACAGACAGGCTGAGCAATGTATCGCCATCCTTTACGATCGGGAGGCCGCTCAGGCTTGCCAGACCTGAAACCACCTCGAAAGGCTGGAACACGGACACACCGGCCCCCTGCCCTGTAACATCAAAGATCAAACGACCGTTTGAGCCCGCCAGATCGACTGTGATAGCGGCATCCTTTAGTCCGCAATCACCGGTATTTTCGAAGATGAACCTGTCTTTTGGCGCGCCTTCGACGAACCGAACGGCCAGTTGGGCCGGGGCAGTCGTGGCAAAGTACGCCAATAAAACGGTGAGGGCAGCGACGCGCATGGTAGAATTCCTGATTTCAGATCAATCTACCGCATCAATGTAGAGCTTTACCGCCGCGTACCAATCCGCATAAGCGCGGATTTCCTGATCTGTCAGGTCTGCTGCCACCACGGACATGATTTCATGCGTTCGTTTGCCCGTCCGAAAGGCCTTGAGTTGCGTGTCGATGTAGATGTTTGTCTCGCCCGCAAGGTTTGGAACATCGTCCATCAAATGCAACCCGTCCGCACCGTGGCAGGCCACGCAGGCTTGCGGTGCTTCCGACGCATCGGCAACCATTTCCACCCGGACCTCATGTCCCGCATACCATGCAGAAAGATCGGCAATCTGTTGATCACTCAGACCTTTTGCAACAATCGACATCATTTCGTGTTCGCGCGTGCCATCCCGAAAAGCGGTCAGTTGGTGGCGCAGATAGCTCTCAGGCTCCCCGCCGATATGGGGCGCAATGGGTATCTGTGCGTAGCCGTCAGCGCCGTGGCATGTCCTGCATTGCATTGAAATTCGTTTTCCTGCGTCGCGGTCCCCAGCCAGTTCCGCGAGCGCCCCCCCGGCAGGCATCAGCCCGCCGAGGAGAATAACAAGTGCCAGCCTCATTCAGCGGCAGGCGGGTTGTAGGCAATACGCCAGATCGCACCGGCAAAGTCGTCAGAGATCAGCATGGACCCATCCTTGAGGAAAGCCACATCCATCGGACGCCCGCGATATTCACCGGTCTCTTTATTCAGCCAACCGTCCGCGAAAATCTCCGCGCCCGTTGCATCGCCTGTTTCAGGGTCAATGCCCGTGTACATGATACGCGCCCCAACCGGTGTTGTCCGGTTCCAAGAACCGTGCTGTGCCCAGAAGATACCGCCTTGATATTCTTCCGGGAAGCTCGATCCCTGATAGAAGCTCATGCCAAGATCAGCCGCGTGCGCGGTCAATTCCAACTGCGGCTCGACGAATTCCACGCCTTCCGGGCGCGGGAAGTCAGCTTCAGAGACAATCTCAACCCGCGAATTGGTCCAGGGAAAGCCAAAGTGCTGGCCAGCTGCGGTCTGACGGTTCAACTCACCCGGCGGGATGTCGTCGCCCATGCCGTCAACCTGATTGTCGGTCCACCAAAGCTCGCCTGTTGCAGGGTTAAAATCCTGACCCACGGAGTTGCGCACGCCGCGTGTAAAGACTTCGCGGTCCGATCCGTCAGTGTTCATGCGGATGATCCCGCCGATGCCGATTTCATCGTACATTTCGATCTTGTCGAGCGGTTGCACGTTGTGAGGCTGGCCCAGCGAAATATAGAGTTTGCCGTCTGGACCCACGTCACACACACGCGCGGTGTGGTTAAAGCTTTCTTCCTCAACCGGGACCAACCCGCCCTGAGGCACAACGACACCGACAGCCGGGTCTGGTCCTTCAAAGAAAAACTCTGCTGCAGGGAACGTCAGAACGCGATTACGCTCAGCGATGTACAAAAACCCGTCCTTGGAAAAACAAGGGCCGTTTGGAATGTCGAAAGTGATGGATGGTGCGAAGTCAAATACTTCGTCAGCGACCCTGTTCCGGTCGCGGTCAACAATCGACCATACTTTGTCTTTGCGGGTGCCTGCAAAGACCACTGTGCCTTGCGGTGCCACTGCCATCGACCGCGCATCCGGTACGACAGCATACAGGCTGACCTCAAAGCCATCGGGCACGTTGACGTGCTCCAGAATAGATGTCAGCGCGTCCGCGCGGTCGCCTTCCTGGTCAATGTAGGTGTGCGTTGCACCCGTTTTCTGCATGTTCTGCAGCTTGTCCATATTGTCTTGCGCAAGGGCCGACGTGCCCAGCGCTGTCCCTGCCAAAAGGGCAGCGGCCATTGATGTTTTGATCATTCTTATCCTCCCAGATCAGCTTCTTGCAGCGCATGTGGCAAGATACCCACTGCCGCAGAAGTCTGCCCTAAGAGTACTTCACAACTTCAGGCTGTCAACTTTTCTTGAGCACTATTCGCGCGATTAGTTTCGCCGCTCTGCAGCAAAGGACTTCTTGAAATAATTGAAGTTTTGCCGCTGCTGTGCAACCTTTGCGCTAAATATGAGTCGATCTTAAGGGGTTCGTGGGGGATGAAATTCAAAACGATCATGCTGGGCCTGAGCGTCGCGGCCCTCATGGGGTGCACGCCCCCGCTGCCGGACACAACGGTTGATGAGTTAGATCAACTTGGCACAGCCGCCGTCGGATTGATCGGCACGCCAGAGCTTGTGCAAACCGTCGCCCTGTCACAGGCCGCCGAAAACGAGAACCTGTGCAAATACCTTTCGGGCCAAACCTATCAACTCGGCGCGCCAGATCCTGTACCTGCGGTCTCAAGCCTTGCCCGTGAACAAGGGGCTGCCGGACGAGAATTACAGGCTTATATGGAATCTCTGATCGAGGCCACACGCGGCGCATCTGTCGCACAGCTCGAAGGAGCCGTATCGGATTTCAGTGGCAGCTTTGCAGAACTGGCTCGCGCAAGTGGGACGTTGGCTGATGCGTCGGGTGCATTGGACGTGGCCGTTGATTACACGGGGCGGGTTGGCGAATCTCAGCGTCAGACACGTATCCGCGCCATCATGTTCGGGGCTACGGACACATTGCTCAACCTCGAAGCGCTGCTGCGCCGGGATGCAACGCAGGTGATCGGCGAAAGCACAACCGCCGTGCAGCGCTGGGAACGGGCCAGCAAATGCGTGCTGCGTCAAACCCGGCGGCGCGCCGGGGCCATCGCCGTTTTTGACCAATACGACACCACAGGCGCAGGGCTCGCACGACAGTTGGATGCCATCCAGAAAGCCCCCGATACCGTCGACCTGCTGATCCAGGCGCATCTGGAAGCCACCGACCCCGATTTGACGTTCGAAGAGGGGCTGCGCGGCTTTGTCGATGTACTGAAAGAAGACGATGACCTGCGCGAGACGCTGAAAGATGTGGCAGGCGATCTTTTCGACGACAACGTTCCCCCGGTCACGCGCAGTACAACGCCTGCGCTGGCCATCACAGCGCCTCCATCGCCAGATCGCTCGGCGCGCCCGCAAGGAGACCTCTGATGAGCTCTGACACCCCAACCGTTCAAGAGGCAAAAAACCGCATCAAAGTCGCACTGCGCGAATTGTACCGCATCCGGCGCGCTGCGCGCTATAACGACCCAGCGCACAAAACAGCCATCGAAAACGCCATCACAGCCCTGAAGGCTGAACACGCCCAACTCAGTGGCATCGGACCGGACACACGGTACAGTATCGTCACGGACGGCTTCAAAGAGGTTCAGGGTGATTTGCAAACAATTGTCGACGAACGTCACGCACTAATCGATACAATGAAACGGGCGCGTAAAGCCACAGATGCAGTCACACGTGTGCTTGGGCTCTTCACCTGACATCAACCGCCCGAGCGCTGGTCGCCACAGGCGCTGTCCAACACAACGCGCCGGGCGCGCAACAGCGTCACAGGCGCGCGGTCGACCCGGCGCCTCCCCTAACGCGCGAAACCGTCACAACGCCTCCCGTTAAAACTGATAGAGAACCCGCCAAACCGCATCGACAGCAGGCTTGTTCTCTCCTTCGATCTCAACCGCAACGCCCAGAACCAGCATTTCAGCTGATGCCCCGCGCGCGACCACCTCTTGCAGTGAAAATGCCGCCCGGATCCGCCCACCCGATGGCACAGCTCTGATGAAGCGAATGCGGTCAAATCCATAGTTCACCGAAGCGCGCTGCCCCTCCACCACCGGAAGGGCATGATATGCCATCGCAGACAGCATCGACAGTGTCAGGAAACCGTGGGCAATCGCCCCGTCAAACCCTGCCCTCCGCCCGGCCTCAGGGTCCAGATGGATCGGTTGAGGGTCCTCGGTCACCTGAGCAAAATCGGCAATGCGGGGCGCGTCCAACATGACCCAGTCGGATTGCCCCAGCAGCGTCCCAATCCGAGTCTTCAACCCATCGCGGCTTATGACCTGCACATCAGGTCTTTCGTCACACGGCGGCCTTGCGGCTTTCGTCCAGATAGATTTCGCGCAGGCGCGGTGCCACGCGCCCCGGTGTGCCATCGCCCAGCGCCGTGCCGTCAATCTCGACCACGGGCATGACAAAGGTGCTCGCCGAGGTAATGAACGCCTCGTCCGCCGACTTTGCCTCATCAATCGTGAAATTGCGCTCTTCTACTTCCATCTGCGCCTCTTGCGCAAAGCGCAGGACAGCAGCCCGGGTGATCCCGTGCAGAATATCATTCGACAAAGCGCGCGTGATGATCTTGTTACCCTTCACGATATAGGCATTGTTCGACGTGCCTTCCGTCACAAAGCCATCCTCAATGATCCATGCATCATCAGCGCCCGCTTTCTTGGCCATCATCTTGCCCATGCTGGGATACAAAAGCTGCACCGTCTTGATGTCCCTACGGCCCCAGCGGATATCTTCGATGCTGATGACTTTCATACCCTTTTTCGCCGTAGGACTGTCCGCAAGACCCGGCTTGGACTGCGTGAATAGCACAATGGTAGGCTCTGTCGCCTCCGGGTCCGGAAAGACAAAATCCCGGTCCCCCGGCGCACCACGCGTAATCTGCAGATAGATCATGCCTTCGTCGATATCGTTCAGCCGCACCAACTCACGGTGCACCTCCAACAGGGCTTCTTTGGCAATCGGGTTGCGCATCTCCAACGCGTCCAGCGACCGCTGCAAGCGCACTGCATGACCTTCAAAATCGATCAACTTGCCGTCCAGCACGGATGTCACTTCATACACACCATCCGCCATCAAAAAACCCCGGTCGAAAATCGACACCGAAGCTTCGTTCTCCGGCAGGTAGTCCCCATTCAGATAAACTGTACGCATTGCTAAATCCTCATGTTCCCGCCAGCGCCAAAGCTCACCCCCAAAGGGCGGCTTCCGGGGGGTGTACCCCGTTTTCATCGAAATGCAACGGGTGCGCCCGATCTTCTGCCAGCAAAAGCGGGCCGTCCAGATCCGTCACTAAGGCCCCTTGCGCGACCAGCGTTGCGGGTGCCATGGCAAGGCTTGACCCCACCATGCACCCCACCATCACATCGTATCCCGCAGCCAAGGCAGCTGCCCGCAACGCGATGGCTTCGGTCAGGCCGCCGGTCTTGTCCAGCTTGATGTTGACCACGTCATATTTCCCTTTGAGCGCTGGCAAAGACGCCCTGTCATGGCAGCTTTCATCTGCACAAACCGGCACCGGCCGGGCCAGTCCGATCAACGCCTCATCTTCGCCGGCGGGCAAAGGCTGCTCAACCAAGGCCACACCAAGCCGAACAAGATGTGGCGCAAGGTCTGCGTAAACTTCGGCAGTCCAGCCCTCATTCGCATCGATGATGATCTTTGCGTCTGGCGCACCCGCGCGCACGGCCTCGAGGCGCGGCATGTCATCCGGCGTGCCCAGCTTGATCTTCAACAAAGGCCTGAACGCATGCTCTGCCGCCTGCGCGCGCATCGCTTCTGGCGCATCCAGTGACAAAGTATAGGCGGTAATCTCAGGTCGCGGCGCAGGCAGGCCCGCAAGCTCCCAAACCCTTTTGCCAGTGCGCTTGGCCTCAAGATCCCACAGCGCGCAGTCCACGGCATTGCGGGCCGCCCCCGCTGGTAGCAGATCGTATAATCCCGCGCGGCTCAGATCATGGGGCAAACCCTCAACCTGTGCCGCCACACTGTCCAGCGTTTCGCCATAGCGGGCATAGGGTACGCATTCTCCCCGACCTTGCACCCCGGCTTGCGTCACAGTGACAGTCAGCACCTGCGCCTCCGTCCGGGACCCACGGCTGATGGTAAACACCTGAGCCAGACGAAACACGTCGCGCGTCACCTCAAGTTGCATGCCCACCTCTTTCTTTTGGCCATAAAAACCCAAATTCCCACCAGATCAACCAGCACCCGGCTCACACCTTCAAAAGGGCATCCACAAGTTTTCCGGCCCCAAACCGGTAGGGGTCTGAAGCAGGCAGGTTCATCCGATCCTCGATCTCTTGCAAACACGCCTTGGCCGCATCGTCATCCAACGCCTTTGTATTGACCGAAACGCCCGTTACCTGACACGCGGGGTTGACCACGCGCGCGATCGGCAGCGCGGTGTCCCGCAGTTGCTCCAACGTCGGCAAACGGTAGTCGGGCAACCCGCGCATATGGGTCCGGGTCGGCTCGTGGCACAGGATCAAGGCGTCAGGCTGCCCCCCATGAATAAGCGCCATGGTCACACCCGAATAGGACACATGAAACAAACTGCCCTGCCCTTCAATATGATCCCAATGGTCGGCATCATTGTCCGGCGTCAGATACTCTACAGCGCCCGCCATGAAGTCTGCGATCACAGCATCCAGCGGTACGCCTTTGCCGGTGATCAGAATACCGGTCTGCCCGGTGGCCCGAAAGTCCGACTTGAGGCCCCGTTTGACCATTTCTGCATCTAGCGACATGGCCGTATACATCTTGCCGCAGGAACAATCGGTGCCAATCGCAAGCACCCGTTTGCCGGTGCGTTTCACCCCATTTGCAATCGGGTAGGCCACGGACGGCACGCGCACATCATGCAGCGTGCGGCCATTCACCTTGGCTGCCGCTTGCAATTCATCCTCATTGCGCAGCAAATTGTGCAGACCTGCCGCGATGTCATATCCCAATTGCAAGGCCTTGACCAAAACCACCTTCCACTCGTTCGAGATCACGCCGCCACGGTTGGCAACCCCGATGACCAGCGTCTTTGCGCCGGCAGCCAGTCCCTCTTCAAGCGTCATATCAGACAGCCCCATATCCGCACCGCATCCGGGCAGGCGCAACTGGCCCACGGCATTTTCCGGGCGCCAGTCCTTGATGCCTTGCGCGACTTTTGCGGCCAGTTGGTCCGGCGCATCGCCGAGAAACAGCAGGTAAGGGGTCTGGATCATGGTCAGGTCTCCGTTGGGTTTGCGTCACTTTCTCCTCTTTGATCTGCAAACACATACCAAATGGAGTCAAATCCATCAAAATTATGCAATAATCTGCGGGAGTACTATCAAACTGTCGAAGAAATTAGCGTGGTGCCCGTTGGCGCGCCTCGAATCTTATGCTGCAGGTGCAAAATGCACTTGCAGCAATACGCGTAACTTAATATCACGACGACATCGAAACTTGTAATTTTATTACCCTGAGGATTCTATGAGCTTCCGCATCCAGCCAACGCCCCCTGCCCGCCCAAACCGTTGTCAGCTTTTTGGCCCCGGGTCCCGCCCGGCGATCTTTGAAAAAATGGCTGCCTCGGCTGCGGATGTCATTAACCTCGACCTCGAAGACAGCGTGGCCCCTTCAGACAAAGACAGCGCACGCGCCAATGTTATCAAGGCCATCTCTGATGTGGACTGGGGCAGCAAGACGCTGTCCGTGCGCATCAATGGCCTGGATACGCCCTACTGGTACCGCGATGTGGTCGACCTGATGGAGCAGGCAGGCCCGCGCCTCGACCAGATCATGATCCCGAAAGTCGGCTGTGCCGCTGATATTTACTCAGTCGATGCGCTGGTCACGGCGGCTGAGACGGCAACAGGCCGCGACAAGAAAATCACCTTTGAGGTCATTATCGAATCCGCCGCAGGGATCGCCCACGTAGAAGAGATCGCCGCAAGCTCGCCCCGCATGGCTGCGATGAGCCTTGGCGCCGCGGACTTTGCCGCGTCCATGGGCATGGCGACCACGGGCATCGGCGGCACGCAGGAAAACTACTACATGATGCACGAAGGCCAGAAACACTGGTCCGATCCATGGCACTGGGCACAGACTGCAATCGTGGCGGCCTGCCGGACGCACGGCGTGCTGCCGGTTGACGGCCCCTTTGGGGACTTCTCGGACGACGATGGGTTTGTCGCGCAGGCGCGTCGGTCGGCCACGCTCGGCATGGTCGGCAAATGGGCGATCCACCCCAAGCAGATCGCTTTGGCAAATGACGTGTTCACACCCTCCGCAGAAGCCGTGGCCGAAGCGCGCGAGATCCTTGCCGCCATGGAAGACGCCAAAGCCAAGGGCGAAGGGGCCACCGTGTACAAAGGCCGCCTTGTGGACATCGCCTCCATCAAACAGGCGGAAGTGATCGTGCGCCAGTCTGAAATGATCACCGGCTGACGGGGATGTGATTTGGCATGGGCGGCTGCGCATGGCTTTGTCGCGCAAAAGGATTTTCTGATGCGTCACTGGTTTGCCGTCCTGCTGTTTTTCTTTGCGACCACCGCCGTGGCAGACGTGACCCCGCGTGAGGGATGGGCGGTCATCTCAACGACCAAAGACCACGCCACGCTGCTGGCCGACCTGACATCAGCAGTTAAGGCCAACAAGATGGGCGTGGTCACGCAAGCGGGTCCCACGGGTGCCGCAAAGCGGCGTGGGATTGAAATACCCAAAAACCGCGTGGTTGGCGTTTTCAACAATGACTTCGCGGTTAAAATTCTGGCGCTGTCCACCGCCGCGATGATCGAGGCGCCCATTCGGTTCTACGTCACGGAAAACGCCGATCAGACGGCGACCCTGTCTTACAAGACCCCCAGCTTTGTTTTTGCGCCCTATTTTGACGAGGGCGGCGACGCACTGCGCGATCTGGCACGGGAACTCGACACCCGTTTCAACCGGATCAGCCAACAGGCTATCGCCGCCGCGCCCTGACACAGCCAGATCAGACAGATTTTTCCTGCACAAACAGGACGCGCGCCCTCCCCAGCAAGCGGCGCTTGAGTTTTGGGATCAGCCCGTGTTCAGCAATCCAAGCCGCGTAGGCCTGATAGGCAGGGTCGTGCATCAGGTGCTTTTCCTCGGTCTTGGCGCGCATGTAGTAGACGACATTGACCAGCCCCAGCAGGATGCAATTGCGCACAGCCATCGTCGGGTCCTCTGCCGTGGTCAGGAATGGCATCGCCGCAAACCACCAGTAGATGTTTTTCGACAAATACGCTGGATGCTTGAAATACCGATAGGGCCCGACCGTGATAATGCCCCGGTTCGTAAGATTTGAGAACCGGATGCCAAAGATCACTGTGGCCGAAGCGTAAAGCCCCGTCAGCACTGTCATAACGATCCCCCAAACAATCAGCATCACTGGCATATCCGCGAGCCAGACGCTCCAGCTTTGGCCGCTGATCCCGTAGTTCAGCGGCCCGGCCCCCGCCATGATCTGGAAAGGCGGATAGCATACCAGCGCAAAAACCCATGCCGACAGATACGGGTTGGACGACCGGATATGGCTGTCCAGTGGCCGGAACGTCATGACATAGCCAAAAGTGCCGAAACACACGTCAAACAGAAACATAACCGCGACCAGCGTGACAAAAAACGGGACAATCCCGGAAAACGCCTGTGTCGCCGAGAAATTTGCCAGCGGCCCAAAGGTCGGCAAGATGATCGAGAACAGAAAAGCCAGAAAGAACATCTTGATGCCCCAGCCCAGCAGATGGTCCCTGACCTGCTCCATGTCCACGTCGTGGCGACCGCCCGTCATCATGCGCCCGAACTGCCACAGCTTATCGCGCGGCGCTGTCATGTAGCGCGTGGTCAAAGCGATGTAGACCGGACACATGGCCAGAAAGGCCACGCCAAAAACACTGAGGGTCCAGAAGTAGAAATCAAAGCTCTGAAGCTGGTAGGTTGCCAGCATCTGGTATCCAAAGGCGATCAGACCAAAGGTTACCGCCAGCCCCACAAGCTTGACGGCAATAATCGCGTAAATCTCTGACCACGGATGCGGGTTTCCCCAATCCATACCGGTGGACGGGCGCAGGTGCACTTTGTCGACGATGACATCCCAAAGCGCGGAGCCCGCTGCCGTGGCGAACATCAGCGCAAAGGTCAGCGTCACCGCGCTCCACCCCGACGCGACCCCGATCACCAGAACAATCACCAGCGCAACCGACCCGGCCACGCCGGAGCCCACACTAACAGCAGACGGAGGGGGAGCGCTCATGAAGGTGCCTCGCGTGGAATTCTCTGACCCAATGCTGTGCGCTTGGCCCGCATTGTTCCCGCCAGTAGGTGTCACAAACCATGCAGGGCGAAATTAAGGCAGGGCCACGGTCAAAGGCGGGCGGCACGCCCCGTAGAAGGCTGCAATTGGGATAGATTTTAGCGAACGAGCAATTTGCAAGACGATCCATGGGCAACGTTGAAAAAACCCAGGTCGCCTTGCCCGCCGTCACCGCGCAAGCGCCTAGGGCGACTGTTCCCGCTCCCCCCTGATCCTGGCGGCAATGATGTCGATAACGGCAGGATGGTCGAAATAGCTGTTGTGAATAAGCGCTTTGTTGGTGTCACCGAATGCCTGCATGGCATCGTCCACGGCGCCGAGCGAAAGGTACTGCAAGGCCGGACGCGCGCCGCCAGAGCTTGCCGCCAAAGCGGCGTCGCACTGCGCTTTCAGGTCAGCCTGCACAGGCGGCGGCAGGGCACTTGCTCGTTCAAGGCTCAGATGCGGCCATGGCTCAATCGCTTTCACGGTATCCACATCCTGCACACCTAGAAGTATGGCCGCCAACCGTCTTTTGAGCAGCGTGTCTAGGATCGGCATCGTAAAGCCACGCCACATCCGTTTCAGGCGCAGCACAGGCTGCAGCACCACATGGAAAAGGGGATTGGCAAAGAAGGCAGAAGGGAAATCAGCATCCACGGCCTTAAGGGTTTGCGGCGTCCCTATCAGTTTCAGGGCAACGCCCAGCAGGTCGATGGCTTCATCGTTTTCCGCCCACAGCCCCAACCACCGATCCTTGTAGGGTTCAATGATACTGTCGGGCACCGACAGCATCTGCGTCTGTCGCAGCTGAACGGAATGCATCAGAAAGCCAACCAAACCAAACACGTAAGCCAGCACCCATAACACAAAAACTGCAAACAACAGTATCTCAACTTGCCCGGGAAAAGAGAGTATACAGACACCGCCAACGGCCCCTGAGACAAGGGCAAAGCGCGACTCCGACAGCCAGCTCGTTTTGCTGGGTTTGGCTTTCAGATGGATAAAAGGAGTGCCAAGCGTGATCAGGCTCCCCAGACGCTCAAGGCTGGGCATTTCTGTGGCGCCTCGGATTTCAGGGGACTGAGTAAGGCGATCTTGCGCGATGAAGAGCATGATCCACGCGGCCGTTCCGCCATGGCTATGCGCCACGATGTGGTAGCGCACCCCGCGTTCTTCGTATTCCTTAACGCGCTTATACAGATCCAAAGCAGCGCCGACACGGTGCACGTTGCTGTTTTCGCCGCCCCAGCGAAACATTTCGCCGGGTTCGACCAACCGAATGTGATCAGGCAATCGCTTGGAGAGTTCCTCGTAGAAGAAACTGCCCTTTTGCCACCAGCGTTCGCCTTTGTCATCGGGGTCCGTTGCAAAGGTACCGTGCACCAGAATGACAACCTCCTCGGGTGTGGTTTGATCCCGCTCCAAACTTTCCTCCACGCCACCAATTCGTGCTGTAACGACAGAGTACACATTTACCGCAAGAGGGCGCACATATTTCTAGACCGCCACGGCAGGCTTACGCCCGCTCATCCTTGGGCGAGCCCATCACGACATAGGACGTGATCGAACTGACCTGCGGCAGCGCGCCCAGCATGTCTGTGTGAAAGCGTTTGTAACTGGGCAGGTCCGCGCATTCGATCCGGAGCAAGTATTCGATGGTGCCGGTGATATTATGGCATTCACGGACTTCGGGCGCGTGGGAAATGCCGCGCTCAAAGGCTTCTTGCGAGGCCTTGGTGTGATCTTTCAACCCAACCCCGATATAGGCCACGAACCCCGACCCCAGCGCAGCCCGGTCCAGCACCGCACGGTAGCCTTTGATGATGCCGCGCCGTTCCAGATCCTGCACCCGGCGCAGACAAGCTGAGGGGGATAGCCCCACCCGGTCCGCAAGCTCAATATTGCTGATGCGCCCGTTGCGTGTCAGCTCACGCAATATCTCTTCGGATTTTTCATCAATTTCCGCCATATGTTGCGAAAATACTCAGAACAGGCCACTCAACGCAATCTTTCGCCGCGATAAATCGCCATTTATTGTGCAATCATAGTACAGAGTACCCCATGACACCTGAAATCCTTGCAGCGCTTGCGCTTTTCGCCTTTGTCAGTTCGGCAACGCCGGGGCCCAATAACCTGATGCTTCTGGCATCGGGGGCGAATTTCGGGTTTGCGCGGACCATCCCACATATGCTGGGTATCTCTTTGGGCCATGCGCTGATGATTGTGCTGGTGGGCTTGGGGCTGATGCAGGTCTTTGACAGCTACCCGGTCAGTCACACGATCCTCAAGGTCGCTTCCGTCTTGTATATGGGATGGCTGGCCTTCAGGATCGCAACCGCAGCCCCCGTGCGCGAAGGAGAGGCCAAGGGTCGCCCCATGACGTTTCTGCAGGCGGCGGCCTTTCAATGGGTCAACCCCAAGGCATGGGCCATGGCGCTCACGGCGCTGTCGGTCTACGCGCCCGGCACGACGCTTGTGGCCTTTGCCATGGTGGCTGCGGTCTTTGCCAGTGTGAACCTGCCCTCGGTCAGTCTTTGGACCGTGCTGGGCCAGCAGATGGCACGGTTTCTGACCAACCCTGCCCGTCTGCGCGCGTTTAACTGGACGATGGCAGTCTTGCTGATGGCATCGCTCGTCCCGGTGCTCTGGCCTGTGTGAGGCGATTGCAAACCCGCTTTATCCCCGCCATATAGACCCTAAGGCATGGAGGAGCGGCCGGATGACCCAATATCTCGACTTCGAAAAACCGCTGGCAGAAATCGAAGGCAAAGCAGAAGAGTTGCGCGCGATGGCCCGCGACAACACCGACATGGACGTCAGCCAGGAAGCCGCAGCGCTTGATGAAAAAGCCCGCGCAATGCTGGAAACCCTTTACGGGTCGCTCACGCCGTGGCGCAAGTGTCAGGTGGCCCGCCACCCCGAACGGCCCCGCTGCAAGGACTACATCGACACGCTCTTTGCCGAATACACCCCCCTCGCGGGCGACAGAAATTTTGCAGACGATCAGGCCGTGATGGGCGGGTTGGCGCGATTTGGCGACCGGCCTGTCGTGGTGATCGGCCATGAAAAGGGCCATGATACCAAGTCACGGATAGAGCGTAATTTCGGCATGGCGCGTCCTGAAGGGTATCGCAAGGCCATCCGCCTGATGGATCTCGCGCACCGCTTTGGCCTGCCTGTTGTCACCTTGGTGGACACGCCCGGGGCCTATCCCGGCAAAGGGGCCGAAGAGCGCGGACAATCCGAAGCCATTGCCCGGTCAACGGAAAAGTGCCTCGCGATTGGTGTGCCGCTGGTGTCGGTGATCATCGGTGAAGGCGGCTCTGGCGGGGCGGTTGCCTTTGCCACGGCGAACCGGGTCGCCATGCTGCAGCATTCCGTCTACTCCGTGATCAGCCCGGAGGGGTGCGCGTCGATCCTGTGGAAGGACGCGGAGAAAATGCGTGAAGCGGCAGAAGCGCTGCGTCTGACGGCAGATGATCTGAAGCAACTGGGTGTCATTGACCGCATTATTGCAGAGCCTACGGGCGGCGCGCACCGGGACGCACAGACAGCCATCACCTCTGTGGGCCGCGCGATTGAGGGGATGCTGGACGATTTATCCGACAAAGATGCCAAATCGCTTATTGCAGATCGTCGTCGCAAATTTCTGGAGATTGGGTCGCGCGGTCTGGCCGCCTGATCCGCGACAGGCGCTAGCTCGCCAGCATCCGCAGGCCTTGCGTCACATCGGACCGCACAGCAAGACGCAAACCCGGCTCATCCCCTGCACGCAGGGCGGCAATGATCAGTCGGTGGTAATAGGGCGGCTCTTTGCGCCGCAGCTTGCCGTAAAGCGCGCGCATGGTTGGCCCCATCTGAAGCCAGACGGTTTCGGCCATGGCCAGCATCGCAGGTGCCTGCGCGCGCAGGTACAGCGTGCGGTGAAATTCAAGGTTCGTGCGGATATAGCTGACCGCGTCGCGGTGCGCGACCGCTTCGGCCACGGCACCGTTGATGGTCTGCAACCGTTCAATCAGCGCCATGTGCGCGCGCGGCAAAGCCCGGCTTGCCAGTTCAACCTCAATCAGCGCCCGCAGGGAGGCGAGCTCTTCAATCCGCTCATTGCTGAGTTCGGGCGTTGAAATCCGCCCCGATAAGGACAGCGTAAGCGCCCCTTCGGCCACCAGCCGCCGTGCCGCTTCGCGCACCGGGGTCATTGAGACACCGTATTCGCTGCCCAGCCCGCGCAATGTCAGCGCAGCACCCGGCGCGATATCGCCCTGCATGATACGGGATCGCAAGGCGCGGTAAACGCGGTCATGGGCGGCAGGCAGCGTATCTGCGGAACGGGTGCTCAGATTCATACCAGATTTGTGATCACAAACATCGATGCGGTCAAGCGATCAAAAGCGATACCGGTGCAAAGCGTTGCCTTCCTGACGCAACCATCGCCGTGCTGCCGCATAATCCCCGTAAATCACGCGCACATGTTCCCAGAACGCCGGGCCGTGGTTGAGCTCTGCCAAATGGGCAACCTCATGGGCTGCGACATAGGCCAGCACGTCGGCGGGGGCCATGACCAGCCGCCAGGAATACATCAGGCGGCCCTCTGCCGTGCACGACCCCCAGCGTGACCGTGTGTCGCGCAGCGTGATCGCAGTGAATTTACGGCCCAGCTTATCCGCATAATATGCCGAGGCTTGTGCCAGTTCCAGCTTGGCGCGCGCTTTGAGGAATCCCAGAACGCGGGCGCTGGTGCGGTCGGCTGCCCCCGGCACATGCAAGAGCCCCTCCTCCAGCCGTACGCTGCGCCCGGTGCCCGCCACGATCTGATGCGGCGTGCCGCCGATGGGCACATGCATCCCCGGGGCAATCTCCACGTCGTCGCCGCGTTCCGCCAGATGCCGCCTGATCCATGGCTCTTTTTCCTGGGCAAAGTCGCGCGCATGACGCTCAGGCACACCATTTGGCAAGGTAAGGGTCACCCGCCCATCCAACGACGAAATACGCAGACTCAATCGACGCGCCCGCGTTGAGCGGCGCAAACGCACAGCAATCGGCGGCTCTCCCGGCAAAACCATGTCGGACATTCGTTCCTACCCTCTATCATGCGGGCCTTTACAGCACGGCCTGCATATGGCACTTGCCCTGAATCATCTACACTTCAACAGCAATTGCAAAGGGGGTTTTCATGCCCAAGGAAGAATGGGGAACGAAACGTGTGTGCCCCACAACCGGCAAGCGTTTTTACGACCTGAACGCGAACCCGATCGTTAGCCCCTACACAGGTGACGTGGTCGAAATCGACCTCAGCAAGTCGCGCATGATTGCAGCCGATGCAGAAGATGCGGCCACCGCCAAAGCCAAAAAACCCGCAGAAGAAGAAGACGTGGTGTTGGATGATGACGATGATGTGGATGTGGACGTAGACATCGATGATGATCTGCTCGACGACGATGACGAAGACAGCGACAATGTCCCCCTCGAAGAAATTGCCGATGTGGCAAGCGAGGATGAAGACTGATACGATTGTGCAGGTTTGGCGCATTTTTGCGCTTGATCCTGTGCCGCGATGTGCCTATTCAACGGCGCAACAGAAGATACCCTGAGATGTAGCAAGACACATCTCATATGGGGCCTTAGCTCAGCTGGGAGAGCGCCTGCATGGCATGCAGGAGGTCAGCGGTTCGATCCCGCTAGGCTCCACCAAACTCCATTTTTATGATGAAGCGCGACGCATGCTGCGGCTAATCTGGGCCGGGCTTTTGCGGGCTGCGCCTGAACGCGCGGGGATCTGGCCCGCTGCGCCGTGTTGGTGGGGCGGCGCGGCGGGGGTGGTGGTGCGGGCCTAGAACTCGACGACGGCGCGGATGGATTTGCCTTCGTGCATTAGATCAAAGCCGTGGTTGATCTCGTCGAGGGTCAGT
>JBGCEG010000031.1:0-18933 GCA_045106135.1 Roseobacter sp. | reverse complement strand
CATCATCGCAAACCCTCTCGCTCAATAAGAGAAATGAATCAGCAGTTCCGCCCTCAATCAAGCATGAGTTTTTCATCAAATTCAGCCCGTAGCGTACGGACTTTTCGGACACCGCGCGCCATGCAAGGATATCTGGAAACTACTTATTTCGATTTGGGGTCAACATGGTCATGAATGATCCACAAACCCCAGTGTGCCGCATGCCATCATATTTGCATTAAATGTTGACTCAACAAAATTTCCCTCTCATTCTAAATGCCAGTACATACGTGCCGATATATAGAACAACAGGGAGAACGAAATGAAGAACATCATCGCCGCAGGTGTTATCGCTGCGACCAGCGTGGTCGCGCCACAAATGGCGTCGGCGCAAAGCGCGACAGTCAAACAGATCATGGAGCGTGGCACGATGCTGTGCTCGGGTCACAACGGCAGCTACTTTGGCTTTGTCGAAGTGAACGACAAGAACGAATGGAAGGGGCTCGATATTGATCTCTGCCGCGCTTTGACGACGGCCATTCTGGGTGATCCTGATGCGAACCAGATTGTACCACTGAGCTGGGCTCAGCGTTTCCCTGCTTTGCAGTCTGGTGATGTCGATGTGATCATCAAAGCGACCGGTTGGACGATGGGCCGCGACACGGAGCTGGGGCTTCAGTTCAGCCTACCGTACTTCTTTGGTGGCACACAGTTTATGGCACACGGTGATTTGGGCATCTCGGACGCAAAGGGGCTTGAAGGCGGTACCGTTTGCGTTGAAGCGGGCACCACGATCGAGCGTTTGGCAGCAAATCACATGGCCACCATCGAGGTCGAGCACACGATGGTCTCTTACGAGAGTCAGGCAGAACTGCGCGCAGCTTACCTCGCCAACCGCTGTGATGCGTTTGCGGGCTGGGGTCCGAACCTCGCAGTTCTCCGGGCGACCGAGCTGGACAATCCCGATGCACACGTCATCCTGAACGATCAGTTGTCAAGCGAGCCGATCTCCGCGGCAATGCGCCAAGGCGACGAGGGTTTTGTGGATACCGTAAACTGGATGATCGGTGCCTTGTTGATTGCCGAAGAAGAGGGCATCACAATGGCCAATGTGGATGCGATGGCGGCAGATCCTGCCAACCCGCGCGTTGCACGTCTATTGGGTGTTGAGCCCGGCATGGGCGAGCGTTTGGGCATGCGCGACACCTGGGCGCGCGAAATGATCGCTGCCGTTGGTAACTTTGGCGAGATTTACGACCGCAACCTTGGCAAGAACAGCCCCTACAACCTTGACCGTGGTCTGAACAATCTGTGGAGCGAAGGCGGCGTGCTGTACGCGCCTATCCTCGATTAAGATTACACAAAGCTTTGGACCGTCCCTGTCACAGGGGCGGTCCTTTTTCTTTTCGGCTCATAGGGGCGGCACCATGGCGACAGCCGACGATTTACGCAGACGCGCCAAGCGCCGCAGTCTTTTCCTACAAACTGCCATCGTTGTCATAATTGGTCTTGCCGTTTGGGGGGCTGTGTCAAACGCACAGTACAACCTGACCAGACTGAACATGACGAGCGGTTTTTCGTTTCTGGAACGCGATACGGGATGGGATTATTCGTTCTCGCTGATCGAGCGATCTATCGACGACCGCTACTATTACACTCTTTTTGTGGGCCTTTTGAACACGCTGGTTGTGGGGTTCATTTGCATCATTACCACGACATTCTTCGGCTTTATCATCGGCACTATGCGCGATGCCCGCCATCCCGCGCTCAGCTTTGCAGCCAATGTCTACGTTCAGATTTTCCGCAACATTCCACTGATCCTACAGGCGATATTCCTCTATGCGATCCTGATCCATCTCGGTGGACCACGTCAGGCGATTAGCGTCGCGGATGTCGCGTTCCTGTCGGGCCGCGGGATGATGTTGCCGGGGTTGAACATAAGTGCGGCTGCGGCCATGGGTCTGTTGCTCGCCTCTGTCGCAATTGCCATTGGGCTGATCATTGCGAAAGTATCGCTGTGGCGCGGGATTGCCATCTGGCTTGGTGGGTCGATTGTCTTGACCATCGGGGCGGCGATTGCCTTTCGTCCCGAAGGCGAAAGCCTGTTTTCCATTCCCGCCCTTGCAGGTTTGCGGTTCAAAGGTGGGATCAGTGTACCGATTGAGCTGGTGGCCCTTATTGTTGCCATCACGCTCTACGGCAGTGCCTATATTGCCGAAATCGTGCGGGGAGGGCTGGCGCAGGTGCCGCGCGGGTTGGTTGAGGCGGGGCAGGCGCTTGGTCTGTCTCATATGTCTATCTGGTCGCGCATCAAAGTACCGATGGCGCTGCGCAGCATCATACCGCCCCTCGGAAACCAGTGGATATTCATGATGAAGGCGACGACAATTGGTATCGCCATCGGTTTCAGTGACCTGTTCTACATCACCGTCAATTCGATCAGTCAGTCGGGGCAGACGCTTGAATTGATCCTGCTGCTCATGCTGGCCTTCCTCGCCATCAACTATTCCATCGCACTGTTCACCAATTGGCTGAACGCACGGCTGCAGTTGAAGGAGCATTGACGTGAGCACCGTTGACATCACACCACCCACACGGTTTGCCGAAGCTCGCGCACGGTTCATCAAGACTGGTTTTGGATCGCCTGTGGCCACAGCAATCTCAATTGTCGTGTTTGCGCTGCTCGCTTGGATTGCGTGGGGTTTCCTCGATTGGGCCGTGTTCCGCGCCGTCTGGTCCAAAGAGAACGTGGAGATGTGTGGTGAGAACAGCGGGGCGTGCTGGTCCGTTATTGATGCGCGCCACCGGCTGATCCTGTTCGGAACCTATCCGTTTGAGGAACACTGGCGTTCGACACTCGCTGCGATCGCGATTGTTGTCACTGTTCTGGTGTCCTGCGTGCCCGCAATGTGGCGTGCAAGCCGCCTTGCGCTGCTGTGGATCGCGGGGTTCGCGACGTATTACCTGTTGATGGAGGGCAGCCTGCTGGGTCTCGCGCAGGTCACAACAGACGGCTGGGGAGGTTTGTCGCTGACGTTGTTCCTCTTCGCCGCAGTGGTCCTGTTGGGCATGCCGATGGGTCTTGGTCTGGCGCTGATGCGCCGCTCCGAGATGCCAGTGGTCCGCTGGGTTGCGGTGTTGATCATCGACACGGTCCGCTCGCTGCCTCTGGTCACGACACTGTTTACCGCCGCTGTCGTCGCGCCCTTGTTCCTGCCCAGCTGGCTGGAAGGGGACAAGATCTGGCGCGTGATCTTTGCTTTTGCCCTGTTCTTTGCGGCGTATCAGGCCGAAGTCTTTCGCGGCGGGTTTCAAGCGATCCCCAAGGGGCAGTTCGAGGCAGGTAAGGCGCTGGGCATCAGCTATTGGAGCATCTTGGGCCGCATCGTGTTGCCGCAGGTCTTTCGCCACGCGCTGCCAAGCACGATCAACATGATCGTGGTGACCTTCAAGGAAACTGCCATCGTTACTATTATCGGGTTCTTCGACATCCTCGCCTCGGGCAAGACAGCGTTCGGCACGGCGCAATGGGCACCGTACTACATCGAGGTATTCCTGTTTGTGGCAGCGATCTACTGGATATTCATCTTCTCGCTCGGTCAATACGGCGAGTATTTGAAAGGTCGGATGGCAATCTCAGAGCATTGAAGCTTGCGCGGTCAGAGCCGCGCAAGCCTGCCGTGATCTCAGTCGATGGTAACAGCACCGTTTGGCGTGTTCAGATCAATAGACAAAGCAGCCTCGCCGCTTTGTACTTCTGCCAAATGGTCGACCTGTAGCGTCTTCAAAATCGCCCGCAGCGCGTCGGCGTCAGGATGCGTCAGCCGCACTTTGTCCAGCGTGACGCCAAGGTCCTGCTGGCCCGTGCTCGGGTGCGGGCCGGGGGACCATTCGATAAACGCGGGCAACAGCCCTCCCATGGGCAGATGGCCGTCCTTTGGCACGGTCAGGCGCCATGAACGTTCCCCGCGCGTGAACAAAACCA
Organism: Roseobacter sp.; assembly: GCA_045106135.1. Taxonomy (GTDB): domain Bacteria; phylum Pseudomonadota; class Alphaproteobacteria; order Rhodobacterales; family Rhodobacteraceae; genus Roseobacter. The sequence goes on along the minus strand of JBGCEG010000031.1, from coordinate 14,969 downwards.
CTTCGCCCAGATCGACGGGGCTGGCGGCAATCACGCCGTCCAGATCATCGGTGCCGACAACCCAACACAGGGCGCGTGGGCGCTCGGCCAGTCGCTCTTGCGTTGCCGGATCATCCAAGCTGAACCACCGCACACGGCCCGGATCGGCAGGTGCATCGGGGTCAATCGCGATCAGCTCAAAAAAGCTCTCGTTGCCAGATTGCATGACGCAGTTATGCGTGCTCATCGCGTCATGTTTGCCGCCGCGTGGTACGGTCACGCCCAGCTTGGTCTCCATCGCGGCGACCCCTTGGTCGAGCGTGTCAGCGCCTATGGCGAAATGGTCTATCTTGTTGTGCATGGGTTACTCCGCTGCGGTGTTGAGATGGGGTAGGGCGGTGGCAAGGTCTGCCTTGAGGGTCTCTAAATCTTCCAAGCCGATGTTGAAACGGATCAACTGGCCATCTTCGGTCCATGTATCCGCGCTGCGTTTGGGCGTGACGGGCAGCACGAGACTCTCGTAGCCGCCCCAACTGACCCCGATGCCAAAGTGGTGCAGGGCATCCACAAAGGTGCGGACCTGCGCATCGTTGCAAGGGTGAAACACCACACCAAACAGCCCAGCGGCCCCGCTGAAATCGTGTTGCCAATGTGCATGACCGGGGCAGGTGTCAAACGCGGGGTGCAGGACGGTTTTGACCTGCGGCTGCTGTGACAGCCATTCGGCGACCTCGCGGCCAGCTTTGTCAAAATACTCCATCCGCATCTTCAGCGTCCGCAACCCGCGCAGGGCCAGAAAAACTTCTTGCCCACCAGTCTTGTCGCCAAAGGCGAAAGCGGTCTTGCGTATGTCTGCTGCATGGGTTGCCGTGCAGGCGATCATCCCCATCATACAATCGGAATGTCCGCTGAGGTATTTCGACATGGACGCGACAACGACATCGACGCCAAGCGCAATCGGCTGGCAAAATATCGGTGTGGCCCATGTGCCGTCCAGAATGGTTGGGACGCCTGCGCCGCGTGCAGCGCTCGCAATGGCCGGTATGTCTGGCACTTCGAATGTGCCAGAGCCGGGTGCCTCAAACATGATCGCGCAGGTGGTGTCTTGGATCAGGCCTGCGATGCCTGCGCCAATCATCGGATCGAAATAGCTGACCTCAACACCCATATCTGTCAGCACACCGTCACAAAACGCGCGGGTGTTGCCATAGACATGATCTGCGACCAGCAAATGCGCGCCGGGCCGAGCGAACGTCATCAGCGCCATCGTGATGGCCGCCACACCAGATGATGTCAGCGTGACGGTGTCTGCGCCCTCCAGCTTGGCCAGCATCGTCTCCAGACGAAAGCTCGCCTCGTTGCCATAGCGCCCATAGTACATAGTCCCCGAGGCGTAGCGCGCATCACGCGCAGCTTCAAACGCGGCAAGCGTGTCGAAAACGATTGTAGAGCCAAGTTCAAGCGGCATGTTGACGTGGCGACCGTCCTCGCGTTCGGGACGCCCCATTTGGACAAGATCGTCGGCGATTTTTGACTTGGGTGTGGACATGATAAACTCTGATCAATTGCAGAGTTGAACGTTGCCAGCCTGCGTGATGCGTGTCAATATTTGGCATAAGCGTTTTGCATAATGGCACAGTTGGAGCAAGATGAGCGAAGATGTGAAAAAGCTGACGGCAAGTCATTGGGGTGTGGGTGTAGCGACTGTTCGGGGCGACCGCATTGTCGATGTCAGCGGGCATGGCCGCGATCCTGCGGGCTCTGAGATCAACCAGAATATTGCAAGCAGCATCCACGGCAAGGCGCGTGTTTTGCGGCCAGCTGTGCGCAAAAGCTGGCTCGATGGAACATCTACGTCTGTGCCACGAGGCCGTGACAGCTTTGTCGAAGTAAGCTGGGACCGTGCGCTGGATTTGATCGCTGGTGAAATCACACGCGTGCGCAGGGATCATGGCAACACGTCGATCTTTGCGGGCTCCTACGGGTGGTCGAGTGCGGGGCGGTTTCACCATGCGCAAAGCCAGCTCAAGCGGTTCTTGAACACCCAAGGCGGTTTTGTCCGGTCCGAGGGGAATTACAGCTATAACGCGGCGCTTGGCTTGATGCCGCATATCGTCGGGCCGTACCGCCAACATGTCGCACAGGCAACGCGCTGGACTGTAATCGCGGAACATTCAGATCTGGTCGTTATGTTCGGCGGCATGGCGCTGCGCAACACCCAAGTCAGCGATGGCGGTATTGGCAAGCACCGCATGGCTGGCAATCTAGAGGATTGCGCCAAAGCCGGTGTGCAGTTCGTGAATATAAGCCCGCTGCGCAGCGATGCCGAGGAGGTGTTGAAGGCCGATTGGATGCCTGTGCAGCCTGGCACAGATACCGCGCTGATGATGGGGTTGGCGCATACTTTGTTGGTCGAGGGGCTCGTCGATACCGCGTTCTTGGGCCGCTATACGGTCGGGTTTGAGGCTGTCAAATCCTACCTCTTGGGAGAGGCGGACGGCGCGCCGAAAGATGCGGCTTGGGCGGCCAGTTTAACAGGTCTGGACGCAGCGGCGATCCGCGCTCTGGCACGCCGCATGGCCGCAGGTCGCACCATGATAAGCGTAGGCGCAGGTGTGCAACGTACCGATTTTGGTGAGCAACCGATGTGGATGGCAATCACCTTGGCGTCGATGCTGGGACAGATCGGTCTTCCGGGAGGTGGCTATACGGTCGGGTACGGCGTGAACGGCAATATCGGAAATGTCGAGCGTCCATTTCGCTGGGGAACCCTGTCGCAAGGGCGCAATTCCGTGGAGGACTTTATTCCCGTTGCGATGATCAGCGAGATGCTGCTGAACCCGCGCGGCACCTATGCATATCAAGGCGAGCAACGCACATTTCCAGATGCGCGACTGGTCTGGTGGGCGGGGGGTAACCCGTTTCACCACCATCAGGATTTGAACCGCCTGCACGCGGCATTCCAGACACCCGAAACCATCATCGTGAATGAGCTGAATTGGACCGCAACCGCGCGTCATGCAGACATCGTTCTCCCCATTGCCGCCGCACAGGAACGCACAGATTTTGGCGCTGGCAAATCAGACAACGCGCTGGTGCCAATGCCTGCGCTCATCCCCCCGCGCGGTGAGGCGCGGATCGAGTATGATATCTACGCCGATCTGGCGGGGCGGTTGGGCGATGCCGAGGCGTTCACCGAGGGCAAGACGCATGAGGAATGGCTGCATGAGATTTGGGAGGTGACGCGCACTCGGGGTGCTAAGAAGAACATTGCTTTGCCAGACTGGGGTGCGTTTCTGGCAGGCGATTTGATCGATTTGCCTGACCCAACCCCGAACCAAGTCTTTCTTGCGGAGTTCCGCGCTGATCCTGAAGGAGCGGCATTGCCGACGCCGAGCGGGTTTATTGAGCTTTACTCTGAGACGATTGCCGGTTTTTGGCTGCCCGATTGTGGGGGGCATGCCAGTTGGTTCCCGCCGCGTGACCGCACCGATGACCCTCACGGAGCCTTCCCGCTGGCCCTTATCTCAGGTCAGCCGAAAACGCGTTTACACAGCCAACTGGATAACGGGGCCTACAGCCTCAGCCACAAGATCACGGGGCGCGAGCCTGTATTGATCCATCCTGACGATGCCACGGCGCGCGGTATCAAGGCTGGGGATGTGGTAGAGCTGTTCAGCCCGCGTGGACGGTGCCTTGCCGGTGCCAAGGTCACGGATGAAATAATGAAAGGCTGCGTTTTCCTATGGACAGGTGCGTGGTTTGATCCTGATTTTGAGGCACCCCAAGCGCGTGACCGCCACGGCAATCCAAATGTCCTGACCCATGATCTGCGAACCTCAAGCTTGACGCAATCGCCAGCGGCACATTCCACCATGATCGAGATGCGGAAGTTTGAAGGGAAGGTGCCAAAGGTCCAAGCGCATGATCCGCCGCCTTTCGAAGCCGAGACGTAGATGATAGAGCAGTTTTATGAACACGCCAACTCCAACGCAGTCCGCGCCCGCCTCTGAGCCAAAGGTCGACTCCACCCTTTCGAAAGGGCTGCTGATCCTTGAGAATCTCGCTCAAGCCCAAAGGGGCAAAGGGGTGACGGAGCTTTCCAAAGAGCTCGGGCTGACGAAGTCGAACACATTCCGTCTTTTGCAAACGCTGACCACGCTGGGGTATGTGCAGCACAACCCGGACAAATCCTATGCCGCGACGTTAAAAACATGGCGTGTCGGGCGCGCGTCGGTCGAAAATCTGAATTTACGCGAGATCGCCGCACCTGAGCTGTCATTCCTTTCGTCCGAGACGGGCGAGGCGGTGTATCTGGCGGTGCGCGAAAATTTGAGCGTGATCTATATCGACAAGCTGGACAGCCAAAAGCCGATCCGTTCGTGGAACACGGTTGGCGGCACGGCGCCGCTGCATTGTGTCGGGACGGGAAAGGCCATGCTGGCCGCAGAGTTCGGGAAGCTGCGCGACCAGATCAGCGGTGCGTTGACCCAGCACACCGATAAGACACTGACAGATATGACCGCTCTTGAGGCGGATATCGCACTGACACTGTCGCGCGGATTTGCCTATGATGCGGGCGAATTCCGCGCCCGTATCCTAAGCTTTGGCGCGGCCATTGTCCTTCCCGGCGGCGAGGTTGTCGGCGCTCTCGGAATTTCGCTACCTGACATCAATTTGCCCGAAGGCGGCATTGAAAAATATGGCGGCTTGGTTGCCCATGCCGCCAATAGCGTTTCAGCAAAACTTGGCCGCAGCTAGGATTTCTTTTCCGGAAATTCGACAGGCCCGCCCTGTTTTTCCCAAGTTGAAAAGCCTTCTTTCAGATGCGCTGCGTCAAATCCCATGTCCTGCAACGTGGCCGTTGTGATCGCAGACCGCCAACCAGAGGCACAGTGGAAGACGAATTTCTTGTTCTCCTGCGCAAAGATGTCCTTGAAATAGGGACTGTCCGGATCAACCCAAAATTCGATCATGCCGCGCGGGGCGTGAAAGCTGCCCGGGATGAACCCGCCGCGCTGGCGTTCGCGCACATCGCGGATGTCGACGATGACCACATTCGGATCATCTAGCATCGCAATCAGATCAGGTGTTTCAATCTCTTCGATGCGGGCGCGTGCATCTGCAACCATTTGCGAGGATGACATTTTGAGTTCGGCCATGGGATCACCTTTGTGTTGATATGTGGAACAAGTTTTTCGAATGTTGACACGAACGGAGGCGTGGTGCAACCTTTTGCCTACAGGATATCGGTCCGTATTCGGGGAATCAAAACATGACAAAGCAAGACGCAATTTCGCTCTGGGATGCTTCTGCGAAGGAACGCGATTACCATGCGCCGCTTGAGGCAGATACAACAGTCGATGTTGCGATCGTAGGCGGTGGATTCACCGGCCTATCGACAGCTCTGCACTGCGCCGAAAAGGGACTGTCAGCGCATGTTCTGGAAGCAGAGCAGCTTGGCTTTGGCGGGTCGGGCCGCAATTGCGGTTTGGTGAATGCCGCCCTTTGGCTGGCGCCCCAAGATGTGCGCGAACAATTGGGACAAACCTACGGTCCGCGCTTTATCAAGAAATTCGGAAGCGGGCCTGAATACGTCTTTTCGTTGATTGAAAAGCACCAAATCCAATGTGAGGTGACGCGCACGGGCACGATCCACGCCGCCCACGGTCCTAGCGGTTTTGAGGAGCTGAAAGGCCGTCACAAAGAATGGCAGCGGCTGGGGGAGCCTGTTGATCTGCTGAGCCGTTCCGAGGTCTCGGAGATGATTGGCACAGATCACTTTCACGGCGGGTTGCTGGACAATCGCTGTGGCACGATCAATCCGATGGGGTATTGTCGCGGCTTGGCGCGCGCCGCCCTTGCCGCAGGGGCCAAGGTCAGCACCGGTGCGCGGGTGACCAAGCTGCACCGCGATGGCGATCTGTGGAAGGTCGAGACTGCGCAGGGCATGGTCACAGCCAAGGCTGTGGTATTGGGCACCAACGCCTACACTGACACGCTGTGGCCGGACCTTAACCGTGTCTTCACGATGATCCACTATTTCCAATTGGCGACCAAGCCACTGGGGCCCGAAGCCGATCATATCCTGCGCGGCAAACAGGGCCTTTGGGACACGGGCCAGATCATGTTCAACATCCGCCGCGATGCCGCGAACCGTCTTCTTGTCGGGTCCATGGGAAAGGTCATCGGCCACAAGGATCGCGGCCTGTCACACCGCTGGGCGAAAAAGCAGATTGCGCGCATTTTCCCGAGCCTCGGTCCGGTTGAGTTTGAGGAGGCGTGGCACGGCCAGATTGCAATGACACCCGATCATCTGCCGAGGATCTATGAGCTTGAGACGAACCTGTTCACGCCCATCGGCTACAACGGGCGCGGCATTACCACGGGTACCATGTTCGGGGAGACGATGGCGGGGCTGCTCACAGGCATGGACCGCGCAGACCTGCCGCTGCCCATGACCGAGCTCAGCACAGCAAAAGGCGCACCGATCATGTCGCGGATTTACCAGTCTGCCTTTACCGCCAACCAAGTTCTCAAGGCGATCTAATCCATGTCTATTCATATGATACGTGTTGGCGTCGATATCGGCGGCACATTTACGGACGTTGCCTTGGCGCATGCGGGGGGGCTGGCGACCTGCAAGGTTCTTACCAACTATGCGCAGCCCGAACAGGCGATCCTTGACGGTATTCAGATTGCTGCGGATCAAGCGGGCGTGGCGATGCGCGATATCGCTCAGGTGATCCACGGCACGACCCTTGTCACCAACGCGCTGATTGAACGGCGCGGTGCAAAATTGGCATTCATCACGACCGAGGGCTTTCGTGATGTCATCGAGATGCGCGCCGAAAACAGGTTTGAGCAGTATGACCTCAACCTAACCTTGCCCAAACCGATGGTCCCCCGCGAGGATCGTTTGACCCTGAATGAGCGTATGGGGCCGAAAGGTGAGGTTCTGTTGCCGCTCGACGCGGGCGAGGTCGACGCGATGGTGCAGACCATTCTTGCGGGCAACTTTGAGGCGGTAGCTATCGGCCTGATGCACTCCTACGCCAATGACGCGCACGAGGTGCAGATGGCGCAAGCCTTGCGCACTGCAGCGCCCGAGATGTCCATTTCCTTGTCTTCGGTGATTTCACCGCAGATGCGTGAGCGGCCGCGCTTCAACACCGTCATTGCAAACGCCTATGTGCAGCCGCAGGTGGCGGATTATTTAGGTCGTTTGGTGAGCCGTCTGAGTGATGCTGGGGTGAGCGCGCCTGTCTTTATGCTGCATTCTGGTGGCGGGTTGATCTCGGTCGATGTCGCCTCCGAACAACCCGTGCGGTTGTTGGAGTCCGGTCCTGCGGGCGGCGCGATTTATGCCGCTGATTTCGCGCGGGGGCATGGGTTGGATAGTGTTTTGTCGTTCGATATGGGCGGCACCACCGCCAAGATTTGTCTGATTGAGGACGGAGCCCCCAAGACGGCAAACACTTTCGAGGTCGCGCGCACCTACCGGTTCAAGAAAGGCTCGGGGATGACCGTTTCGACCCCCGTTGTAGAAATGGTCGAGATCGGGGCAGGGGGCGGATCCATCGCGTCCATCGACACCATGGGCCGCATTCAGGTAGGGCCGCGCTCCGCTGCCTCTGAGCCGGGGCCGGCGTGTTACGGGCGCGGCGGCGTTGATCCGACCGTGACGGACGCCAATTTACTGCTGGGGCGTCTTGATCCTGACAATTTCGCAGGTGGTGCGATTGCGCTGTCACCGCAGGCCGCAAACGGTGCGATTGATGCCAAGCTGGCGACAGAGCTGAACATGAGCGCCGCTGACGCTGCTTTCGGCGTCACTGAGATGGTGGACGAGAACATGGCCAACGCCGCGCGGGTCCACACCGTTGAGAACGGGCGCGACATTGAGCATTTCACGATGATCGGTTTTGGCGGCGGTGCCCCTTTGCATGCGTGCCGTTTGTGCGAAAAGCTGGGCATCAAGGAGCTGATCATCCCGCCGGGTGCGGGTGTCGGCTCGGCCATTGGGTTTCTCAAAGCGCCTTTCAGCTATGAGGCGACGCGCGGTTTGTTCCAGCGGCTTGAGGATTTCGACGCGACAGCCATCAATGCGGCTCTCAGCGATTTGAAAGACGAGGCATCCGCCTTTGTGCGCAAAGGCGCGAAGAATGCACAAACCACCACACAATTGACGGCTTTTATGCGCTATGCGGGGCAGGGCTGGGAAATTCCCGTGGTGTTGCCCTATAAAACCTTCACGAATGCCGATCAGGCTGATGTGTTGGCGGCGTTCGAGGCAGCATATCGCAGACTGTTCGGGCGGATCATCGACGGGCTTGCCATTGAAATCACCAACTGGTCGCTCGTGGTGGCCTCTGTACTGCCGCAAACGCCGCCCGTTGATCGGCACGATGGTTCAGATGCGGCCACACCCTTGCGCATAAGACAGTTCTATGACGCGGCATTGCGCAAAACCGTTGACGCGCAGGAGGTTGATCGCGCGGCAATGACAGCAGGAGCAATTGTTGAGGGGCCCGCCATCATCATTGAGAGCGAAACCACAACAATCGTCACTTCGGCATTCCGCGCAATTGGCCAAGGCGATGGCAGCCTGCGCCTGATGCGCAAAGGAGACGCGCAATGACCCCGACCGCGATAGACTACCAGATCATGTGGAACCGCCTGATCGCGGTAGTTGAAGAGCAAGCGACAACGCTTATTCGCACAGCCTTCTCCACCTCTGTGCGTGAAGCGGGAGACCTGTCCGCAGGCCTGTTTGACCGTCAGGGCCGGATGATGGCGCAGGCGGTGACCGGCACGCCCGGCCATGTTAATGCGATGGCCGAAAGCGTGACGCATTTTGTGCGCGAAATCGGAGCCGAGAATGTTTTTGAAGGCGATGTGTTCATCACCAACGATCCATGGCTTGGCACTGGGCATTTGCACGACATCACGGTGGTCTCTCCGACCTTTCGGGATGGCACGCACATCGGGTTCTTTGCCTGCACGGCTCATGTGGTGGATATTGGTGGTCGCGGATTTGGCCCAGATGGCAACGAAGTCTACGAGGAAGGCTTGCAAATCCCGATCATGAAATTTGCCAACCGTGGTGAGGTGTCAGCGGATTTAATCTGCATCGTGCGCGCCAATGTGCGCGAACCTGATCAGGTGGTGGGGGATATGTATTCACTCGCGGCCTGTAACGAGGCGGGGGACCGCCGTTTGCAGACGATGATGGGTGAATTCGGGATTGCGGATTTGGACGGCCTGTCCGATTTCGTGATCGAGACAAGCCGCAAGGCGACCCATGCGGCGATCGCCACCGTGCCGGATGGCACGTTCCATCACAGCATGCAGGTGGACGGCTACGACACGCCAGTGTTGATGAAGGTGCAGTTGGATGTAACGGGCGACACGATCAAAGCCGATTTTAACGGCACCTCGGGGATGAGCCGTTTTGGCGTCAATGTGCCCGAAGTCTATACCCGCGCCTATGCCTGCTACGGTTTGAAATGCGCGATTGCGCCGCAAGTGCCCAATAACACTGGCTCGCTTGAACCTTTTGTCATCACCGCCCCCGAAGGATGTATTCTTGCGGCAAAACGTCCCGCGCCCGTGTCGGTGCGCCATGTCCTTGGACATTTGGTGCCGGACGTTGTGCTGGGTGCCCTGCATCAGGCGCTGCCGGGAACAGTGCCCGCCGAAGGGGCCAGTGCGCTGTGGAACATCCAGATATCCGCACGGCCCAGCGATCCTGATGCAGGTCTGCGCAACGCCGAGGTATTGATGTTCAATTCCGGTGGCACGGGCGCGCGCCCCACGCTGGACGGTTTATCCGCGACGGCGTTTCCTTCGGGCGTGTCCACAATGAGCGTCGAGGCGACAGAGCATGTGGGCCCCATCACCGTATGGCGCAAGGACCTGCGGGAAGGCTCAGGCGGCGCAGGGCTGATGCGCGGCGGGCTTGGACAGACCATCGAGATCGAGCCGCGTGCAGGATACGATATCTATTTCAATGCCATGTTCGACCGTGTTGAAAACCCCGCCCGCGGGCGTGACGGCGGCGGCACAGGGCAAGCGGGCCGAGTTGAGCTGGCAGACGGCACCACGCTGCGCAGCAAAGGCCGCCAACTTGTGAAAAACGGACAGCGTTTGAAACTGAGCCTGCCGGGCGGTGGGGGATATGGTGCTGCCAAAGACAGGGCGCACAGCGATATCGCGGCCGATCTCCGCGCTGGGCTGATCACGGCTGAACAGGCAAAAAATGACTACGGATATGAAGGATAAACCATGACTGACAAACCTCTCGCTCTCATTACGGGTGCCGCCCAAGGCATCGGCCTTGCCTGTGCCGAGGCGCTGATTGAAGACGGATATCATGTGATCCTGTCTGACATCAACGCGGACGGCGTTGCTGCTGCGGGTTCCAAAATCGGTGCGGCGGCAGCGATTGTCTGTGACATGGGGGATCTTGCGCAGATCGAGACGATGTTTGCCCAGATTGCAAAGGATCACGGGCCGCTCAATGCGCTGGTAAACAACGCAGGTGTCGCCATGCCGGGTGATTTCCTCAGCTATGATGTGGATACATTTCAGCGCGTGATCGACATCAACCTGCGCGGTGTTTTTGTGGCCACGCAGATGGCTGCGCGTGACATGGTAGAGCATGAAATCGCAGGTGCGATTGTCAATATGTCATCCATCAACGCCCAACTTGCGATCCCGCAAATTCCTGCATATTGCGCCTCCAAAGGCGGCGTGATGCAGCTGACAAAAGTTGCGGCACTGGCGCTGGCCAAGAATAACATTCGCGTCAATGCCGTCGGGCCGGGCTCTATCGATACCGAGATGATGGCGGGCGTGAATGCCAACCCCGAAGCGTTCAAGACCGCAATGTCGCGCACCCCCTTGGGTCGTGCCGGCGATGCGCGCGAGATTGGCGATGTCGTGGCTTTCCTCTGCTCGAAAAAAGCCAGCTACATCACGGGTGAGACGATCTATGTCGACGGCGGCCGTCTTGGCCTGAACTACACCTGTTAAGGACGCACCCCATGTCGCAATACGCAGCCACCTATGCCGCTTGGCAAAATGAACCCATTGGCTTTTGGGAGGAGGCAGGCCGCGAGATTGACTGGTTCACGCCTGCGACCTCAGTGTTCAACGCAGACAGTGGCGTCTATGGCCGCTGGTTTGACGGGGCGACGTGCAACACCTGTTACAACTGCGTCGATCGCCACGTGGAAGCAGGCCATGGCGACCGGATGGCGGTCATTTATGACAGCCCCGTCACTGAAACCGTGCAGCGGTTTACTTATGCTAAGCTGAAGGATCAGGTCAGCGCTTTGGCCTCCGTCTTGCGCGGCCTTGGTGTGGCAAAAGGCGACCGCGTGGTCATCTACATGCCCATGGTGCCGCAGGCGATATTTGCGATGCTCGCCTGCGCGCGGTTGGGGGCAGTACATTCAGTTGTGTTCGGTGGTTTCGCCCCGCAAGAGTTGGCCACGCGGATTGATGATGCGGCACCCAAAGCGATCATTTCAGCCTCCTGCGGGATCGAGCCAGGACGCGTCATTGCGTATAAACCGCTGTTAGACGAGGCGATTGAACTGTCCAGCAGCAAGCCTGATGCCTGCGTCATCTTGCAACGCGATACGCTGACATGCGACCTGACGGCAGGGCGTGATCATGATTACGTGCAGATGGTCGAGGCTGCGATAGCTGCGGGGCAGAGGACCGAGTGCGTCGCGGTGGCTGCGACTGATCCGCTGTATATCCTCTATACCTCTGGCACGACGGGCCAACCCAAGGGGGTCGTGCGGGATAATGGCGGCCACATGGTGGCGCTCAAATGGACGATGGAGCACCACTACGATGTGAAACCGGGCGAGGTGTTCTGGGCGGCGTCTGATGGGGGCTCAGTCGTGGGACATTCCTACATCTGCTACGGACCTCTGCTGCACGGTGCGGCAACTGTTGTGTACGAAGGCAAGCCTGTGGGCACACCGGATGCAGGCGCGTTCTGGCGGGTTATTCGCGATCACGACGTCGTCGCGATGTTCACCGCACCCACAGCATTCCGCGCGATCAAGAAGGTGGACCCAACGGGTGCATCGATTGCTGACTATGACCTGAGCAAATTCCGCACCCTCTTCCTCGCAGGTGAACGGTCGGACCCTGCGACAATCGAATGGGCGCAGGCCAAGCTGGACCGGCCTGTCATTGACCACTGGTGGCAGACCGAACTCGGGTGGGCAATGTCCGGCAATCCTGTTGGCCTTGGCGCGTTTCCGGTCAAGCTGGGATCGCCGGGCAAGCCGATGCCGGGATACGACATTCGCGTTCTGGATGACGAAGGGCACGCCGTGCCTGCGGGAACACTCGGGAATATCGTGTGCAAACTGCCTTTGCCGCCCTCTGGCTTCCCAACCCTGTGGAACGCGCCCGAGCGGTTCATCTCATCCTATATGGCTGAATATCCCGGCTTCTACGCGACCTCCGATGCAGGGATTATCGACGAGGATGGCTATGTGTTCATCATGGCGCGCACAGATGACATCATCAACGTAGCAGGCCACCGCCTGTCGACGGGGGCAATGGAAGAAGTGATCGGCAGCCACCCTGACATCGCGGAATGCGCCGTCGTAGGTAAAGCTGATGCGTTGAAGGGCCAGGTGCCGCTCGGCTTCTTTGTCACGAACGACGGGGCAGGGCGCGACGCGGGCGAGCTGGAGGCCGAATTGGTCAAGCTTGTTCGCGCCAAGATAGGTGCCGTGGCAGCGTTCAAATGCGCAGTTGAGGTCACGCGCTTGCCCAAGACGCGGTCGGGAAAAGTGTTGCGTGGCACCGTCCAGAAAATTGCAGGTGGTGAGACGTATAAAATGCCAGCGGCGATTGATGATCCTGCGATCCTTGATGAGATCAAGGACGCGCTCGCTGCGCGGGGGTTGGTGGGGTAAGTGTCTATGACAGAAGAGGAATTGGCCATGACTGCTGCGGTTGAAATGAGAGGCGTGAACAAGTTCTACGGCACGTTTCACGCGCTTAAGGACATCAACTTGTCGGTTGCGAAGGGCGAGAAGATCGTGATTTGCGGCCCGTCCGGTTCCGGAAAATCGACATTGATCCGCACGATCAACCAGCTTGAGGTGCATCAGGCCGGTGATATTCTGATCAACGGTGAGACGATCAATGCGGATGCGCCCAACATCGACGAAATGCGCCGTGAAGTCGGGATGTGTTTTCAGCACTTCAATCTGTTCCCGCATCTGACCATTCTCGAGAACTGTACCCTTGCGCCGATGCTGGCCCGCAAGACGCCGCAGGCGGAAGCTGAGGACGCAGCCATGATGTTCCTCAACAAGGTGCAGATCGGCGATCAGGCGAAGAAATTCCCGGGCCAGCTGTCTGGCGGTCAACAGCAACGTGTGGCGATTGCACGTGATCTGTGCATGAAACCCGAGATTTTGCTGTTTGATGAACCAACCTCCGCCTTGGATCCGGAAATGATCGGCGAAGTCCTGGACGTGATGGTCACCTTGGCGGAAGAGGGGATGACAATGGTGTGTGTGACACACGAGATGGGCTTTGCCCGTAAGGTTGCCGATCGCGTGCTGTTTATGGATGCCGGAGAGATCATCGAAGAAAACGATCCCGAGACGTTCTTCACAGCGCCTGCAAACGCGCGAACACAGAATTTCCTTGAACAGGTCCTAACACATTAATTTTAACTCAAGGCTTGGGTACCTTTTCTACTTGGTGACATTCTAGGGCGACAGTCTCCCGCCAGTTACTGGAATCAGGGTCCGCTCGTGTAAGTGCAGCTGGAAAAATTGTGTGGGATATTTTAGGTCCGAAATCGCTTCTGACGATAGAGAATTCGATGTTTCACGCCCTTCATTCTAAAGCCCTTCGGTTAATGGACGTCTTGGCGCTATCAGTGATCAACCTTCGCAAGTCGTACCCATCCAACTCACGATGTTCGAGAAGCGCATTTGCGATACGTTCAAGCGCTTCAACATTACCTGAAAGGATCTCAGAAGCTTTTTGAGTGCCAGTCTCTAGATACCGCACCACGTCCTTCCGGACGCGCTTCGGCATCCGATGCCACTGTTCGTGGCCGATTGGTTGGTAGACGGGCGTGTCGATCCCGAGCCCCCATCTTGTTGAGATATTGAGTGCCAGTTCTGTCGAAAGCGCAAGATCGGAAGTTTTATCCCCGCCAGCGCCGTTTGAAGAATACCCAAAGATAAGCTTTTCGGCAGCGCGGCCTGCAAGCAACGTTGTGATTTCATTCTTGGCTGTTTCGAGCGTTTGAATCCGTGGTCGTGAAACTTCTACGCCACCGCCCTGAGAAGAGATAAAGATCCGCTTTGCAGGTGGCAGGCCAAGTAAATGACCTACGATTGCATGACCGGCCTCGTGATATGCTACGCGTCTGAAAGTCGCCTCGTCCGGATCATCCGTGATGTGTTGTAACGCTTGTGCAACATGGTCTTGAGTAATCTCTGTCCGATCGTGTCTTGCGCGACCTTTTGCATCGCGCGCAAGCGCTGCGATATCTGCGCCGGTTAACGGCCGATTTCCGTGCCTGCTCTGTTAGAAATGATCACCTCAGAAATGCGGCCTTCGATCGCGCCGGCTTTCACCTTTGACGGAGCGAGATCTCTCAGAGTGACATTCGCGCTTGCTGATCTTGCAGTGTCGAGCAATCCAACCATTTGACGACCATTTTCGATAGGAACTGGAAAGATCGACATTTCCGAAGCGTTTCGAAAAGTGATAGGGATATTGCCTTGGACATAGGTACCAGGAGCAAAGACTGAAATTGGAAAACCGGCAGCAGTAGCGTTGTAATCTCCAAGATACACAGGGATGTTGAACTGCAGGCCCTCGACCTTGCTTAAGCCGTTCCATAGGTCTTGAAGCCGTTCGATTTCTGCGATCCTTGCTGCATCGCGCGTAAATTCGTCGGCTTGCAAGACAATGGCTGAGCC
>JBGCEG010000030.1:0-133593 GCA_045106135.1 Roseobacter sp. | reverse complement strand
CCCGCCGTCACGAGGACCATTGAAAAAGCTCTTACTGAGATGCCAAACATATAATTCTCCGTTTACGATCAAGAGGTAGCGGAAAAAGGCGCTACTTTAGGCAGAGTATCACGGAATCGTTACAGCAAAAGGATGTATTTGACAGGGCCAGCAGGAAACCGCGCCAACCTCATGAACCGCGCGGGAAAATCAGACGATTTCGAACGCAGCCTTCGCTTTATCCAAACCGTTAACTTGCAAGACAAGGTAGTGCGTTCCCTTGTGCAAGGTGAACGTCGTGGCGTCCGCTTTCAGCTTGTGGATTTTTGACAACGCGAGGGGCGTGCCCGCTTTGACGGTGGCCGTTTTCAGCTTGAAAACTTTTTCGCCCATCTGGCCGGACGGGCGTGCAAACAAGAGGCGATAATCCACAATCACCGGTGTGTCATGCGCAGCCGTCAGTGTGCAGCCAAACTGCAGCGGCGCGCCCATCGGCGCCACTTTGCTCTGCAGCTGCAAACTAGCCTCAACATCTGCATCCGCGCGAAACCCCAGCAGCTCCAAAGCACCCGGATGTCCCTTTTTGATCAGCGTGCGCAGGCTGTGGCGTGCCATCCAGTCCAGTTCGTTGCGCTCTTGGCGGGCCTCCGACTGCCAGCGGTGCAAGGTTTCAACAACACGCTCGGGCTGCGTTTTCGAAATGTCGTTGAGGTGATTAGCCACAGACCGGGTGACATAGCGGGTGGGGTCTGCGTGCAGTTTGTCCAGCAGCGGCAGGGCGTGATCTGACGGGATCTGCACCGCTTTGGCCCACGGCAGTCTCGGGCGTGTCCCTTCGCTGACCAGCCTGCGGACGTGATAATTATCATCCTCCGCCCACACGTGCAGTGCGGCCAGAGTTTCATCCGGCCAGCGGTTCAGAAACGGGCGGATGTAGAACTCCATCGAAAAGCGCTTGGTCGCCTGATAAAGCAGCGCCATGGCCCGCGCGCGATGCTCTTCCAGCCCGTGGCGAACCGCCAGTATCCCCGGCACCGCGTGAATGAAGTGTCCGAAATCATCATCGGGGCGCGTGGGATCAAGCCGGGCAGGCATGGCCTTTTCCAACGCCTCCGCCATGGCGGAAAAGCCTGTGGGCAATTGCGCCTCAACGCAATCGGCAATCCATTCAAGGCGCTGCATCAACTCGCGATCCGCAAACCCCGCAAGCACATCGACTTGAAACCGATCCGCTTCAAAGGAAGGCAAAGCCTGCGCATATTCCTGCGCAAGCTGGCCCATGGTTTTGGCGTTAAAAAGGTGATCCTTGCGCAAGACCTGATCTGCCATGGATCAGATCGTGGCGTTCGTGGCACCACCATCCAGCAAAAGGTTCTGCCCAACAATGAAGCCTGCGTGCTGAGAGCACAAAAAGGCACAGGTCGCCCCAAATTCCTGCCGCGTGCCGTAACGCCCTGCGGGGATTGTCGCGGCGCGATTGGCGCGTGCTTGCTCAAGCGTGATGCCTTGTGCTTTGACGATCGCCCCATCAAGGGCGTTGGCGCGGTCGGTTGCGTGAATGCCCGGCAACAGGTTGTTGATGGTAACACCTTTGCTGGCGACCTGACGGCTTGTGCCTGCAACATAGCCCGTCAGGCCCGTGCGCGCCGCGTTCGACAGGCCCAAAACGGGGATCGGCGCTTTGACCGATTGCGAGGTGATATTGACCACGCGGCCCCACCCCCGTTCCATCATGCCGGGCACCAGCGCTTTGATCATCGCAATGGGGGCCAGCATGTTGGCGTCTAACGCGGCGATGAAATCCGCGCGCTCCCAGTCGTGCCACATACCGGGGGGCGGTCCGCCCGCGTTGTTCACAAGGATATCTGCGTCACCTGCGGCCTTTAGCACAGCGGCCCGCCCGTCTTCATCGGCGATATCTGCCGCCACGGTTTGCACGTCAACGCCGTATTCGGCGCGGATCGCATCTGCTGCGGCCTCAAGCGCCTCTGCCCCGCGCGCGTTCATCACCAGCGACACCCCTGCAGCGGCCAAAGCCTCTGCACAGCCCAGCCCCAGACCTTTTGACGACGCACAAATGACTGCGCGTTTACCTTTTATTCCCAATTCCATCGCATGCTACCCTTTGTAATTTGCCCCTTGGGTAGCACCGCCTCGTGGTCAGTGACCAGCAAAAGACCAACCAGATGACTGAAAACACCACACTCATCCGCCTGCCCATTTACCTCAGCGACGATTTTGTCGTTCGGTTCGGCGTGAATGAGGGGGATCCGGTCGGGCGGACAAGCACGTTGATGCTGGATGATCTGTACCGACTGCAAAGCAGCGCAGACCAGCACCATCTGAGCCTCACCACAGATGACAATAACGGTCTGGCGGTCGATCAAAACAGCGCAATCGGGCGTGCCGGGGACGCGATCACCATAGAAGGGCTGCTCACCTTCATGGGTCCCGGCGCACAGGTGGTCGAGGCGCTGACGCTCGTGCTTGCCAAGGTGTCCAAGGTGGTTGTGTTGCCGCTGGATGCCTTGGATGCAGATGTGGATTACAGACTGATCGGCATCGACCAAGACAGCGGTGTACAAGCCTTGGCCCGGTTTGCCACGGTTTCTTTTGCCCGGGGCACGCGGATCACGATGGCGTGCGGCCAACAGCGCGCCATTGAAGACCTCGCCGTTGGTGATCAGGTTTTGACCCGCGATCATGGTCCGCAGACCGTTCGGTGGACCGGCCATCAAACCCAGCGCGCATCCGAAGCCTGCGCTCCCATTCGGGTGGCCGCAGGCACCCTCAACAATGCCAATGATCTGTACCTCAGCCCCGACCACCGGCTTTTGTTATTCGAACGGCTCGGTGAAACAAGCGGCGAGCCCGGTGAAGCCATCGTTAAAGCGAAAGAATTGATCAACGGTCAAAGCGTGTCACAGATCGAAGGAGGCTTTGTAGATTTCCACCAGATCCTCTTTGATCGCCATCATATGGTGTTCGCGGAAGGCATCGCAGCGGAGGCCACCTTTGCAAGTTGCCTGACACGGGAGATCGCGACTTCAGGCCGTGCCCCGTATGAGTTGGCGCGCCAAGACGTGTCCGATATGGCTTTGGTTGAACGGAACCGTGAGGCGGCGGCGGATTTGCTGCGGCGCGCCGCCACGTTGGGGTAATTGCGCACAACCCACCCGTCACAAACGCGCACGTGCAAAACTCTGGGGCGGTCAGATGGTCTGTTGCGCGGCTTCCCGCAAGGGACATGCCTTGCCGCGAAAGCCGCACCCGTGAAAGACGGCCTTCAGACGCAAGGCGCATCTGGAGCCTGCCCCTTTTTCGCATGGATGTGATCGCCCTTGCGACCGCCTATCGCGTCGCGACAGGCTGCTTGCTCACGCGCGGCACCTGACATATAGCCACCTCATGCTTCAGACACCCGAAAACCGATCCAAGTTGCCCCCCGAGATTGCCCGCCGACGGACTTTTGCCATCATCAGTCACCCGGACGCAGGCAAGACGACGCTGACCGAAAAGTTCCTTCTTTTTGGCGGCGCCATTCAGCTTGCCGGGCAGGTCCGCGCCAAGGGCGAAGCCCGGCGCACCCGGTCTGATTTCATGGCGATGGAGAAAGACAGGGGCATCTCTGTCTCCGCCTCCGCCATGTCGTTTGACTTTGACACCTACCGGTTCAACCTCGTGGATACCCCTGGACACTCTGACTTTTCCGAAGATACCTACCGCACGCTTACGGCGGTTGATGCGGCCGTTATGGTCATCGATGGCGCAAAGGGCGTGGAAAGCCAGACCAAAAAGCTATTTGAGGTCTGCAGGCTGCGCGATCTGCCCATTCTGACGTTCTGCAACAAGATGGACCGCGAAAGCCGCGACACCTTTGAAATCATCGACGAGATTCAGGAAAACCTCGCCATTGATGTGTCGCCCGCAAGCTGGCCCATTGGCAGCGGCAGGGATTTTATCGGATGCTACGACATCCTGAACGACCGGCTGGAACTGATCGACAAGGCAGACAGAAACCGCGTCAGCGCCTCGATCGAGATTAACGGTCTGGACGATCCGCAACTGGCAGAGCACGTGCCGCAAAACCTGCTGGCGGTCTTGCGCGAAGAGCTTGAAATGGCAAAAGAACTGCTGCCGCCGCTGGATGTGGCCGCCCTGCACGAAGGGTCATTGACACCGATCTGGTTCGGGTCGGCCATTAACTCTTTTGGGGTCAAGGAACTGATGCAGGGCATCGCGTCCTACGGACCTGAGCCGCAAATTCAAAACGCTGAACCCCGGCAAATCTTGCCGGAAGAGACCAAGGTCGCGGGTTTTGTGTTCAAGGTGCAGGCCAATATGGACCCCAAGCACCGCGACCGGGTGGCCTTTGTGCGGCTTGCCTCGGGTCACTTCCAACGCGGCATGAAACTGCAGCATGTGCGGTCAAAAAAACAAATGGCCGTCTCCAATCCTGTGCTGTTTCTCGCGGCAGACCGCGAATTGGCGGAAGAGGCCTGGGCCGGGGACATTATCGGCATCCCCAATCACGGCCAACTTCGGATCGGCGATACCCTGACCGAAGGCGAACCCTTGCGGATCACGGGCATTCCGTCCTTTGCGCCGGAGCTCTTGCAAAGCGTCCGCGCGGGCGATCCGCTCAAGGCAAAACACCTTGAAAAAGCCCTGATGCAATTTGCGGAGGAAGGCGCCGCCAAGGTGTTCAAACCAACCATCGGATCGGGCTTCATCGTTGGCGTGGTGGGCCAGCTACAGTTTGAGGTGCTGGCCAGCAGAATTGAACTGGAATACGGTTTGCCTGTGCGCTTTGAGGCATCGCAGTTTACCTCGGCCCGCTGGGTGAAAGCGGACAAACCCGCGATGGACAGGTTCACCGAAGCCAACAAACAGCACATCGCCACAGATCACGACGCCGACATCGTTTTTCTGACGCGCCTGCAATGGGATATTGACCGGGTGGCACGCGACTACCCGGACGTCTCATTGAGCGCGACAAAGGAGATGATGATCTGAGCGACAGCACCCAAAATCCAGGAAAGCGGTGATGCGGTGGGGTGTTGTGGCCACGGTCAAGGCGTCGGCCTCGGACACACTGAGGTTCTGTGCGCATCATCTTGAGCACGGCGCGTCGCGCATCCTGATCTACCTTGACGCGCCAAACCCGGAGGCCGAGCAGGCCTTGTTGAAGCATCCGCTTTGCCGCGTGCAGGTCTGTGACGATCTTTACTGGGACGCAACGCTGGGCAAGAGACCGGCAAAGCATCAGGTCCGACAAACCAACAACGCCTCTCACGCCTACGCCCGCTGTGATGATGTGGACTGGCTGGCGCATATCGACGTGGACGAATTTCTGATCCCCGAACGTACGATTTCCGCCCTGCTGGCCGACTGTCCCACAGACCAGCACGTGCTGCGCGTCCGCCCGATGGAGGCGCTGGCCCCCGCCGACGCCCAAACAGACCCCAGCGCATTCAAGTGCTTTGTGCCAAACAGGCACAGCCAGCAAGAGCTTCTGGCGCGCCTCTACCCCACCTATCACGACCAAATCAAAGGTGGGTTCCTGAGCCATCTCGCAGGCAAGCTGTTTGTGCGAACAGGCCTGCCAAATGTCCGGCTACGCATCCACAACGTGCTGATCGACGGGGCAGAGAACACCGGTCAGCAAGAAACCAAAGACCTCAAACTGGCCCATCTGCACGCCCGAAACTGGGACCATTGGCGCACCCTGTTTGATTTCCGGCTCGAACATGGGTCCTACCGCGCGGACCTTGCGCCGGTGCAACCCGCCCGAAGTGACAGCGCCACGGTCCACAGTTTTTTGAGCACCCTTGTGAAAACGGACGGGGAAGCGGGCCTGAAACACTTCTTTGGCGAAGCCTGCGCGGATACCCCTGATTTGCGGGCGCGTCTGGCGCATGAGGGTTTGCTTTACACGTGCAGGCTGAACTTCGATGCCCTTGTGGCACAGCACTTCCCAAGTCATTCATTTTAATACACACATAAGTTTGACGAGGTGACCAAGGATTGCTATGCACACGCAGCATGTCGCGGTTTACCGCTCTACCAGGCCATACGGGCCGACATGATCGCAGGAGCGGGCTGGGAAGTGTCCGCCAAAACCGGACACCGAATGACAGCATTTTCTGAACTGAAACTGAATCCAAAAGTACTCAAAGCCGTCGAAGAGGCAGGCTACGAGACACCGACCCCTATTCAGGAGGGTGCTATCCCTCCGGCTTTGGAAGGGCGCGACGTTCTAGGCATCGCGCAGACGGGCACGGGCAAGACAGCTAGTTTTACATTGCCGATGATCACATCGCTGGCACGGGGGCGCGCGCGCGCGCGTATGCCGCGCAGTCTTGTGCTGTGCCCCACGCGCGAGTTGGCCGCTCAGGTTGCTGAAAACTTTGACACTTATTCCAAATATCTGAAGCTCAGCAAGGCGCTGCTGATCGGTGGTGTGTCCTTCAAAGAACAGGATTCGCTGATCGACAAGGGTGTGGACGTGCTGATTGCGACCCCCGGACGGCTACTGGACCATTTTGAACGTGGCAAGCTGATCCTGTCGGATGTGAAGATCATGGTGGTCGATGAGGCCGACCGTATGCTGGATATGGGCTTTATCCCGGATATCGAGCGTATTTTCGGGCTGACCCCCTTCACGCGCCAGACGCTTTTCTTTTCCGCAACCATGGCGCCGGAAATCGAACGGATTACCAACACCTTCCTGTCCGGTCCCGCACGGATCGAAGTCGCGCGGCAAGCCACCGCAAGCGAAACCATTGAACAAGGCGTTGTCATGTTCAAAGGCTCCCGCCGGGACCGTGAGGCCAAGGAAAAGCGGGCTCTTTTGCGGGCTCTGATTGAAGGCGAAGGCGAGAAATGTACAAATGCGATCGTCTTTTGCAACCGTAAGACAGATGTGGATATCGTCTCTAAATCTCTGAAAAAGTACGGCTTTGACGCGGCTCCGATTCACGGGGACCTCGACCAGAGCCAGCGCACGCGCACGTTGGAAGGCTTTCGGGACGGGTCTTTGAAGTTCCTGATCGCGTCTGACGTGGCAGCCCGCGGGCTGGACGTGCCATCGGTCAGCCATGTGTTCAATTTCGACGTGCCCGGTCATGCAGAAGATTACGTGCACCGCATCGGCAGAACCGGGCGCGCGGGCCGGGATGGCAAGGCCATCATGATCTGTATCCCCCGGGACGAAAAGAACCTGACGGACATAGAAACCCTGCTGCAGCGTGATATTCCGCGCCTCGACAGCCCGCTTGCGGGCACGACAAGTGAGCCGCCCGCTGAGGAACCGCAGGCAAAGGAAGCCCCCAAGCGCAGCCGCACCCGGCGCAGCAAACCCGAGCCCGAGACGACACCAGAGGTGGTCGAAGCCCCTGTGGAAGCCACCGTAGCGGTCGAAACGGAGACACGCCCTGCACCGCAAAAACGCCGCAGAGGCGGACGCGGTCGCGGAAACGATCACCGCGATGACGCAGTGGTCGGTCTTGGCGATCATACCCCAGAGTTTATCGGCCTGAGCTTCAAGGAACGGGCGAACGCCTGATCCGGCATTGCCCGTCTGTGTTTAGTCTCAGCCGCTTAAAGCGTTTCGATTTTACCTTGAGACATCGCTCATCACTTTTCGCGTTCGGCCAAAGGGAGAGGCCGCGAACAAGGGTTTCAAGTATAAATCGAACGCTCTAGGTCAGGCGGCTGACGATCACCGTCACTTCAGGCTTGCGGCCAATTTCTGACAAACAGGTCTGGCGGGCGACCCGTTTCAGACCTTCGTTGAAGCCATTATCGTCGCGCAGCGTCTTGGGCGATGCGCGGCCAAGCCATTGGCTCAGGTCTTCCTCCAGCACATCAATCAGGGGCGCATTGCTTTTGCCCGTCTCAGCGAGGCCCATGACCTCGCACCACGGCTCCCCGAGCGGTTCGTCTTCTTCATCCAGAATAACCGTCACAACAACATGCCCGTTCAGCGCCATGCGGATACGGTCGCGCACAACACCATCCAGCGCGCCAATCTGCACAGAGCCGTCCAGATAGGTGCGCCCGGTCTCGATATATTCCGCCACCGTTGGGGCATTACCGGACAAATCCACCATCATGCCATTGACCGCAAGGACACCGGTCATGCCGTTTGATTGCGCAAGCTTGACGTGTTCGCGCAAGTGACGGTGCTCCCCGTGCATCGGGATCAGAACCTGCGGTTTGACGATTGCCGCAAGCCGTTCAAGATCGGGGCGGTTCGCGTGGCCCGACACATGATATTGCCCCATGCTGTCATCTACCACATCAACCCCCATTTCAGAGAAGCTGTTGATGATGCGAATCACGCCTTTTTCGTTGCCCGGAATGGTCTTGGACGAGAACAGGAAAAGGTCGCCTTCGGCCAGTTCGATCCCTTGGTACTTCCCTCGGGAAAGCTGCGCGGAAGCCGCGCGGCGCTCACCTTGGCTGCCGGTGACCAGGAGCATCAGATTTTCACGCGGGATGGATTTTGCGTCTTCGGGGCTGACCACCGTGGGAAAGCCCGTCAGCACGCCGGTCTCGATCGAGGCCTCGATCATGCGCCGCATGGCCCGGCCGAGCAGAACAATAGACCGCCCGGCGGCCGCGCCCGCCTCAGCCAGCGTTTTGACCCGCGCCACGTTCGAGGCGAATGTGGTCGCGACCACCATGCCCTTCGCGCCTGCCACCAGTTTCGTGATGTCCGGGCCAAGCGTGGATTCGGAGCGTCCGGGGTTGGGCGAGAACACATTGGTGCTGTCACAAATCAACGCCTTCACACCGTCCTTGCTGACATCCGCCCACAGTGCCGGATCAAAGGGTTCGCCGACCAGCGGTGTTTCATCCAGCTTGAAATCACCCGAATGGATGACGCGCCCGTCCGGGCTGTCGATCACCAGCGCAGAGCTTTCGGGGATCGAATGCGACATGGGCAGGAAAGAAACGCTGAAAGGGCCTGCCTGAACGGTCTCGGGCCACGCCGACACGACGTGCACGGCATCGTCGGGATGCCCCTGCTCCTCCATTTTGCGCCGGGCGATATTGGCCGTGAAGGCCCGCGCATAGATCGGGGCCTGCAGTTGGGCGTATGTATGCGCCACAGCGCCCACGTGATCTTCGTGTGCGTGGGTGACAAACACAGCCTCGATCCGGTCTTTGCGCGCGGTCAGCCAAGAGATGTCCGCCATGATCAGGTCGACGCCGGGGCTTGTATCCATATCCGGGAAGGCCACGCCAAGGTCCACAACGATCAGCCGTTCTTTGCCCTCAGGCCCGTAGCCGTAGACATAGGTGTTCATGCCAATTTCGCCGGCACCGCCCAAGGCGAGGTATATCAGTCGTTCAGTCGCCATGAGTTATTGATTTTCCTTGTTAAACTGATGGATCACCGTCAGGCCATGCATTGTCAGGTCATCCTGAAAGTGGTCGAACAGTGCTTCGGATTGTTGAAACAGCGGCGCAAGACCGCCCGTTGAAATGACTTTCATCTCCCGCGAACGCTCCGCTTTGATCCGGGCACATATCTCACGCACCAGACCGATATAACCCCAAAAAACACCTGATTGCATGCAGGCGACGGTATTTGTGCCTACCACGCGCTGCGGGCGGGAAATATCTACATGCGGCAGGGCTGCTGCCGCTTGATGCAGGGCTTCAAGGCTCAGGTTCACCCCCGGTGCGATGACACCGCCCACATAGGCCCCGTCATGTGCCACCACATCAAAGGTGGTTGCGGTTCCAAAATCGACAACGATCAGATCCCCGCCGAAGAGGTCGTGCCCCGCCACGGTGTTGACCAGACGGTCAGGCCCGACCTGCGTGCCCGCATCCACCCGGATTTCAACGGGCAGCAAGCAATCGGACTTGCCCACAACCAGGGGGCGTGTGTTGAAATAGCGGTCGGAAAATACACGCAGGTTGAAGACAACGCGCGGCACGGTCGACGAAATAATCACATCCGTGATCTGCGCATCCACATTTTCAAACCGCATCAGGGTGCTGAGCCACACATAGTACTGGTCGGCTGTCCGTTGCCATGCCGTAGACGTCCGCCAAGTTGCGACAAACCGTTCCCCGTCCCAGATCGAGAAAACAGTGTTGGTGTTTCCGCAGTCAATTGCGAGCAGCATAATCGATGTCCCCTGCTCCGTTCAGAAATAAATATCCGCCGCAGCGATCAGCTTGATGCCTGTTGCGGTGTGTAGGATCAGATTGCCCTGTTGATCAATCCCGTCGAAACGACCCGTGATGGTCTCTTTGGGCAATCGGGCATGGATCGTCTCGCCCAGTTTGGCGGCGTGCGCCAACCAATCCGCGCGCAAAGGGGCAAACCCCTCCTGTTGAAAGCGCGTTTCTTCCGCCGCATAGTGGTGCGCCAACACGGTCAAGAAGTCCGTTGCACAGGGTGTGATACCGGCCTCTGAAGTCACAGAGACGGGGCGCGTAGCCCCTGCCTCCACCTCATCCGAGGGCGGTGCCGCCGCAAGATTGGCCCCCACACCAATGGCAAGCTGGCTTGTGCCGTGACTTTCCAACAGGATGCCCGCCACTTTGCCACCGTTCAGCAGCACATCGTTTGGCCACTTGAGTGACAGAGCCTCCGGCGCGCCTGTCACCTCGCTCAAGGTATGCAAAAGGGCCATCGACATCACAAAAGACCGCAGCGCCAGCTGATCCGGTGGGTCATCCAGTTTCAATGTCAGAGTGGCCGCAAAGTTGCCCGGCGGCATGAGCCACGCGCGCCCGCGCCGCCCCCGCGCCTGCGTCTGGGTCTGCGCCATCAGCCAAAACGGCGCTGTTTCGTCAGCCTGCTGTGCGGCCTCGAAAGTGGAGGAAACTTCGTTCAGAACAATCCGACCGTAGGCGCCGGGCCAGTCTCGCGCCCCGCCCGCACCGCAGCCTTCCCGGTGCCGGGCGTCAGGATCAATTGACAAGTGCGCTTGCCGCTACCGCCGCCGCAGTCTCGACCCCGAACATGTTCGCAATTCCGACGACCATGATCACGGCAGGCACCATCAGAAAGCCCACCAGGATCGGGGAGCCACCAGCGTCGATCCCTTCGGCTTTTTCGTCGCCAAAGTACATGTAGAACACGATGCGCAGGTAGTAGTAGGCCCCGATGACAGATGCGATGACACCCGCAATCGCAAGCCACGCCAGACCCGCCTCATAGGCGGCGCGCAGCACGTAGAACTTGCCAAAGAACCCCAGCATCGGCGGCACGCCCGCCAAACTGAAGAGCAGCACAAGCATCGCCAGCGCCTTGCCCGGCTCACGTTTGGAATACATCTGCAAGGCGCGAATATCGGTAACGGGCTGTCCGTCTTTTTCCATCATCAGGATGAAGGCGAAGGTGCCCACGTTCATGGTGACGTAGATCGCCATATAGATCAGCATCGCCTGCACGCCCAGGACACTGCCAGCCGCCAGCCCCATGAGCGCATAGCCCATATGCGCAATCGAGGAATAGGCCATCAGACGCTTGATGTTGGTCTGACCAATCGCGGCAACCGCGCCCAGAAACATCGACATGACAGACAACAGTGCCACGACCTGGCTCCAGTCCGCGACGGCATTGCCGAAGGCGTCATGCAGCACGCGGGCAAAAAGGCCCATCGCCGCGACTTTTGGCGCGGTGGCGAAAAACGCGGTGATCGGTGTTGGCGCGCCTTCATAGACGTCAGGTGTCCACATATGGAACGGCACCGCCGAGACCTTGAAGGCCATGCCAGAGATCAGGAAGACCAGCCCCAGCAGCAACCCGATGGAGACTTCGCCCGCTTGCGCAGTCTCGATGATCCCGGAAAACAGCGTGGTGCCGGTGTAGCCATAAACGAGCGATGCGCCATAGAGCAACAGACCGGAGCTCAATGCGCCCAAGACGAAATACTTCAGGCCCGCCTCGGTTGATTTCACGCTGTCGCGGCGCAGGGATGCCACGACATAGAGGGCCAGCGACTGAAGCTCCAACCCCATGTAAAGCGCCATCAGGTCATTGGCGGACACCATGACCATCATGCCAACCGCCGCCAGAGTGATCAGCAAGGGGTATTCAAAGCGCAACAGATTGCGCGTGCGCATATACCCTTCGGACATGATCAGCACAGCCGCCGCCGACACAAGGATCATCACCTTCGCAAAACGCGAGAACCCATCCAGCATCAACATCCCGTTGAAAGCGGTCTGCGCGGTGACGGCCCCTCTGGTGCCGATCCAGACCGCGACAAGCACCATGATGGTTGCCGTGCTCCACAGAATGGTCGACGCCATCCCGTCCTTGGTCGTGTATACAGCCACAAGCAGCATCACCATGGCGTAAATCGCCAGAACGATCTCCGGCAGGATCAGCGTAAGGTCAGCAGGTGTCATTCATCTGTCCTTCAGTTCGACGCGAATTGCGTGGCGGCCTCAGCCGCCGCAAGCGCCGTTTCGTAATTTGCCACAAGGTTTGCAACCGTAGGCCCGGTCATGTCGAGCACCAGGGCCGGGTACACGCCCAGCAAGAGTGTCATCGCGACCAGCGGCGCAAAAATCCATTTCTCGCGGCGCGTCATATCCGTGATTGACCGCAGACTTTCCTTGATCAGGTCACCCATGACCACCCGGCGGTAGAGCCAAAGCGCATAGGCCGCCGAGAAAATCACCCCGGTTGTCGCCACAGCCGCCACCCAGGTGTTGACCTGGAACACCGCCATCAGCGTCAGGAATTCACCCACAAACCCCGATGTGCCCGGCAGGCCGACGTTGGCCATGGTAAAGAGCATGAAGATGAGCGCGTAGGCAGGCATCCGGTTGACCAGACCACCGTAGGCACTGATCTCGCGCGTGTGCATCCGGTCGTAGATCACGCCAACACACAAGAACAACGCGCCCGAAATAAAGCCGTGGCTGATCATCTGGAAGATCGCCCCATCCACACCCTGTTGGTTGCCTGCGAAAATGCCCATGGTCACGAACCCCATGTGGGCCACAGACGAATACGCAATGAGCTTTTTCATATCCTCCTGCACCAACGCCACGAGCGAGGTGTAGACAATCGCAATGGCGCTCATCCACAGCACCAGCGGCGTCATGACCTCTGACCCCACGGGGAACATCGGCAGGCAAAAGCGGATGAACCCGTAGCCCCCCAGCTTCAGCAGGATCGCCGCCAGCACAACCGACCCGGCGGTCGGGGCCTGAACGTGCGCATCGGGCAGCCAGGTGTGCACCGGCCACATGGGCATCTTAACCGCGAAACTTGCAAAAAACGCAAGGAACAACAGCGTCTGCATCCCCCCCACAATTTGAACGCCCAGCAGCGAGAAGGTTTCAAATTCAAACTGGTGGTTCAGCAGAACCTCGATGTCGGTGCTGCCTGCGTCCGCAAACATGCCGACCATCGCCACCAGCATCAGAACCGACCCTAGGAAGGTATAGAGAAAGAATTTGAAGCTTGCATAGATGCGGTTTGCCCCGCCCCAGATGCCGATAATCAGGAACATCGGGATCAGGCCCGCCTCGAAGAAGAGGTAGAACAGCACCAGATCCAGCGCCATGAACACACCCAGCATAAGTGTCTCAAGCAGCAGAAAGGCGATCATGTATTCCTTGACCCGGACTTTCACGTCCCACGATGCCGCAATCACCAACGGCATCATGAAGGTCGTCAGCATCACAAACAGCACCGAAATGCCATCAACGCCCAGCTTGTATTGCAACCCCAGCAGCCAGTCGCGTTCTTCCACCATCTGAAAGCCCGTGTTGCTGGGGTCAAACTCTGCCAGAATAAAGAGCGACACAAGGAATGTGGCACCAGTTGCGAAAAGCGCTGTCCACTTGGCATTCCGCTCCGCCGCCTCGTCTTCACCGCGCAGGAATACCAGCAGGATCAGCGCCGCAAAGGTCGGGATCACCAGAACAAGAGACAGAAGATTGTCCATCAGTTTGCTCCTCCCGACATCGTCATCCACGTGACCAGTACGGCAATGCCGATGACCATGGCGAAGGCGTAGGTAAAGATGTAACCCGATTGCGCGCGCCCCGCGAGCCGGGTGAAGAAGGGGATAATCCCCATCGCCACGCCGTTCAGGCCACCGTCAATCACGTTGCCATCCCCGCGCTTCCACAGGAAGCTGCCGATCCACTTGCATGGCCGAACGAAAACCCAATCGTAAAGCTCGTCAAAGTACCACTTGTTCTTGAGGAACAGGTAGAGCGGGCGTTGATTTTCCGCGAGCTTTTTGGGCAGCGCGGGGTTCACAATGTAGAACCAGTAGGCCACCAGAAACCCGATCAGCATGGCCGCGAAAGGTGAGGTTTTCACCCAGTAAGGCACCTTGTGCGCATCATCGAGCAGCGTGTTGTCCGGCGCGATATAGAGCGCCCCCTCACCGGGTTGCCCGGCAAACACGTAGTGATGCTCCCCGGCCTTGCCGTGATCATCGCCGTGGCCCTCTTGGGTGCTTGCGGCATGGTCGTCGCCATGCGCCTCATCCGAATGACCTTCGCCATGCTCAGAGGCTTCGGCGTAGGGGATGCCGTAGAATTTGGCCACCTGATCGGTATGCCCGAAGAAGGACTTGTACCACACCATGCCCGCAAGGATCGCGCCAAGCGCCAGAACGCCCAGCGGGATCAGCATGACCATCGGGCTTTCATGGGCGTGCTCATGGGTGTGCTTGTCGCCGCGCGGCTCGCCGTAGAAGGTCAGGAACATCAGCCGCCAACTGTAAAAACTGGTAAACAGCGCGGCGATCACCAAAAGCCAGAAGCCGTACATGGACCCCGCCGCAAAGGCGCTTTCCACTATGGCATCCTTGGAGTGGAAGCCCGCAAACCCAATGGGAATTTCGCCCAAGGTCAGTATCCACACTGGAATGCCCACCCCTGTGATCGCCAGCGTGCCGATCATCATCGCCCAGAACGTATAGGGGATTTTCTTGCGCAGACCGCCATAGTTCATCATGTCCTGCTCATGGTGCATCGCGTGAATGACCGACCCTGCGCCTAAGAACAGCATCGCCTTGAAGAACGCGTGCGTGAACAGGTGGAACATGGCGGCAGAATACATGCCGACGCCAGCGGCCACGAACATATAACCAAGCTGCGAACAGGTCGAATAGGCGATGACGCGCTTGATGTCGGTCTGAACAAGGCCAACGGTTGCAGCAAAAAACGCGGTTGTCGCCCCCAGCACGGTGACAAACATCATCGTTTCAGGCGCGAATTCCATGATCGGCGACATGCGGCAGACCAGAAATACGCCCGCTGTTACCATGGTGGCGGCGTGAATAAGGGCGGAGACGGGCGTGGGCCCCTCCATCGCGTCGGGCAACCAGGTGTGCAGCAAAAGCTGTGCAGATTTGCCCATGGCCCCGATAAAGAGCAGCATGGCCACCAGATTGGCGGCGTTCCATTCGGCCCACAGGAAGGTCAGTTGCGTTTCCGCCAGATCGGGGGCCGCTGCAAAGACATCGTCAAAATTGATACTGTCGGTCAGGAAGAACAGCGCAAAGATCCCCAGCGCGAAGCCAAAATCGCCCACCCGGTTGACCACAAACGCCTTGATCGCTGCCGCATTGGCGCTTGGCTTGCGGTAATAGAACCCGATGAGCAGGTAAGAGGCGACGCCCACGCCTTCCCAACCAAAGAACATCTGCACAAGGTTGTCAGCGGTCACCAGCATCAGCATCGCGAAGGTGAAAAAGCTTAAGTAAGCAAAAAAGCGCGGCTTGTAGCTTTCGCCTTCTTTCCACTGCGGATCATGGTCCATGTAGCCAAAGCTATAAAGATGCACGAGGCTCGACACTGTCGTGATGACGATAAGCATGATGGCCGTCAAACGGTCCAGCCTGATCGCCCAATCAGTGCTGAGCGACCCGCTTTCGATGAACCGTAAAATCTGGATTTGCTCGGTCACGCCGTCAAATGTCAGGAAGATGATCCATGACAGAAACGCCGACAGGAACAAAAAGCCGGTTGCCAGCCAGCAGGCTGCAGTCTCACCGATGATCCGCCAGCCAAAGCCGCAGAGAAGGGCACCAACAAGCGGGGCAAATAGGACGATGGTTTCCATGGCTTCAGCCCTTCATCACGTTGACGTCTTCCACGGCGATTGTGCCGCGGTTCCGGAAGAAACAGACCAGAATGGCCAACCCGATGGCGGCCTCTGCGGCAGCGACGGTCAGCACAAAGAGCGTGAAAACCTGCCCCACCAGATCCCCCAGAAAGCTGGAGAATGCGACGAGGTTGATGTTCACCGCCAGCAACATCAATTCGATGCTCATCAGCAGAATGATGATGTTCTTGCGGTTCAGAAACAGGCCAAAAATCCCGATCACAAAGAGGGTCGCGGCCACGATGAGGTAATGTTCAAGTCCGATCATGGGTTACCACCTCCATTCGAGCAGCGGATGCCCGTGTTCATCACAGGCCTTTGCGGCCGCAGTCGCCACGGCATTCGCACCGGTCATCGGCTCTGACGGCTCTTCATAGTCAGCCATCGGAAATGTTTCAGGCGGCGCGTCGGACTCGTAATCGGTCCGGTAGGTCTGTTCCTTGCAGTTGATCGTGAAAACAGAATGCTTGCTCCCCGCCTCAAGATCGCGGCGCGTGTGCATCTGCACTTTCCCGTCCCCGTAGTGTTTGCTGGCTATGGCGAAGTGCTCTTCTATGTCAGCCGGTGCAGTTTGCGCCAGTGCGGCACCGCCCCATGCACAGACGGCAAACGCTGTCGCCGCCATGCTATTCTGTCTCAAGACCCCAAACATCTTACTTCCTTTTCACGGTGTCGCACCGCGCCTTGGTTCCCAATTTCGTCCCGAGGCCCTGCCTCGCGCCACGCGGCTAAACGCGGGCTTTTTCGTTCAGCTCTCCAACGCGAAAGCCGTCTTGTCGCCGCGCAATTCCGGATAGAAGGCAGCACAGGCGCAGGTTTCAGCCGCGTTCACAAAAACCACCACGTTGCGGGCGAAATCGTCCAGATCCATGCTGATCCGGTCGAGTGTCGCAAAGATCCGCGCGCCGCTTTCGTGGCGCTCTATGACTGCCATAGCGTCGTCAGTCCTGTGCAGGGGCAATTGTCGGCCCATGTTCTCTTCGGCTGTG
This sequence comes from Roseobacter sp., assembly GCA_045106135.1. Taxonomy (GTDB): domain Bacteria; phylum Pseudomonadota; class Alphaproteobacteria; order Rhodobacterales; family Rhodobacteraceae; genus Roseobacter. Next base: position 116,508 of record JBGCEG010000030.1, on the reverse strand, counting down.
CGCGCCATGAGGGTCTGACCCTCTGCGCAATCCATCACCGTGATGTCCGTCGCGGTCCCTTCCTGAGACCACCAGTCGATCCACATCACGCGCCCGTCGCCCAAATCCACATGACCCGCTTCGCCCCCGTGCGACACATGCGTTGTTCGCTCACAATCAGCAGGCACCAGCGCAGAGGCGGCACCCGCAGAGAGCAGAACAAAAAGAGCGGCTACCCCCTTCATCAGAGGCCCTGTCCCGGTTTGATGTCTTTCAGTTCCATCGCCTTGGCCGGATCGCGCATCATCTGCGCGACCACATCCTGACGTTTCACATCCCCACGATGCCGCAGCGTCAGAACAATGGCCCCGATCATCGCCACCAGCAGGATCAGACCGGACAATTGGAACAGCAGGAAATACTGGTCGTATAGGATCATGCCGAGGGCTTCGGTGTTGTGCCGGTCAACGGGCGTGATCGCCGCGCGGTATTCTTCGGCAGAGGCACTTGCCTCCCATGCACCGAACGCCATGGCGAATTGCATCAGAATGATCACGCCGATGAGCAGCGCAAGCGGCATGTACTTTGCCATCTCCGCCTTCAGTTCGGCGAAATCCACATCCAGCATCATCACGACAAAGAGGAAAAGAACGGCGACCGCACCCACATAGACGATGATCAGCAACATCGCCACGAATTCCGCCCCCAAGAGCACGAAGAGCCCCGCAGAGCTGAGAAACGCAAGGATCAGCCAGAGCACAGAGTGCACCGGATTGCGGCTGATGACCGTAAAAAGCCCCCCCGCAATGACCGAGATGGCAAAAAGGTAAAAGGCAAAAACGATCATTCCGCTTCCTTCCCGTCGTCAAGGACTTCCTGCGCAAGCTGCAGCGCGCGTGTCATGGCGGGCAGGCCCGCAAACATCGACATCTGGCCAAGCGTTTCGATGATGTGTTGTTCTGTGGCACCGGCCTCCAGCGCGTGACGCACCGCCTGCCGGAAGGCCACATCGTTTTGCGCGCCCTGCATGGTCAGCCCTGCCAGCGTCAGCAACATGCGGGTGCGGGCATCGAGACCGCCCTCGTTCAGCGTGTTGCCGAACATCATCTCCATCATGTCCTTGGGCATCGTGCCCATCATCTTCTCGAACCCCTTGGGCGTGAAGGCCTCCATCGCGGGAAAGGTCTTTGCCATCTCCTGCGCCTGCGCCATCACTGCGGCGAATGGGTTTGCACCCTCAAACGGGTTCTTTGGCTCGGTCATCTGTAGGGCGCATCCAACTCGAGGTTGCGCGCGATCTCTGCTTCCCAGCGCTCACCGTTCTCAAGCAGCTTTTCCTTGTCGTAGTAAAGCTCCTCCCGGGTCTCGGTTGAGAATTCAAAGTTCGGCCCTTCGACAATGGCATCCACCGGGCAGGCTTCCTGACAAAAGCCGCAGTAGATGCATTTGGTCATGTCGATGTCGTAACGTGTGGTCCGGCGCGACCCATCCTCACGAGGTTCCGCGTCAATGGTGATCGCCTGCGCGGGGCAGATTGCCTCACAAAGCTTGCAGGCAATGCAGCGTTCCTCACCGTTGGGATAGCGCCGCAGCGCGTGCTCCCCGCGGAAACGCGGGGACAGCGGCCCCTTTTCATGCGGATAGTTCATCGTGGCCTTCCTGCCAAAGAAGTACTTCAGCCCCAGCTTTATGCCGACATAAAACTCCTGCAGCAGGAAATACTTCGCGGCGCGTGTGTAGTCGATCTGTGTCATCTCAGCCTCCTACGGTCCAGCGGGCGTACGCGCCCCAGAACCATTCGAATTTCGCGGCAAACGCCACAAACACCACCCAGACGAGGCTGAACGGCAAGAACACTTTCCAGCCCAACCGCATCAGTTGGTCATAGCGGTAGCGCGGTGTGATTGCCTTCACCATGGCAAAGATGAAGAAGAAGAACGCCATCTTGGCCACCATCCACAGCGCACCATCCGGCAGGCCCGGAATGGGTGACAGCCAGCCGCCGAAAAACAGCAGCGTCGTCAACGCACACATCAGGAAGATCGCAATGTATTCACCCGCCATGAACAACAGGAACGGCGTCGAGGAATATTCGACCTGATAGCCCGCCACCAGTTCTGATTCCGCCTCCGGCAAGTCGAACGGCGGCCGGTTGGTTTCAGCCAGACAGCTGATAAAGAACAAAAATACCATGGGGAAGTGCGGCAGCCAGTACCACGAGAAAAACCCATACGCGCCGTCTTGCGCAGCAACAATCCCGCCAAAGTTCATCGACCCGGTCGAAATGATCACCCCGATGATGATCAGGCCAAGCGACACCTCATAGGAGATCATCTGCGCGGCAGACCGCAGCGAGCCAAGGAACGGATATTTGGAGTTGGACGCCCAGCCCCCCATGATCACGCCGTAAACCTCCAAAGAGGACACAGCAAAGACAAACAGGATCGCCACGTTGATGTCCGACAAAACCCACGTCTCGTTGAAGGGGATCACGGCCCAGGCGATCAGCGCCAGCACAAAGGAAGTCATCGGCGCCAGCATGAAAACAGGTCTGTCCGCCCCGGCGGGGATCACGACCTCTTTCACCACATATTTCAGCGCGTCAGCGACAGTTTGCAGCAACCCAAAGGTGCCCACCACATTGGGACCGCGCCGCATCTGCACAGCGGCCCAGATTTTCCGGTCGCCGTAAACCAGAAACAGCAGTGAGACCATCACAAAGCCCACAACAGCCAATACCTGTGCAAGGATGATGACGGCGATGCCGCCAGGAGTGGTAAAGAAGTCAGCCATAATTCCTCACACCGTCGGTATTCCAGATTCCTCACAGGCGGCCACGATGACTTCAGCGTCCATCTTGGCAAGCCCACGAGGCAGGGTTGGCGAGATTGTGTAAACAGCATCTGCCGCCCACACGCCACCCTCTTCGATCACTTTTGTGCGCAAATGTCGTGCAAACCCGTACCCTTCTTTGAGGGTATACTGCGCTGCAGCACATTCCGCGTAACGCTCTACATCCCGCGCTGACTGCGCCTTGGTCATCGCCACGTTGAATTGCACCAAATCGTTGTCCAACCGGTTCGACACGACGCCCAGATATTCAGGGATGAAATCCTCGGCAAACGGTACAGCCGGGCCACAGGCCACAAGGGCCAGAGGCGGTATGAGCGCCATGCGCTTCATTCTGCAGCCAACGCCTGTTCTTTGCGCGCTTTTGCACCGGCAGACAGTTCCGCCATCAACTGGCTTGCCCGCGCAATCGGGTTGGTCAGGTAAAAATCGGTCACGGCGTTCTTGAACGGTGCCTCGCTCAATGTCCCGGTCGCGACAGGTTGCCAGGCGTTCTGCGCGACCTCATCCACCTTTTTGAGCACCGGATAGGCCTTAATCATCCCCTGGCGCAGCTGTGCCAGGCTGTCGAACGGCAGTTTTGCATCCATCTCCGCAGACAAAGCGCGCAGGATCGCCCAGTTTTCCTTGGCCTCGCCGGGCGCAAAGCCCGCGCGCATCGCCAACTGCGGACGCCCTTCGGTGTTCACGAACAGACCGTTCTCTTCGGTATAGGCAGCCCCCGGCAGGATAATATCCGCACGATGCGCGCCTCTGTCCCCGTGGCTGCCCTGATAGATCACGAAAGGCCCATCTGCGATGTCGATCTCATCCGCGCCAAGGTTGTAGATCACTTTTGCGGCCTCAACAGCGGCCATGCCGCCCTCGTTCGTGGCCTCCACATCCATGGCGCCCACACGGGCCGCGGCGGTGTGCAACACCAGCAGCTTGGCGTCGCCTTTTTCTGCGATCTGCATGGCAAGACCCAGCACCGCAGCGCCGTCTGCCTCGCTCAGCGCGCCTTGGCCCACGATGACCAGACCGCCTTTTTCACGGACCTCGCTCAGGTCCATATCCGCAATATGGCTCAGCGCGGCGCGGTCTATGCCCATGTGCTCATACGGATAGGTCAGATCAACCGCCTGGCCGACAACGGAAATATCCGCGCCCTGCGTCCATGCCTTGCGGATACGGGCATTCAGCACCGGGGCTTCAACCGCCGGGTTGGTTCCGATGAGCAGGATTTTACCCGCCGCATCAATATCTTCGATCGACGCCGTCCCCACATAGCCCGACCGGTTGCCCGCCGGCAAATGCGCGCCATCTGTCCGGCATTCAACAACGCCGCCCTGCCCTTCGATCAACTGTTTCAGCGCATAGGTTGCCTCCACCGAGGCCAGATCGCCGATCACACCGGCCAACGCCCTGCCCTTCATCGCGGAGGCCGCCGCAGACAAGGCTTCGGGCCATGTGGCCGCGCGCAGCTTACCGTTTTCGCGGATGTAGGGGCGGTCAAGACGCTGACGCCGCAACCCGTCCCATACAAAGCGCGTCTTGTCGGAAATCCATTCTTCATTCACGCCGTCATGATTGCGCGGCAGAAAGCGCATGACTTCACGGCCCTTGGTATCAACCCGAACGTTCGAGCCAAGCGCGTCCATCACGTCGATGCTTTCGGTCTTGGTCAGCTCCCAAGGCCGCGCCGTGAACGCGTAAGGTTTCGAGACCAGCGCGCCAACGGGGCACAAGTCTATGATATTGCCTTGTAAATTACTGTCGAGCGTCTGACCCAGATAGCTGGTGATCTCTGCATCCTCACCGCGCCCGGTCTGGCCCATCTGGTGAATGCCCGCGACTTCGGTGGTGAACCGCACGCAGCGGGTGCAGGAAATGCAGCGTGTCATGTGCGTCTCGACCAACGGCCCCAGATCAAGGTCTTCGGTCGCGCGCTTGGGTTCGCGGTACCGCGAAAAATCTACGCCGTAAGCCATCGCCTGATCCTGCAAATCACACTCGCCGCCCTGATCGCAAATCGGGCAATCCAGCGGGTGGTTGATCAGCAAAAACTCCATCACACCCTCGCGGGCTTTCTTGACCATGGGCGAGTTTGTCTTGACGACGGGCGGTTGGCCTTCGGGTCCGGGGCGCAGATCCCTGACCTGCATCGCGCAGGAAGCCGCAGGCTTTGGCGGACCACCCACAACTTCGACAAGGCACATGCGGCAGTTGCCTGCAATTGTCAGACGTTCATGATAGCAAAATCGCGGAATCTCGATCCCGGCCTCTTCACAGGCCTGAATGAGCGTCATCGCGCCATCCACTTCAACTTCTTTTCCGTCAATGACAACCTTACGTAAGTCGCTCATAGCACTCGCCTTTATCACCTGTGTGTGTAGCCCAGCGGCCCCCACGCACCATCCCGAAGGACTTCAGTTATCCATTCTCAACAACCGACCAACGGCTGTTTCATCTTTAATTTCCTGCGCCCCAAGCGCGCAGTATCCTGCCGCGTCCGTAGCCAGACCGCGTTCGTCGAAATACGCCCCTGCCCGCGCACGCAAACGGTCTTTTTCAACGTCTGAGTCGAGATGCGCCTCAACTTCAGCACGGGTGTAGCCCAAATCCCGCGCCGTGTGTTTGAGGTCTGTCAAATACGCTAGCGCCCGAAACATCCGCGCAGAAATATCTGGGCAGTTTTTGCGAATCTGATCCGCCAGACCGACCGTAAACAACCCGTCGTCTATCTGTGGCACATCGCGCAAAGCAGGCTTTGCCTCAGCCGCAAGGGCCGCAGCCGCCAGACCAAAGACCAGAACCAGAGATGAAGCACTGCGCATCATATCGGACAGGACCCCTGCAAGGTCAGCGTATCGTCTTCGATGGGCATCGCCTCGTCCGGGTCATCCGGTCCGACCACCCAATCAATTTTCGAGCTGCCGTAATTGTTCACGCAAAACACGGTCGCCTCGTAGCGCGCAGCCTCGCGCGCGCCCAGCAAGGACGCAGACACAGGCGATGCCGTGACCACGAACTTATGCCGCGCATCCGTGTCGTTCAGGCGGGTGCGGTAGAAATTGCCGTCAAACGCAAGATCATCGTCACGCGGCCCGCATCCCGGCACCAAGAGCACCGCAATCAAAGAGATGAACACCAGATACTTCACGCCACCGCGACCTCCGCGCGACATCCATGGGTGCGCCATTGGTGCGCGTCTTCAAGATATGCCCATCCGAACGCATGGTCCGTGTCGCCGTGCTCGCGCAAATGTGCTAACCGCGCCAGCGCTTCATCAAGCGTTGGTTTATGCCCTGCAGGCACCCACCACATCACAAAGTGCATCGCTTCGAGCACTTCGAACCATTCGGCTTTGCGGTCGTAGAATTGCTTGTGGATGGTCCCCCAGACAAAGGTTTCCAACGGCGCGACACCTTCCCAAACGCTCAGGTTGGCCACCGCCTGCGGATCCCCGTCAATGCTGTTTTCGGTGTTGCCCCGTCCCGGCTCACCGGAGCCTTCCATCATCCACACAAAGCCGGGCATGCGTTTGCCCAGCCCGTTGATACGGTCAAGGTTTGCCATGAAATGCGCCACGCGCGGGTCATCTGTCGGCGCGACCAGTCGCCCGACATTCAACTCCGCTAGGTGCATCGGCGTCGTCATCCCTGCGCCCTCAGGAAACTGCCAATCTCTGTGCCGTTGGCAATCTCTGTCCGTCCGGCGCTGCAAAAGGTTTGCGGCTGGCCAACCACCAGATTGTTGTCGGCGATATAGGCCGCAGCGTCTGCACGCAGACGGTCTTGCGGCAGGTTCGTCAGCAATTGCTGCGTTTCCCGCTGCCCAAACCCGTCCGCCGCCATCTGTTCGGCAATTTCCGGCAGGCGCGTGTTCCATCTGCTCTCGTCATAGGTCAGGCTCTCGCCGCATTCCTGCGCCACAGTGCGCGCCAGTTCCGACGACAACAAAGCGTTGTAGAAGTAGTCCGGCATCTCGCGCGCCGGACCGCCCGTTGTGCTGCACGCAGCAAGGCCCAGCGAAATCGCGGTGATAGCAATCCATTTGCGCATGTTGTTCTTACTCCGCCGCTACAGCCGACACCCGACCCGAGCGTTTGTGCTTTATTCTGTCTTCGATTTCGTCGCGGAAGTGGCGGATCAGCCCCTGAATGGGCCAGGCAGCCGCATCCCCCAGCGCACAGATGGTGTGACCTTCCACCTGCTTTGTTACGTCGAGCAGCATGTCGATCTCTTCGACCTCTGCCTCACCTGTTACAAGCCTGTCCATCACACGCATCATCCAGCCCGTGCCTTCGCGGCAAGGCGTACACTGGCCGCAGCTTTCATGCTTGTAGAACTTCGACAGCCGCCAGATCGCCTTGATGATGTCGGTGGAATTGTCCATGACGATCACGGCTGCGGTGCCAAGGCCGGACCGCTGCTCGCGCAGGTAGTCAAAGTCCATGATCGCCTCGCGCATGTCCTTGCCGGGAATGCAAGGCACAGACGAGCCGCCGGGGATCACCGCCTTGAGGTTGTCCCAGCCGCCCCGGATGCCGCCGCAATGCGTTTCGATCAACTCTTCAAAGGTGATCGACATGGCCTCTTCGACCACGCACGGGTTGTTCACATGGCCGGAGATGGCGAAAAGCTTTGTGCCTGCGTTGTTTGGCCGTCCAAAGCCCGCAAACCATTCAGGCCCCCGGCGCAGAATGGTCGGCACGACCGCAATGGATTCCACGTTGTTCACGGTTGTCGGGCACCCATAAAGGCCCGCGCCCGCCGGGAACGGCGGCTTCATGCGCGGCATGCCCTTTTTACCCTCAAGGCTTTCCAGAAGCGCGGTTTCCTCACCGCAGATGTAGGCGCCCGCGCCGTGATGCAGGTAGATGTCGAAATCCCAGCCGGACCCCGCCGCGTTCTTGCCCACCAGACCCGCATCATAGGCTTCGTCGATTGCCGCCTGCAGCGCCTCTTTCTCGCGGATGTATTCGCCGCGAATGTAAATGTAGCAGGCATGCGCATTCATCGCGAAACTGGCGATCAGGCAACCTTCGACCAGCGTATGCGGGTCATGGCGCATTATTTCGCGGTCTTTGCAGGTGCCGGGCTCGGATTCGTCTGCGTTGACCACCAGATACGCCGGACGACCGTCGCTTTCCTTGGGCATGAATGACCATTTCAACCCGGTCGGAAAGCCTGCACCGCCGCGCCCCCGCAGACCCGATGCCTTCATCTGGTCCACAATCCAAGGCGCACCTTTCTTGATGATGTCCGCCGTGCCATCCCAATGACCACGGGTCTGCGCGCCTTTCAGCGTGCGGTCGTGCATCCCATAAATATTGGTAAAGATCCGGTCTTTATCCTGCAGCATCCTGCTTCCCTCTTACATATCGTCGCGCGCAGCATCGCGCGTCACAGTCGAAAGTGCCGCTTTTCGCGCGCGCTTGATTTGCCAAGAGACGATGAAGGACCACGCAAGCGCGGCCATGGCGCACAAATCAATGAGGATCACAAAACGCGTGGACAGGTCCAGCATCGGACCGACCACGAATTGAACAATCAGCCACGCGATCATCGTTCCCGCAATGATCAGGCTGACCGTCCTACCTTTTTTTGCCAGCGCCTGCTCCGCAGCCTGCTGGTCTTCCGTTTGCGCACTCATTGCGGTTGCCCGCTCCTTCCTCTCCTAGCTTTTACGTTTTTTGGCAGAAAATTCAGTATCCCCGCCCGCAGCCAGTGTTTTCGCTTGCCCGAACCAATCATCCCGTTGCATCCGGCCCTTGAAGCTCAATTGCTCCTCGACCTTCTCCACGTCGTCCGCACTCATGTTGGCAATCTGCTCAAAGCGGAAAATGCCAGCAGCATTCAGCTTCTTTTCCAAAGCGGGACCCACACCACCGATCAGCTTCAGATCATCTGCGGCTGCCTCAGCAGCGGGTGTTGCGGCGGGTTTTGCCTTAGGCGCTGCTTTTTTCGCAGGCGCTTTTTTGGGTTTTGCAGTGCCCCCGCCGGATGCTTTGTCGATCGCGTCCTGCACAGTTGGGGCAGGCTCGTACGTCCAAGACCCTTTGCGGGCCGCCAGCTCCGCCTGACCTGCCAGAGGCGCGGATGGTTTGATCTTGCCCTTGTTGGCTTCTACTGTCGGCGCCACGATTGGGGCTTTCGCTGCGGTTTCGCCGGGGGATGCCGGTGTCACAGACACCTCTCCTATTTTGGGCAGCGGGCGTGTCATCACATAAGCCACCAACCCGCCAACGACCACTGCAAGAACAGCGCCCATGAACGCGCCTTGCACGAAACCCCACCCGCCAAGGACCCACAGCATAATCGCTGCCAATGTCCCCACAACAGCACCAATGAGCCACGAGCCCAAGCCCATTCCGATCATTCCTTGATTGTCGTTCATCCGAGCACCCCTTTCCGGTTAGTCACGTCTCATGCCTAAGCAATACCGCGTTTTTTCGCTTTGTGGTAGATTTCTCAACCCTTTTGCCATGGCGTGACAAGTGGGACTTCTGTCCCATCAATGCGTTTAACCGTGTCGCCCAGATCAGCAGCCAGCTGCACAGAGGCGTTGAGCGGCATTTTTCCGCCCTCATGATCCGTAAGCGAGGTCAGCCCTTTGAGCGGCTCCGCCGCGTAGCGGCCGTTTTGCGGGCCGGGTGCGGGCACCTTACCGGCCGCCAGTTCGTCGATAATTTCCGCGAGCCGTTCAGTTGTCAGATCCTCGTAATAATCTTTGCCAATCTGTGCCATCGGCGCATTGGCACAAGCGCCCAGACATTCGACTTCTTCCCACGAGAAATTGCCATCTGCCGACAGATCGTGCGGGTTTGCCGCGATCTTGTCCTGACATACGGCAATCAGGTCTTCAGCGCCGCAAATCATGCAGGATGTGGTGCCGCAAACCTGAATATGCGAAATTTTACCAACGGGTTGCAGCTGGAACATGAAGTAGAATGTTGCCACTTCAAGCGCCCGGATGTAGCTCAGGTCGAGCATATCCGCGACAGCTTCGATTGCAGGCTTTGACAGCCAGCCTTCCTGTTCCTGCGCGCGCCACAGCAGCGGAATGATCGCGGATGCCTGACGCCCCTCGGGGTATTTTGAAATCTGACCCTTCGCCCACGCGAGATTGTCAGGCGTGAAGGCAAAACTGTCTGGTTGGTCTGGGTGTAACCTACGAAGCATCAGTTTGCTCTCCCAATTGTCCACGGCTGGTTTTGGGTGCCCATAATTACGTCCAATTCGTCTTTATTTCGGGCATCCAAGTCAGTCAAATATTTGGAACTTACGCCCTTGAGCGTCAAGCGATCGCCATAGCGAACGTAGTTAGCTTGACTTAACCTCGCATCCAATTGAACTGAATTAACGAAACCAACCTCAATTAGATCCGAAATCGCTTTCTCAGAACGGAGATCAACTCCTTGGTTAATTTGAACGGTTAACACAGATTGTTGCGTCTGTACTGACTGCAACTCATCAACAATCCGCGTTAGCCCAAGGTCCAATTTCAATTGTTCTATATCTCGCGAGCTTAGCGATTGATGGTTGAACGAGTGTCCAGCCTCATCTGCGTGACTACCAAGAAGTTCAACTATGTTTTGATAGAAGGCACCAAATACAAATGCTCCTACAACGATGGTTCCGACGGCGCCGACTAGCCCACCAAAGATTGCAGATTTCATTTCACTAGCCACCAAATGCACCCCACTTGCAAATCATCGGTCAATCTCTCCAAAGACAACATCCATGGTCCCAATGATCGCGGCCACATCCGCCAACTGATGCCCTTTGGACATGTAGTCCATCGCTTGCAAGTGCAGGAAACCCGGCGCGCGGAGCTTGGCGCGGTATGGTTTGTTGGTCCCGTCCGCGACGAGGTAGACACCGAATTCACCCTTGGGGGCTTCGACCGCGCAGTAGACCTCGCCTTCGGGCACGTGGAACCCTTCGGTGTAGAGTTTGAAGTGATGGATCAGGCTTTCCATCGATTGCTTCATGTCCTTGCGGCTTGGCGGAGTGATTTTCCCGCGCGCAAGAATGTCACCCTGACCGTCCGGGGCGCGCAGTTTTTCAACCGCTTGCAGGATGATGTGCACGCTTTGGCGCATCTCTTCCATGCGGACCAGATAGCGGTCGTAGCAGTCGCCGTTTTTGCCCACAGGGATCTGGAACTCGAACTCGTCATAGCATTCGTAGGGCTGTGCGCGGCGCAGGTCCCACGCGAGGCCTGAGCCCCGGACCATCACACCGGAAAAGCCGTATTCGAGAATATCCTCTTCGGTCACCACCCCGATGTCGGCGTTGCGCTGTTTGAAGATGCGATTCTCTGTCAACAGACCGTCGATATCGGCCATCACGCGCGGGAATTCCTTGGCCCAGATCTCGATATCGTCAATCAGTTCCGGCGTGAGGTCCTGATGCACGCCACCCGGGCGGAAGTACGCCGCATGCAAGCGTGCGCCGCAAGCCCGTTCGTAAAAGACCATCAGTTTTTCGCGCTCTTCAAAGCCCCAAAGCGGCGGGGTCAGCGCACCCACGTCCATCGCTTGCGTGGTGATGTTCAGCAAGTGGTTCAAAACCCGGCCAATTTCACAGAACAACACGCGGATGAGGCTTGCCCGGCGTGGCACCTCAACACCAGTGAGCTTTTCGATGGCCAGACACCAGGCGTGCTCCTGATTCATCGGTGCGACGTAGTCGAGCCTGTCAAAATACGGCAGGTTCTGCAGATAAGTCCGGCTTTCCATCAGTTTTTCAGTGCCCCGGTGCAACAAGCCGATGTGCGGGTCGCAGCGCTCTACCACCTCGCCGTCAAGCTCAAGCACAAGCCGCAAAACACCATGCGCCGCAGGGTGCTGCGGGCCGAAGTTGATGTTGAAGTTTCGGATTTTCTGTTCGCCTGTCAGCGCGTCTTCAAATCCCTTGGAGCCGTCCATCATGGCCTTTACTCCTCATCAAGGCGTTCGGCTGTCCGAAACACCTTTGTCAACAGTTTCCAAGCCCCATCCACATGGATGAAGCCCAAATGATCTTCATAGCGCAGGGGCGGCACATCTACGGTGAGATGCACGCGCGCGATCTCGCCGCCTGCCTCATCCATGCTGAGGATTTCATATTGCGCAGGGGCCGGAAAGGCGTCACGCCCGCGCACACGCTCCAGATACGCATGTTTGTCCCAAAACGTGGCCTGCCCGTTTTCGACCAGTGTCATTTGAAATTTGTCATGACATAGGGTTTCGAACACCTCTGCACGGGCAAAATAGACAGCGTCACAATAGGCAAGTGCCGCCGCTTCCAGACCTGTGTCTGCTTGGGTTTTTCCGTCCTTCACAGCCGCTCAAGCTCCTGCAATTTGATACTCATCCACCAGATCAGCGCCAGCACGCCAAACGGCACGATACAGGCAAAGGCCCAGTATTTATCGATCCCGAAGTGCGGCAATAGCTTGAGCATGGGAACAATGGTAAGCACCGTGAAGACCAGCCAAAAAACAGCCTCCATCACTTGGCCTCCGCCTTGTCATCCCCCGGCAGGATGTATTCAGCGCCTTCCCAAGGGGACATGAAATCAAACTGGCGGTATTCCTGCACCAAGCTTACCGGTTCATACACCACGCGCTTGAGCACCTCGTCGTAGCGGACCTCGGTATAGCCCGTGGTCGGGAAATCCTTGCGCAGCGGATAGCCGCGAAAGCCGTAGTCGGTCAGGATGCGCCGCAGGTCGGGATGGCCCGAGAACAGGATGCCGAACATGTCGAACACTTCGCGCTCAAACCAGTTTGCTGACGGGTGAACCGACACAATGGACGACACCATCTGGTCTTCGCGAATGCTGACACGAAGGCGAATGCGGTGGTTCTGATACATCGACAGAAAGTGATAGACCACGTCAAACCGCTTGGCCCGTCCGGGATAATCAACACCTGTAATATCCACCAGGGACGAGAACTTGCAGGTCGCGTCCGTTTTCAGGAACTCCACAAGCCCCACGATATTTGACGGGGCCACATCAAGGTTAAGCTCATCATGAGTAACATCCCAGCCCAGCACACAATCGGTGCGCTTGGCTTCGATATAGGCACCCAGTTCATTCAAAGCGTCCGACATTTGCGCTCCCTACCGTACGATTGTGCCAGTGCGGCGAATTCTGCGCTGCAACTGCAATATGCCATACAACAATGCCTCTGCTGTGGGCGGGCAGCCGGGGACGTAGACATCGACGGGCACAATGCGATCACAGCCGCGCACCACGGAATAGCTGTAGTGGTAATATCCGCCGCCATTGGCACAGGAGCCCATGGAAATGACGTAGCGCGGTTCCGGCATCTGGTCATAAACCTTGCGCAGTGCAGGCGCCATCTTGTTGGTTAGGGTGCCTGCCACGATCATCAGATCTGACTGGCGCGGGCTTGCGCGCGGCGCGGTGCCGAACCGTTCCAGATCATAGCGCGGCATGGAGGTGTGCATCATTTCGACCGCGCAACAGGCAAGGCCAAAGGTCATCCAGTGCAGCGATCCGGTTCGCGCCCAGTTTATGATGTCTTCGGTAGACGTGAGCAGAAAGCCCTTGTCCTGTAATTCACGGTTTAATTCCTGCGTTGCGACCTCGCGGTCGGCTCCGGCAGAATTCGGGCTTGTCGCTACTGACATGTGGCTGACGCTCCGATCTAGATTTTGCGCACATTGCAGGATTTACCCTGCACAATTGGCTTAGCCCAGAGAATTCCAGAGATCAACGCGTCAACAGCGCGCAAGCCATGAATTCTCCGAAATGGCCGCACAATCTGGCAACGATTTTTATGTCTTGCGGAACAAGGGTAATTTCGGGCTTTGTTGTACCCCTGCGATTTACCAAAGGGCCGCACGCGCGCCGCTGCGACCATCTCACCTTTGCACCGGGCAGCCATACGCCTTGGGCAGTGTCAAACCAGCAAAAGCGCTTATGCAGAAACAAAAAAGGCCTCTGCGAGAGGCCCTTTTTCGGTCAGATGGTGAGTGGACGCAGGGCTATTGCCATTCCAATGCGCCCTTTTTCCATTCGTAGGCAAAGCCTACTGTCAACACGGTCAGAAAGACCATCATCGACCAGAAACCGACCATGCTGATGTCTTTGAAGGCCACGGCCCACGGGAACAGAAATGCAATTTCCAGATCGAAGATGATGAAGAGAATCGACACAAGGTAAAACCGCACGTCAAACTTCATGCGCGCGTCATCAAAGGCGTTGAACCCACACTCATAGGCCGACACTTTTTCGGGGTCCGGGTTACGTACAGCCAAAACAACCGCCGCCAGAATCAGGACCAGCCCAAGACCGATCGCAACAGCGAGAAACATGAGAATGGGAAGGTATTCCCGCAGCATTTCGTCCAATGGAAAGCTCCTTGTTGCGTGCCGTTGCGAAGCGGCGACCCGACCGCTTGGCGAGAGCGGACGGTTACAGTTTACGCGCCTCATGCGTCCGGGTCAACAAATCAGGCGCACGGGAACCATGCGAGATCGCCGCACGGTCCGATAGATCACCTCAGGTTGCGGTACAGCTGTGTACGTGACATTATGGTTGAGCGCGGAAACGGCAGACACTTGCCTGCGGCATGGTAAGGTTGAGCAAAAACCTACCAGTTCAGCCCTGCAGAAAAGTCTCTTCTTGACCTGTGCCGCAACCCACTAGGTTGCTGTTCACGGGGCGGTGATGTGCAGATATCAAATTCGTTTGCTGCTGACGCCCTGCAGGGAAAACAAAGGAAACACAATGAACAGACGTTTTGCTCTTAAATCGACAATCGCCGCCGGGGTTCTGGCCGCCGTATCCGCCTGTACGCCCGCAGACACAGGGTCGGACATTGTAGACATCGCTGCCGCTGACGGCAACTTTACAACGCTGGTGGCCGCCGTTCAGGCCGCAGGACTTGTTGATACGCTGAAAGGTCCCGGCCCCTTCACCGTGTTTGCCCCAACGGACGCAGCCTTTGCCGCACTGCCCGCAGGGACAGTCGAAAGCCTGCTCCTGCCAGAGAACAAGGACACGCTCGTCTCTGTCCTTACATATCACGTGTTGCCGGGCTCCGTGCAGGCGGCTGACGTTCTTGGCGCCGTCGCCGATGTGGCCACCGTGCAAGGCTCGACCGTGCGCGTGAACGGCACTGGAGGCAAAGCCGGCCCAGCGGTCAAAGTGAACGATGCAAATGTCATTCAAGCAGACATTCTGGCCACAAACGGCGTGATCCATGTGATCGACAAGGTTCTGATCCCGAACTGATCTCGCCCCGTTCAGAAAACGACCCCGCGCCGCTTTGAGCCGCGCTGGGTTTTGTTTTCAAATGAAAGACTTGGTACAGATGACCTTAGCCTCACCGGGAGCCCAGAAATTAGGAATGCGGGCAGCGCACTGGTAGTGCTGGCTTTGATAAAAGCGGCGCGCGCCCTCAAATTCAGCAGCATCCGAGGTTTCCACGATCACCAAACGCGTGGCCTTTTTGCGCAACATCCCTTCTGTGGTGGTAACCAGTGCTGCGCCAACACCCTGTCTGTGCAGCGCCGGATCAACGCCCAAAGCACGCATGTTCCACACGCCGGGGGCAAAGTCTTCCGGCTCTGTAAAGCACAGCCCAACCGCGCGCCCCTCGACCGACGCAGCAAGCCAGAGAGCCGCCTCCTTGTCGGCGACCATGCCTGCCAGCAACTCTCCGGGAAACAGGCCCGCGGCGTCTACAACCTCTGCCAGCTGCGGCAGATCAGCCGGTACGATGGGTTTTACGTTGATGGGTGTCATGTCGGCCTCTTCTATTCTGGTCTCAACGGGGCGCGGACAATGGCCCTTTCCTTACATTGCAGGTCTTAACCCTACTCGCGCATCCAAACCGCCCTGCGCTTTTCGAAAAACGCGGCAATGCCCTCGGCGGCCTCAACGCTTTCCCATTGTCCGGCCAAGGCATCGACACTCAGCTCTATTTCCGCCTCTGTGATCGCAGGACCAAGCTGCCGCGCCAACCGTTTGGCCGCTGCCACCGCACCGGGCGCGCAGGACAGGTAGGGCGTGACCTCGGCCTCTACCGCTGCCGCCAGATCGCTTGCAGGCACCGCCCGAGAGACAATCCCCAAACGCGCGGCCTCAGGTGCCTCGAATATCCGGGCGGACATGAACACCTGCCGTGCAGGCCCCTCACCCATGCGGGCCAGCACGTAAGGCCCGATCGTGGCCGGGATCAGGCCCAGGCGCGTTTCTGTCAGCCCGAATTTGGCGTGATCTGCCGCGATCACCACATCGCAGATACAGGCAAGCCCCACGCCGCCCCCAAAGGCGTTGCCCTGCAGCGCGCCCACCAAGGGTTTTGGCAAGGTGTTGAGCGCGCCAAGCGTATCCGCCAGCCTGCGCGCCTCTGCCTTGCGGGTGCTGGCGTCCATCTTCATCTGGTCCTGCATCCAGCCCAGATCACCGCCTGCGCAAAAGCTCTTGCCTGCCCCGGACAAGACAACAACACGCACCTTGTCATCCTGCGCCAATTGACCTGCCACTGCGTGCAATTCGTCCAGCATCTGCGCCGACATGGCATTGTGCTTGTCCGGTCGGTTCAGCATCAATGTAGCAACGCCGCGCGCATCCACCTCCAGCGTAATTGTCTCAAACACGAGCGTCCTCCCGCGTGGGTCGTCTTGGCGTGATCCAAGCGTTCATCACGCGCCCTGCATGGCTTTGGCCATCGCCGCCGCCTCTTGCACCACCTGCAGATCAAGGCCCGTATCATACCCGAGCGCTGTCAGATGCGCTGCCACCGCTTCGGTCGCCACATTGCCCGACGCCCCCGGCGCATGAGGACACCCGCCAAGCCCCCCCGCCGCCGCATCAAAGACTCGCACGCCCATCGTCAGGGAGGTGTCTATGTTTTCAAGCGCGCGGCCTTGAGTGTCGTGATAGTGCCCGGCCAAGCGCCCGACCGGCACAACATCGCGCACTTTCAACAACATGCGCGCAATGCTGTCTGGCGTGCCGGCACCGATGGTATCGCCCAGACTGACCTCATAGCAGCCCATGGCAAACAGCTTGTCGGCCACAGCGGCCACCGCGTCGGGCGATACTGCCCCATCGTAGGGACAGGCGACCACGCAAGACACATATCCCCGCACCGGCAAATCGATATGCCGGGCTTCTTCCAGAATGGGGGCAAACCGCGCGATGCTTTCGTCAACCGATGCATTCACATTCGCCTTGGAAAATCCTTCGGAGGCCGACGCAAACACCGCAATCTCATCCGCGTCAGCAGCCTGCGCATCCGCATAGCCACGCATATTTGGCGTAAGGGCTGCGTAGCGCACGCCTGTCGCCCGATGGATCCCGGCAAACACATCGGCTGATCCGGCCATCCGCGGCACCGATTTCGGGGAGACGAAACTGCCCACTTCGATCCGGCGGAACCCGGCCCGGCTCAGGCAATCCACAAAAGCCACTTTTTCCGCCACGGGGATGTCCCGCGCCTCGTTTTGCAGCCCATCGCGTGGCCCGACCTCAAATATTTCGCAAGCGCCCAGTGACATAATCTTCTCCCTATTCCACAGGCCATGGCGCAAAGAATTCCGCGCTGTACAGGCCATCCCCCTTAGGCAAGGCCTGTTGAAAGGCCTCGCGCGACGTGATCCGGTTGTACCAATCCGTCAGCGCCGGAAAGGCATCTGTGTGCGCAAAGTGACGCGCCATGTAGACCGCCTGCCCCACCGACACATCTGCCGCCGAAAACCCCGAAGACAGCAGATAATCGCGGGTCTGTGAAGGTGTGCTCAGTCGCGCCTCGATGGCCGCGTAGCATTTTGCGAGCCGTGCCGCCTCAAGCTTCATCACGATCGGGCTGCGCATCGCATCGTCATAGAGCGCCACATGCTGTTGGGTCAGAGCGGCGGCATGCTGGCTGATGGTTTCGGCAAAATGCACCCAGACAAGCCATTGCATCCGCTCCGGGCTGCCGGGCATACGGCCCAGACCCTCCGGGCTGAACCGCTCACAAAGGTATTCGGTGATGGCCCCGGTCTCGAACATGCACTCGTTGTCAATCTCAAGCGCCGGAACACGCCCGGCAGGCGAGAGCGCCAGAAATTCCGGACTGCG
This sequence comes from Roseobacter sp., assembly GCA_045106135.1. Taxonomy (GTDB): domain Bacteria; phylum Pseudomonadota; class Alphaproteobacteria; order Rhodobacterales; family Rhodobacteraceae; genus Roseobacter. The sequence goes on along the minus strand of JBGCEG010000030.1, from coordinate 98,602 downwards.
CAGCGTGCGATCAAAGGAGTAAGTTTCAAGCTGAAACGCCACGTCCAGTTCGTTCAGCAACCAAAGCGTGCGCATCGACCGGGTTTGCGGGCAGTGATGCAGCGTAATCATGGACCCGCGTCCTCTGCCGGGGTCAGTTGCACCAGCGCCGCCCCCGCAGCCACCTGCGCGCCCGCCTCTGCCAGCACCTCAGCCACAATTCCGTCGCGCGGGGCCAGCAGTGCATGCTCCATCTTCATCGCCTCCAACACGGCAAGACGGTCGCCTTTGGCCACGGTTTGACCTGCTTTGGCCACCATTTCCTTGATCAGACCGGGCATCGGGGCCTCGATGCAGTCGGCGTTCCCCTGCGCTTCTGTCCCCTGTTGCAGCGGATCGGCACAGGTAAAGACCTGCCCGTAAGCCTCAAAAACAGTGATCTCATTGCCCGCCCGATGCACGCGGGGCACTGGTTGCCCGTCGCATGTCCAGCCCGCAGCGCTGCGGCGCAGATCAAACACCGCCTCCCCCAGATACCAGCGCTGTTGGTCTGCTCCGGCAACCTCAACCTGCAAGGTCTGCGCCAGATCACCTGCAGTCAAGGTCACGGACCAGCGCAACGGCTGCCACAGGGCAAATCCGGCATTTGCCGGTAGGGCGTCCAGTTCAAGCGCGCAGAGGCCCGCCGCGATCCACGCCAGCGGGGATGGGCCATCGAGGGCAGTCAGCGCATCAAGGTCACGCGCGATCAGCCCGGTATCCACCTCCCCCCGTGCAAAGCCTGCGTGTGCTGCCAATGCGCCCAGAAAACTGAGATTGGTGACGGTTCCGGCAACATGGGTTTCAGACAGCGCGCGCCGCAACTGCGCCAGCGCCACCATCCGCGTGGGGCCATGCACGATGATCTTGGCGATCATCGGGTCATACCACGGGCTAATGGCATCGCCTGACCGCACGCCACTGTCGGCCCGTGCATCCGCCGGAAAGGCCAGATGGGCCAATTGCCCTGTTGCTGGCAAAAACCCCGCTGGCACGTCTTCGGCATAAAGCCGCGCTTCAAAGGCATGGCCGTTGATGGTCAGATCGTCCTGGGTGCAGGGCAACGGCTCCCCGGCGGCCACACGCAACTGCCATTCAACCAGATCAACGCCAGTAATCGCCTCCGTGACAGGGTGTTCCACCTGCAGGCGGGTATTCATCTCCATGAAGTAGAATTTGTCCGGGTCCAGCGCGCCAGAGCCATCCACGATGAATTCGACCGTGCCCGCACCCGCATAGCCGATGGCTTGGGCCGCAGCGACCGCAGCCTCCCCCATCGCCGCACGCATCTCTTGGGTCATGCCGGGCGCGGGCGCTTCTTCGATGACCTTTTGGTGACGCCGTTGCAGCGAACAATCGCGTTCAAACAGGTGCAGCGCCTGCACCCCGTCGCCAAACACCTGCACCTCGATGTGTCGGGGTTGGGCTATAAATTTCTCGACCAGCACATCCGCGTTGCCAAAGGCTGTCTGCGCCTCTGACCGGGCGGAGGACAGAGCAGTAGCGAAATCCCCTGCGCGTTCGACAAGGCGCATGCCCTTGCCGCCACCGCCCGCTACGGCCTTGATCAGCAACGGATATCCGATGGCGTCTGCTTCTTGTGCAAGCAGCGCGTTGGATTGATCCTGCCCGTGATAGCCCGGCACCACAGGCACACCGGCGGCAGACACGCGCGTCTTGGCCGCATCCTTAAGGCCCATCGCCCGGATGGCGGCGGCTGAGGGGCCAACAAAGGTCAGCCCTGCGGCTTCGACTGCATCGACAAAGTCAGGATTCTCGCTGAGAAATCCATAGCCCGGGTGGATGGCCTGACAGCCAGTGTTCAGGGCGGCCTCAATGATCCGGTCGCCGCGCAGATAGCTGTCAGCAGAGGCCGCCGCACCAATGCAGACCGCCGCATCGGCGAGTGCCACATGTTTTGCCGTGGCATCCGCCTCTGAACAAACGGCCACCGTACGCAGCCCCATGCGGCTTGCCGTGTCGATGACGCGGCAGGCAATCTCGCCCCTGTTGGCGATCAAAAGTCTCTCAAACACCTGCGTCCCCCAGCATTCTTTCTGGCCTTGTCCCCACGCGCCGGCAGAGGCGTCGCATAGCGGCAAGAACGAGGCGTATCATGTTCCAAAATCCTCAACGACGAAGAAGCGTTCCCAGATCAGCTGCATTTCCGGGTCAAAAATACCCTGCCGGGTATAATAGCTGCGATGCCCCGCGCGCCATGCATCGAGCGTGTCGTCCTCGCCTTCGGCCAGCGCCATGTCTTCCGTCATGTTTTGCCATGTGGTGTGGCGCACCTCCAGCGTTTCAATGACCAGCGCGGGGTTTCCCTGCGCGTCCAGCGCGATGTCGCGGCGGCCCGGCACCGGTGCGGTCTCGCGGCCCGCTTCAATGTCGATCACAGCCGTGCAGGTCGCCCGCTTGCGGCCTGTGCGCACCAACGCTGTCAGGTCCCGGATCAAGTCAGGCGTATCGCCAAATTGAAAAGTGCAGGCGTTTGGGTACTTCGCCTTCACGGCGTCAAGCGTTGTCATCTGAACACCTCGGTCGTTTCGGGCCGGGACCCGAAGCGCTACATGCGGAAGAGGCCAAAGCGTGTCTCCTCAATGGGGGCATTCAGTGCAGCATGCAGGCTCAGGCTCAGCACCTCACGGCTGCGGCGCGGATCAATAATGCCGTCGTCCCAGAGCCGGGCGGAGGCATAGAGCGGGTGGCTTTGCGCCTCAAACATATCAATGGTTGGTTGCTTGAAGGCGGCTTCTTCTTCTGCGCTCCATGTGGTGCCAGCGCGTTCCAGCGCGTCGCGTTTGACGGTCGCCAGCACGCCCGCCGCCTGTGCGCCGCCCATCACAGAGATACGACTGTTGGGCCATGTCCACAAGAATCGCGGCCCGTAGGCCCGGCCTGCCATGCCGTAGTTGCCAGCCCCAAATGATCCGCCCACCAGCATGGTGATTTTGGGCACCGATGTGGTGGCCACGGCGGTGACCATCTTGGCCCCGTGACGCGCGATGCCTTCGTTTTCATATTTGCGCCCCACCATGAACCCGGTGATGTTCTGCAAAAACACCAGCGGGATGCGGCGCTGCGAGCACAGTTCGACAAAATGCGCCCCTTTCTGCGCAGCCTCGGAAAACAGCACACCGTTGTTGGCGATGATGCCGATGGGGCAGCCCTCAAGATGGGCAAACCCCGTCACCAAAGTCTCCCCGAAGCGCGGTTTGAATTCATCGAACCGCGAGCCATCGACCAGCCGCGCGATCACTTCGCGAATGTCGTAGGGGGTGCGCAGATCGGCAGGCACCACGCCAAAAAGCTCTGCCGGGTCATAGGCGGGCGGCTCTGGTGTGGCCCATTGCACGGTTTGCGGGCGGGTGCGGTTCAGATGCCCCACCGCGCGACGCGCCAAGGCCAGCGCATGGGCATCATCCTCGGCCAGATAGTCAGCCACCCCGGACAGGCGCGTGTGCACATCGCCGCCGCCGAGATCTTCGGCAGAGACGACCTCTCCGGTTGCGGCCTTGACCAAGGGCGGGCCGGCAAGGAAGATCGTGCCTTGGTTTTTGACGATAATCGTCACATCGGACATGGCAGGCACATAGGCCCCGCCTGCGGTGCACGATCCCATGACCACCGCAATCTGCGCGATGCCTTTGGCGGACATCCGCGCCTGATTGTAAAAGATGCGGCCAAAATGGTCCTTGTCGGGGAAAACCTCATCCTGAGTGGGTAGGTTCGCCCCGCCGCTGTCCACAAGATAGATGCATGGCAGGTGGTTTTCTTCGGCGATCTCCTGGGCGCGCAGGTGCTTTTTTACCGTCATCGGGTAGTAGGTGCCGCCCTTCACGGTGGCATCATTGCACACCACCATGACCTCTTGCCCGCAGACCTTACCGATACCGGCAATGACCCCGGCGCAGGGGGCGGCCCCTGCATACATCCCATGCGCTGCGGTCGCACCCACCTCCAGAAAGGGGCTGCCGGGATCAAGCAAGCCCGCCACCCGGTCACGCGGCAGCATCTTGCCCCGGCCCAGATGGCGTTCGCGTGACTTTTGACCACCGCCCAGCGCCGCCTCTGCCGTGGCTGACGCAATCTCGGCCAAAGCGGCCTCATGCGCGCTTTGGTTGGCTTTGAAAGCCTCCGATCCGGGCTGCGCGTTTGAGATAAGTTTCATAGGGTCCGCTGCCTGTTCATGTTTCTGGTCGCGTCACCGCGTCGCCCGTGACGGCTCTTTGTAGCAGCGTGCCAAAGCGGTTAACAGCGTAGTCATAATGCGTGCCGCGCGCGCTTTGGCAACTGACAACAATCCACACGCCGGGGGCCTGACCGGGCCGGGCCACGCAGTCGGTGCGTTGGGCGTGCGGCCCTTCGGTCTCAAGGTAGCGCTGCGCGAAGGTATTGATCACATCTGTTTCGGTGATGGTCGCCGCGACCCAGCCCATGCGAAACGCCCAGAGCCCGCCCAAAACCGTGGCCATCATCAGGGGCAAAAACCACAGCCAGCGCGGCACTACGCCCCCTCCGACGTGCTGCACTGCGGCAGAACCGCGCAGCAGCCAGTGTGTTGACATGGGTCAATGTCCGTCATGCTGCGCAGGCGCAAAAGACCGCTGAACACAAAAAGAAAGGAAACGAACCCATGTCTTATCTCTGCAAAGGGCTCATGCTCGGCACCGCGCTTGTCTGCTTTTCCGCGCCCGCCATGGCACAGTCGCAGGGCGACTGGACCCTCGGTGTTGGTATTGCCAACGTCGACCCCAAGTCGGACAACGGCACGCTGGCCAACACAACCGCCGACATCGGTTCGGACACCAGCTTTACTTTCACGGCGGAGTATTTCATCCGCGACAATATTGGCATCGAATTGCTTGCCGCCACGCCGTTTGAGCATGACATCGCACTGGCGGGTGCGGGCACCATTGGCAGCACCAAACACCTGCCGCCCACCTTGTCGGTCAACTACCACATGCCCACGAACAGCGCGTGGAAACCCTATGTGGGTTTTGGCATCAACTACACCACCTTCTTTGAAGAACAAACCAGTCTGGGCATGCTTGAGCTGGACGATTCGTTCGGCCTCTCGGTGCAGGCGGGTATCGACTATCAGATCAGCGATGCGGGCGCCTTGCGTCTGAACGTTCGGTGGCTGGACATTGACACCGATGCGACCCTTGATGGCGCCGCCATTGGCACCGCTGAAATTGACCCGTTGTTTATTGGCGTTGCCTACGTTCATAAGTTCTGACGCCCGCTGGCCCCTTTGCGGGCCGTCAAGACAGGTGGTCGGGTGATCTTCATCCGGCTACCCCATGGACGCCACAAGCTCACGCCCCACAAGCATGCGGCGGATTTCCGAGGTCCCTGCCCCGATCTCCATCAGTTTGGCATCGCGGAAGAGCCGTGCAACGGGGCTGTCGTTCATGAAACCGGCACCGCCCATTGCCTGCACCGCCTGATGCGCCTGTTTCATCGCCTCTTCCGAGGCATAAAGACAGCAGGCTGCGGCATCCTGCCGGGTCACATCGCCCCGATCACAGGCCTTGGCCACCTCATAGACATAGGCGCGCGCCGAATTCATCGCCGTGTACATATCGGCGATCTTGCCCTGCATCAGTTGAAAACTGCCAATGGGCTGGCCGAATTGTTTGCGCTCTGACAGATAGGGCATGATCGCATCCATACAGGCCGCCATGATGCCGGTGCCAATGCCCGCAAGCACCACCCGCTCGTAATCCAGACCCGACATCAGCACAGCCACCCCGCGCCCTTCCTCGCCCAGCACATTCTCGAAGGGAACTTCGACATCTTCAAAGATCAGCTCTGCCGTGTTTGAGCCGCGCATACCCAGCTTGTCAAAATGCGGGGACGTCGAAAAACCGGTCATCTCTTTTTCAATCAGGAACGCGGTAATCCCTTTGGAGCCCGCCGCCGGGTCCGTTTTGGCATAGACCACCAGCGTTGATGCGTCGGGGCCATTGGTGATCCAGTATTTCGTGCCGTTCAGGCGATAGTGATCGTTGCGCTTTTCGGCGCGCAGCTTCATGGAGACCACGTCCGACCCCGCGCCCGCCTCCGACATGGCCAGCGCGCCCACATGTTCGCCAGACACCAGTTTGGGCAGGTATTTGTCTTTCTGCTCTGCTGTTCCGTTCAGCTTGATCTGATTGACACAAAGGTTCGAATGCGCCCCATAGCTCAGCGACACCGAGGCACTGGCGCGCGCAATTTCCTCAATCGCCACGGTATGCGCCAGATAGGACATGCCGGCCCCGCCGTAGGCTTCATCAACCGTGATCCCAAGCAGACCCAAATCGCCCATTTCAGACCAAAGCTCTGGTGGAAAGGCATTGCTGCTGTCAATCTGCGCCGCCATCGGGGCCACGCGGTCCTGCGCCCAACGATGGACCATGTCGCGCAAGGCATTCACATCCTCACCCAGATCAAATTGCATGGAATGCGTGAACATGGTTTTCTCCAACTCTCTTTATCGCTGCTCTTGACGTTGCTGACCCGCAGCGCTTCAGGCCGCGTTCGTGGCCTCCTGATGGACCGCACCAACCTCCGCACGGATAATCCGGGCGATCACATCGCAATCGGATAGCGAAAAGGTCAGTGGCACGCGCATGTCGACAACCCCTGCCAGAATGCGGTCCGTGACGGGCATCGGTGCAGGCCTCGCGTAGCGCCAGCTGTCGTACTTGCTCGTGAAGGCCACAGGTTCCGCCGCGCCGAACCACTTTAGCTCGACCCCGCGCGCCGCACATCGGCGCAGCACGTCCTGCACCTTGTCCGCCGCCCAGTCGAGCAGCAGGAACTGGATCGAGGACCCGACGATGGTTTCCTGTGCGGGCCGTTCGATCAGCGTGAGGCCGGGCGTACCGCGCAGGCCGCTTTCCAACTGCCTGTAGCGTTCGTTCCACCGCGTGCATTGTGTCACCAAATCAGCGACCTGTGGCCGCAGGATCGCCGCGCGCAGATTGTCCATACGGCCCGAGATGTTTGGCGTGTCATAGCGCAAATCGGCAAAGGCCTCAGGCGGCGGGGCTGCTTTGTGCTTTTCATAAAGCATGTAGCTGCCCGACAGCATCACCGCACGCGCCGCAACCTCCGCATCATCGGTGACGAGAAAGCCGCCCTCGCCTGAATTCACATGTTTATAGGTCTGGCAGGAATAGCACCCCACGGTGCCGTGACGCCCCGATGGCACGCCGTTCCAGGCAGCCCCCATCGTGTGGGCGCAATCTTCCACCACCGCGATACCTGCGTCGTCGCAGATGCGCATTAACCTGTCCATGTCGCAGATGTGCCCGCGCATGTGGCTCAGCAATAAAACACGCGCCTGTCCTGCTTTGGCCGCCAGATCATCCATATCAATGGTCAGCGCTTCGGTCACGCCCACAAAAACCGGCTCTGCACCGACGGCCGCAATGGCCCCCGGCACCGGGGCCAGCGTGAAGGCGTTCGACAACACCTTGTCGCCGGGCTTCACCCCCAAAGCGCGCAAGGCCGTGGCCATCGCATATCCCCCTGACGCCACTGCAAGGCAGTACCGCGCGCCGACAAAGGCGGCATATTCTTGTTCCAGCAAAGCGGTTTCGCTGTCTTCGCCCGGCACCGTGTTGTAGCGGTGCAGGCGGCCATGGTTCAGCACCGCAAGGGCTGCATCGATGCCCGACTGCGGGATCGACTCTTGCTGCGTGAAACTCCCTTTGAAGACTTCCGACATAAACTCTCCTTCAGGCTGGACTGTGTAAGGCCGGGGCCTTGAGGTCAAGCCAGCAAGCGGCGCGCAAGGCCGGGCAATTCGTCAAAATGTCCGATCATGCCCTCAGGCTCCAGCGCGGCCATATCGCCACCTGCCGGGCCGAAGGTGACCAGAACGCAAGGAACCCCCGCCGCCCGCGCGGTGTTGCGGTCCGTATCGCTGTCCCCGATGAGAATGCAGCCATTGGCAATCCCCCCCGCCCGGCGCGCAGCCTCAAAAAGCGGTTCGGGGTCTGGTTTGCGCACGGGCAGCGTATCTGCCCCGACCAACGACTGAAAGGCGTCGCGGACCCCAAGGCGCTGCATCAGTTTCTCGGCCAGAGCTTCGGGTTTGTTGGTGCAGATGCCCACGCCAAAACCTGTTGATTTCAAGGTCTCGACCGCCTCCATAGCGCCGGGATACATGACCGTGTGGTGGTCAATCGCGCTGTCATAGGCTTCGAGCAAAAAGGGGTAGTAGCGATCAACCGTTGCCTCGTCTTCTGCCCGCCCAAGACGCGCAAGCCCCGCCCGCAACATCGCACGCCCGCCGCGCAAGGCCACGCCCGCATCATTTGCCGCGTTCAGCACATCGCCTGCGCCCATATCGCGGAAACAGGCATTCGCCGCCGCCAGCAGATCGCCACTTGTGTCCGCCAGTGTTCCGTCAAGATCGAATATGACCGTTTTCATGCGCTTTTCCTGATCTTCCGCTTCATCTCTGCACACGCGACGATGCGCCTGCCCGTGGATGTAGTGCGCGATTGTATTGCAACATGCAACTGAACTTGATGGCGAATGACTTGCGCTGCCCTTTGTTCCGGATAAACAGAGCGGCAAAACAATGCAAAGAGTAATGCTGATGAAGACCGCGATGGTCATACTTGCCGCAGGCAAGGGCACCCGAATGAACTCCGACCTGCCCAAAGTCCTTCACCCGCTGGCCGGCGCGCCGTTGCTGGTGCACGCGATGCGCTGCGGCGCGGCGCTTGATCCTGAGCGGACGGTGGTCGTGGGCGGACACGGCATTTCAGACGTACGCCGCGCGGCCCTCGATTATGACCCAACGGTCAGCGTCGTGGAGCAGACGGAACAACTGGGCACCGCTCATGCCGCAGCGCAGGCGCGCGACGCGCTGTCGGGGTTTGAGGGCTGCGTCTTTGTTTTGTTCGGCGACACGCCTTTTGTGCGCGCGGAAACACTGCAGGCCATGCTGGACGCGCAGGCCGAAAATGACCTTGTTATTCTGGGTTTTGAAGCGGAAGATCCCGCCCGCTACGGGCGTTTGGTGATGCAAGGCGACACGCTGGAACGGATCGTTGAATACAAGGACGCAAGCGAGGAAGAGCGCCAGATTACCCTGTGCAATAGTGGTGTTCTGGCCTGCGACGCCACGCTGCTCTTTTCGCTGATCGACGAGGTCGACAACACCAACGCGGCAGGCGAGTATTACCTTACGGATATCGCGCGGCTTGCGCGGGCGCGCGGACTGCGCGCCACCGCCGTGTCCTGCGACGAGGCAGAAACCCTTGGGATCAACGCGCGCGCAGAACTTGCCGCTGCCGAGGCCGCGTTTCAACAGCGCGCGCGGGCCGAAGCCTTCGACGCAGGTGTGACAATGCCCGCCCCCGAAACAGTTTACTTTGCCTTTGACACCGTTATCGGGCGCGATACGGTCATTGAACCCAACGTGGTGTTCGGGCCGGGTGTCACGGTGGAAAGCGGGGCTACCATCCGCGCGTTTTCGCATCTTGAGGGCTGCCATGTAGCGCGCGGCGGCGTCATTGGCCCTTACGCCCGCCTGCGCCCGGGCGCGGAACTGGCCGAAGAGGTGCGCATCGGCAATTTCGTCGAAATCAAGAATGCGCAAATCGGCGCAGGCACCAAGGTCAATCACCTCAGCTACATTGGCGATGCCACGCTGGGCACCGGCACCAACGTCGGCGCAGGCACGGTCACCTGTAACTACGACGGGGTCATGAAGCACCACACCCACATCGGGGATCGCGTCTTTATCGGGTCTGACACAATGCTGGTCGCCCCTGTTCAGGTGGGCAGCGACGCCATGACCGGCAGCGGCTCTGTGATCACATCGGATGTCGAACCCGGCGCACTTGCCTTGAGTCGTGCGCCACAAGTGGAAAAACCCGGCATGGCGATCAAACTGTTCGAAATGCTCAGGGCCAAAAAAGCCCGGACGCAAAAAGGAAACTGATACGATGTGCGGAATTGTCGGTGTTCTGGGCCAGAACGAAGTGGCCCCTATCCTTGTCGAAGCCCTGAAACGGCTGGAATATCGCGGCTATGACAGCGCCGGGATCGCCACGGTCAGCGCAGGCAAGCTGGACAGGCGGCGCGCAGTGGGCAAACTGGTGAACCTGTCAGACCTGCTTGTGCATGACCCCTTGTCCGGAAAATCCGGGATCGGGCACACGCGCTGGGCCACCCATGGCGCCCCGACCGTGCCCAACGCCCACCCCCATCAGGCTGGCCCCGTGGCCGTGGTGCACAATGGCATCATCGAGAACTTTCGCGACCTGCGTGCGGAGCTTGCAGGCCACGGCATGCAGTTCGTCACCGAAACCGACACCGAAACGGTGGCCTTGCTCACCCAGCACTACATGGACATGGGCAGCGGCCCGGTTGAGGCTGCTTTCAAGGCGCTGGACCGCCTGCACGGGGCTTTCGCGCTGGCGTTCCTGTTCAACGGCGAAGACGACCTGATCGTCGCGGCCCGCAAAGGCTCGCCTTTGGCCATCGGTCACGGGGATGGTGAGATGTATGTGGGCTCAGACGCGATTGCGCTGGCCCCGATGACCAACAGGATCACTTACCTTGAAGAAGGCGACCGCGCGGTCCTGACCCGGACATCCTTGCTGCTGAGCAATGCCGCAGGCGACCCCGTCGAACGCCCTGTAAAGACCATTCAGATTGGCAGCACACGTATCGACAAGGCGGGCCATAAACACTTTATGGCCAAAGAAATCGCAGAACAGCCCGCGGTGATTGCCGCGGGGCTGGGCCACTACCTTGGGGTGGACGGCACGATCAATCTTCCCGATCCCGGCTTTGATTTCAAAACGATTGACCGCCTGAGCCTCGTGGCCTGCGGCACCGCGTTTTATGCCTGCCTGACGGCGAAATACTGGTTTGAACAAATCGCCCGCGTGCCTGTGGACATCGATGTGGCATCAGAGTTCCGCTACCGCGAAGCGCCCATCCCACCCAGGACAGCCGCCCTGTTTGTCAGCCAGTCGGGGGAGACTGCAGATACGCTGGCAGCCTTGCGGTATTGTCAGGGCAAGGCCAACACCATTCTGTCTGTCGTCAATGTGCCCGAAAGCTCCATCGCCCGGGAAAGCGATCTGGCCCTGCCCATCCATGCGGGGGTCGAAGTGGGCGTTGCCTCCACCAAGGCATTCACCTGCCAGTTGACCGTCTTATTGCTGCTGGCGTTGAAAGCGGCACAGGACCGTGGCGAGATCACGCCCGTGGCGATGCAAGATCACCTGTCTGCGCTGCGCGGCCTGCCCGCGACGATCAGCATGGCACTGGAAGGGGACAGCGCCATGCAGGCGGCCTCTCAAAAGCTGGCGGAGGCCCGTGATATCCTGTTTCTAGGGCGCGGGATCATGTATCCGCTGGCACATGAAGGTGCACTGAAACTAAAAGAAATCAGCTACATACATGCCGAAGCCTATGCATCAGGTGAGCTGAAGCATGGCCCCATCGCGCTGGTAGACAAATCGGTGCCCGTGGTGGTGATGGCGCCGCGCGATGCGCTTTTCGATAAAACCGTCAGCAACATGCAGGAAGTTATGGCGCGCAAGGGACAGGTGATCCTGATTTCCGATGCGCAAGGCATCGCAGAAGCGGGCGAAGGCACCACAGCCTGTATCGAAATGCCGACCATTGCGGATGTGGTTGCCCCTATCCTCTACGCCATCCCTGCTCAGCTTTTGGCTTATCACACGGCCGTAGCAAAAGGGACGGATGTGGATCAACCACGCAACCTCGCCAAATCAGTGACGGTGGAATAGCGCACGCGCATAGTCGGTTGGACCCTTTTGACGAGGCCCTTGCCAAATGCACGCGTCAGCGCAATCCTGAGGCGCGGCGCGACAGGTGCTGCGACCACATAGCATCACACAAAAGGACCGCGACACAGATGGCAAATCAATTTGACGCGCTGAACGATACTCTGGTCCACTTCATTGAGGCCCAGCACGTCTTTTTTGTGGGCAGCGCCGGCCCGGAAGGTCGCGTGAATATCTCGCCCAAAGGCATGGACAGCCTGCGGATCATGGGGCCGAACCGGCTGATCTGGCGCAACCTGACCGGGTCGGGCAACGAGACCGCAGGGCATCTGGCACAAATCAACCGAATGACGCTGATGTGGTGCAGCTATACAGCGAAACCGATGATCATGCGGATTTATGGACAGGCAAAGACGCTCCATCCCCGCGACGAGGAATTCAGCAACCTGAATGCGCAATTCGATGCGCATGTTGGCGCGCGCCAGATTTACGATGTGACCTTTGATCTGGTGCAAACCAGTTGCGGCTATGCGGTTCCGTTCATGGACTACACGGGCGAACGCTCGGTGCTGGACACATGGACTGCCAACAAGGGTGCTGAGGGTGTCGAAGACTACTGGCGTCAGAAAAACCAGAAAACGATTGATGGCGCGGCGACCTATATCCTGCAACCGGAAGAGTAAGCCTGCGTTAATCTCTTGCCGCTTGGGGCGCGGCGGGATACGACTGTTGCCATGATTGAGCCTTTGATTGACCCCTTTGCCCGCGCGATCACTTATCTGCGCGTCTCCGTCACCGACAGATGCGACTTTCGCTGTGTCTATTGCATGTCGGAGAACATGACCTTTCTGCCCAAAAAAGAGCTTCTGACGCTCGAAGAACTGGACAGGATGTGTTCGACCTTTGTGGATCTGGGCGTTCAGAAACTGCGCATTACCGGCGGTGAGCCCTTGGTGCGACGCGATATCATGCGGTTTTTCAACTCCATGTCTCGTCATCTGGAGGCTGGCACCCTCAAAGAGCTGACCCTGACAACAAATGGCAGCCAGCTTGAGCGGTTTGCCCAACCGCTTTGGGATGCAGGCGTGCGCAGGGTAAATGTATCATTAGACACGCTGGATGATGACAAATTCGCAGCCATCACCCGCTGGGGGCGGCTGCCGCAGGTGTTGCGCGGCATTGATGCGGCTCAAGCGGTCGGGATGCGGGTCAAGCTGAACGCCGTGGCCTTGAAGGATTTCAACGAAAGCGAGTTGGGGTCGATGACCGACTGGTGCGCAAAGCGCGGTGTTGACCTGACATGGATCGAAGTCATGCCCATGGGCGATATCGGCAATGAAAACCGTCTGGGCCAGTATTGGTCCCTCAAGGACGTGCGCCGTGCCTACGAAGAACATTATACGGTCACGGATCTTGCGGAACGCAGTGGTGGTCCGGCCAGATACGTAAAGCTGGAAGAAACCGGCCAGAAGATTGGGTTCATCACACCGCTGAGCCACAATTTCTGCGAAAGCTGCAACCGGGTGCGCATCACCTGCACAGGCGAAATTTACATGTGCCTTGGACAAGAAGACATGGCCGACCTGCGCCCGCCCCTGCGCGCGCACCCCGATGATGACGGCCCCTTGCGGGACGCGATCCGGGCGGCAATCAATCTCAAGCCCAAGGGTCACGATTTTGATTACTCGCGGCAGAAACTGGACGGTCAGATGCCCCGCCACATGAGCCACACGGGCGGCTGATATTCACATGCGCGCGCCGTTGCTTTACCGGCTTTATGTCGCGCTGACACTGGTGATGACGCCATTCCTGGCCTGGTTTTTGACGCGCAAATTGCGCCGTGCGGGTGTTGCGATCCCGCGCACGCATGAGGTATTGGGCAATGCAACCGAACCCCGCATGGGGGCAGGTCCGCTTGTCTGGTTTCATGCAGCCTCTGTCGGGGAAAGCCTGTCGGTCATCGCATTGGTCAAACGGCTGGGAGAGTTGCTGCCGCGCGCTCATTTCCTGATCACATCCGGGACGGCCACATCTGCCGATCTGCTCAAGCGCCGGATGCCGCACCGCTGCGTACACCAGTTTGCGCCAATGGACGCGCCCGGCCCGCTCAAGCGGTTCTTGCGGCACTGGCGTCCTGCGGCAGCTGTTTTCGTCGAAAGTGAGCTTTGGCCTCAAATGCTGCGGCAGACACGTGCGCGCGGGGCTCATCTGGCCCTTGTCAACGCAAGGCTGGGCGAACGGTCACGTACCCGCTGGCAAAAGTATCCAAAAACAGCCGCTTACGTGCTGGATGTCTTTGATCTGATCCTGTCCCAGAACGATGAAATGGCGCAGGCGATAGTGGACATGCACGCGCCCCGTGACCGTGTCGCCCGTGGGATCAATCTCAAATCCCTGTCCGAGCCGCTGCCGACCGATGCCGCAGCGACGGCGCAGGTGCGCGCTGCCCTGAAAGGTCGCCCGCTTTGGGTTGCGGCCTCGACCCACCCGGGCGAAGAAGAGGTAATATTGGCGGCGCACAGCGCTTTGCTGGCGACGCATCCTGATCTCGCGCTTATTTTGGTGCCGCGCCACCCGCACCGCAGCGACGACGTCGCACAGCTTATCGAACACGAAAACCTGACCTATGCCACGCGCAGCAAGGGTGAGCTTCCCCGCCGGGGCGAAGCGGTGTTTCTGGCCGACACTCTGGGGGAGCTGGGCAATTGGTATGCGCTGACGGATATGGTGTTTCTGGGCGGGTCGCTGCAAGAGATCGGCGGTCACAACCCCTTTGAAGTCGTGCAGGCAGAGGCTGCCGTGCTGTCCGGGCCGCATGTTTTCAACTTTGCTGAGACCTTTGCCGAACTTTCGCGCCATGGTGCCGTGATCACGGTCACAACTGCCGATGAAATCGTGCGGCATGTCGCGCTGCTGTTGGATAATCCGGCCACGCGCGAGCATGCGATGGCGGCGGCGCGCGGCGCGGTGCAGGGCAAGGCGGATCAACTCGATGGTATCGCCCGGCGACTGATCCGCGCACTTGATCTGGAGAGTTAAGCGATGCGCACACCCCATACACCCGCGCTTCAGGACATCGAAGTCATTGCGCCGAACTTCAAAAAACGTCTGTCCGGTGTGACGGCGACCGTGGTGCGGTTGGTGCCGCTGCAGGCGCGCGACATTGGCATCGTGGCCACCGGCCCGGTGCTGCCAGCGCATGTGCCGCAAATCCCTTTGTCAAAGCTCTGGTGGCTGCCAAGGCGGGGCGCAAAGGGGGCGGGTTGGCGCGTATGGCATGCCCGCCGCAACGTTGAGATGATTGGCGGCTTGGCCCTGCGGTATCTCTTGGGCAAAAAGCTCAAGCTACTGTTCACCTCTGCCTCGCAACGCAGGCAAACCGGGCTGACCCGGTGGCTGATCCGCCGGATGGACGCGGTGATTGCCACCTCAGACAAGACCGCCGGTTACCTGCAGGTGCCCGCAGAGGTCATCATGCACGGGATCGACACCGAAGGGTTTTCGCCCAGCACAGACGTGCCTGCCCTGCGCCGCACCCTGGGCTTGCCGGAAAACGGCCCGATCATCGGCTGTTACGGCCGCATCCGTGCACAAAAAGGCACGGATGTCTTTGTGGATGCGATGATCGGCTATCTGACAGATCATCCGCAGGCGACCGCCCTTGTGATGGGGCGCGCCACGCAAAACCACGCAGCTTTTGAAAAAGACCTGCAAGAGCGGGTCAAAGCAGCAGGTCTGTCGGACCGTCTGTTGTTCTTGCCGGAAGTTCCAACAGAGGCGATGGCCGATTGGTACCGGGTGCTCGATCTTTATATCGCGCCGCAACGCTGGGAAGGGTTCGGGCTGACCCCGATTGAAGCGATGGCCTGCGCGGTGCCGGTTGTCGCCACGCGCGTCGGCGCTTTTGAAGCCCTGATCGACGATCCGACAACCGGAACGCTGATTGATGCAGGTGACGCGGGCCTGATGCAAAGCGCTGCAACCCGGATCCTCGCGGATGAAACCCGTCTGGCCCAAATGAAAGGTGCCGCCCGTCAGCGCGCGGCAGTACATTTTTCAATTGAACAGGAAGCCGCCCGCATCACCGCAGTCTACCGAAGACTGCTTGCGGCGGACACCTGAGCATCCGCGCCTGGGCTAACCTGCCTTCAGGCCGCAGGCATCCGCTGTTCGACAATCTCAGCCCACCAGCTGCACCCTGCCGGGATCGCCTCATCGTTGAAATTGTATTCCGGGTGGTGCACGGCCGCGCCCGGTCCGTTGCCCACCAGAATATAGGCACCGGGCCGTTCTTCGAGCATGAAGGCAAAGTCTTCGCCGCCCATGACCAATGGTGCTGTTTCGCAGGCGCCCGACACTTTTTCCGCGACTTCGGCGGCAAAGGCCGTTTGTTCATCGTGGTTGATCATCACCGGGTAGTTGCGCATGTAGTTCAGCTTGGCCACCGCGCCAAAGCTCGCGGCGATGCCTTCGGCGATCTCTCCCAGCCGTTTTTCGGCCATATCGCGCATCTCGGCGGACATGGTGCGGACGGTGCCTTTCAACGCGACCTTCTGGGGGATCACGTTGAACGCCTTCGACGAGGTCTCGAACGAGGTGATGGACACCACCAACTGATCCACCGGGTCGGCGTTGCGGCTGGCAATCGACTGTGCGGCGATCACGATGTGGCTGGCCACCACGGTCGTGTCGATGGTGCCTTGCGGTTTGGCCGCGTGCCCGCCCTTGCCTTCAATCTCGATGTCAAAGACGTCCGTGGCGGCAAAAAACGGCCCCGGGCGGATGGCAAAGCTGCCCAGTGGCATTTCCGGCCAGTTGTGCATGCCGTAGACTTCCTGCACACCGAACTGGTCCATCATGCCGTCGTTGCACATTTCGCGACCGCCGCCGCCGCCTTCTTCGGCGGGTTGGAAAATCACCACAACCGTACCGTCAAAATTGCGCGTCTCAGCAAGGTATTTAGCCGCTCCCAACAGCATCGCCGTGTGCCCGTCATGGCCACAGGCGTGCATCGCACCGGGCGTTTTGGAGGCATATTCAAGTCCCGTTTGCTCGTGGATCGGCAGGGCATCCATATCCGCGCGCAACCCGATCACCTTGCCCGATCCGGTTTGCTTGCCTTTGATCACCCCCACCACGCCTGTGCGCCCGATGCCTGTGACCACTTCATCGCATCCAAACGCCTCCAGACGTTCGGCCACCAGCGCAGAGGTGCGGTGGGTCTCGAACAGGATTTCAGGGTTCTCATGCAGATCACGTCGCCACGCGGTGATTTCTTCCTGCAGTTCGGCAAATCGGTTTTTGATCGGCATTGTGGTGCTCCTAAAGATGCAATCATGGCGTGCTGTGCAACAACGTAACCCTTTGCACGGCGGCTGCAAGCTGATCCGGCACCGCAGGCTACAACCCGGGGCCAAGCCTTATGGCGCTACCGTCGGAAAACCTTGAAAAGCGGAACCGGCTGAGGTCGTGTCCGACAGGACGCCCCAGAACAAGGTCGGCCAGCACGCGCCCCATGGCGGGCCCGATGCCAAAGCCGTGGCCGCTAAAGCCAGTGCCCAGTGTCAGCCCCGGCAAGGGGGCCACATTGTCCACAATGGGCACCAGATCAGGCATGACGTCGATCATGCCCGCCCATGTGGTTTTCAGTTCAAAGTCAGGTAAATCCGGGAAGGTACGCCGAAAGTTGCGCTTGATGGCGGTCAGTTTTTCGGCGTTCGGCGCGGGGTTGAGCACGCGGGTCTTCTCGAACGGGCTTACGCTGTCTGCGTGCCAGCGGCGCGCCGTACGCCACGCATCGGGAAAGCCGGATGGCGCGCCCAGCCGGAGCTGTGTGCCAAAGGGGTCGGTCTTGATTTGCGTCAGATACTTGGGCAGCGCGCGCAGGGCATCCGGTCCGATAAAGATTTCGCGAGCGCCGCCCGCCGCCAGCGAATAACCGCCATCAGCGCGCGGCCGAAAGGCGATCCGGTCATCCACGACCCCGCCGGTCGAGACCGCAGGCAAGGGCGTTGTGGCAGCAACCGTCGCCCGCACAGAAAGCTGCGGCACGCTGACCCCGTGGTTGCGCAGAAACAGCGACGACCACGCCCCTGCCGCCAGCACCACCTTCGGCGTGCGGATGCGCCCCAGTTCCGTCACGACCCCCGCGACCTGTCCGGCGTCAATATCAAGGCAGCGCACCGCGCAATTCTCAAGGATTGTGACACCTTCGCGGGCCGCGATCCCTGCAAGGGCGGGAACGGCCACCCAAGGCTCTGCGCGCAGATCAGAGGGGGTATGCAAGCCGCCGGGGTAGCTGTCGGCCATGCCGGGAAACATCTCTGCCACCTCTCGCCGGCTCAGCAGGCGCGTGTCAACGCCGCAGGCCTTTGCATGTTGGGTCCAGTCCTCGTAGGTGGCCAGTTTCTGCTCTGTGCGGGCCAGATAGGTGGTACCGCCCTGCGTCAGCCCGATGTCCAAATTGGTTTGCCCGGCCAGTTCGCGCCACAGCCTGTTGGCCTCCACCATGATGGGCAGTTCGTCGAGATCCCGGCCTTGTTGCCGGATCCAGCCCCAGTTGCGACTGGATTGTTCCCCGGCGATGCGGCCCTTTTCCAAAAGTACGACGCGCTGCCCGGCACGCGCCAGAAACAGCGCGGTCGAGACGCCCACCACGCCGCCACCGATGACCACAACATCCGCCGCTCGGGGCAAAGGTGCCGTAAACGTGGCAGGTATATTTTCAGAGATCGGGAAATCCAGCACAGTAAAATCCGCCAAAAGCCTAAGGACGACAGTCTGGCCAGGCGAGTTCAGGCTTCACGCCGCACACCGCGCAACCAGCTTTTGCATAAACCCAAGCCCCGCTTCAAAATCAGATTTGGTGATAAATTCATTGGGCTGGTGGGCTTGGGCAATATCCCCGGGGCCGCACACAACAGCCGAATAGCCGGCGGCCTGAAAATGCCCCGCCTCCGTACCGTAGCTAACCACATGTTCGCCGTTGTCACCTGTGATCTGGCGCACAAGTTGTTCCGCAATGCCGTTTTCCTCTGGCGCAAGCACGGGCACATTGATGCGGGGGGTCACCTCAATCCATGTCTCAGGCACCACGGCCTGCATCATGGCTTCTACCTCGGCCACGCGCGCCCGGTACCGCTGTTCCCACCGGGTCTTGTCTTCGCCGGGCACGGTGCGAAAATCCATCGAAAAAGAGCAGTCTTTTGCGGTGATGTTATGCGCTGTCCCGCCTTGGATCATCCCCACATGCGCCGAGGTGTAGGGCGGATCGAACAGGGCGGCAACCGGCGAGGGTGTCGCGGCCCGGCTTTCCGCGTTGAGATCATTTGCCCAGTCCACCAGCTTTGCCCCATACATGATCGCGCTGACGCCGCGGTCGATTAGCGAGCTATGCACTTCGAAGCCATGCACATGCGTGGTAAACCCGTATCCGCCTTTGTGCCCGGTGACAGGCCGCATGCTCGATGGCTCCCCCACGATCACGGCATTGCCCTTGGGCAAAACAGCGTTCATCGCCTCGATCAGCGGGGGCGCGCCGGTGCAGCCGATTTCCTCATCAAAACTCAGCGCAAGCTGGATTGGGCGGGTCACCCCCTTTTTATGCGCCTCCACCAAGGCCCAGATGGCCATAGCGTCAAACCCCTTCATATCTGTGGTGCCACGCCCGAAATACTTGCCGTCACGCTCCACCACATCGAAAGGGTCGGTTGTCCATGCCTGCCCGTCCACCGGCACCACATCGGTGTGCCCAGACAAAACAACGGCACCTTCCTCCCATGGACCGACATGGGCGAAAAGACCCGCTTTGGGTTGCGCGGGGTCCGTGTAGCGATGTGTTTCAATGCCTTGAGAACCAAGATAATCTTCAAGCCACGCGATCAGCGGCAGGTTGGTGTCGCGGCTCACGGTTGGAAACGAAATAAGCGCCCGCATAATTTCAAGCGCGCTGAGGGATTGGGTCACAGGCGGTATCCTCCAGAAACGGTCAGCACCTCGCCGGTGATGGCGCGGGCGGCATCGCTGCTCAGGAAGCGTACCGCAGCAGCGATGTCTTGTGGCGCGGCCAAACGTCCCAGCGCGGTCATCTCTTCGAATTTTCGCGTCAGATCGGGGTCGCGCGGTGCTTCCAGTGTATTGACAGCACCGGGTGCCACGGCCGTGACGCGAATGCCCCTTGGCCCCAGTTCCTTGGCCATGGCCCGGGTCCAAAGGTCAAGCGCCGCTTTGCTAGCGCCATAAAGCGCAGCGCCTGCCGGTGGCAGAACCGCGTTGACCGATGAGATACTGACCACCACCGCGCCGGGCTGCAGATGCGGGAGCGCCGCCGCCAGCAGCCCGTGCGGGGCCAGCAGGTTCACATCCGTGTTCTTGCGCATCGCCTCAAGATCGAACGCCCCCAGCGGCGAAGGCTCCAGCGCGCCTGCATTGTTCACGATCACATCCAAACGGCCAAACTGCGCAATCACAGCGTCGATCACAACCTGATGACTGCCCTCTTGCGTAAAATCGGCCTGCACGGCAGCCACCGCAGACAAATCTGCGCCCGGTGTGGTCGTGGCATAGGTCAGCATCACATCGTGGTCCTGCATCAGGTCGTGCACGATCGCCCGCCCGATCCCGCGGGCGCCGCCTGTGACAAGGGCCGCTTTGCGCGCGCCTGCGGTGCTCACGACATCCGCCTCAGTACCCGCTGTCGGTTTCGAGAATGTAATGCTCCGGCTCAACCTCGCGGTAGATGGAGGGCTCTGCCTCATATCCTGCGGGATGAATGGGCGACGGAATCGGTTTGAAGTTCAGGTCCGATTCCGTTTTGCGCTGACGCGGGTCCGCGATGGGCACCGCCTTCATCAAGGCCTGCGTATAGGGATGTTGCGGGTTCTCAAAGACACGCGCGCGCGGACCCATCTCAACGATGCGCCCCAGATACATCACGCCCACATGGTGGCTGACCCGTTCGACCACCGCCATGTCATGGCTGATAAAGAGGTAACTGACGCTCATCTCTTCCTGCAGTTCCATCATCAGATTGACCACCTGCGCCTGCACCGACACATCCAGCGCGGAAACCGCCTCATCCGCGATGATCAGTTTTGGACCAAGCGCCAGCGCGCGGGCGATGGCCACCCGTTGCCGCTGTCCGCCGGAAAGCTCATGCGGAAAACGCCGCATGAAACTGCGCGGCAATTCTACCCGGTCAAAGAGCATCGCCACCCGGTCCTGCACCGCACTGCCCTTCAGGGTGCCGTAGTTCTCGATCGGTTCCGCGACCTGATCGGCCAGTTGCATCTGCGGGTTCAGCGAGGCAAAGGGGTCCTGAAAGATCATCTGCATGTCGCGGCGCGCCTCGCGTAGGGACGACTGGTCCAGCCCCAGAATGTCCTTACCGCCAAGGCTGATCGCTCCTGACAGGGGCTCCACCAACCGCAGGATCGACCGACCGGCGGTGGATTTGCCGCAGCCGCTTTCCCCCACAAGGCTCAGGGTTTGGCCCTTGTTCAGCGTGAAAGAGATATCCTCTACCGCGTGAACATTCGCGACCGTCCGGCGGAAAAAGCCCCCCTTGACCGCAAAGCGTGTCGTGAGGTTCTTGACGCTTAGCAACACCTCGTTGGTGCCCGGGATTGGGGCGATCCGCTGATCGCCGCGCCCCATCAGCTTCATCGGTTCCGGGGCCGATTTGCCGCGCATCTCGCCCAGCTTGGGCACCGCCGCCAAGAGCGCCTTGGTGTAAGGGTGCTGCGGGGCCTCAAAAATCTTTTCGACCGGTCCCTCTTCGACTTTCTTGCCCCGGAACATCACAACAACGCGGTCGGCCATCTGCGCGACCACGGCCATGTCGTGCGTGATGAACATCACAGCGGTGCCGGTTTCGCGCTTGAGCCGGTCCATCAACGCCAGAATTTCCGCCTGAATGGTTACATCGAGCGCTGTTGTCGGCTCATCCGCGATCAGCAATCTGGGCTTGCACGCCAGCGCCATGGCGATCACCACCCGCTGGCGCATGCCGCCGGACAGCTCATGCGGATATTGCTTCAGGCGGCGTTCCGGCTCGGGGATCCGCACTTCACGCAGCAATTCCAAGGCGCGGGCCTCAGCCTCTGCACGCGACAACTTCTTGTGCAGCCGCAACCCTTCCGTCAACTGCCGACCCACCGTGAACACAGGGTTAAGGGCCGTCATCGGCTCCTGGAAAATCATCCCGATTTCATTGCCGCGAATGGTGCGCATCAACTCGTCGTCTGTCTGGGCAAGGTCCAGATCCGGCGCCCCTGCCCGGTCAAAGAGCAACTGGCCTGCCGTGATTTCCCCGCCGCCAAACTCCACAAGGCGCATCAACGACAGCGATGACACCGATTTGCCAGAGCCGCTTTCACCGACAATGCAGACCGTCTCACCCGAGCCGATATCGAATGACACGTCCTCGACGCCCACGACCGGGCCATCCTTGGTCTGAAACTCAACGCGCAGCCCTTTGATCTGTGCAACGGGCGTGGCGCCGCTGCCTTGGTTCTCCGCATCAAGCATGTTCACCCCACTGGAAAATGTCTTTGAACGCTAAGACCAGTGATGCATCACTGTCAAACTGCAACCTGCAGTTTCAGGGAGAAGACACATCCTAAGGCTTGCAATTTTCACAAAAGCTGCTTCGATAACCACACGATACGGCCGACGCGGGCGAAAACCGGAATGCAGCTTGCGTTCCTCACCCGGCCCCTGCGCCAAAACAGCAATAACGCGTGGCTGCCAAAAGACACGCACATCGGCACCTTAGGGTCCAACAAGGAGTACAGTATGAAATTGAAAACCTTACTGATGGGGGCAATTGCAACCGCAGCGACCGCGACAACCGTCTATGCAGACGGCCATTCCGGCGAACGCGGGCGCGATGGTGAAGTGCGGATCATCTATTGGCAAGCGCCCTCGATCCTGAACCCATATCTGTCCAGCGGCACCAAGGACATTGAGAGCGCGTCGCTCGTGCTGGAGCCCCTCGCCCGCTATAATGAAGTCGGCGAAATGGTGCCTTGGCTGGTCGACGAAATTCCCACGGTCGCCAATGGCGGCGTCGCTGAAGACCTCAAGAGCATCACATGGAAGCTCAAAGAGGGCGTGTTGTGGTCGGATGGCACCCCGCTGACCTCGGCTGACATCAAATTCTCATGGGAATACTGCACCGCAGAAGGCGGCGGTTGCGCGCAGCTGGCCAGTTTTGACGATATCGTGGACATCGAAACCCCCGATGCGCAGACCGCTGTGGTCACCTTTTCGGTCGCAAAACCTTTCCCCTACAGCTTTTTTGTAGGCGGACAGACACCGATCCTTCAGGCCGCGCAGTTCGCTGATTGCCTTGGACCGGCAGCGCCCCAGTGTACCGAAGCCAACTTCAACCCCATCGGCACCGGCCCCTTTGTTGTGACGGATTTTCGTCCCAATGACGTGATCAGCTACGCGGCGAATGAAAACTACCGCGAGGCGGGCAAACCGGCCTTTTCAAGCGTCGTGTTCAAAGGCGGCGGCGATGCCAATGCAGCAGGCCGCGCGGTGCATGAGACAGGCGAATTTGACTACGCGTGGAACCTGCAGCTTGCCCCTGACGTGATCAGCCGAATGGAAGAAGCAGGCAACGGGACAAACGTGGTCTCTTTCGGCACTTCGGTCGAACGTATCCACATCAACCTCACGGACCCCTCCCCGAACCTGCCCGAGGGCGAGCGTGCGACGGTGGCCCACCCGCATCCCTTCCTGACCGACATATCCGTGAGGCAAGCGATGTCCATGGCGATTGACCGGGCGCTGCTGACCGAAGTGGGCTATGGCGACTTTGGCCGTTTGACCTGCAACGTCTTGCCTGCCCCGGCGGTCTACGCGTCCTCCGCAAACGACAGCTGCCTTACACAAGATCTGGATGGTGCAAAAGCGGTTCTTGATGAGGCCGGTTGGACGGATTCGGACGGCGACGGCGTGCGCGACAAGGACGGCGTGAAACTGTCGGTCCTCTTCCAGACATCGACCAACGCCGTCCGTCAGGACTATCAGGCGCTGATCAAGGACTGGTGGGAGCAGATCGGCATTGAGACCGAATTGCGCAACCTCGACGCCTCTGTGTTCTTTGGCGGTGACCCGGCCAGCCCGGACACGTTCCAGAAGTTCTATGCGGACGTGGAGATGTATACCAACAACTTTGATGGCACCGACCCCGAGGCCTACATGGCAGGCTGGGCCTGTGACAAAGCCCCCCGGCCCGAAACACAGTGGCAGGGCACCAACATGATGCGCTTCTGCTCCGAAGAGTATGACGGGCTGATCGCGGAAATGGCGGTCACCGGTGATCTAGCAGAACGCGCGCGCCTCGCGCAGGCTATGAACGACATCCTGATGCAGGAATATGTCATGATGCCGCTGACGCACCGTGGCCGCAATTCTGCCCATGCCAACAGCCTGGGCGGTGTGATCCTGAACGTCTGGGACAGTGAGCTGTGGAACATTGCGGAGTGGTACCGCATCGACAGCTGATGAAGAAACAACCGAGGGCGCAGCAATAGTCTGCGCCCTCGTGTCTTTTTCGGGCAAGACACTTGCTTGCCCGCCGCAAAGCACCGACGATCATGTCGTCTTGCGGACCATGGGGGGCCCATGCTGACATTTACCATCAGGCGGCTGGTTCTGGCGATACCAACCCTTCTTATTATCAGCCTGGCCATTTTCATGCTCTTGCAGCTCGCACCGGGCGATCCGATGGCGCAGGTGCCCCTGACCGTGCCGCCCGAGGTCAAGCAACTGATGCGCGAGGCTCTGGGTCTTGGGGAGCCAATCCACGTTCAGTACTGGAAATGGCTGGTGCAGTTTTTCTGGATCGAGCCTCAGGTCCTGATCGACCACTATTTCGGGACCAGCTTCGCCGAAGGCAAGCTGCGCGTGATTTCATGGCAGACGCGCTCGCCCGTGATGGACATCGTGGTCCAGCGCATTCCGCAAACACTCTGGGTGGTGGGCATGTCCTATATCGTGGGCATCCTGATCGCGCTGCCCATCGGGATTTATTCTGCCTACAAGCAATACTCCGTCTTTGATCAGGCAGGCACCTTTGTCAGCATGATCGGCTTTTCGGTCCCGCCCTTCTTTTCGGGTGTTCTTGTGATTGTGATCTTTTCGGTCAACCTTGGGTGGTTCCCGTCGATCTATGACACCACCCATGTTGTGGTGGATTGGGAAACCTTCAAAGTGCAACTTCAACAGATGATCATGCCGGTAATGGTGCTGGCCTTGCAAACCACAGCACAGATCAGCCGCTTCATGCGCGCCTCCATGCTCGACAACCTCAATCAGGATTACGTGCGCACCGCCCGTGCCAAAGGCCTGAAAGAAAGCGTCGTGATCATGGTCCATGTGCTGCGTAATTCCATGATCCCCGTGGTCACGGTCATCGCTCTTGGGGTGCCGTCGATCTTTGGGGGCGCGATCATCACCGAACAGGTCTTCAAAGTGAACGGGATCGGCCAGTTGCTGATCACGGCCCTCTTTGCAAACGATCTGCCCATGGTCATGACCCTGACCTTTATCTTTGCGGTGCTGATCGTGCTGTTTAACCTGATCGCTGACATTCTCTACGGCGTGCTCGATCCGAGGATCCGCTATGACTGACAACAGCATTGATACCGACGACATGGACGCCTATGGCGCGCTTAAGGACAAAGAGCCGCCCAAAGCCCCGCGCAGCCAGTGGCGCGATGTCTGGGACCAGTTCCGCCGTCACAAGGGCGCGCTCTGGGGGGGCGGCTTTTTGCTGTTCATCACGCTTGCGGTGCTGTTTGGCAATCTGCTGTGGACGGTAGACCCCAATGCGCTGGATATCCGCAACAAAGACATTCGCCCGATGTACGTGGCGCTATGGGACAGCAGCGCGAATGTAAGCTGGTCGAAACCGCTGGGCTCGGACAATCTGGGCCGCGACATCATGGCCACGCTGATCGCTGGCGGGCAGGCCTCTATGGCCGTGGGCTGGACCGCCATGATCCTGTCGCTGCTGATCGGCACATCAGTGGGTGTCTGCGCAGGCTACTTCAAACGTCTGGACGGCCCTTTGATGCGCCTGACAGACCTGTTTTTGTCCCTGCCAATCCTGCCCCTTCTGCTTGTAGCCGTGACCCTGTTCCGACAACCCCTGCGCGCAAGCTTCGGGCCAGAGACGGGCATGTTCATCCTCATTGTAGGCGTCATCGGCATTACATCGTGGATGCAGACCGCGCGCATCGTGCGCGGCGAAATTCTGGCCCTGAAGGAACGCGAGTTCATTCTCGCCGCGCGCTCCATCGGCACCACACCGTTCAAGATCATCCGACGGCACCTGCTGCCTAACGTGGTCTCCCCGATCATGGTGTCCGCCACGCTGGGCCTTGCGACAGCCATCATCACCGAAAGCGCGCTCAGTTTCCTTGGCGTGGGTTTTCCGTCTGATTTCCCAACCTGGGGCAAGCTGCTTTCGGACGCTGTGCCACGGATGGAAGAATATCCCGAACGTGTCATGCTGCCGGGCATCCTGATCTCTTTGACAGTGCTCTCCGTGAACTACCTCGGGGACGGGCTACGCGATGCCCTCGATCCACGGATCAGAGGACGGTAAAGCGCGCGACACCCAATAAGGGATGGTGGGCGGGGCGTCTTGGCCGCGGCACGCGGACCAAGCGCGTCGTCCCGTCATCCGCAAAACCCGTCCAACGCTACTTCTCCACGTTCGCCCGGAGGCGTCGCACCATTCCCCAGACTGTCAACACCACAGGCAGCGTCACAACAGCCGTCAGCATTCCCTTGGTGACCCCAATGGCCTCCGCCAGCGGATACAACAGATACGCCACCAGCGAGACAGCATAGTAGCTGATCGCCACCACGGACAATCCTTCAACCGTGCGCTGCAAGCGCAACTGCAAATCAGACCGCTTATCCATACTCTCCAACAGCACCTGGTTCTGCGCAGACCGTTCCACATCGACCCGTGTGCGCAACAGGTTGGAGGCGCGGATAGACCGGCTCGACATCGCTTCCAGCCGCGCCTGTGCCGCGTGCACCGTACGCATCGCAGGCGCATAGCGTCTCATCATGAACTCGCCAAAATGCTGACGTCCGACAAATCGCACCTCGCGCAGCGCTTCAATCCGCTGGTTCACCAAGGCCTCATAGGCGCCCGTGGCGCTTAACCGAAACGACGATTGCGCCGACAGGGTTTCAAGCTCGGCAGAGATCGAAAGCAGGTTGTTCAACGTCTCTTCCGCGCTGGCCTGCTCGTCCTTCATATCGCTCATCAGACTGGTCAGTTGCGTGTCCAGTGCGTTCAGTTCCGGCTGCAGCGCGCGCACCCGCGCAAACCCCAGCATCGACATCGACTTATAGGTCTCAACTTCGCACAACCTCTGCACGATCCGACCGATCCTCCGCGCCCCGGTGGCCCCATCGGCAAAGACCGCAAACCGCAAATGACCGTTCAGATCGATGCGAAAATCCCCCGCCACAACCGCGGCGTCGTCCAGCACGGAAGAGACCGCAAGGCTTTCGGCCACAAACCATTCCTTGAGCCTGGCATTGATCTCATCGTCTGACGGCGGGCGTTCCAGCACATGCAACATCACAGAGGTCACCCGTTGCCCCGGTGCGGCGCTCAACCAATCGTCGGGAAAAACCTCAAAGCTCGACGGGTCAAACGCGCGCTCGGAATACCCTTCGGTGAAGGCCGTGTAGGTCACAAATTCTGTGTGCTGCTCCCATTTGATCCAGTGTTTGCCAATCTGACCGTAGTAGTGCGTGGCCCCGGGCTGCGGATGCGGCGCCCCATGGCGATCCAGCAAAGCGCACAGATGCTCCAGATCGCGCGACCGGTCCCGGCTGACAGCGTCGCTGGGCTGCTTGATCGCCACATACACCGCAGAACACGGCGGTTTCATCGACGGAAAAGGGCGCGCGTGCAATTCATTCGCCAGCTTGTAGCGCAGCGGATGGTCTTCAATTGTGGACATGAATCTGCTCCATTCTATGGGCAGAGGAATAATGCGGCACGCGAACAAGTCAATCTTTTTCAAATAGTTTTCAATATGTTAAAAGAGTGCAATGGCATACCGCCTGTTTTCAGATCACATCAGCTACCCCGCTCTGATCGCCCGACCCGCTTTCCATGCTGCAACTTCAACCAGTTACACGGTTCAGCCCGCTGCGACGCTCTGTCATAGGCAGAGACTTCGTTTTGCCTTGAATAGCCGATTGTTTTAATCAGAATTGCAGCCATGCAGGAAAACCACGCCCCGTCAGACCTTGGCGCTATCGCCGCTTTGCCAGCCTCTGCACATTCTCATGCGGTCGCTCTGGGTGTAAATATGTGCCTGCACACCGCCCGGAAATCATGATCGAGTGTTCAATATGAAAACGAAGGTTCCCAACCCTTGTATCGACGTTTGCAAGTATAAACGTCAGGGCCACTGCATCGGATGCGCCATGACCAAAGCGCAAAAATCCCTGTTCAAATCGCTCAAG
The DNA here is from genome assembly GCA_045106135.1 of Roseobacter sp. Classification (GTDB taxonomy): domain Bacteria; phylum Pseudomonadota; class Alphaproteobacteria; order Rhodobacterales; family Rhodobacteraceae; genus Roseobacter. The sequence continues at coordinate 70,286 of JBGCEG010000030.1, read as the reverse complement.
AAAGACAAGCACCGGCAAGCCTTTGTGCAACTGCTGAAGAAACAGCAAGAGGCGCTGGGAAAGTACAAGGCGTGGCCCATTGCCTATGCAAAGAAATGCGCCAAGAAAAAGGTGCCTGTCCCTTACAGCTAACCTCGTCCCTCAAACGCAAAAACGCCCGATACCAAAGGCACCGGGCGTTTGAGATTTGAAAACCGTTAAAGCCAGGTTATTCGATCATGGGCAACAGCTTGTCGAGGCTTGCCTTGGCGTCGCCATAGAACATCCGTGTGTTGTCTTTGAAGAAAAGCGGGTTCTCGATGCCGGAATAGCCCGTGCCCTGCCCCCGCTTGGAGACGAACACCTGCTTGGCCTTCCAGCACTCAAGCACGGGCATGCCTGCGATGGGGCTGTTTGGATCGTCCTGCGCCGCCGGATTCACGATGTCGTTGGAGCCGATCACGATGGCCACATCCGTGGAGGGGAAATCGTCGTTGATCTCGTCCATTTCCATCACGATGTCATAAGGCACCTTGGCTTCCGCCAGCAGCACGTTCATGTGGCCGGGTAAGCGCCCCGCAACCGGGTGGATCGCAAAGCGCACGTTCTTGCCTTTGGCGCGCAGCTTTTTCACAAGCTCCGATACCGCCCCTTGCGCCTGCGCGACAGCCATCCCGTAACCGGGAATAATGATGACGCTGTCCGCTTCATTGAGGGCCGTGGCCACGCCATCCGCCTCAATCGCGACCTGTTCGCCTTCCACGGCCATTTGCTCGCCTGCCGGGCCGCCAAAGCCGCCCAGAATGACGCTGACAAAGGACCGGTTCATTGCCTTACACATGATGTAGCTGAGGATCGCACCGGACGAGCCGACAAGCGCACCCACAACGATCAGCAGATCGTTGCCAAGCGAGAAACCAATCGCTGCCGCAGCCCAACCGGAATAGCTGTTGAGCATGGAGACAACCACCGGCATGTCCGCGCCGCCAATGCCCATAATCAGGTGGTAGCCGATAAACAGCGCCAGAAGCGTCAGCAACACCAGCGTCCAGGAGCCGGAACCGCCCAGATACATCGCTGCAAAGAGCACCGACAGACCTGCCGCACCCGCGTTCAGCATATGACCGCCAGGCAGCTTGTTGGCCGATGTATCCACCTTGCCCGCCAGTTTGCCGTAGGCGATCACGGACCCTGTGAAGGTCACAGCACCGATCCAGATGCCCAGCACCAGTTCCACCCGAAGGATCGTGATCTCAACACCGGACTTCTTCGCGATCAACTGACCGAACGACGACAAGCCGTCGTAGAGTTCTTTGGGCAGACCAATGGCAGTGAACCCACCGGGTTCCGTCGTAGCCCCAAGCACCAGATCATTGGCCGCAAAAAGGCTGTCCATATTGTTAATCATGATGTCCGCGTTAAAGCCCACAAAGACCGCAGCCAGACCCACCAGCGAGTGCATGATGGCCACAAGCTCCGGCATCTGGGTCATCTGCACCTTGGTGGCCAGTTGATAGCCCACAGCAGCCCCAAGTGCGATCAGCACGATAGAGACAACGCTCAGACCGGCACCGGGGCCGATCAGCGTCGCCACGATGGCAATCGCCATACCGGCAATGCCATACCACACCGCGCGTTTCGCACTTTCCTGACCGCTCAGCCCGCCAAGGCTGAGGATGAAGAGAACTGCCGCGACCGCATAGGCCGCAATCGTAAATCCGTATTCCATGGTCCCCTACCCCTTACGATTTCTGGAACATGGCAAGCATGCGCCGGGTGACGAGGAAGCCACCGAAGATGTTGATCGCCGCCATAAAGACCGCCAGCGCGGAGAGCAGCGTAATCAAGAGCGAACTTGACCCGATCTGGATCAAAGCCCCCAGAATGATGATCGACGAAATCGCATTTGTCACAGCCATCAAAGGGGTGTGCAGCGAATGTGCCACGTTCCAGATGACCTGAAAGCCGATAAAGACCGACAGGATAAACACGATGAAGTGCTGCATGAAGCTTGCGGGTGCCACAAGGCCCACCGCCAGCACCAAGGCCGCGCCCACCGCGATCAGACCCACCTGCGTGGTTGTCTGTTTCTTGAAGGCCGCCAATTCCTGTTCCCGCTTTTCTTCGGGGGTCAGTTCCTTGGGCGGGTCTTTCTTGGGTTGGGCTGCGATGGCGGCAACTTTTGGCGCAGGCGGCGGGAAGGTGACTTCCTTGGCATGCGCGATCGTCGCCCCGCGGATCACATCGTCTTCCATGTTGTGATTGACCACACCGTCTTTTTCCGGCGTCAGGTCCGTCATCAAATGGCGGATGTTCGTGGAATACAGCGACGAGGATTGCGTCGCCATCCGGCTTGGAAAATCCGAGTAGCCGATGATGGTCACGCCGTTTTCCGTAACAACCTTTTCATCCAGCTTTGTCAGCTTGCAGTTGCCACCTTTTTCAGCCGCCAAGTCAACGATGACAGAGCCGGGCTTCATCGCTTTGACCATGTCCTCGGTCCAAAGCTCCGGCGCTTCGCGGTTCGGGATCAGCGCTGTGGTGATGACGATATCAACCTCTGGCGCAAGCTCACGGAACTTGGCCAGTTGCGCCTCACGGAACTCAGGGGAGGACACAGCCGCATAGCCACCCGTGTTGGCGCCATCCTGCTGTTCTTCCTCAAAATCAAGGTAGACGAATTCCGCCCCCATGGATTGGACCTGCTCCGCTACTTCGGGGCGCACGTCAAAGGCATAGGTGATCGCCCCAAGGCTGGTTGAGGTCCCGATTGCGGCAAGACCGGCAACACCTGCACCCACCACAAGTACCTTGGCAGGCGGCACTTTGCCCGCCGCAGTGATCTGGCCCGTGAAGAACCGGCCAAAGTTGTTGCCCGCTTCGATCACCGCGCGGTAGCCCGCGATATTCGCCATGGAGCTCAGCGCATCCATTTTCTGCGCGCGGCTGATCCGAGGGATCATCTCCATCGCGACGACGGTGGCGCCTTTTTCAGCGGCCGCCTTCATTTTCGCCTCATCCGCAACGGGGCTGAAGAATGAAATCAGCGTCTGACCTTCGCGCAGACGCTTCATCTCTGCATCGTCGGGCACCCGCACCTTGGCTACGATATCCGCCGCTTTCCACAACGCCGCTGCAGTTTTTGCAACCTCAACGCCTGCTGTTTCGTAGTCGGCGTCTGCAAAACCTGCAGAGGCGCCCGCGCCCGCTTCGATGATGCAGTCGTGGCCGAGCTTTTGAAGCTGCAGAGCACTGTCAGGGGTCATCGCAACGCGCGCTTCACCCTCAAATGTCTCTTTTGGTGTTCCGATCTTCAACGTGATCTCCCCCGTTTCATACGTTTTGCGGCTAAATGATGCGCAAATGTCCGCTGTCCACTACCTGTATGACTTCCAAGGTACAAGCTGCCTGTGAGATGTGAACGCTCACATATGCCCAGAAATCACAGCCACCTGCGTGTTTTCTGGGCATATCGTGCAAAGTCGGCCCGAAACACGCGGCGCATCCTGTTCTCTTCCGGGATGATAAAACGTTTTTCCAGCACATAGACCAACAAGGGCACCATCACCAACGACAGCACCGCATCCCAGCGCAAACAGAGCCCCGCCAGAATCAGCACGTCCGCCAGATAAATCGGATTGCGGCTGCGCTTGAAAATCCCGCTCTGGATCATGGTGCTGGGTGTTTCATGGGGGACGATGCTTGTGTTGGCTTTGCGAAACTCGATCACCGCAAGCCCGATCAGAACCAGTCCTCCGCCCACCAGTAAACCGCCAAAGAGCATTGTCAGCGGATGCTCAAGGCTCAGGCCAAGATCAAAGTAACGCACCTGCAGCCACGCGATCACCAGCGACCCCGCCAGCCAGACAGGCGGCATGTCGATCCATTTCATCGTGATCCCTCCGGTATGTTGCCTGCGCGCAACCTAAGGCCGCAGCCAGCGCGCCGCAACATCATCGCTTGCGTGTCTGCCCGCCCTGCGCCACCTTGCCGCAAAATGACAGAGGGGGGAAACATGCAGCTTGCAGGGAAACACGCGCTTGTCACCGGGGGCGGCACTGGGATCGGTTTGGCCATTGCACAGATGCTCGCCGCCGAAGGGGCCAGGGTCACGATCACTGGGCGCCGGGCAGAGGTTTTGAAAGGTGTGGCCGGAAACGGGCTGTTCCCTGCCGTGATGGACGTGCGCGACGAAGAACAGGTGTGCGAAGCCATCGCGGAGGCCATCGCCGCACGCGGACCCATTGAGATTTGCGTGCCCAATGCAGGGGTTGCCGAAGGCCGCGCGCTTCACAAGACCGACATGGATTTCTGGCGCAACATGATGGCCACAAATCTGGACGGCGCGTTTCTGACCATCCGCGAATGCCTACCCGGCATGCGAGAGGCGGAATGGGGCCGGGTAATCGCCGTGGCGTCCATTGCGGGGATCCGCGGGCTGAAGGGGGCTGCGTGCTACACGGCCACCAAACACGGGATGATCGGTCTTATCCGCGCGCTGAGCGAGGACTATCTGACCACCGGTATCACCTTCAACGCGCTTTGCCCTGCGTATGTGGACACGGACATCGTGGCGCGCAACCAAACCGCCATCTCCGAACGCGCGGGCATCAGCACCGACAAGGCGCTTGAGGTGATGGTTTCCGCCAACCGGCACAACCGCCTGATTGCCCCGCAAGAAGTTGCCGCCGCCGCACGCTGGCTTGTCAGTCCCGGCAGCGAAAGCATCAACGGACAGGCCATCGAAATTGCAGGCGGGCAGATGTAGCGAACAGGTGGCGGCAAAGATAGTTCTGAAGCTGTTCGCGGACTATGCCGACGGGGTGTGATCCGTGTTGGCAAACCGCCTGCACGCCACGCGACCCTGCAGATGGTTGTTCTGCGCCATGACAGCGCGCCGCGTGCGACCAAGGGTTCAAGAGCGCGGCGAGACAGGTGTTGTTTCAGGCGCAACCATGCGCTCCTGCATCGCCGCGATGGTGGAGAAAATGACCATCGGGTTGGGCCTTGCGAAATCACAGCGCTTGAGATGCGTGTCAAGCGTGCTGCCATTGCTGATCGGGACTCAAGCACACGTGTTTGCCTAAACGGTTGACGCCGATATCCCCACAACACGAATGACAGAACAATTTCTGGTTTTCATGTTACTTTTCCTAGCGGCTGCGAGCGCATACAAGTCATCGCTCAAGATAGCCGCAGCATTTGCGGCCCACTCACGGTGTGACCACGGCAGGAAAAAAGTCCTGAAAGGGATGGCGAAAAAACCTGAATTCTTCTGAAACGTGAGCTTATTCATAAATGGATCAAGGCGTTACGATAAGTCTTGTTGAAGTCTGCTTTGATCCGGCGACCGGTGAATTGCGCGGGTCCGACGGTGACATCCGCCCTCTTCGTGCCCAATCTGCTCAGGTTCTTGCTGTCCTCGCCGCACGTCCAAACGACGTGATCCCCAAGGAAGACCCACTTTGACGCGGTCTGGACAGATGTCAGCGTCACCGACGACAGCCTGACGCAATGCATCGCAGATATTTGCAAGGCCATCGGCGACACAGAACGCACCATTCTGCGCACGATCCCCAAAAAGGGATACCAGCTTGTAGCAGATCGCACTGCGCCACAAATGGATGGCCCTGTGCAGTCTCAAGACGTCGGCTGGGGTTGGACGACAACGAGAGGTATCCTCGCCCTCGCTCTGTTGGCCCTCTTGCTGCTGGGCGTTTGGCGCATGTCCCCGACGGGTCCGGTGTTGCAGGCCGACAGGTCTAACGCGTCCATCGCCGTTCTGCCGTTCAACGACCTCTCACCGGACCGCAACCTTGGTCATTTTGCGGATGGGATAACCGAGGACCTGATCACCGATCTTGCCCGCTGGGAAGAATTCGATGTGACGGCGCGCATTTCTGCCATGACCTACAAGGACATAGCCTTTGACATACGCGAGGTCGCGGCGGACATGAACACGCACTACCTGCTGGAAGGTAGTGTACGCCGCTTTGGTGACGAGATGCGGATCACGGTGCAGCTGATCGACGGCAAAACGGGAAACCACGTCTGGGCCGAACGGTTCGAGGAAACAGACAGCGATATTCTGGCCCTGCAGGACAGTGTCATCGGCAAAACTGTCCAGTCCCTGATTGGGAACTATGGCGCGATCCGCAAAGACGAGATTGCCCACACCTGGGCGAGGGCTGAGGCCGATCTGGACGAGTACGAGTACTATCTGCGCGGCCACGCCCTGTTTTACCACTATACCCCGGAGGACAACGCCAGAGCCATCGAGATCTGGGAGGAAGGCCTGACCAAATACCCAAGTTCCGGATTGCTGAAGATCAAATTGGGCTGGGGGTACTATTTTGCAGGGTTGATGGGCGATGCCGCAAACGCACGCACACAAGAGCAAGTTTTGGCCATGGCCTTGGAGAGCGTGGCGGACCCAAAGCTGGCACCTGCCGGGCACCGCTTCGGTCTGTGGTTGTTGTCAGAGCTTTATTCCGAGTTAGGCCAGCGCAAAGAAACCCTTGCAACGGTCGAGCGCACGATGCGGGCCTACCCCTTAGATGGCGAGGGCTTAAGCTATGCGGCCGACGACCTCACAGCAGTGGGCGAATATGAACGGGTGCGTGATCTCTACCAGCGGGTCGCCGACATGAAATATCCTCTGAATGCAATCGGTTTGGCCGAGGAAGGCGCGCTGGATTATGCCCTTGGCGATTGCGTGGCGGCAGTGCCAAAACTCGAACAGTTCCAAGTCTACGACAGCACCTTGCTGCTTTTGGCGGGCTGCTACGCAGATGATGGCAGGACCGAAGCGGCATTGACCGTTCTTGTCAAAGCAGAACGGAACGACGGGATCATATCTCCGGCAGATTTTCCAGCCCGCTTTGCAAACATGCCCGGCGTTACGGAACGTCTGACTGCGCAACTGGCGCAAGTCGGCTGGCCCAACTGATACTCTCCATGGCTTGATGCTCCGGACTGGCGTGCAGATCGCAGCGCGACGCACCCCGACCAAACTGATGAACGTCGGCTCTGGGCGCGCAGTGGGCCTGCCCATGTCGGTTTTCAGCGCTTTTTGCGACTATTCCTGAGCGCCACGACATCACAGCGCTCAGCACACAAAGCTGCCAGAGGCATACTGCAGCCGAACGGCCACGGTTCACACGCGGCAAGTCCCCTTCACAACGAAGCACAGAGGAAGCAGTGGCATCCTCACAGACTGAGTTGCACGATCTGGCGCGCCGCCACACCAAGGCTTGGAATTCGAAAGTGCCTGCGCATGTCGCGGCCTCCCACACGCCAATCAGCAGTATTGTGACCAATCGTGGCGAGCCTTCGGTTGATCCCGAGGGCCTTGCTGCGATGGTGGCGGGCTTTCATACGGATGCACATGCAATCTACACACGGACGCTTACCGGCCATCACCATCAGACCGGCAACCCTCGTAACGTGCAAGGCTGAGAAGAGTGGGAACTGAACATGCGCAGGCCCGGTCTGACGCATATCCCCGGCCATTCGCTACAATTTGCGCGCCTGTCAGGTGCTCGCCGTGTTCCGCAGTTGGTGCCGCAACGATCAAGGCGGCTGGGCCTCCGACAAGCTTCGCCAATGTGACACACATCACTGACAGCACAATTCTGGCGTGTATTCCTGAGGTCAGGCCAGATTGGTTATGGCCCTTAATCAGGAGAAGACAGATGCCACATTTTGCTCAAGGCACCACCGGCTGGACAAAACTCAACAGCTACCAAGCGCTCTGGGATCCAAAAATCAACTTGGGGAAGTTCTACTTCACGACCTTCCAGAACAAGCGGCAGGAAACACCTTACATGACCGCCGAAAACTTCGCGCGCGTGATTGATATTCTGCGCAATGAGAAACCAGTCTATGGCAATGCAAGCACCGGGTCAGTCACAACGCAGGCAGAAGCTGTTGGCGAAGAAGAGACCTGAAGCCGCACCAAAAACGACCCGCTCGCATTGGGGTTTTCGACACCCTTCCCCTCATGAGCGGGTCAAGGCCCGTTGTCGCAAGACACCAAAGCCTCTTGCCCGACAAAACACCCTTAGGGCGTGCGTCAGGCCACCTGAGCCGGTACAGGCGTACGGCCGGTTGCCCACATCCGCGCCGCCTGGCCAAAGGCCTCAAACAAGGGACGGGAGACCGGGTCATCGGCGGCTTTGTACTCAGGGTGCCACTGCACGGACAAGGTGAAGCCAGGCGCGCCCTCCACATAGATTGCCTCCGGCGTGCCATCCGGCGCTTCGCCGTCGATGACGATGCGCGGTCCGGCCTCTTTGATGCCCTGTCCGTGCAACGTATTGGTCATGACATCGCTCGCGCCCAATAGTCTATGAAACACGCCACCGTCGAGAAACCGGACGTTGTGGCGCAGCTCGAATTTCTCTTCAATGCTGCCGTCGGGCGGCATGCGGTGGTTCATCCGCCCCGGCAAATCCCGGATTTCCGGATGCAATGACCCGCCCATGGCCACGTTGACCTCCTGAAAGCCACGGCACACCGCCAGAAAAGGCTGTCCACGCGACACACAGGCCCGAATAAGCGGCAGCGTGACCCGATCGCGCCCCCGATCAAAAGCGCCGTGCGCCTCTGTGGCCTGCTCGCCGTATTCCTCAGGATGGACGTTGGCGCGCGCCCCAGTAAAGAGAAACCCGTCGCACACATCGAGCAGTTCCTCGACCGCTACGACATCCGGATCAGAGGGGATGATCAGCGGCACACACTCAGACACCCCTGCCACGGCTTGCGAATTCATCGACCCGCCGATGTGAACCGCGTATTGGTCGTTTAACAGATAGTGACTGCCGATGATGCCAACAACCGGTCGTGCCATGACCCTCTCCCTTCGTGAGTTGAGGCTGTATATAGCGGAACCCGTCAAAGTTTACAGCCTGTGGGCGCGCAGACAGGTGTGCATCGATGCAAAAGGCAGCACAGGGCGGTGAAAAAAGCGGCAGGCCTCAGCTTTCGCCGGTCAGCCCTGCCGCCTTGATCCCGGCCATGCCCGCCAGCACATCATTGTCCGATGTATCCCCGGTGATTCCCACTGCACCGATCACCTCGCCTTTCTTGCCGCGCAGCAAGATACCGCCCGGCACCGGCACGACTTTACCACCGTAAACACCGTTTACCGCCGCCAGAAAATAGGCCTGCTGTTCAGCCCGCGCCATTTGCGCAGAGCCCGGCAACCCAAGCATCACGGCACCATAGGCCTTGCCCTGCGCGATCCCGAACCGACCCGGCGATGCCCCGTCCTCGCGTTCAAAGGCCTGCACATGCCCGCCGGCATCCAGCACCACCACGGACAGCGGCTTGAGGCCAAGTTCATGGGCCTTTTCAAGAGTTTTGCGGATGATCGTGCGCGCCTTGCGCAAGGATATCGTCATGGTGTGTCCCCTCTGGTTGGATCGTACTAGAGCACGTCAGCCCTGTGCCTTCAACTCAAGCCGCCGCGCGTGCAAAACCGGTTCGGTGTAGCCCGAGGGTTGCGTGCGGCCTTTGAAGACCAGATCGCAAGCGGCCTGAAAGGCGATGCCGTCATAGTCGGGGGCCATCGGTTGATAGTCAGGATCGCCTGCATTCTGGCCATCAACGACTTCTGCCATTTTCCGCATGATGCCCATCACCGTCTGGGCGTCCACCACGTCGTGGTGCAACCAGTTGGTGATATGCTGCGCAGAGATACGGCAGGTCGCGCGGTCTTCCATTAGCCCCACGTTGTTGAGGTCGGGCACTTTCGAGCAGCCAACCCCCTGATCCACCCAGCGCACCACATATCCCAGAATACCCTGAGCGTTGTTTTCAACTTCATGCGCGATCTGCGCGTCGCTCCACTTGCGGAACGCGGCCAGCGGGATTTCCAGCAACCCGTCCACATGCGCACGCCGTCCGCCTGCCCGCAGCTTTTTCTGGACCGCAAAGACGTCGACCCGGTGGTAGTGCAAGGCGTGCAAGGTCGCGGCCGTCGGGCTAGGCACCCATGCGCAATTAGCACCCGATTTGGGGTGTTCGATCTTGGCCTCGATCATGGCAGCCATCAAATCGGGCATGGCCCACATGCCCTTGCCGATCTGTGCACGCCCGGACAGACCACACTCAAGGCCAATATCCACGTTGCGGTTTTCATAGGTCGTAATCCACGATTTCCGCTTGATGAAATCCTTGCGACTGAAGGGGCCTGCCTCCATCGAGGTATGCAGCTCGTCCCCGGTTCTGTCGAGAAATCCGGTGTTGATAAAGGCAACCCGGCTTTTGGCGGCCCGGATACATTCCTTGAGGTTGGCGGAGGTGCGGCGCTCTTCATCCATGATGCCGATCTTGACCGTGTAGCGCGGCAGGCCCAGCGCGTCCTCGACCGCAGCAAAAATCCTGTCGGTAAAGGCAACTTCTTCCGGCCCGTGCATTTTCGGCTTCACAACATAGACGGAGCCTTTGACGGAATTACCGCTCTCGCGCGCCAGATCGTGCTTTGCGATCAGCACGGTGATCATCGCGTCCATCAGACCCTCAAAAACCTCGTTGCCGTCCTTGTCGAGGATGGCGGGGTTGGTCATCAGGTGGCCCACGTTACGCACCAGCATCAGCGCGCGGCCCTTGACCGTGAGCGTGCCACCATCGGGGGCTGTGTAGGTCCGATCTGCGTTCAGGCGACGCGTGACCTGCTGGCCACCTTTGTCGAACGTATCCTCCAGATCGCCTTTCATCAGGCCCAGCCAGTTCGTGTAGGCCAGCACCTTGTCTTCGGCATCCACGCAAGCCACCGAATCCTCGCAATCCATGATCGCGGAAATAGCGCTTTCCAGAACCACATCCGCCAGACCCGCCTGATCGCGCGCACCGATCCTGTGCGTGCGGTCGAACACAAGTTCCACATGCAAGCCGTTGTTGCGCAACAAAACTGATGACGGCGCACGCGGATGGCCGGTGTAGCCTACAAATTTCTCAGGCTGCAGCAACGGGTTGTCGTCCACCAAAAGTGCGCCGCCCTGAACGTGATAGCGCTGTGCGTCGGCGTGGCTTGTCGCGTTCACCGGGAAGGCCTCGTCCAGAAAGACCCGCGACCGGGCGACAACGCGGCTGCCGCGCCCGCGGTCATAGCCGCCTTTTGGTGCCGGGCTGCCCATGGCATCCGTGCCATAAAACCCGTCATAAAGACTGCCCCAGCGCGCGTTGGCCGCGTTCAGCGCGTAGCGGGCGTTGGTGATGGGCACCACCAGTTGCGGGCCGGGGATCGTCGCAATTTCGTCGTCCACATTGGCGGTGTCAATTTCAAACGCAGGGCCTTCGGGCACCAGATACCCGATCTCGCGCAGGAACGCGGTGTAGGCTTCATGGTCATGGGTCTGGTCGCGATGCGCAATGTGGTAAGCGTCGATCTGCTGCTGCAAATCCTCGCGCTTTTGCAAAAGTGCGCGGTTTTCACCCGCCATCCCGTTGATCAGCCCCGAAAAACCAACCCAGAAGTCATCCGCCGACACACCGCTGCCGGGCAAGGCGCGCTCTTCGAGAAAAGAGGCAAGCTCATGGGCCACCTGAATGTCTTGTTTTTGTACATACGTCGTCATGGGTCGGGTCCTCGGTCTGCTTGCGAACGCGCGTGAGATAGAGCCTAACGCCCGCTGAGGCAACAGCATGTATACAATTGGATACGCTCAGGGCGAAGTTTGCCCGCCCTGCTCAACCGACCGTTTATTCCGCCTGCATTTTTCGGAACAATACTTGACCTCGTCCCAGACCTTTTCCCATTTCTTGCGCCACGAAAACGACAAGCCACAGGTGACGCATGTCTTGCTGGGAAGGTCTTTCTTCTTGCGCTGCTTCATGGTGGGTCTCTCCTGCCTGACAATCGGAGATAGAACGGTGACCCAGGATCGGCAAATGCAATGGGGATGCGCCGCAGCACCCTTGACTGCTTGCAGACGCGTGCTTGCGGGCATAACGTCCACTCCGCAGACCTGTTTCCTGATATGAGGCCTATTTCGATGCGCGACGCTGCCCCCACAACCATTTACCTCAAAGACTACAAGCCCTTCGGCTTTCACGTAGACGCGGTGTCGCTGACGTTCGATCTGGCCCCAAATGCGACCCGCGTAAAAAGCCGCATCGCGTTCCGCCCCAAAGAGGGCGCAGACCGCCAGATGTTTCTACATGGCGAGAACCTCAAGCTGATCTCAGCCAGCATTGACGGCACCCCGATCACGCCCGATCTGACGCCTGAGGGGCTGACCTGCGCTGTACCGGCAGAGCGATTTGTATGGGAAGCAGAGGTTGAGATTGATCCGGCGAACAACACAGCGCTTGAGGGGCTTTATATGTCGGGCGGGATGTACTGCACGCAATGCGAGCCCGAAGGGTTTCGCAAGATCACATACTACCCCGATCGCCCCGACGTGATGAGCACCTTCACCGTGCGCGTGAACGGACCGCACCCTGTGCTGTTGTCCAACGGCAACCCCAAAGCGGCAGGCGACGGCTTCGCGGAATGGCACGACCCCTGGCCCAAACCGGCCTATCTGTTTGCGCTGGTCGCGGGCGAGTTAGTGGCCCATGCCGACAGTTTCACCACACAGTCAGGCCAGCACGTTGACCTGAACCTTTATGTGCGTCCCGGGGATGAGGGCAAATGCGCCTTCGGGATGCAGGCGTTGAAGGCATCCATGCGCTGGGACGAAGAGGTCTATGGCCGTGAATACGATCTGGACGTCTTCAACATCGTCGCTGTGGACGATTTCAACATGGGCGCGATGGAGAACAAGGGCCTGAACGTCTTCAACTCCTCTGCCGTGCTGGCCAGCCCCGAAACCTCCACCGACAACAACTTTGAGCGGATCGAGGCGATCATCGCGCATGAGTATTTCCACAACTGGACCGGCAACCGCATCACCTGCCGGGACTGGTTTCAACTGTGCCTCAAGGAAGGGCTGACCGTTTATCGCGACAGCCAGTTCACCTCTGATGTGCGCTCTGCCCCGGTCAAGCGCATCTCGGATGTGCTGGATTTGCGCGGGCGTCAGTTCGCCGAAGACCAGGGCCCGTTGGCACATCCGGTGCGTCCGGAAAGCTTTCAGGAAATCAACAACTTCTACACCGCAACCGTCTATGAGAAAGGCGCGGAGGTGATCGGGATGTTGCGCCGCCTTGTAGGGCCTGAGGCGTATTCCAAGGCGCTGGATCTCTACTTTGACCGTCACGACGGGCAAGCCTGCACCATCGAGGATTGGTTGCAGGCCTTTGAAGACAGCACCGGCCGGGATCTGAGCCAGTTTAAACGCTGGTACAGTCAGGCGGGCACACCAACGCTGACGGTTAAAGACGCATGGTACTCGAACACCTACATCCTGACCTTCACGCAAAACCTGCCCCCTTCTGCGACCACGCCAGCCCCCGAACCGCAGGTCATACCGATCCTGACCGGCCTGCTGGACCCGTCCGGCAAAGAGGTCGTGCCGTCCACGGTTCTGGAAATGACGCAGGCGGAGCAGTCCTTTACCTTTGAGGGGTTGGCGCAACGGCCCATTCCGTCTGTGCTGCGTGACTTTTCGGCCCCCGTGAAACTGGAACGGGACCTGCCGGAGGAACACACAGCCTTTCTGTTGGCCCATGACACCGACCCCTTCAACCGCTGGGAAGCCGGGCGCACGCTGGCGCGGCGCAGCCTGATTGCCAGCATCACAGACGGCACTGCCCCGGATGCCGCCTATCTGGAAGGTCTGCGCGCGGTGTTCTGCGAGGATGGGCTTGATCCGGCGTTCCGCGCCCTGATGCTGGGCATTCCCGGCCCGTCTGATCTGGCCACAACCTTGCACGATGCAGGTATCGCCCCCGATCCTGCGGCCATCTGGTCCGCAAGCGAGGCGATGCGGCAGGCGCAGGCGGCAAAGCTGGCAGACCTGTTGCCTGCAATTTATGAGGCGCATCAGGTCACCGAGCCCTTTGCCCCCACCGCCGCGCAAACCGCGAAAAGGTCGCTTGCCAATGCGGTTCTGTCGCTGCTGGGCCGTCTGGACGGCGGCGCGCGGGCGCTCGCGCAATATGAAGCGGCAGACAACATGACCCAGCAACTTGCCGCCTTTGCGGTCTTGCTCAGAACGGACCACGGGCAGGCGGTTGCCGAAAAGTTCGAGGCGCAGTGGAAGGGCGACCGTTTGGTCATGGACAAGTGGTTTGGCCTGCAAGTGATGCAGTCCGCCCCTGAGGCGCTGGCGGATACGGTACAAAAACTGACCGCGCATGATGATTTCAATTGGAAAAACCCCAACCGCTTCCGGTCGGTTGTGGGGGCGATGACCATGAACCACGCAGGCTTTCACCACGCATCGGGCGCGGCCTACGCTTTGCTGGCGGACTGGCTGATAAAACTTGACCCGGTCAACCCTCAAACCACGGCGCGCATGTGCTCTGCGTTCCAGACATGGCGCCGCTATGATGCCCAAAGGCAGGAAATGATCGCAGCCAGCCTTGACCGCATTCTGGCGGTGCCTGAACTGTCACGCGATACAACGGAAATGCTGACACGGATCAGAGGAGCAGCATCATGAAACCGGTTATGTTGATCACCGGCGCCTCCGCCGGCATTGGGGCTGCCTGCGCGCGCCTTGCGGCAAAGGCGGGGTATGACCTGATGCTTGCCTACCGCAGCGACACCGACGGCATGAAGACCGTCGCAGACGCCTGCCGCGCCGCCGGGGCGCGGGTGGAAACGGTGCAAGGGGATGTGTCCGACCCTGAGGCGATCACAGCGCTATATGCCGCCCTCGATACGCAGTTTGGCAGGCTTGACGCCTTGGTGAACAACGCAGGCGTGGTGGACGCAACCGCAAAGGTCACAGACTTCACGCACAACCGCCTTAAGCGGATGTTCGACATCAATGTGATCGGGGCCATGCTGGTGGCCAAAGAGGCAGTGGTACGGCTGCAGGCGCAAGGTGACGGCGGGGTGATCGTGAATATCTCATCGGCTGCGGCGCGCCTTGGCTCAGGCAACCAATACGTCGACTATGCGGCATCCAAGGCTGCAATGGACTGCTTTACCAAAGGCTTGTCGGACGAAGTTGCCGCAGACAACATTCGCGTCATGGCCGTGCGCCCCGGCCTTATTGAGACGGAACTGCACGCCAAGGGCGGAGAGCCCGGGCGCGCGGATCGTCTTGCCCATATGGTGCCGATGAAGCGTAAGGGCACGGCAGAGGAGGTTGCCAAGGGCATCCTTTGGCTGTGTTCTGCAGACGCAAGCTACGTGACCGGATCGACGCTGGATGTCACCGGCGGACGCTGACAGCACCTACCAGTGGTCGCGTCGTGGCCGGACGCCCACTGCCCTTGTTGTGGTGGGCGTCATCTGGCTTGTGCTGGCGATTGCCTACTTCGCCTTGCAGGCGGCGGGGTGGATCGTTGGGTTCATCGCCTTGTTCACGCTGCCTGCCCTGTACGATCTTGTGACCAACCCTGATGCAGGCTTCAGGCTGAACGCGCGCGAAATGTCATGGTATTCGGGCAACCGCAGCGCCACGCTGCGCCTGTCCGAAATTGACCATATGCGGCTGGATACACGGCTTGATTTTTCCGTGCGCGCCACGGCGGTTCTGAGCACGGGGCGTAAGATACGCCTGCCGTTTGAGAGTACCCCGCCCCACGCAGCACTTGAATCCGCCTGCCACGCGCAGGGCTTGGCGACCAGACGCCACCATTTCTCACCGATCGGCTGATGATCGACGCAAGCGCGGCCGGGCAGAGGCTTTGGGGGCAACCTGTGGTTTGCAAAACGACTGTTTCTTGAGCCATTCAGACATATCCGCCCGTTTTGCCGGGCTGCGCATCGGCCCCCAATCGGCAGAGACACCGCGCCATTTGCTGTCGCGCGCATGGATCACCCCGTCGCGCGGCACCGTCACTGCCATGATCCGCACCGCACAGCTCATGTTGTTGCTGCCGTTCTTGAGCGCCTCACCCGTGCGCGCCCGGCACCCGTAGCCCCGCGCGGTTGCAGGCGAAATCTGCACCAGCCCAAACCAGCGGCCACTGCCGCCAACGGCTGTGGGCCGATAGGTACTTTCATGCTTGGCCAAGGCCGACATGAACCCGACCCAGAACTGACGACGTTCCGCCATTGTTGCGTTCGGGTAGTGCGGACACCACTGCGTGATATCCTCAGGGGTGGACAGGGCAAGCGGCAGCCCGTGTTCTTTCAAAGCCTCATCAGCGGCCCGGTTCCATTTCATATGGTTGTCCATATGCGCCCAGCGCATGGAGGGCAGTTGCGCCTCTTGTGCAGCGCTCAGCGGCGCAAACAGGACCAGCATCGGGATCAGCACACAAAAGGCTGCAGAATTCAGTGTAAACATGAGACGGCATATGCGCGATTTTGCCAAACCATGGCAAGAGCCTTGCGCAAACACCGGCAGACCCTTGCCAAAGGCCGATGCGGCGCGGCGCGCGCTCTTGCCGCATGTCGGTCTTGCAGCAGATCGGTGAGTGGCCTAAGACATCCGCCAACACGCCCCTGACATGCGAGGAAACCAATGCTCGATCTTGCTTATCAAACGCCCACACCAAAAGTGATCGCAGGCGCCAAAGAAGACTGGGAATTGGTTATCGGCATGGAAGTGCACGCACAGGTCACCAGTGCTGCAAAACTGTTTTCAGGCGCCTCGACCCGGTTTGGTGCGGAACCCAACAGCAACGTGTCTTTTGTGGATGCCGCGATGCCCGGCATGTTGCCCGTCATCAACGAGTTCTGTGTTGAACAGGCCGTCCGCACGGGCTTGGGGCTGAAAGCACAGATCAACCTGACCTCAGCTTTTGACCGCAAGAACTACTTTTACCCGGACCTGCCGCAAGGCTACCAGATTTCGCAGCTTTACCACCCCATCGTAGGCGAAGGCGAAGTGCTGGTGGAAATGGGCGACGGCAAAGCCCGCCTCGTGCGCATCGAACGCATCCACCTTGAGCAGGACGCGGGCAAGTCCATTCACGACATGGACCCCAACATGTCGTTTGTCGATCTGAACCGGACCGGTGTCGCGCTGATGGAGATTGTCTCGCGGCCCGACATTCGCGGCCCCGAAGAAGCCGCAGCCTATGTGACCAAGTTGCGTCAGATCCTGCGCTATCTGGGCACCTGCGACGGCAACATGCAAAACGGCAACCTGCGGGCGGACGTGAACGTGTCGGTGTGCCGCCCCGGAGACTACGAAAAGTACCAGGCAACGCAGGATTTCGACCACCTTGGCACGCGCTGCGAGATCAAGAACATGAACTCCATGCGATTTATTCAGATGGCCATTGATATTGAGGCCAAGCGCCAGATCGCGATCCTTGAAGCGGGCGGGTCGGTTGATCAGGAAACCCGGCTTTACGATCCGGACAAGAATGAAACACGCTCCATGCGCTCAAAGGAAGAGGCACATGACTATCGGTATTTCCCAGACCCCGACCTGATGCCGCTTGAGATTGAACAGGCATGGGTCGACGATATTGCCGCCAACCTGCCAGAGCTACCAGACGCCAAGAAGGCGCGTTTCATGGCGGACTTCGGGCTCAGCGATTATGACGCGTCGGTGCTGACGGCTGATCTGGATTCCTCTTCATATTTCGAAGCGGTCGCCCAAGGCCGGGACGGAAAACTGGCGGCAAACTGGGTCATCAACGAACTGTTTGGCCGCCTCAAGAAAGACGATCACGCCATCGCAGACAGTCCGGTTGCACCACAGCAACTTGGGGGGATCATTGATCTGATTTCATCGGATGCGATCTCTGGCAAGATCGCAAAGGACCTGTTTGAGATTGTCTACACCGAAGGGGGCGACCCGGCCGCAATCGTTGAAGAGCGCGGCATGAAGCAGGTGACAGACACCGGCGCGATCGAGGCCGCTGTCGACGAGATCATCGCGGCGAACCCGGATCAGGTGGCAAAAGCCAAAGAAAACCCAAAGCTTGCCGGCTGGTTCGTCGGTCAGGTGATGAAGGCCACGGGCGGCAAGGCAAACCCCAAGGCCGTCAACCAGCTGGTCGCCGCGAAGCTCAAGTAACCGGGGCTGGTGCCGGGCGCCGTACCTCCGGTAATGCCGCTGACAAACATGCCTCGATGCTGCTTAGCAGCTCAACACGCGTGACGGGTTTCATCAGCCATATGTCACTGCAAAAGGCATCCTTTGGCAGACCTGCCGTGTCACTTGCATATCCCGACAGGTAGATGACCGGCAATTTAGGCGAAATTTTGCGGCACGCTTTGGCCAATGCGACACCGTTCAGCTCACTCGGCATGATCACGTCCGTCAGCAAAAGATCATAGGGACCCTGCTCACGAAAAATTTCAAGCGCTGCGTCGCCCTGCGAGGCGGTATCGATCTCGTATCCGGCTGAACTGAGTTGTCGGACCAGCATCGTCAGAACCTCAAGCTGGTCTTCGACCAGCAGGATGCGCTTTTTAGCACCGCTTTTACCGGGGCTCACCGGCTCATGCTCAACACCCCAAGAGGCGCTGGGTGGGTCGACCTGATCCCTGTCCACGGCGGGAAAGAACAACCTGATCTGTGTCCCGACGCCCACATCAGAGATTAGTTTGACGAAGCCCCCGCTTTGCCGCACGAAGCCCTGCACCATCGACAACCCAAGCCCACTGCCCAGAGACATGTCCTTGCTGGACACGAATGGCTCAAACACAGAGGGCAAGAGGTCAGGGTCAATCCCCTTGCCCGTATCCGTAATCTCCAGTTGGATATACCGCCCAAGCGGAATGGCCTCCTCCTCCAGAACCACATCGTGCTTTTCGATCGTCACGTTTCGCGTTTTTATTGAGAGCCGCCCACCTTCTGGCATGGCGTCACGCGCATTGACGATGATATTCACGATAGCGCTTTCCAGCCCTGTGCGATCCAGCAGCAACTCCCATGGGTGCGGCTCAAGGTCCGTTTCAATGGTAATTGATGCAGGAATGGTGCGTCGCAACCAGGTCCCCGTTTCCGACAGGACCGAATTGATCAGGACCGGCTTTGGCGCAAGCGGTGATTTTCGGGCGAATGCCAGCATGTTCTTTGTCAACTCTCCGCCTCGTTGTGAAGCCGAAAGAGCGCTGGTCAAAATGTCTTCCCGTTCTTTTGCGGAAAGCGAATGCTTGTCTTCGTCGGCGTGCAGAATTTCCAGATTTCCCTGAATGATGGCCAACAGGTTGTTGAAGTCATGCGCGACGCCCCCCGTCAGCTTCCCGATCACATCCAGCTTCTGGGCCTGCACGGCGATGGACCGCGTCTGTTCCAGTTCCTGTTCCTGCTCAAAGAGTTCGGTCACATCATAATTCGCGCCCACCACGCGCATCGGGTCTCCGCTTAAGTCACGCTGGACGATGGCGCTGCCGCGCAGGTGGCGCACCTCCCCGTTTGGCCAGATCACACGATACTGCACATCAAAATCCTTTACGCCTTGCAGGGCTTGATCAAAATGCTTTCGGACGCGGGGCAGATCATCAGGGTGAAGGGTTCGCTCCCAAACCTCCGCACGGCCAAAGCTGATGTCTTTTGGCAAACCATGAAGCCTGCGATTGACCAAATCCCACTCTGCGCGGTCCTCTTTCACATGATATTTCCAGATGCCAATACGACCGGCAGCTTTTGCCAGTTCCAGTGTATCCAGCGTCTGCGCGAGCTTTGCCCCCTGCTCTGCCACGCCAAGCACCAAGAGCGCAATCAGCCCGCAGAACAAAACAGAGCCAGTGTTCGCCATGCCAATGATCGGCAGATCAGACCACAGCCACTGCACCGCCATCGACCAAGGATCGATGATGAAAAACATCAAGGATGCACCGCAAACGCTCAGTCCGGCGGCGCCCCCCAAGCGGGTCATACTCAGGTGGTCGCCCAGTTGGGTCCGAAAAAAGCGCACCCAAAGCAAAGCACCCAGACAGGCATAAACGAGGTAAACCATCATCCCGGGAAACGCAAAGGAACCGCCAATGATACCCCTCGCCAGAGCCCCACAAATTGCAGCGATGCAGGCCGCAACCGGACCACCGACAATCCCCGCTACAATCACCGGCCCTGCCCGCGCATCGACGGTGGCACCATGCGCCAACATCAGCGGCGTTGCCGTTACCAGAAACGCGGTTATGCCGTAACTTATCCCAATTAGAACAGGGGCAAAACGCTCAACCTGAGGCAACGTCGACCGCTTCACCAAGTACAATCCGATTGCTGTGAAGCTCAGCAGCGCCGCATTCTGCAGGAGTTCGATCAACATCTGCCAACACCTCGCTGTTTGTTCGGGTGTATCATCTCCGCCAGCTAAAAACCACTATAGGTTGCAGCACATTCTGACGAAAGTCACGGCACAAGAATAAAGTCGGCTTCGCGACCAGCTTTACCGCAATTTGGTGTCAGCATATGCTGCAAGTGGCAGTAACGGAAACACATCATGCATCCATCCCTCTTCCAATCCGCCCCGATGGTCGTTCGACCTGAATGGATAGATTTCAACGGCCACCTGAACATGGCCTATTACAACGTGTTGTTCGACCATTGCGCCGACGAGGTACACGAACAGCTTGGGTTCGGGCCAGACTATCAAAAAACCGGCTTCACCACCTACACCGCCGAATTTCACCTGTGCTATCTGCGCGAATTATACGTCAACGCGCCCGTTACAGTGACACTGCATCTCGTGGATTATGACGAGAAAAGGCTGCATACCTATCAGGAAATTCACCACGCGGATGGTTGGGTAGCGGCCACGGGCGAAGCGATGACGCTGCACATCGACCAGTCCGGACCAAAGGTTGCACCTATGCCGGAAAACATCCTGTCGCGGGTCGCCGCCATGTTTGCAGCGCATCAGGAGATTCCAAAGCCAGATCGACTGGGCCGCAGCATTGGCATTCGCCGACAGGGAAAAGCCACCTGACCCTGCGCTGTCATAAGCGGCTTGCCGCACAGGCGTTGCGCACGCCCCTTTTCGGACTTGATCCCCCTTGCTAGGGTGTCTGTGCGAGATCAAAGAGGAGGTTTGATGTCGACTTTCGAGTACAAGGTGATCCCCGCTCCGGCGACCGGCCTCAAAACCGAAGGGCTTGAAACCCCGGAGGCGCATTTCGCGTATGCGGTGCAAACGGCTTTGAACGATCTGGCGGCAGATGGTTGGGAGTTCCAGCGCGCCGAATGCCTTCCATCGACGGAGCGCTCTGGCCTGACAGCACGCACGACACGCAATCGGCATATGCTCGTTTTTCGCAGGACTACTGCGGTTTCCCAACCTGCCGCTGTTCCAACAGAAATACCATCGCAACCATCATCGACGCCCCAAACCCCAGACGAAGACGCCTCACAAAGCCGAGGCGAGACACAGATGCTGCGCGATAATGGCGTCGAAGAATTAAGCGACGTTGCGGGTTTGACATCGTCTCTCAAGACATTGGCAAGCGCTAGAAAGCATTCTGAAACAGACAGCTAGACGTCGACGTTAAACATCTACATCAAGTGCAAGCGCGTGGATTGAGGCAATCAGTTCCGGCCCGAGTGCCGAATGAATAGCGCGGTGCCTGCCCAACCTGTTCATGTCCTTGAAAGCCTCAGACCGGATCGCCACGTTAAAATGGCTTTCGCCACCTTCCTGAAATCCTGAATGACCGCGATGGCTTTCGCTGTCGTCCACCACCTCCAAAACCGTCGGGGCAAAAGCCTTGCGCAAACGGGTTTCAATTTCCTGTTGTCTGGACATTTTTTTCACGAAGCCTCTTCACTCTTTTCTCCGGCAGTCTAAACTAAGCGGCCTCGACTCGTATAGGTGTATCTGATGACCAAGCCAGACCCTTTCGGATTTGACATGTCCGTCTCTTCCGCCAAAAAGAAAAACCCCCGCGGGCGGCGCAGCCTGTCGGGGGCGTCTGACACGTCAACGCGGCTGTGTGACCACGATGGGTGCAACGAGCCCGGCAAGTTCCGCGCGCCGAAAGCACCCGATGTGCTGGACGACTACTTTTGGTTTTGTCAGACGCATGTGCGTGAATACAATCTAAAGTGGAATTTCTTTGACGGCACCACGGAGGCTGAGCTGAACGCGCAGATGTCGAAGGACAAGGTGTGGGAGCGGACGACCAAACCGCTTGGCGATCCCGAAGCGCGCGCCTGGGCGCGGCTGGGCATAGAGGACCCGCATCAGGTTCTGGGCGCGAATGCCACGCAAAATCCGGGTAAGCGTGGGGAAAGCGGGCGGCGTTTGCCACCGACCGAACGGCGCGCGGTTGAAATCCTCGAGGCGAAGGACAACTGGACAAAGACCGAAGTGCGCAAGGCCTACAAGGCGCTGATCAAAGTGCTGCATCCGGACATGAACGGCGGCGACCGCAGTCAGGAAGAGCAGTTGCAAGAAGTGGTCTGGGCATGGGATCAGATCAAGGGAAGCCGCAATTTCAAGGATTGAAAGCGGGTTCCAGCTTTCCTGTCCGGGCGCCTTTCCCTTGCGCCTTTGCGATTTATGTTGCAGTGGAACATTTCGGCGGACGACCACCGGGCAATTGACGAACAAAAAGGGGTAGGACCTCATGGCAGACGGCGCATTGGACATTAACACAAAGCCTACGGAAGACATCCTTGTCCGTGACGTGTTCGGCATTGATACCGACATGGTTATCAAAGGGTTCGCGGACGCCAGCGATCGCGTGCCGGAGCTTGACCCGACCTACAAATTCGATCCGGACACCACGCTCGCGATCCTTGCAGGCTTTGCCCACAACCGCCGCGTGATGATCCAAGGCTATCACGGCACAGGCAAATCAACGCACATCGAACAGGTGGCGAGCCGCCTGAACTGGCCTGCGGTGCGGGTAAACCTTGACAGTCACATCAGCCGGATCGACCTGATCGGCAAGGACGCGATCAAACTGCGTGACGGCAAGCAGGTGACGGATTTCCAAGAGGGAATTCTGCCGTGGGCTCTGCGCAATCCGACAGCGATTGTTTTTGACGAATACGACGCGGGCCGGGCGGACGTGATGTTCGTAATCCAGCGGGTGCTTGAGGTGGACGGCAAGCTGACGCTGCTTGACCAGAACAAAGTGATCACGCCCCACCCCTACTTCCGCATCTTTGCCACGGCGAACACTGTGGGCTTAGGCGATACCACGGGCCTTTATCACGGCACGCAGCAGATCAACCAGGGCCAGATGGACCGTTGGTCGCTGGTGGCCACGCTCAACTATCTCAGCATCGACGCGGAAACGGCCATCGTTTTGTCCAAGAACCCGCACTACAACACCGAGAAAGGCCGCAAGACCGTCAAACAGATGGTGACGGTCGCGGATCTCACGCGCACGGCCTTCATGAACGGCGATCTTTCCACGGTGATGTCGCCGCGCACCGTCATCGCCTGGGCCCAGAACGCCGAAATTTTCCGCAACGTAGGTTACGCGTTCCGCCTGAGCTTCCTCAACAAATGCGATGAACTGGAACGGCAGACGGTAGCAGAATTCTACCAGCGCCTCTTTGACGAGGAACTGCCTGAAAGTGCGGCAAGCGTGAGCCTCGGTTGATCGCCGGGCGCACCTTGCGCTTCACTCTATATTGGCGAGAATGATGACATGAGCAAACCATCCGACAACCCCGCCGATGCCTTCAAGAAAGCCCTTGGCGAAGCGACCAAGGTTATGGCGCATGATCCAGAGTTGACGGTGTCCTACTCCGTTGATCCGGCTGGCATGTCCGGGGATCAGATGCGCTTGCCGCAGGTGTCGCGGCGGATGACCCGGGATGAGGTGATGCTTGCGCGCGGCACGGCGGATGCACTGGCGCTGAACCGTCGGTATCACAATGGCCAGACCCATTCGCGTTATCAGCCGCAAGGAGAAATGGCGCGCGACCTCTATGAGGCGATGGAAACCGCGCGCTGCGAAGCGATGGGCGCGCGCGACATGCCGGGCACCGCCGGCAACATTGATGCCAAGATCGGCCACGAGGCCATGCGCAAAGGGTATGATCAGGTCCGACAAGCCTCCGACGCGCCACTGGCCACGGCTGCGGGCTACCTAATCCGCCATCTGGCCACGGGGCGGGAGCTCCCTGCCGGGGCGCAGAACGTGATGGAGCTGTGGCGCGGTTTTATTGAGGATCAATGCGGCGGCACGCTGGAAAACCTCGATGAAGTTCTTTCAGATCAGCAGTCTTTTGCGCGGCTGGCACGGCAGTTGATTACCGATCTGGGGTATGGTGACCAGCTTGGCGATGATCCCGACCAATTGGATGAAGATCAGGATGACGAGGCCGAGGAAGGGTCCGAGGACGATTCCGAACCAGACAGCACAGGTCAGGATGATCAGGACGAAGAAGAGGCCGATGCCTCCCCTGAGCAAAGCCAGGAAGAGCAGCAGGACGCCAGTCAGGCTCAGGTCTCGATGGACGATATGGCCGATCAGGAGATGGGCGATGAGGCAGAGATGCCCGAAGGCGAGGCCCCGATGGAGCCGCCTGCCCCAACCCCTGCATCAGAGGCAGACCCAAACTACATGGTCTATAAGTCTGATTTCGACGAGGAGATCAGCGCCGAAGACCTGGCCGACGCCGTGGAACTTGAGCGGCTGCGCGCCTATCTCGACCAGCAGTTGGAACCGTTGAAAGGGGCCGTGAGCCGCCTTGCAAACAAGTTGCAGCGTCGCTTGCAGGCGCAACAGAACCGGTCGTGGGAGTTTGACCTTGAAGAAGGGATGCTGGACGCGGGCAGGCTTGCACGGGTCGTAGCAAACCCGACCACGCCGCTGAGCTTCAAGGTGGAAAAAGACACGGAATTCCGCGATACGGTTGTCACGCTGCTGTTGGATAATTCCGGCTCCATGCGGGGGCGTCCCATTTCGATTGCCGCCATTTGCGCAGATGTTCTGGCCCGCACGCTGGAGCGCTGCAATGTGAAGGTGGAAATCCTTGGGTTCACGACCCGGGCGTGGAAAGGCGGGCAGTCGCGCGAGACATGGCTCAATGATGGGCGTCCGCAACAGCCCGGCCGCCTGAACGACTTGCGCCACATCGTCTACAAAAGCGCTGACGCCCCGTGGCGCAGAACCCGGCCCAATCTGGGGCTGATGATGAAAGAGGGTCTGCTGAAGGAAAACATCGACGGGGAGGCGCTGGAGTGGGCGCACCGCCGGATGCTGGGCAGACGTGAGGCGCGAAAGATCCTTATGGTGATCTCTGACGGGGCGCCGGTAGATGACAGCACATTGTCGGTAAACCCGGCCAATTATCTGGAAAAACACCTGCGAGATGTGATTGCGATGGTCGAAAAACGCCGTGCTGTGGAGCTTTTGGCCATCGGGATCGGCCATGACGTCACCCGCTACTATGACCGCGCAGTCACGATCACGGATGTCGACCAGCTTGCGGGGGCCATGACTGAGCAGTTGGCGGCGCTTTTTGACAGCGACCCACGGGCCCGTGCCCGGCTCATGGGGATGCGGCGCGCCAGCTGACCCCGACCCTCCGGAGGGGAGTATTCTGGGCCAAAAGAAAGGATCAACCGGCGTGTTTCAAACGTTTGAAGTTTCAGCACGGCCAGAGCAGGGCCCGCCCCGATTGGCGTCGTTGCGCGAAGCGATGAGTAGCGCGGGCCTTGACGGTTTTCTGGTGCCGCGCGCGGATGCGCATCAGGGCGAGTATGTCGCCCCTCGGGATGAACGTCTGGCCTGGCTCACTGGTTTCACAGGCTCAGCGGGCTTCTGTGCGGTGCTGTTTGAAAAAGCGGGCGTGTTCATCGACGGGCGCTACCGCACGCAGGTGAAAGCGCAGGTCGCCAAAGAGTTCACGCCGGTCCCATGGCCCGAGGTCAAGCTGGCGGACTGGCTGAAACACGAGTTGCCGAATGGCGGCGTTGTGGGGTTTGATCCGTGGCTTTATGCTGTGGGTCCGCTGCAGGCGATAGAAGATGCGCTGGTGGGGTCCGGCATCGTGTTGCAGGCCAGTGACAACCTGATTGACAGAATATGGGAAGATCAGCCTGACGCGCCGAATTTTCCAGCGCGCGCGCATCCTATTGAATTTGCGGGCGAACCCTCGATCGAAAAGCGCAAACGTCTTGGTGTGGCACTCGCGTCGAGCGGCTGCGCTGCTGCGGTCATTACCTTACCGGATTCGATCTGTTGGTTGCTCAACATTCGTGGCGCAGACATCGCACGCAACCCTGTGGTGCAGGGCTTTGCGGTCTTGCATGCGGATGGGTTAGTTGATGTGTTCATGAACGCCTCAAAGCTTGAAGCCCTTCGGGAACATTTGGGCGATGAGGTCACACAACACGCACCAGACCAGCTTTTGTCTTTTGCGGACGCCCTTGAGGGGGACATTCTGCTGGACAAAGATACAGCGCCCGTAGCGCTCACCCGGGTTCTGGGTGACCGGGCCAAACTGGGGCGGGACCCCTGCGCCATGCCAAAAGCGTGCAAAAACGAGGCAGAGATCGACGGGGCCGCCGCGGCGCATATACGCGATGGGGCTGCTGTGGTTGAGCTGCTGTGTTGGCTGGATGCACAACCACCGGGCAGTTTGCGCGAGACGCAGGTGGTCAGCAGGCTGGAAGAGCTTCGGCGTCGCGACAACGCCTTGCAGGACATCAGTTTCGAGACAATCGCCGGCACCGGGCCAAACGGGGCGATCATGCATTACCGCGTGACCGAAGAAACCGACAGCACGCTTGAAGACGGCCATCTGATCGTTCTTGACAGTGGCGGGCAGTATCTTGACGGCACCACAGATATCACGCGGACAATTGCAATCGGAGATGCCCCCGTGGAGGCCGCGCAGGCGTTCACACGCGTGCTGCAAGGCATGATCGCGATGAGCAAACTGCGCTGGCCCGTAGGTCTGGCCGGACGCGACATCGAAGCGATCGGTCGCATGCCGCTATGGCTGGCCGGACAGGACTTCAACCATGGTTTGGGCCACGGGGTCGGCGCCTACCTGAGCGTACATGAAGGCCCCCAGAGGTTGAGCCGGGTGAGCCACGTCCCGTTGCTTCCGGGGATGATCTTGTCCAACGAACCGGGATACTACCGGGAAGGGGCATTTGGCATCCGGATCGAAAACCTGATCGTTGCGGTGGATGCACCGGCTTTGCCGGGGGGCGATCCGGAACGGGACATGCTGTGCTGGCGCACACTCACCTTTGCCCCCATCGACAGACGTTTGATTGTGCCGGACATGTTGAGTACGGCAGAACGGGACTGGCTGAACCAGTACCACCGGGATGTGTTTGAAAGTATCGGGCCATCGGTGAGCGAAGCGGCGCAGGCATGGTTGAAAACAGCCACTGCACCGATCTGAAAATTTGCACTCTTTCCCAGAGTGTTACAGAGTGCACGCAAGACTAGAATTCATACAAGGACGGGGGACATCATGGCAGCTCACATCAATATCCGGAAATCCGAGGGAACATGGACCATCCGCGCGGGCGGCGCTGTTCTGGGAGAAAGCAGCAACGCGCTTGAGCTGTCAGAAGGCGATTACCCTGCGGTGATCTATTTTCCCCGAAGCGACATCGCGATGGCCTTTCTGGATGCGACCGACAAATCGACCCACTGTCCGCACAAGGGCGATGCGTCTTATTATTCCGTCGTCACCAAAAGCACGACCTTGGAAAATGTGGCGTGGTCCTATGAGAACCCAAAAGAAGACATGGCTCGCATCAAGGGGCACCTTGCGTTTTACACCAACGGTGACGTGACGGTAGAGCAGATCTGACCGCTCAGGAATGCTCTTCGGCGGCGGTGGCGGCCAAGGCCCTGTTGTACACTTTCAACGCATCCACATAGAACAAGGCGCCTAGCAGTTCCGGGGGGCTGGCATCAGATCGCAGTGTCACAACGGGCACAAAGCTAACGCCATTTTCAAACATCGGCATGGCCTGTTCCAGCGTGGCGGAGCCGTCAAGGTAGGCCCCCTCGCCGATCATATCCCAACATCGCTTTTCGTCAGCGGCATCTGGTGCTGTCTGGGCCCGCATGACGTTGGACACCCTGAACATGGCCAGCAAATAAGCCTGCGGTCCCGCGGCAAGATGCACCCCCCGCCTTTCAAGCTGGGTGAGGAAAAAACTGTGGTCGACCCACCGTGATGACAGCGCCGTGGACATTGACACCGCCACCATAACCGCCAACCCGGTTTGCCAGTCACCGGTCAACTCAAAGACGATCAGCGTCGTGGATATTGGCGCGCCAAGGACCGCTGCCGCGACCGCCCCCATGCCCGCCAGAGCATAGAGCGTGTAAGAGCCTGAAACATCCGGGAAAATGCTGGTCGCGACCAGACCAAAGCTCAGCCCGGTTAACGCGCCAATCATCAAAGAGGGAGAGAACACCCCCCCGCCCATGCGCCCCGCCATCGTGATCGCAACCGCGATGACCTTAAGAATTGTGAAAACGATGGCATCCCACAACAGCAGTTGCCCGGTCAGCGCGAGGGACGTGGTCTCGTAGCCGACACCGATGATATGTGGAAAATAGATCGCAATGGCCCCAAGGGCAGCCCCCGCAAGCGCCGGTCTGAGCCATCGGGGCAGGCCCGTGCGGTCTTGCACGTGGTTGGCAAAATCCTCAGCGATGAAAATGCCCCGCATCAACGCCACAGCGACAATGCCGCAAAGCAACCCCAAGAGCAAAAAGGCAGGAAGCTCTTGGTAAAACTGAATTTCTCCACTGGTGGCGAGCGTGAATTCGGTGATGCCGCCAAACTCAAGACGGTTGATCACAGTCCCCGCCGCCGAGGCGATCACGATAGGCGCGAAAGCATGCACCGCAAAGTGGCGCAGCACGACTTCCAGCGCAAACAAGGCACCGGCAATCGGCGCGTTAAAGCTTGCAGACACGGCCGCGGCCACTGCACAGCCCAACAAATCGCGCCCCGTGATCCCGTCTGCCAGAATCCGGCGGCTGACCCATGTTGAAATCACAGCAGCAAGGTGCACAACCGGCCCTTCACGACCCGTTGAGCCGCCCGTGCCCAGCGTAATCATGGAGGCTGCCGCAGAGGCAAGGCCCGCGCGTGTCTCAACGCGCCCGTTGTTCATGGCCGCGCCCTGAATGACATCCGCCACCGACCGCGCCCGCCCATCCGGGGTAAAAAAGTGCAAGATCAGCCCAACGATCAGGCCACCGACAATAGGGATAACAAGGATCAGGTACCACGGCAGGGATTCCGCAAAACTATGCAGCAGTCGGACGTCTTCAGTGCCATAAACAAACGTCTGCAAGGCATTGACGCCCTTGCGAAAAAACAGCGCCGCAAAGCCTGCCGCAATGCCAACCACAAGGGCGATGAACCAGAACTGTATCTGGTTGGGGCCCCGATGACGCAACACATGTAATCCGTCCCGGCAGGCCGTCAGCGCAAGCTCAAGTTGCTGGGCAAGGATGGAAGGTTTTGAGGTCGACATCTGTTCCGGCGTTCCGCTTGTCTATTCCTACGTCAGCACAAGTGTCGAAGAAAGGCTTTTGGCGGCCTAACTGGTCAACAAAGCGCGTGCAGCCCCGCGCGCCTCTTCTGTAATTGTATCGCCCGACAACATGCGGGCAATCTCGTCAATCCGGTCCGGTTGTGGCAGAGGCACAACCGTTGAGGTGGTCATGCCTTTCGACACGTTTTTCTCGACCCGCCAGTGGTAAGAGCCAAGGGCCGCAACCTGTGGGGAGTGCGTGACGACCAGAACCTGACCGCCATCCGCCAGTGCAGCCAGCCTGCGCCCCACCGCATCTGCCGTGGCCCCGCCAACGCCGCGATCAATCTCATCAAAGATCATCGTCAGCCCTTTCTGATCTTCGGTCAGACAGACTTTCAGCGCCAACAGAAACCGGCTGAGCTCGCCCCCCGAGGCGATGCGGTTCAAAGGGCCAGAGGGCGCGCCGGGGTTTGTGGCCACGGTGAAGGTCACCGCATCAGCCCCTGATGGACCCACAGCGTCGGGCAGGATTTCCGTCAGAAAGACAGCGCGTTCCATCTTTAACGGGGCCAGTTCCGCGTTGACGGCCTTGTCCAGCTTTTGAGCCGCGCGTTTGCGGGCTTGGGTCAGGGCCACGGTGGCCGTGTCGAGGGTTGCCGCCGTTTTCGCTACCTCTGCCTTTAGGCGCACAAGGTCCGCTTCGCCCGCATCCAGCAAAGACAGGCGTTCGCGCAGTTGAGTCGCAAAGTCGGCCAGCGCGTCCGGGGCAATCGCGTGTTTGCGGGCCAGTCCCCGGATCGCAAACAACCTTTCTTCGGTGTCTTCAAGTTCTTGCGGGTTAAAGCTGAAATGATCTAGGACCTGCGCAAGCTCTGCGATCGCGTCATCCAGTTCTGCCGTTGCACGTTCAAGCGCGGACAAAGTGCGATCAAGCTCCCCGTCCCCATCCACTGCCGCACCGTCAAGCCAGCGCAGCGCTTCGGCCAAAGCTGCTTCGGCCCCCTGATGTCCCAGAATATCATTGGCGCGGATCAGATCACTGCGGGTTTTCTCCCCCCGCTGCATCTGGCGTCGCTGCGCGTCCAGCGCTGCGTCTTCCCCGACCTGAGGCGCCAGCGCATCCAGTTCCGCTACAGCGTGGCGCAGAAATTCTTCTTCTTCCCGGATACGGGCCACATTTTCTTCCGCCTCGCGCAAGGCCTTGGCCGCGCGCTGACGGTCGCGCCATGCGACGGTCACCGCCTTGCCCTGAGCCCGCAGCTTGCCAAAGTCGTCCAGAATATCGCGATGCCCGCGTGGATTGAGAAGCCCGCGATCATCGTGCTGCCCGTGCAATTCCACCAGCGTTTCCGACAACCGGCGCAGAATATCGCCTGAACACCGCCTGTCGTTGACCCAAGCTGTTTTGCGCCCGTCCACGCCGTTCACCCGCCGCAGAATGAGCTCATCACCCTGTGGCAGGCCAGCCTCCTCCAGAACAGCCTGTGCCGGGTGGTCTGCCTGCAGGTCGAACCATGCGGTCACCTCGCCTTGATCCGCGCCCTGCCGCACCAGATCCGCACGGCCACGCCAGCCCAGAACGAACCCCAAGGCGTCCAGCAGGATGGACTTGCCCGCACCGGTCTCGCCCGTCAGAACGTTCAGGCCCGGCTGGAACGTCAGGTCCAACTGCTCAATGATCAGCAGGTTCGATATATGCAAACCGCGGAGCATCGTTTTACACCTTGTTGTCCGATGGGGCGTGGATCAGATCCAGTCGCCTTTCACTGTTTGGCGGTAGATTTGGCTCAGCCAGCTGTCTCCGGCGGCTTCCAGCGTCAGACCTTGGCCGGTGAGCAATTCAAAGCTGTCTTCATACCAATCGGTTGATTGATAGTTGAACCCAAGAATAGCCCCCGCCGTCCGGGCCTCGTCCGTCAGACCCAGGGACAGATAGGCCTCGACCAACCGGTGAAGCGCCTCTGGTGTGTGACTGGTGGTCTGGAAATCTTCAACAACCACCCGGAAGCGGTTGATGGCCGCAGCGTAATGGTTCCGGCGCAGATAATAGCGCCCGATTTCCATTTCTTTTGCTGCCAGATGGTCAAACGCCAGATCAAACTTCAGGATGGACGACCGCGCGTATTCGGAATCCGGGTAGCGTTCGATCACGTCGCGCAAGGACTGCAATGCCTGAAAGGTCAGGCCCTGATCGCGACCTACTTCATCAATCTGGTCATAATAGCTCAGCGCCAGAATATATTGGGCGTAGGCGGCATCATCATCGTCGGGATAAAAGTCGATAAACCGTTGCGCGGCAGCCCGGCTATTCGGGTAGTCCTGATCCTTATGATAGGAAAAAGCCTGCATGATCAAAGCACGTCGCGCCCAGTCAGAATAGGGATAAAGCCGTTCAATTTCAGCAAAGTAGAAGGCAGCATCCGAAGGTTCTGCACGGTTCAGCTCAAATTCACCACGCTCGAAAATCTGCTCAGGGGTATAGGTCTCAAGCGGGATTTCCTGCGAGTTGAAAAAGCCCCCCGTTGAGCGCCCCGGATCACTGTTCCCGCAGGCAGCCAACATGGCCACACCAACCAAAGCTGCGATACATCTATGTCTTGTAGCGCCCGCGCTCATGCACCAGTTCCTACCGTTTCCCCATAGTGACGCACCCTGCGGGCGTCATCGTCTGCATAGCGTTTAGCACAAAATATTTTGAGGCAAAACGCCATTCGACACGCAAAAGCATGCGGTTGTGCAATTGTGATTTAATGTGTTGGCTCGAGACCCGTGGATCACGCAACCGCAGGGATTTCGTCACGGGCAAGACCGTACCCCGGAAGCCTTGTGGCCTGCTCTGTGTCACAGACGATCATCCGGTAGGCGTCATGCTGCACAAACAGCGCCCGCAGCAGGGTATTCGTAAGCGAATGCCCTGCACGCACTCCGGTATAGCGCCCCAACAAAGGCGCGCCCGCCAAGGCAAGATCGCCCAGAGCATCCAACATCTTGTGCCGGACAGGTTCATCAATGTGGCGCAAGCCTCCCGGGCTCACCACTTTGTCGCCATCAAACACAACCGCGTTTTCGCCGGCAGCACCGCCCAAAGCCAGACCGTTGGCCCGCATGGTATCGACGTCTGACTGGCGGCAGAATGTGCGGCTGTCACACAGCTCCCGTGCAAAGGCCCCATTGTTCATGACCAGCGACTTGCGCTGATACCCGATTGCGGCCTCGTCAAAATCAATAGCAAAGTCGATCGACAGCCCTCGCGCAGGCGAGAGTGTCGCAGTCGCTTCACCGTCGCGCACGGTCACTTCTTTAAGGATTTCAAACGCGCGCACGGGTGCGTTCAACTGGCGGAGGCCCCGGTCCATGATCCCGCGTACAAACGGCGCAGACGACCCGTCAAGGATCGGCACTTCAGGGCCGTCAATCTCAATAAGAGCGTTGTGCAGGCCGCATCCTGCAAGGGCTGCCATAACGTGTTCGATGGTGGATATCTGCAGCCCGGCACCATTTTCGATTTTCGTGCACAAGGGCGAGCGCAAGACCGCATCCCAGCGTGCTGGCACCAGCCTGTCGCCCACGGCCACGTCGGTGCGGGAAAACCATATGCCATGTTCTGCTGCTGCAGGTCGGATGGTCAGTGTCGCAAAACGGCCTGTGTGTAATCCGCAGCCCGAAAAGCTTATTGGCGATTTGATCGTCGTTTGCACTGTGGGCCTCAATTCTTAAC
This sequence comes from Roseobacter sp., assembly GCA_045106135.1. Classification (GTDB taxonomy): domain Bacteria; phylum Pseudomonadota; class Alphaproteobacteria; order Rhodobacterales; family Rhodobacteraceae; genus Roseobacter. The sequence goes on along the minus strand of JBGCEG010000030.1, from coordinate 37,180 downwards.
GGTTTCCTAACCGGTACACAGAAACTAAGTGTCGGGCGCATGAGCTACAACTCAATCTTTGCAACGGTCTGAAACACTCCTGTTACAATTGAGCGCAATACTGCCATTATTTCGACAAGATACTGATTCAAAACGAAAAAGGGCCGCGAAACCGCAACCCCTTTTCCTTGGATTTTAGTCAAATTAGTTGGCTTGACGGCGCAAAAACGCTGGAATTTCAATGCGCTCCTGATCTGGGTCCGCTTTTGCGGGCGCTGCTGCCGTTTCCTGCTTCATCGGCGGCTGCTGACGCGCGACAGGTTGGCCTGCGGCTTCACCGTGCCCGGTCATGCGGTTAATCAAAGAGTTAATGCCAAAGCGTGGTTTGTCGTCGCCCCCCTCCGGTGCCGCGTGCGCCTCAACTTTTGGTGCTGCCCGATCTGCCGCTGCGCGCAACCGTGCCATCGTTTCCTGAGACGGTGTGCCGGGAGCAGATGTGTCATACTCTGCCGCAGGTGCAGGCGCGGGTTCGGCCACCGCGTAAGGGTCAAATGCGGCCACTTCGGGACGGTATGCGGGTGGTGGCAGACCATCGTCTTCCATCACCGGCTGTTCAAACAACGTCTCTTCTGCGAAGGTTGTTTCTTCTTCCATCCGCTCAAGAAGGCTTGGCTCCGGCTCAACTTCCGGCGCTTGGGCCACGACTGGCTCCGGCATATGTTCAACCTCAGGGGCCGCCTCGATGGCAGTCACCGTAGGCTTCAGCGGTTCAGACATGGACCGGCGCGGAACAGGTGTTTCTGTATTGACGACACCTGCGTCGATGCCAGTTGCCACAACGCTCACCCGCATGGTGCCGCCCATGTCCGTATCCAACGTGGACCCCACAATAATGTTGGCATCGGGATCGACCTCTTCGCGGATGCGGTTCGCAGCTTCATCCAGTTCAAACAGCGTCAGGTCATGCCCACCCGTGATGTTGATCAACACCCCTTTGGCGCCACGTAGGCTGATCTCGTCCAGCAGCGGATTGGCAATCGCTTTTTCAGCGGCTTGAATCGCGCGGTCTTCCCCGTCGGCTTCGCCTGTTCCCATCATCGCCTTGCCCATCTCGTCCATGACGGCGCGTACATCCGCAAAGTCGAGGTTGATGAGGCCCGGACGCACCATCAGATCAGTCACGCCCTTAACGCCCTGATACAAAACGTCATCTGCCATTGAGAAGGCTTCGGTAAACGTCGTCTTTTCATTGGCCAGCCGGAAAAGGTTCTGGTTGGGGATGATGATCAGCGTATCCACAACTTTTTGCAGCGCCTCCACGCCGTCCTCGGCCTGACGCATCCGCTTGCCGCCCTCGAACTGGAAGGGTTTTGTGACCACGCCCACGGTCAGCACCCCAAGTTCGCGCGCTGCCTGTGCGATGATCGGGGCCGCACCTGTGCCGGTGCCGCCCCCCATTCCTGCGGTGATAAAGCACATGTGCGCGCCCGCAAGATGGTCGACGATCTCTTCGATGCTCTCTTCGGCAGCGGCCGCCCCCACGCTTGCCCGTGCGCCTGCGCCCAACCCTTCGGTCACCTTTACGCCCAACTGGACGCGGTTTTCCGATTTGGTCTGCTGCAGCGCTTGTGCATCCGTATTTGCAACAACGAATTCGACACCATCCAATGCCTTTTCAATCATATTATTGACGGCATTGCCGCCTGCGCCCCCAACCCCAAAAACAGTAATTCTTGGCTTGAGGTCGGTTTGTCCCGGCATTGTAAGTGTCAAGGTCATCGATAAGTCCGCCTGTGCTTTGTTTTGCTGTCGCGTTTTCCGCTTATTGGCGAAAAGTTTATCTGTTTGTGGCTCTAGGGTCACGCAAAAAACACGGAAACCCCGCAAAATATAGACAATTTTTAGCTGTGGAACACTTTGACCGGCGTGAACACGCAAGATATCGCCGAAAATGACCCGTTTGCTACAAGCAAAGGCCACACGCCGCGCAGGCAGGCCCCTTGTCCGCGCGCGTTTGTCTGCTTTTCAACTGTCGGACGCCTGCTCGATTTGCCCGGTTTTTTTGTTTTTTCCTCAGGTCAGAGAGTGATTCGCCCCATGCGACACAAGCTGACCGATGCTCTTACCAATTGTCGCGGAACCACCGCACCGCGCGTTTCAGCGACCGTTGCGGATAGCTTTCCGCCGGAATATCAAAGTCCCACCATTCATCTTGCGGATGGGCTGCAAACAACGACAGGCCCACCGCCCCGGCAAAGCCCGGGCCCGTGGCCACTTGCGGCAATCCGTGCACACGCAGCGGACGGCCCAGCCGCACTTGTTGGCCCAGAATACGGCTGGCCAATCCGTCCAGTCCCGGGATCTGACTGCCGGCGCCCGTCAGGACGATCTGCTGACTGGGCAAGTGATCAAATCCAGCGGCGTCCAGCCGGGCGCGCACCTCTTCAAGGATTTCTTCGACACGCGGGCGCATGATGCCAATGACCTCAGCCCGGCTCGCCGTGCGCCGGTCATGCTCATAATCGCCAGTGTCGCCGCCGATCTCGATCATCTCGCGGTCGTCCATCCCTGTGGCATGCACACCGCCGTAAAAGGTCTTGATCCGCTCCGCTTTATCCGTCGGGATCTGCAGGCCCATCGAAATATCTGACGTGACATGTTCGCCGCCCATCCGCACTGAATCCGCAAAGATCATGTGTTTCTTGATAAAGATCGACACGCCCGTGGTGCCGCCCCCCAGATCGATGCAGGCCGCGCCAAGCTCTTGTTCGTCTTCCACAAGGGTGGAAATGCCGCTGACATAGGCCGAGGATGCAATCCCTGCGAGTTCCAGATCACACCGCTTGATGCAATGCGCCAGGTGCTGAATGACATCCCCATCCACCGTCAACATATGCATGTCCACAGACAGGCTGTTGCCAAGCTGCCCCCGGGGATCTGCCAACCCAGACCTGTGGTCGATAGCAAAGTTCACCGGTTGTGCATGCAAAACCTCGCGCCCTGCCCCATAATCCGGCACATCACAGGCCGCCAGAGCACGCGCCACATCGTGCTCATCCACCGCGTCACTTTCCAAAGGCACCTGCGCATCCAGTCCGTAGGAGCGCGGCTCACCCCCCGCAAAGCAGGCAATCACGTGATCCACCCGGATGCCCGCCATTTTCTGTGCGCCTTGCAACGCGGTGCGGATCGCCCGTTCGGTCTCCTGCATCGCAGAGATTTCACCAAAGCGGACACCGCGCGAGCGGGTTGTCGCGGCACCAATGACCCGAAACCCCGACTGGCCCGCAAGCGATCCGATCTCGCCCCCGTCACTGTCCGGCGCAGCCCCGTCAAAGCGCAGGACAAGGCAGGCGATTTTGCTGGTGCCAATATCGAGAATGGCCACCACACCGCGCTGCATCGCAGCTTTCCGCATGTTCCGCATGTGCCGCTGGCTTTGATAAAGGTCATTCATTCTTATTGTCTCGCCTGCTGTACAGACCACCATTCGGCGGTGGCAAATTCACTCATTTGGATGGTTGGGCGTGCGCCGAGCCGCAGATCGATCCGTTGCACATCGCGGCTCAGGATGTCCTGCGCCTGATCCAGCGCGATCACCCGGTCGAGCGCCTCAACCGGCAGGTCTTCGGGCAAGAGCAGGCGTTGCTGGCGGTCCAGCACCACATCCCAGCGCCGCTCACCGATCCGCTCAAGACCCTGCACCCTTGTCCCCAACGGCTCTGCCGCGTCCAGTATGGCAAGCGCTTCGGCAACTTTGCTGTCCGCCCCGTCACCGGCAAAGATTGGCAGGTCCGCACGGTCTGCACGGCTGGCGACGGGGCGAATATACGCCCCCGTGTCATCCAGCACGGCCAGGCCTTCGCGGCTGCGCCACAGAATGACCGGCACCCGCTGTTGAACGTCCAGATGCAGAACGCCGCCGGGTTTCACCCGGACCGACGCCGCTTTCACCGGGTCCAGCGCCAGAACTTGATCGCGCAAGGCCGCAAGGTCCAGATCAAAGGAGCTCATCGGGAAAATCAGCGGTAGGACTTCACGAATTTCTTCTGACAGCGCATCATCAGCGCCATCAATGGCCATCAGATGCACCATGAATTCAGGCCGCGTCTCAAAGCTGGCGCGCGCCTCGGACACCGTGGTCCTGATGGCCTCGACCCTTTGTGGCTCTGACATGTACCAGATCACGCCCGCAGCGATGGCCAGCAGCGGCAGACCTGCGCGCATCATGAGCAAGAACGCCGGTGTCAGCAGCAGCCGTTGCAGCCGCCATGCCCAGCGCGACGGTGCTGGATCACTTTTGTCTTTCCGGTAGCGGCCCATCACCGATCGCATGACGCATCCTCCACCATCCACGTACACAACTGCCCGAAACTCATGCCCACCGCCTGCGCCTGTTCCGGCGTCAGAGAGGTAGAGGTCATGCCCGGCTGCGTGTTTGTTTCCAGCAAAATAAGCCCCTCGGGGCCTTTTTCGGCGTCCCACCGGAAATCAGTGCGCGTTACGCCCCGGCATCCCAAAACCTCATGGGCGCGCAGGGCGTAGTCCATGCACAGATCAAAAATGTCGGCGGGGACCTGCGCGGGCACCACGTGGCGCGACCCGCCGGGGGCATATTTGGCCTCGTAGTCGTACCAGCCATCGGTCAGGATATCCGTGACCGTCAGGGCGCTGTCGCCCACAACAGATGTGGTCAATTCACGGCCGGGCACGAAGGCTTCGACCATCACATGCTCTGGCATGCTGTCGTCAAGGTTTGGCGGCGGGTCTGTCTTTTCGTGCACGAGGTAGACGCCGACTGACGACCCCTCGTTGTTGGGCTTGACCACATAGGGCGGATCAATCACGTGCCGCTGGCGCACGTCGTCACGCGGTGCGATGCAGCTTTTTGCAATTGGCAGGCCCGCTGCGGCAAAAGCCGCCTTGCTGCGCTGTTTGTCCATGGCCAGCGCAGAGGCGTAGACGCCCGAATGCGAGTAGGGAATGCGCAACCACTCCAAAAGTCCCTGAACGCAGCCATCTTCGCCCCAGCGACCATGCAGACAATTCAAAACGGCCTTCGGCGCAATATCATGCAAGCGGGCTGCAAGGTCGCGCCCGGCGTCGACCTCAACCACGTTGTGTCCTTCGTCCCGCAGTGCTGCGGCGCAGGCGCGCCCACTCGACAGCGAAACCTCCCGCTCTGCAGAGGGGCCGCCCATCAAAACCGCAACTGTCGGGGCTGTCCTGCTCGACTGACCCACCTTAGTGCCCTTATGTAAGGGCCTTTGGCCCAATTTTATGTTGTGCACGTCCAGCTTTTTGCTGCTGGTTCACCGCAATTCTTTTGACGTAGAGGCTGCCTGCCAAACCTTAAAGAAAGCCTAATGCTCGCCGATACGCATAATTTCCCATTCTAGCCTGTGGCCGGTGGAATCGTAAACCTTTTTTCTGACTTCTTCGCCCAGAGTTTCGAGGTCCGCCGCCGTGGCGCCCCCGGCATTGATCATGAAATTAGAGTGTTTCTCGCTCATCTGTGCGCCGCCGCGCCGCGCCCCCCGCAGCCCCGCATCATCAATCAATTTCCACGCTTTCAACTCGTGCGTGTCATCTGCACGGCCCGTCGACGAAAAACCCGCCGGATTGCGGAAGGTCGACCCTGCGCTGCGTTCCTTGGTGGGTTGTGTTGCATCGCGCTTGGCCAGTTGATCGGCCATCCGCGCGTGCAGTTCATCAGGGGACGCCTGAGGCGGGCGAAAAACGGCCTCCGTCACAACCCAATCAGCGGGCAGAGCGCACTGCCTGTAGGCAAATTCCAACGCATCGGGCGTGAGTGTGAGGGCCTGACCATCACGGCGCACCACGTGTATTTCGTGCACAACATCGGCCGTGTAGCTGCCGTAGCATCCTGCGTTCATGCGCACGGCACCGCCGATAGTGCCGGGAATGGTCCGCAAAAATGTCAGGTCCAGCCCCGCATCCGCCGCTTTGCGCGCGACCTGTGCGTCCAGCGCCGCCGCGCCTGCCCGCACCACACCTTCCTTGATCTCGACCCCGTTGAAACCACGGCCCAACCGGATCACGACCGCCCGCAAGCCGCCGTCCCGGACAATCAGGTTGGACCCGACGCCCATCGGGAAAACAGGAACCGCCTCGGGCAAGCCCCGCAGAAACGCGCTAAGATCTGCCACATCGCGCGGCTGGAACAACCAGTCCGCCGCGCCACCGACCCGCAACCACGTCAGATCGTTCAGAGGCCGGTTCGGCGTCAAACGTCCGCGCGGGGTCAGAGAAGCCACATCAAAATCAGTATTCTTCATACCGCCCGCCCGGGCATTTTCGCCCGAGGTTTCAGAGGAAAGCCGCCGCTCACAAGCCGCGATTGCTCTTGGAACGGCGCATCATCCAGCGCCCCAAGTAGATCACAGGCCAGCGCAGCACCGACATGCCCGCCGCCAGAATAAGCATGCCGACCCATGGGCCATGTTGCCATGTGGCAAGGCCCACAATCGGGATGCCGATCGCGATCAGAATGTATGCGTTTGTCCAATGGTGATCGCGGCTTGGGGTCATCGCGACGATATTGGCAATGACCGCCCAAAGGGCCGCAAGCGTCAGGGACAGGCTCATCGGGCGCTCTCCGTGGATCGGGCGCAAGACAAGCGTGTCGGGCGTGCGCGCAGCATTGTGATCGTCTGTAAAACAGACAGCATCGACCGGCCCGAACATGTCTGCGGCATCCGCATCAGGCAGCCCCTTTGTTGAGGCGCGCAACAAGGCCTTGCGCCCACGCGCTGATGGTCCCCGCGCCCAGACACACCACGATGTCACCGGGAACGGCCTGCTCGCGGACAAGCCGTTCAAGGTCATCCTCGCCCACAACGGCGCGGGCATGGCGATGTCCGTGCTGGATCAGCCCCGCGACCAGATCATCGCGGCTTCGGCCTTCGATGGGCTCTTCACCGGCGGCGTAGACCTCTGCAATGCCCACAACATCCGCTTCATTGAAACAGGCGCAAAAATCGTCAAATAGGCTGTTGAGACGCGAGTAGCGGTGCGGTTGGTGCACGGCGATAACACGGCCATCACTGGCCTGTCGTGCAGCCCTAAGCACCGCCGCAATTTCCACCGGGTGGTGGCCATAGTCATCAATCACAGTCACGCCGTTAATGTCTCCGACGCGGGTAAACCGTCTGTTAACGCCTGCGAAATTCGCCAGCGCCGTGCGGATTTCTTCGCGCTTCATGCCCAGATGCCGGGCTGCCGCAACCGCGGACAATGCGTTGGACACATTGTGATCCCCCGGCATCGGCAAGGTGCAGCCTTCGATGAGCGTGTCTTCGTTCTGCAAGGCCACGTCAAAATGGGCCACGCCCTTTTTGTAGGTCAGGTTCACCGCCCGCACGTCCGCTTGGGCGTTAAACCCATAGGTGATCACGCGGCGGTCGGTGATCTTGCCCACCAGCGCCTGAACCTCTGGATGGTCCGTGCAGCAAATGGCCACGCCATAAAACGGTATGTTCGACACAAAATCCAGAAAGCCCTGTCTGAGCGTTTCGAAATCGCCCCAATGCTCCATGTGTTCGGGGTCAATATTGGTGACAATCGCAATCGTCGCAGGCAGGCGGTTAAATGTGCCGTCACTCTCATCCGCTTCGACCACCATCCACTCCCCTTCACCTTTCCGGGCGTTGGAGCCATAGGCATGAATGATGCCGCCATTGATGACCGTGGGGTCAAAATCACCTGCGTCCAGCAAGGTCGCAACCATGGTGGTCGTGGTGGTTTTGCCATGTGTCCCCGCCACAGCGATATTGGATTTCAGCCGCATCAGTTCGGCCAGCATCTCAGCCCGGCGCACAATCGGCAGCCCCTGCAGGCGGGCGGCATCAAGCTCTGCGTTGCCCGGTTTGATCGCGCTGGAGATCACGACGACCTGCGCATGTTGGATGTTTTCTGCGGACTGCCCCACAAAGACCCGCGCCCCAAGCTCTTTGAGCCTATCCGTGATCGGCGTAGCCTTCAGATCAGACCCTTGCACCGTGTAGCCGTGGTTCAGCAGAACTTCGGCAATCCCGGACATGCCAATGCCACCGATCCCGACAAAGTGAATGGGCCCCACATCCCCCGGCAGTTTGGTTGCAGCATTCATGCCTGTTTCCCTTCTTTTGCCAGGTTTTCCACCAAAGCCACCAAATGGGCGGTCGCATCGGGTTTGCCAAACGCTGCCGCAGAGCGCGCCATTTGCATCGCCCCATCGGGGTTGTCCAGCACAGAAAGGATCTGATCCGACAGTGCCTCCACATTGGCCTGACTTTCCGGCACCATGATCGCGCCACCTGCGGATACAAGCCCCCGCGCGTTGGCCGTTTGATGATCCCCTGTCGCGGCCGCAAAGGGGATCAGGATCGAGGGCCTGCCAATCACCGACAGATCCGCAACCGACGAAGCACCTGCCCGGCTGATCACCAGCTGCGCCTCTGTCAGGCGGCGAGGCACATCCTTGAAAAACGGCGAGACATCTGCCGCAATCCCATGCTCGTGGTAAAACTTGGCCACACGCTCCTGATCTTCTTCGCGCGCCTGATGGCTGACACGCAAGCCCGCAAGAATGTTCATCGGCAAGGCGGCAATCGCCGGCGGCACCACATCGCTCAGAATGCGCGCGCCCTGACTGCCCCCGATCACCAAAAGCTCCATCGGGTAGTCGCCCGGCGCGATGTAGCCGGATTCTGCCCGCTCCAGAATGGCGCGGCGCACAGGGTTGCCGGTGTGCGCACTTTTGGCCCCGGCAGGCAGGTCGGTGGGCCATGTGCCACAGGCCACCAGATGCACGCGGTTGGCAAAGACCGTATTCACCCGCCCCAGAACGCCGTTCTGCTCGTGGATCATGCGCGGCAGCTTCAGCACATAAGACGCAGCCATGGCAGGAATGCTGGGGTATCCGCCAAACCCCACCACAACAGCAGGCCGGTCGCGGCTCATTTTCCACACAGCGCTCAGACATCCTGCAGCGATCTTTGCTGGTGCTGTGATCTTGCTCAGCACACCGCCGCGCGCAAAAGTGGCACTGTTGAGGACTTCAATCTCTGTCGAGTGGGGAAATCCGCCGGTGTAGCGCGCGCCACGTGAATCCGTGGTCAGCTTGACCCGCCACCCCTTTTCCAACATCGCTTCAGTCAATGCCTGCGCGGGGAACATATGCCCACCCGTGCCCCCCGCCGCGATCAAAAGAAGCGGCTGGGCTGTCATCGGACGCGCCCTCGCGACAGCGCATCGCTGATCTCTCCCTGCGGTCTTTGGCGCGTAAAGGCAAAGAGCATGCCAAGGGCGATGCCCGATGCAATCACCGACGACCCACCATAGCTGACGAAGGGCAGGGTCATGCCTTTGGCGGGCAAAAGCCTGACCGCAACACCCATGTTGATCATGGCCTGAACGCCAAAGGTGCAGATTAGCCCCGTGCCTGCCAGGCGGATGAAGGGGTCTCTTTCCCGCACCAGCCGCAAAAGCGACCGCACCACGACAAAAGCGTAAAGAGCGACAATGACAAACACCAGAATGAAGCCGTATTCTTCGGCGGCGACCGCAATGATGAAATCGGTATGCGCATCCGGCAACGACCATTTCACCTGCCCTTCGCCGACCCCTACCCCGAAAAGGCCGCCTTCCTGAATGGCGTTGGTGGCGTATCCAAGCTGCGTGGTCGGATCCACATCCGGGTTAAGAAAGCCATCAATCCGGCGCGCAAAGTGCTCTGAGTTGGCATAGGCGAAACTGCCGCACAAAACGACCATCACAGCCATGGCCAAGAGCAACAGCATGGGCGCGCCTGCCACAAAATACATCACGCCCCAGGCAAAAAGGACCAGACAGGCCTGCCCGAAATCAGGCTGCAACGCCAGCATCAGCACGATCGTGACGCAAAGCACAAAGGACCATGTCTTGCCCGGCGGCCCGTTGACATCGGACGAGGCCGCCAACATCCATGCGGCCACAACGACGAACCCGGGCTTCAGGAACTCAGATGGCTGCATGGAGGCAAAGCCAAGCCCATACCAGCGCACAGCGCCCTTGCCGAAATCCGTCCCAAAGAACGGCAAAAGCGCCAGCGCCACAAAAGCCGCCGTAAAGCCCAGCACCGCAAGACGCCGCACCAGCTTGGGCGACATCATCGACAGCACCAGCATCGTAATCATGCCCGCAATCCCGAACACCGCTTGCCGCTGCACGTAATGAAAAGGCTCAAACCCGTTGCGCGCGGCAAGCGGGGGCGATGCCGCGAGGCCCAGCAACAGACCAATCGCAAAGAGCATCATGACGCAAAACATGCTCCATTTGTCGATTGTCCGCCACCATTTGGGGAGGATCGGTTCACCATTGCGAACCGGAACTGCGCCATAGACCATTTCCGTCATGGGGGCCTGCCTGAATTTAAAACTGCCGGTGCGCCTCTTTTCGAGGTCTGCGCACACCATAGCCGCAAATCCGTTTTGATACCAGCCTGAAGTCTTGCCAAACCACCCATTTCAGGCCATGCGGCCTTTATGCAGGTCGATATCGCAATTATTGGCGCCGGGGCCGCCGGCATGATGTGCGCAGCCTATGCGCCGGGGAAAGTGCTGATCATTGATCACGCCAAAAAGCCGGGCGAGAAAATTCGCATCTCCGGCGGGGGGCGCTGTAACTTTACCAATCTGCATTGCGCGCCCCATGCGTTCCTGTCCGAAAACCCGCATTTCGTAAAGTCGGCGCTCGCAAGATACACGCAATGGGATTTTATCGACCTGATGGACCGCCATGGCATTGCCTGGCACGAAAAGACGCTTGGCCAATTGTTTTGCGACAATTCCGCCAAAGATGTGATCGCTATGTTGCTGGAATTGATGGCACAAAACGGCGCTGATCTGCATTTGCAAACAACTGCAAGCAACTTTGCAAAGTGCTCAGGTGGCTTTTCCTTCGATATAGATGGCCCGGCAGGCAGACACAGCGTGCGCGCCAAGCATCTGGTGATTGCCACCGGCGGAAAGTCCATTCCCAAAATGGGCGCGAGCGACCTCGCCTATCAGATTGCGCGGCAGTTCGGGCTGTCAGTGACGGAAACACGGCCTGCGCTGGTCCCCTTCACCTTTGCAGAGCAACCCTTTGCAGGCCTGTCCGGCGTGTCCCTGCCTGTGCGGATGACCAGCGGCACGCAGAGTTTTGAAGAGGCGATGCTGTTTACACATCGTGGCCTGTCTGGCCCGGCTGTTTTGCAAATCTCGTCCTATTGGCGCGAGGGAAACCCGGTGTCGGCAAATCTATTGCCCGGCAGCCAGATCGCAGAAACCCTGCAGCGCGAACGCCGCCAGTCCGGAAAACGCAAACTCAGCACGGTGCTGACGCATTATCTGCCATCGCGCTTTGTGGATCATGCAACGCAGTCACTGGATTTGACGGGGACCATGGGGGATCTGTCGGATGCGCGGATCGACGCGATCTCTGACCGGTTGCACAACTGGCAGCTTCGACCCACTGGCACCGAAGGCTACCGCACCGCCGAGGTCACCCTTGGCGGCATAGATACCAACGATCTGGATGCAAAAACGATGGTCGCCCGCCGCGTGCCGGGCCTTTATTTCATTGGCGAAGCCGTCGATGTGACAGGATGGTTGGGCGGGTACAACTTTCAATGGGCCTGGTCGTCCGCCATGGCGGCCGCACGCTCTTTCAAAGATACTTTGTGACCTCAGCGATAAAGTCGTCGCCGCGCGCTTCAAAGTTGTCGTACTGGTCAAAACTGGCCGCCGCCGGGGCAAGCAACACCACGTCGCCCGGCTCCGCGTCCGCGACGGCGCGGGCAACAGCCGCCACCATCGTGGTGCAAACCTCCGCCTCCGCCTCAAGCCCCAGCGCAAAGCCCGCAGCATCGCGTCCGATCACATAGGCCTTTCGCACGGAGCCTGCCGCGCTGTTCAAACCGTCCAAGCCGCCTTCTTTTTGCAAACCGCCGCAAATCCACCGCACGTTTTCGAAAGCTGACAGCGCTTTGGCCGCCGCGTCCGCGTTGGTCGCCTTGCTGTCATTGACAAATCTGACGCCCCCAGCCTCACCTACCGTCTGGCTGCGATGGGGCAGACCTGCAAAGTCGTGCAAAGCCTGTTCGATTACTTTAGGCGCGAGACCCAAGGCGCGCAAAGCAGCATAGGCCGCGCAGGCATTTTGGTGATTATGCACCCCCGGCAACCCCGTGATGGCGCGCAGATCAATCGAGGCCACCTGTTTGCCCTTGCGGGTCTCGACCAGAAAACCCTTGTTTGCAAAGACGCTCCACCCCGGCCCTTTAAGCTTTTGCACAGCCGAGATGCGGATCACACGATCGTCCACCGGCGCCTGGGCCAGTTGCCCCGCCAGAAACGCCCCTTCCGGCTCGTCGACGCCGATGATCGCGCGGTCCGGTCCCCCTTCGGCAAAAAGCCTGCGTTTGGCGGCAAAATATCCCCCCATCCCCCCGTGCCGGTCCAGATGATCCGGCGACAGGTTGGTGAAAACCGCAATGTCAGGGGTGAGCGCGCGCGCCAGATCAGTCTGATAGCTGGACAGCTCCAGCACAACGACCTCGCCATCTTGCAGCGGATCAAGATCAAGTACCCCAAGACCGATGTTTCCGGCCAAAGCGGTCGGACGACCGGTGGCGTGCAGGATGTGATGGATCAGCGCGGAGGTTGTGGATTTGCCGTTTGATCCGGTCACCGCAATCACACGCGGAAGGGTCTGAAACGAGCTCCAGTTGTCTGTGGCCACCGATTGAAAGAAAAGCCCGATATCATTGTCCACCGGCACGCCCGCCTCAAGTGCGAGCGCTACGGTCGGATTCGGCGCAGGGTAAAGATGCGGGATGCCGGGGCTCACGATCAAGCGCGCCACCCCGTCAAAATCGGCCACCGACCGAAACCTTTGACAGGGCAACCCTTCCGCCTCTGCCCGGTCGCGCGCGGCCTCGTTGTCGTCCCAGCACAAAGGCAAAGCCCCGCCCGCAGCCAGCGCCCGTGCGGCGGCAAAGCCAGACCGCCCCAAGCCCAGAACGGCGACAGAGGCACCGGACAGACCCCGCACCGGGATCACGCCGCAGGCCCCTCTTGAGGCAAATCAGGTAAAACGTACAACAGGCGGTAACACTGCATTATCGCACCTTGAGCGTCGCCAGCCCGATAATGGCCAGAATAAGCGATATGATCCAGAACCGGATCACAATGGTGCTTTCCGCCCATCCTTTCTTTTCATAGTGGTGGTGGATCGGGGCCATCAGGAACACGCGTTTGCCAGTGCTTTTGAAGTAGGCGACCTGAATGATCACGCTGAGCGCCTCAACCACGAACAAGCCACCGACGATGGCCAGCACAATCTCGTGTTTGGTGGCCACGGCAATCGCGCCAAGCGCGCCGCCCAGAGCCAGTGAACCGGTATCGCCCATGAACACCGCAGCGGGCGGAGCATTGTACCACAAAAAGCCCAGACCCCCGCCAAAAATACCTGCGGTGAAGATCAGGATCTCTCCGGTGCCGGGCACGTAGTGCACGTCCAGATAGTCGGTGAAATCAACGCGGCCCACCGCATAGGCGATCACGCCAAGGGTGCCTGCGGCGATCATCACAGGCATAATCGCAAGCCCGTCCAGACCATCGGTCAGGTTGACGGCATTGGCCGCCCCCACAATCACGATGATGGAAAAAGGCACAAACAGGTAGCCCAGATAGATCAGCGTGTCCTTGAACACCGGCAGCGCCAGCCGGTTTTGCAAGGCTTCAGGGTGATACTGCGCGGCCCAGAACGACGCCACAGCCGCGATGATGAACCCTAGCAGCAAGCGCACCCTCCCCGGAACACCCGCCGTCGTTTGCCGCGACACTTTTGCGTAGTCATCCATAAAGCCGATGATCGCGAAAGAGATCGTCACGAAAAGGATGATCCAGATAAATGGGTTGTCCAGCCGCGCCCAGAGCAAGGTAGAGGTCAGCAGCGCGCCGATAATCAGCAGCCCCCCCATGGTGGGCGTCCCGGCCTTTGCAAAATGGCCCTCGGGACCGTCATCCCGGATCGGCTGCCCCTTGCCCTGTCTGCGGCGCAAGACCCCGATCAACGGCCGCCCAAACAGAAACCCGAAAACGAGCGCCGTCAGAAAGGCCCCGCCTGCACGGAAGGTGATGTAGCGAAAGAGGTTGAAAAAATCTCCTCCGTCGGAAAGCAGGGTGAGCCAATAAAGCATGCGCGGTCCTTATGCGTCGTCCAGCGGGGCATGTCCCATTTTTCGGATCGCGTCAACGACCTGACCCAGTCCCATGCTCAGTGATCCTTTGGCCAGCACCACATCACCACTGTCGAGTTGGCGCGGCACGGCAGGCAACATCTCTTTGGTTGTCATCGACCACATCCCGCGTTTTGCCTCGGGCAGTGCATCATAGAGCGCACGCATCAAAGGCCCAATACAGTGTACCTTGTCGATATGTTGAACAGCCGAAAGCTGTGCCAAGGCCGCGTGCAAGGCGCCTTCTTGCGCGCCCAGTTCCTTCATATCGCCCAGATAGGCAATGCGGCGCCCTTTAGAGACGCGTCCGATGTCGTTGGTCACCTCAGCGGCTGCCAAAACCTCCAGCGCCGCAGCCATGGAGGTCGGGTTGGCGTTGTAGCTGTCGTCAATCAGATCAAGCGTCATGTTGGTCTCAACCGCGTCCAGATAAATCCGTTCGCGCTGCCCGCGCCCTTTGTAGGGCCGCCAGCGGCCCAGTGACGCCACAGCGAGCGCGATATCTGCCTCCAACGCAGACACAACCGCCAAGGCCCCCAGAGCATTCATGGCAAAATGCCGCCCCGGAGAGGCCAGCTTGAACAGCAAGGATGACCCGCTCATATCGGCCTGCACCACGGTTGTCTGATCGCGAATGTCCGCCCTGAGCATTTTGAAATCAGGTACTTGCGCGCCAAAGTGCAAGGTCGTCAGCTTGCAGGCCTGCGCCTTGTCATCCAGAATGTCGGCGGTATCAATATCGGCATTCAGGACGGCCACGCCCCCTGCCAGAACACCATCAAGGATCGACGCTTTTTCCCGCGCGATCCCTTCGATGTTCTCGAAGGCCTCAAGATGTGCGGGGGCGACATTTGTGATGAAACCTACATGCGGCTTTGCCATTCTGGCCAGAGGCGCGATCTCTCCGGGTTGGTTCATGCCAATCTCGATGATCGCGTAGTCGGTTTGGGGCGGCATCCGCGCAAGGGTCAGAGGCACGCCCCAGTGGTTGTTGTAGCTGGCCACAGAGGCATGGGTGGCCCCCTGATCCGACAGCATCGCCACCAGCATTTCCTTGGTCGAGGTTTTCCCAACGCTGCCGGTCACCCCGACAACCTTACCGGTCATGCGGTCGCGTCCTGCGCGCCCCAAAGCCTCAAGCGCTGCAAACACGTCCGGCACCATCAGCAGCGGCGCATCCCAGGCCACCCCGTAGGGGATGCGGGATACCAAGGCCGCAGAGGCCCCTTTTTCAAAGGCTTGGGCGACAAAATCATGTCCGTCCCGGACGTCCTTGAGCGCCACAAACAAATCCCCCGGCACCAGCGTGCGGGTGTCGATAGAGATGCCGGACACGAACCAGCCGCCCGCCGTTTGCCCGCCCGTGGCGGCCTGCGCATCCTGTGCTGTCCAAAGGGTCATACCGTCCTCCCATCCAGTGCGGCGACTGCCACGCTCGCTTGCTCTGCATCGTCAAAAGGGTACACATCCGTGCCGATGACCTGCCCGGTTTCATGGCCTTTGCCCGCGATCAACAAGGCATCGCCCTGCCCCAGCGCGTCAACGCCGCGCAGGATCGCCTCTGCCCGGTCGCCGACCTCATGGGCGTCGGGCGCGCCCAGCAAGACGGCGGACCGGATCGCTGCGGGGTCTTCACTACGGGGGTTGTCATCTGTCACAAACACCAGATCGGCGTTGTCTGCCGCGGCTTGCCCCATCAACGGGCGTTTGGTGGCATCTCTGTCGCCGCCGGCCCCAATAATCGCGATGAGGCGGCCAACCACATGCGGGCGCAGCGCCTTGAGCGCCGTGGCAATAGCGGCGGGCGTATGCGCATAATCCACAAAAACCGGCGCACTGTTTTGACGGGTCGCAACCAGTTGCATCCGGCCCTTTACGGTCTGCAAATCCTCAAGCGTGTCGAAGACGTCGCCCGGGCTTTCGCCGCAGGCGATCACCAAAGCGGCCGCCAACAGAACGTTTTCAGCTTGAAAATCACCGATCAGAGACAGGCGGCGCACATATTGCTTTGTCAGATGCTTAAAGGCGACCGTCTGACCACTGACGTCAGGTTGGACACGCCCCAAATGGAAATCGCCAATATGACGCCCGACACTGACGACAGGACACCCCCTGCTGGTTGCAATCGCCGCCATGTCAACACCCCGGTTTTCTTCTATGTTGACGACCGCACGCCCGTCTTCGGGCAGAACACGGGCGAATAACCCTGCCTTGGCGGCAAAGTAATCCTCAAAGCTATCATGATAATCCAAATGATCCTGACTAAGGTTGGTGAACCCGGCCGCCCGCAGCGTCACCCCGTCAAGCCTGCGCTGATCCAACCCGTGGCTGGAGGCCTCCATCGCTGCATGGGTGATCCCTTCATGTGCGGCTTGGGCAAGGACCCGGTGCAGGGTAATGGGTTCCGGTGTGGTATGCGCAAGCGGTGCGCTCCAGCTTCCCTCCACCCCCGTGGTGCCAAGATTGATGGCGGCGTGCCCCAGATGCGTCCAGATTTGCCGGACGAAATTCGCCACCGACGTTTTGCCGTTTGTGCCGGTAATCGCAACCATCACAGGCGGTTGCGCGCCAAACCACAAGGACGCCGTGCGCGCCAAGACCTCGCGCGGCGCAGAGGTCACGACAACCGCGACACCGCGGGCGGTCAAAAGCGCCTCGGCGATCTGCGCGCCTTGCACATCCGTCAACACCGATGTGGCCCCAGCATCCAGAGCCTGCTCGATGTAGACCGCCCCGTGCAGGTTGGTGCCCGGCATCGCGGCAAAAAGGCAACCGGCCTGCACATCGCGACTGTCAACGGCGATGCCTGTGACAACCGGGTTTCGACCGCTCCGCGCCGTCAGCCCAAGATCACTCAGAGTTTTTTGCCCGTCGCTCATTGTCCTGCCTTCTGCAGTCAGTTCTGGGCGAGCCTTGCATCGACCGGCTCAACCGGTTCAGCCTGCGGTCGCAACCCCAGCAAAGGCGCCACGCGGCGGATCATCTCAGCCGCCACAGGCACAGCCGTCCAGCCTGCCGTGCGGCGCGGTTCATCGCCAATCGTGTCCACTGGCTCGTCCAGCGTCACAACCAGCACATAGCGCGGATCATGGGCCGGGAAAAGCGATGCAAAAGACGCAATCACCTTATCCTCATAGTATCCGCCCCCGCGTGCCTTTGGTTTGTCCGCTGTGCCGGTTTTGCCCGCGACCGCGTAGCCTGCGACCTCACCAAAGCTTGCGGTGCCTTCGGTCACCACTTTGCGCAGCATCTTGCGGGATGCGGCTGTGCTGGCTTCCGACATGACGCGCGGCCCCAGTTGCTGCCCGTCCTGCTTGAGGATCGTCGGCGTCACCTTGTACCCGCCGTTGGCAATCGCGGCGTAGCCTGCAGCAAGGTGCATGGGCGATGTAGACAGCCCGTGACCATAAGAGATGGTCATCGTGCTCAATTCGGACCAGTTGCGCGGCAAGAGCGGCTTGCCGGTGTTCGCCTCAACCAGCTCAAAACCTGTTGTGTCAAACATGCCAAGCTCTTTGAGGAATTCCTGCTGGCGCTTGGCCCCGATTTGCTGGGCAATCCGCGCCGTCCCGATGTTGGAACTTTTCACGATAATCTTGCTGACCGACATCTCGTTGCCGTAATTGCGAAAATCACGAATGCGGAATTTGCCCCAGCGCAAGGGGCCTCTGGTGTCGATAATGGTGTCTGCATTGGCCAACCCAAGATCCATGGCCTGCGCGACGGTGAAAATCTTGAAGGTCGAGCCCAGTTCATAGACGCCCTGGACGGCCCTGTTGAACAACGGGCTGTCAGCGGCATCGCCTGTGGTCAGGGGGCGCGGGCGCTTGTTGGGGTCGAAATCAGGCAAGGAGACAACGCTGACCACTTCGCCTGTGTAGACATCCATCAGGATCGAGGTGGCCCCTTTGGCGTTCATCAGCTTCATGCCGCCATACAACACGCGCTCTGCGGCGGCCTGTACCGTCAGATCAAGCGACAGGGTCAGCGGGCTATTACCGTTGGCGGGATCGCGCAGGTAGTCGTCAAAGTATTTTTCGACAGCAGCGGTGCCGATGACTTCGGCGGCATGGAACCCTACGCACCCGAAACTGGCCCCGCCCATCACATGGGCTGCAAGATGTCCGTTGGGGTAAAGCCGCATGTCGCGCCGCCCAAACAGCAGACCCGGCTCGCCAATGTCATGTACCGCCTGCATTTGCTCTGGGCTGATTTTACGCTTGATCCACAGGAATTTACGCTTGCCTGTGAAGTCTTCCAGCAGGTCTGGCGCTTCCAGATCGGGGAATATTTTTGCAAGCTCACTTGCGGCATGTTCGGGGTCAACCATGTGGGGCGGCTGCGCATAAAGCGCGTGCGTCTCGAAATTGGTGGCCAGCAGGTTGCCGTGCCGGTCTACAATATCGGCGCGGCCTGCGTGGATGTGCGCGCCGGGTGCCTGTGCGCGCGGCTCCATCGGTTCAGAGGTTGCAAGAACGGCCATGCGCCCGGCCACAACGCCAAACGCCAGCAGGAAAAACAGCCCCAGCACCAGCAACCGACCCTCGGCTCGCTGGCGCATCTGATCGCGCATTTGTTCGTGGCGGATGCGGATGTTCTCTTTTTCGATCGCGGCGGGGTTTTCGCCTTTGGCGCGCGCGTCAAGGACCCGGGCAAGCGGTCTGAGCGGTGTGCGGATCATGGCTGGCCCTCCGGTGTCACAAGCGTGGCCCCCACCAGATCAATGGTATCCGAGATGTCCACAACCGGATCAGGGGGGTAAGAGACCTGCGCGGCATGGCCAAACTGCAGCGGATGCAAAGGCAAAAGACCCAGCCGGTCAAAATTGATATCCGCCAGATCCAGCAACCTGTCCGGCCTGTTCAGATAGGCCCATTCCGCCCGCAAGACCGACAAACGCTCATGGGCGGCACGAATGTCCGTGCGCAATTGCTGCGTCTCAGACAATGCAGCCTGCGTGGCGTAGTTTTCGCGGTAGGCCCAGAAAGCCAGACCGATCACGGCAAGTGTCGCCAGAATATAGAGAAAACTGCGCATTACATCCTGTCCTCAACGATAGGCATTCCAATGGATTTGGCGTCAATGGGGCCAGCGGGTGCGTTGGTTCGGCGCGCAACGCGCAGCTTTGCAGACCTTGCCCGCGGATTTGCCTCAATCTCCGCGGCGGAGGCCTGAATGGCCTTGCGGCCTTTCAACTCAAATACAGGCACAGCCTTAGGCTGATCCGGCGCATAGCGGTTGGCGCGTCCGGCAGCCCCTGCGCGTTGCGTCAGAAACCGCTTTACCATTCTGTCTTCGATGGAATGAAACGTCACAACCGCCAGCATCCCACCAGCGGCCAAGGCGCGTTCTGCCGCCATAAGCCCCTGATAAAGCTCTTTATATTCATCATTCACCGCAATCCGCAGCGCCTGAAAGCTGCGCGTGGCGGGGTGCGACTGCCCCGGTTTGGGGCGGGGCAGACAGCTTTCGATGACCTCTGCCAACTCCAGCGTGCGCTCAAAAGGGGTCTCGGCCCTGCGCCGGACAATCGCGCGCGCGATCCGGCGGGAGGCACGCTCTTCCCCAAAATGATACAAGATATCAGCGAGTTGCTGCTCGGAGGCGGTATTGACCAAATCGGCGGCACTTGACCCTGCTTGCCCCATCCGCATGTCCAGCGGACCATCGCGCATGAAGGAGAATCCTCGCTCCGCCACGTCCAACTGCATGGACGACACGCCAAGATCCAGAACCACCCCGGCTAGATCGCTGGCAAATTCGTCCAGCCGCGAAAACACCCCTTCGCGCAGGATCAGACGGTCGCCGTAATCTGCAGACCAGTGCGCCGCCATGTCAAAAGCCAAAGGGTCCCTGTCCACCGCCGTGACGCAATTGGCACCAGCCTCCAACAGGCCGCGTGTATAGCCGCCCGCGCCAAATGTGCCATCTAGCCAATGCCCCTGAACCGGCTGCACCGCGTCAAGAATGGCCTCCAGCAGAACAGGAATATGCGGCGCGGCACCATCTGATGATGACGCAACCGCTGTCATACCGTTACCTCTTCGTCGAGGAAGGCCATGGGGTCAAAATTATCCGGCAAGTCATCGAGCCAGGCTTCGGTGCGCGCGGCTTCGACCTCGACGTATGTTTCAGGCTTCCAGATCTGAAAGGTGTCGCCCGCTGCAATAAAGTACGCCTCGTTTTCCAGATCAATCTTCTGGCGCAACTTGGCAGGCAGCACCAGACGTCCGGTTTCGTCTACGGAAGTCGGGAAAGACTGCCCGTGAAAAAGCCGTTGCAGCATTTTGCGCTGCATTGAGGCCCGCGGGAGCGCATCAATTTTCGCATCGACCTCTTCAATGGCTTCAATGGTGTAGCATTCAAGGTAGTTGCGGCGGTGGTCGCCGTAGACGATGACAAGCTCAGGGGCGCTACCGGATGTCCAGTTGGGGTCAGCCGCTTCGACAACACGGCGAAAAGAGGCCGGAATAGAGACCCGCCCCTTTGCATCGACCTTGTGTTGGCTTTCGCCTCTGAACCTGCGGCCCACTGCCTTTTCTCACCTTCATGCGTCAGATTAAGTTTGACGCGCAACCCCCTAGCTTGAAATGTAAACGGCGGATTGATCTGCTGCCACTGATCAACCCGCCGCCCTCGTCCCGCTTTGCGGGGAAGTCCGATCGCACGCGCCACCTTGGGGGGATGTCTGCTCGCTCGCGCGCCGGATCTGTTTTCGGATGAAAGCGAGGGCCTGTATGAAACCTGCTTGAGTTTTTTTAAGTTGGGGTCGTTAAGCGCCCCGGGTCTCGTTCTCATCTGATACATAAGGGATAGCGTGGGAATACATGGTAAATCAAGGTATTTTTGGTGAAGATTTCCTTAACGACATCGAGCAATCCCTAATAAATAGGAAGGCACTACGGCCAAACCCGATCAACGCCACTATATATGGAAAATATCATGTATATTTGCGTATATGTAGTTTGTGGGTAGAGAGAACCCAGTCTTCCATGATTTCTAAGAATAATTCATAGTGCGCGTCCCATACCGGAGCACCACACTACATGTTCCCTTTATGTTCGAATAAGAGCTTGATTTCAACTGAAAAAGCGATTCGAACCAACAAGAATATCTCAGAAAACCATGCGCTGGAGGCTTATCCCACGAATTCCCACAAAAACCAGATCAGGCCATTCCGCCGCTGATCAACCCTTCTGCAATCTGCTGATACGCCCGCGCCATCGGCCCGTCCTTGGTCGCAATCGGCGTGCCGCTGTCTCCGGACAGGCGCGTCTCTAGATCAATGGGCAACGCCCCAAGCAATGGCACCCCCATCGCTTTCGCTTCGGCAGCCACACCGCCGGTCCCAAAGATTTCATGCTGCGCCCCGCAGTCCGGGCAGACAAACGTCGACATGTTTTCGATCAAACCCAACACTGGCGTCTTGAGGGTATCGAACATATCCAGAGCTTTGCGCGCATCAATCAGGGCTACATCCTGCGGGGTGCTCACGACGATTGCGCCGCTGACCTCGCTTTTGGTACACAATGTCAATTGCACGTCGCCCGTGCCCGGCGGCAAGTCGACCAGCAAAACATCAAGCTCGCCCCATTGCACTTGCCCCAGCATCTGCTGCAACGCGCCCATGAGCATCGGCCCACGCCAGACAACGGCCTTTTTCTCTTCCAGCATGAACCCGATCGACATCAGCGTGACGCCATGGGCGTGCAGTGGAATGATAGTTTTCCCATCGGGAGAGGCGGGTCGCTTGTTAATGCCCATCATGCGCGGCTGACTTGGCCCATAGATGTCAGCATCCAACAGCCCGACCTTTCGGCCTGCGCGCGCAAGCGCCACTGCCAGATTGGACGACACTGTTGATTTGCCAACGCCGCCCTTGCCTGAGCCAATCGCTAGAATGCGCTTAACCCCTGCGGGCCGCACCGGCCCTGCCTGCGGTTTGGGATGCCCCCCGATCTTGAGGCTGGGGGCTGCGGGCTTTTCCGCAGGTCCATGCGCGGTGAGCGCGACAGACACCGTGGTGACGCCCGGCAAGTCGGCCACAACCTTTTCCGCCGCATCCCGCAGCGGTGCCATCTGCTTTGCGACTTCTGGCGACGGTGCCTCTATTACAAACCGCACGGCACCATTCTCAACGGTCAAAGCACGAATCAAATCGTGCTGCAGAAGGCTCCGGCCGTCCGGCAGTCCGACGCGTGCCAGCGCCTCTTCAACATCAGACTTTGTTACTGTCATGCTTAAATTTCCCTCACCACCGCTGTTGGATATAGCATCTGTTTGCGCAAACACCAGCACAGCGAGGCAATCGCCTAATCGCTTCGCATGATGCACAATAATCTGCACGTTGGCATATGCGCTTGCTGCATAGCAGCATTGCGGCCAAGGGTATTGTGCAGGTGCAGCATTTATCTAAATATAAGTGCAACGGAGCGCAGGAACGGCGCCGAGGCTGAGCGGTCAATGGGTCCACCTCCCGAACCAAGACCACAAAGACAGACCCGTAAGGGAACTTCTTTGTCAGCCAGACAATACGCCGACCTTGGCGTAAGAGACAGCGACCAAATCTGGTCGCGACGTGACAGGACCTTCTCCTCCTCCCTGAGGTCCTGGACGTTGGCGGCGGCATCTATCCTCCTCCCGGATGCCGCCGCTTACCAAACATCGCGCGGCTGACCCCGCGCAGGTCGTGCACACCGCGCGCAGGACCAAAGAGATCAAATGTGCCTCCCTCCTCCCTGGTGCATTTGACGAAAGGCGGCGGCATCTATCCTCCTCCCAGATGCCGCCGCTCCTTTCCTCTGCCCCCCAGACATGAAAATCAAAACTCGGGGATGTTTCGCACAACCATCGGTGGTATTGATGCAGGGCGCTGTGGGGAAAGCGGAGGTGCTGCATGGTTGAAAGAACGTTTCTGGCCTTTGATAGCGAAAGCCTGATTGTGGACAGCAGTTCCAACAGCGGGCTTGTTGGCAATCCGATCATCAACAATTCCGACACGCCAAACGGCACGGTTTTCACCCACTCATCTGGTTTTGGCACCACCGTGACCCTTGACGACACCAGCCGGGGCGGCGGACGAGGGCGCTTTAACGATGACGACCGGGCAGCTCATACAATCGTGGACGGCGGCGGGATCGTATCAGATGGCGCAAATGTTGAATCGGAATCCCGCATTGATCTGCGCGCGCTAGATGCATCAGGCAATCCGACAGGCCGCACCATCACGATCTACGTCTTTTCACAGGGAGGCGATTTTAATGACATCTGGGGTTTCGCGGCCCGCAGCCCGCTACAGGATGGTGTAAGCTATATAAAGGTCAGCGGATCAAATGACGGCACCTCTGTCTATAGGCAGTATATAACCTGCTTTGCGGACGGCACGCTGATTGATACCCCGCATGGGTCTGTGCCCGTTGACAGCTTGAAGGTCGGCGATGAAGTCTGGACCTATAGCAACGGCCCCCTGCCCCTGCGCTGGGTTGCAAGTACAACAGTAAATGGTGTGGACAGGTTTGCCCCCGTGCACCTGAGTGCCGGCGCGCTTGGCAACACCTCTGATCTGCGCGTCTCTCAACAACATCGCATTCTGATCGCGGACGCATTGGCCGAATTTCATTTTGGCGCGGCAGAGGTCCTGGTTGCCGCCAAACACCTGTGTGGCTTGCCGGGCATCCGCCTCGATCCTTGTGAGCAGATAACCTACACACACGTCATGTTTGACAGTCACCAGATCGTGCGCTCAGGCGGGCTTTTGTCTGAAAGCTTTTTCTTTGCGGATCACTCGGTTCAACCACTGGATCAGGCCGCCCGCGCGGAGCTACAGGCGCTTTTCCCGGATGGCAGGGCAGGCTACGACCGCTTTGGCGACACAGCCGCCCCAACCCTGAATGGTCGGGAGGCCAGCTTGTTGCGCGAGCTTATCCAGTAGGCCGCTTAAAACGGGATATCGTCTGCGGCCGTGATAAACTTGGCCACGACCTTTTTGACCCCGGCCTTTTCGAAGTCGATTTCCAGCTTGTCGCCCTCAATACCCAGAATGGCACCGTAGCCGAACTTCTGGTGAAAGACGCGTTCCCCCACCGTATGACTTGAGACCGCCGTCATATCGATGACCGTATTGCGGGTCTCTTTGGGTTGGCTGACCGGGCGCGCGCCTGAACGTGCCTGCAACCGCCGCCACCCCGGAGAGTTGTAGACGTTGGCCTCTGCTGCGGCATCATGCAGCGTACTGGTGGGGGCCGCCGCCCCGTAGCCGCCGCCGTAAAGTCCCGGCGGCGTCAGCACCTCGACATGATCCTCACCAAGCTCGTCAATGAACCGCGAGGGCATCGCACTTTGCCACTGCCCGAACACCCGCCGGTTAGCCACAAAGGAAATGGTGCACACCTCTTCAGCACGCGTGATCCCCACATACCCCAGTCGCCGCTCTTCCTCGAGGCCCTTCAACCCGCTTTCATCCATGGAGCGTTGCGAGGGGAAAAGACCATCCTCCCAGCCCGGCAGAAAGACTACCGGAAACTCCAGACCCTTGGCCGCGTGCAGCGTCATGATGGAGACCTTGTCTTCGCCCTCGTCGCTGTTGTTGTCCATCACAAGGCTGACATGCTCAAGAAACCCTTGCAGGTTCTCGAAATTGTCCAGCTGGCCCACAAGCTCCTTGAGGTTTTCCAATCGCCCCGGGGCTTCGGGTGTCTTGTCGTGCTGCCAGTGTCCGGTGTAGCCGGATTCGTCCAGAATGATCTCTGCCAGTTCCAGATGGCTGGTGTCTTTGTCCTGCAGCACGCGTCGCCAGCGGTCGATCCCGTCAATGAGTTTCGCAAGCTCACCACCGCCCTTGCCGCCCACGGCTTTGGTCTGCACCACCAGACGCGCGCCTTCAACAAGGCTGAGCCCGTTCTCGCGTGCGGTCCGCTGGATGGTCTGCTGCGCCTTGTCGCCTAAACCGCGTTTGGGGGTGTTCACAATCCGCTCAAAGGCCAGATCATCGTCGGGGCTGACCACAACGCGGAAATACGCCATGGCGTCGCGAATCTCCATCCGTTCGTAAAACCGCGGCCCCCCGATCACCCGGTAAGGCAGGCCAATGGTCAGAAACCTGTCTTCAAAGGCGCGCATCTGATGGCTGGCGCGCACAAGGATCGCCATCTGGTTGAGGCTGTAAGGCTTCATGCCCCGCGTACCCCGCTGCGCGGCTTCGATTTCTTCGCCGATCCAGCGCGCCTCTTCATCGCCGTCCCAGTGGCCGATCAGACGCACCTTTTCGCCGTCCGTCAGGTCGGTGAACAGCGTCTTGCCCAGACGGTTTTCATTGCCCGCGATCACGCTGGAGGCGGCGGCCAGAATATGCGGAGTGGAGCGATAATTTTGCTCCAACCGCACCACATACGCGCCGGGAAAGTCTTTCTCGAACTTCAGGATGTTGCCCACCTCGGCCCCGCGCCAGCCGTAGATAGACTGGTCGTCATCGCCCACACAGCAGATGTTGCGATGCCCGCCCGCCAGCAGCCGCAGCCAAAGATACTGCGCCACATTGGTATCCTGATATTCATCCACCAGAATATAGGCGAACCAGCGTTGGTACTGCGCCAGGACGTCCGGGTGGGTCTGAAAAATCGTAACCATGTGCAAAAGCAAATCACCGAAATCGACCGCGTTCAGGTCCGTCAGACGCTGTTGATACTGCGCGTAAAGCTCCACACCTTTGTTATTGTAGGCCCCGGCATCAGCACTTGGCACCTTATCCGGCGTCAGCGCCCGGTTTTTCCACCCGTCGATGATGCCCGCCAACTGCCGCGCGGGCCATCTTTTGTCGTCGATGTTTGCTGCCCGCACCAACTGCTTGAGCAGGCGCAACTGGTCGTCGGTGTCCAGAATGGTGAAATTCGACTTCAGGCCCGCAAGTTCCGCATGTCGGCGCAACAGCTTGACGCAAATCGAATGGAACGTGCCAAGCCATGGCATCCCTTCGATGCTCTGGCCCAACATCCCGCCCACACGCGTTTTCATCTCGCGCGCGGCCTTGTTGGTGAAGGTCACGGCGAGGATCTCATTGGGGCGCGCGCGGCCTGCGTTCAGCAAGTGAACAATGCGCGCCGTCAGCGCACGGGTTTTGCCGGTGCCCGCCCCCGCCAGCATCAGAACCGGGCCATCCATCTGCTCAACCGCTTGCCGTTGCTCGGGGTTCAAACCGTCAAGATAGGGCTGCGGACGCGCGGCCATCGCGCGCGCGGACAGCGACGCGCTTTCAAAAGCATCCATGTCGTCAAAATTGCTCATAGGCGCAGCCTAACCTGCAATGCGCGCAAGATAAAGATAGGTTCACAGATTGTTCTCACTAAATGTGGCGCTGGACATTCCCGCCCGCGAATATGCAAATGATCCTATGACTTTGCACAGCCAATACCCCGCCATCGCGGACCTGCGCAGGCGCGCGCAACGCCGGATTCCAAAGTTTGTCTGGGAATATCTGGACTCCGGCACAGGACACGAGGCCACCAAAAACCACAACCGCACGGCCCTCGACCGGATCAGATTCGCCCCTTCGATCCTGCACGGCGAGTTTGAACCGGACCTGTCGGTAAATCTGTTCGGGGCCTCCTTTCCTTTGCCCTTCGGCGTGGCCCCTCTGGGCATGTCAGGGCTGATCTGGCCCAACGCAGAAGCGCATCTGGCCATGGCTGCCGCCAAGGCAGGCCTGCCCTATTGTCTGTCTACGGTTGCCACGCAAAGCCCCGAAGACCTCGCCCCCCATCTGGGACCGCAGGCATGGTTTCAGATGTATCCGCCGCGCGACGAAGGCATCCGCCGCGACATGCTGGCGCGCGCAAAGGCGGCAGGCTTCACCGGGCTGATCCTTACCGTTGATGTGCCCGTCGCCAGCAGACGCGAACGCCAGACCCGGTCGGGCCTGACCAGCCCGCCCAAGCTGACGCCCCGGTTGCTGATGCAGGTGGCGCAACGCCCCGCCTGGGCGCTTGGCATGGCGCAACGGGGCATGCCGCATATGCGGATGCTGGACAAATACGCTGATGCGGCGACCAAGGGCCTCTCTCCGACGGCGCATGTGGGCTACATGCTGCGCACCTCGCCCGACTGGGACTATGTGAAATGGCTGCGTGATGCATGGGACGGCCCTTTCATGATCAAGGGCGTGTTGCGCGGTGAGGATGCGGAAAAGCTGACAGCCCTAGGCGTGGATGCCCTTTGGGTGTCGAACCATGCGGGCCGACAGTTCGACGCAGCCCCCGCCAGCATCGAGGCGCTGCCAGATGTGCGCTCGGCCACGTCGCTGCCGATCCTATTCGATTCCGGGGTGGAGGGCGGTCTGGACATTCTGCGCGCCTGGGCGCTTGGTGCGGATTTCGTGATGCTGGGCCGTGCCTTTCACTTTGCGCTGGCAGCCGTTGGCCCGGCGGGTGTGGATCACCTGATCGATATCCTGCACAAGGACCTTGTCGCGAACATGGGCCAGATGGGAGTGCGTGATTTCTCGACCCGTCCGCCCATTCTTGACCGACAGACTTAGAACAGCGCGCAATTTCCCAGCCGCCTACCCAGAACTACGCGTTTACGCCACGGCATTTTCTTCCTACACAAGCGCACAACTGACCGACGCAACAGAACGACCCGGAGGCCCCGATGCCCGAATTCCGCAAAATCCTGATCGCCAACCGCGGCGAAATCGCCATCCGCATCATGCGGGCCGCCAATGAGATGGGCAAAAAGACCGTTGCTGTCTATGCCGAGGAAGACAAGCTGGGGCTGCACCGGTTCAAGGCGGACGAGGCCTACCGCATCGGCGAAGACATGGGACCCGTCGCGGCCTACCTGTCCATCGACGAGATGATCCGCGTGGCCAAAGCCTCTGGCGCGGATGCCATCCATCCAGGCTATGGGTTGTTGTCGGAAAACCCCGAATTTGTGGACGCCTGTGATCAGAACGGCATCGTTTTTATCGGACCACGGGCCGAGACCATGCGCGCCTTGGGTGACAAGGCATCGGCACGCAAGGTGGCTGTTGAGGCGGGCGTGCCTGTGATCCCGGCGACCGAGGTGCTGGGCGAGGACATGGATGCGATCCGCGCGGAGGCAAAGGATGTGGGCTATCCCCTGATGCTCAAGGCGTCATGGGGCGGTGGCGGACGCGGCATGCGGCCCATCCTGAACGCGGAAGAGCTTGAAGACAAAGTGCGCGAAGGCCGCCGCGAAGCAGAAGCCGCCTTTGGCAATGGGGAGGGTTATCTGGAAAAGATGATCCTCAAGGCGCGCCATGTCGAGGTCCAGATCCTCGGCGACAAACACGGGGAGATGTATCACCTGTTTGAACGCGACTGTTCGGTGCAGCGCCGCAACCAGAAAGTGGTGGAACGCGCACCCGCCCCC
The DNA here is from genome assembly GCA_045106135.1 of Roseobacter sp. Classification (GTDB taxonomy): domain Bacteria; phylum Pseudomonadota; class Alphaproteobacteria; order Rhodobacterales; family Rhodobacteraceae; genus Roseobacter. The sequence continues at coordinate 8,550 of JBGCEG010000030.1, read as the reverse complement.
TACCTGACGGAGGCGCAACGCGAAGAAGGTTGCAAACTGGGCTATGCGATTTGCAAACACGTCAATTATGAATGCGCGGGCACCGTCGAGTTCCTCATGGATATGGCGGATGGCAAATTCTACTTCATCGAGGTCAATCCTCGCGTTCAGGTGGAACACACGGTGACCGAAGAGGTCACAGGCATCGACATCGTGCAGGCGCAAATACTGATTGCCGAAGGCAAAACCATCGCAGAGGCCACCGGCAAGCCGACTCAAGCGGATGTGACGCTGAACGGGCATGCGCTGCAGACCCGGATCACCACCGAAGACCCGCAAAACAACTTTATTCCCGACTATGGCCGCATCACCGCCTTCCGCGAGGCGACAGGCATGGGCATCCGCCTTGACGGTGGCACCGCCTATTCCGGCGGCGTGATCACACGCTACTACGACAGCCTGCTGGTGAAGGTCACAGCCAAGGCCCAGACCCCTGAAGCCGCAATCGCACGCATGGACCGGGCGCTGCGCGAATTCCGCATCCGCGGTGTGTCTACGAACATCGCCTTCGTTGAGAATCTGCTGAAGCACCCCACGTTCCTCGACAATACCTACCACACGAAATTCATCGACGAGACGCCCGGCCTGTTCGAGTTTTCCAAACGGCGGGACCGGGGCACCAAGGTGCTGACCTACATCGCCGATATCACTGTGAACGGCCATCCGGAGACAACGGATCACCCCAGACCTGCGGCGCACGTAAAAGACCCGCGCCCGCCGCATCAGCGCGCCGAGCCGATGATGGGCACTCGCAACCTGCTGGAGCAGAAAGGCCCGCAAGCGGTGGCCGATTGGATGAAACAGCAACGGCAGTTGCTGATCACCGATACCACGATGCGTGACAGCCACCAGAGCCTGCTGGCAACTCGCATGCGGTCGATTGATATGATCAAGGTGGCCCCGGCTTATTCTGCCAACCTGCCGCAGCTTTTCTCTGTTGAATGCTGGGGGGGTGCTACTTTTGATGTGGCCTACCGGTTCTTGCAGGAATGTCCATGGCAACGCCTGCGCGACCTGCGCGCCGCGATGCCCAACCTGATGACCCAAATGCTGCTGCGCGGCTCGAACGGGGTGGGCTATACGAACTACCCCGACAATGTGGTGGAGGAATTCGTCAGGGTCGCCGCAAAGACAGGCGTTGATGTGTTCCGCGTGTTCGACAGCCTGAACTGGGTCGAGAACATGCGCGTCGCGATGGACGCAGTGATCGAGAACAATAAGGTCTGCGAAGGCACGATTTGCTACACCGGGGACATCCACGACCCGGACCGCGCAAAATACGACCTGAAATACTACGTCGATATGGGCAAGGCCCTGCGCGACGCGGGCGCGCATGTGCTGGGCCTCAAAGATATGGCGGGCCTGTTGAAACCGGCCGCCGCGCGCCAGCTCATCAAGGCCTTGAAGACCGAAGTGGGCCTGCCCATTCATTTCCACACCCATGACACGGCAGGTGTGGCCTGTGCAACGATCCTTGCCGCGTCCGAGGCGGGCGTGGACGCGGTTGACTGTGCGATGGACGCGCTGTCGGGCAACACCAGTCAGGCAACGCTGGGCACCGTGGTCGCGGCCCTCAAGCACAGCGACCGCGATACCGGTCTGGATATGGCGGCGATCCGCGAGATCTCTGACTACTGGGAAGACGTGCGCGCCCACTACGCCGCGTTCGAGACCGGCATGCAGGCGCCATCGTCCGAGGTCTATCTGCATGAAATGCCGGGCGGGCAGTTCACCAATCTCAAGGCGCAGGCCGCGAGCCTTGGCCTTGAGGACAGATGGCCCGAAGTCGCGCGCACCTATGCGGATGTGAACAAAATGTTCGGTGATATCGTCAAGGTCACGCCGTCGTCCAAGGTTGTGGGCGACATGGCGCTGATGATGGTCAGCCAGGGCCTGACGCGGGATGATGTCGAGAACCCAAAAACGGACGTCTCTTTTCCCGACAGTGTGATCGACATGATGCGCGGCAATCTCGGGCAGCCACCCGGAGGCTTCCCCGCCCCCATCGTCGCCAAGGTGCTGAAAGACGAAGCCCCCAACACCGAACGCCCCGGCAAATACCTGCCGCCCGAGGATATCGAAGCCAAGCGCAAGGAAGCCTCGGATGCGATGGAGGGCAAGCAGGTTGATGACGAGGACCTGTCCGGCTACCTGATGTATCCAAAGGTGTTTCTGGATTACATGGGCCGCCACCGCATCTATGGCCCGGTGCGCGCCCTGCCGACCAAGACCTTTTTCTACGGCATGGAACCCGGCGAAGAGATCAGCACCGAAATCGACCCCGGCAAGACGCTGGAAATCCGGTTGCAGGCTGTGGGAGAGACCACGGCAGATGGCGAAGTACGCGTGTTCTTTGAACTCAACGGGCAACCGCGTGTGATCCGGGTGCCGAACCGTCTGGTCAAAGGCACCACCACGCAAAGACCCAAAGCAGAGACCGGCAATGCGGACCATATTGGTGCGCCCATGCCCGGCGTCGTTGCAACCGTTGCGGCAAAGGCCGGCGCAAAGGTCAAGTCAGGCGATTTGCTGCTGACCATCGAAGCCATGAAAATGGAAACCGGGCTTCACGCAGAACGCGACGCCACAATCAAGGAAGTCTATGTGCGGCCCGGTGATCAGATCGACGCCAAGGACCTGCTGGTCGAGTTCGAGGAATAGCGCGGGCCTTGTGACGGCAGTTTGTTGACTTGGGGCCTATTGATTTGGGCAACAAAGAGGCGCGCAGCGCGACCCATCCGCCCCCGGGACGGCCACAAGAGCGGGCATTCGCTGGGGCCGTTTGTTCCTGCGACAGTGCGTATAACCGTCAAAGGGCAGCGCGCTGCGGGTGGTGCCCCGGGTGGTGCGCGGTGTAGGGCTCAGCGAAACTCGACAAAAAGCTGCGCCAAGCGCAAATTCACTCTTGCAGCTTTTTCCCACAATAGGTAAGTCACATCTCACCCAAGGAAGCGGGCGTAGCTCAGGGGTAGAGCATAACCTTGCCAAGGTTAGGGTCGGGCGTTCGAATCGCCTCGCCCGCTCCAAAACACCACCGTACACATACGGAAAAGCGGTCCCTTTTCAGGGGCCGTTTTGGTTTTTGCAGTATCTTGATCGCGTAGACCGGTCGGCGTTGCTCAGAAAGGTCAGCGTTCAGACAGTCGGCATGCGACGCATTCTGCCCGACCAAGTGCGATGCTAATTGCAATCAGTAAGCGGGCAGTAGCCATCGGTCGGGCGCAGCACCAGATCCTCTGTCTGGATTGTTTTGCTGTTGCCCGTACACAGGTCGCGGTAGGTGATACTGGTCTTGTTCCGGCCCAGAAATTCTGTCGCCACTCCATAGGGAAGACTGGACCCATCCGTAATTTCTGGCATCACCTCAAGTGACATAAGTCCGGGCTTCTCTATCCACATTTGCGTTCCATCCGCACTTTCACAAGAAGGATCACCGCCGCCACGCCAGGACTTGGCTGCCCCGCAATCCCCTGAAAACCGTACTTCTAATACGTTGTCCCATGAAACGGGTACGCCATCGCCTTGGCAGTTCTGTCTGAAAATGATGTTTCTACCTTCGACCCAATAAATCTGGCCATACATCGTACCGAATTCACCTAATATTTCATCGGCGGTTGCAGCGACGCCGGAGACGTTAAAGCAAAGAAAGCCAAAAATTGCTGCGGTTGTTAGAAGCTTTGTCGACATAAGTAACTCCTGATGAAAGTGGGATGTGAAAAACCTTTGCCTTAATCGCACCGGGTTCAGCGATCGCAGGCGGACGAATGACTGAAAGCCTCGTCTCTGACCGGTGAACAATAAATACCCGCCCCGGCTTTCCTCCCAAGCCCGGCGATTGAAGATAGGTTAGAATGTCTTGAGTGTCTCTGCCGTCGCTTGTGAGCTTTTCCAGCTCACGAAGCGTTGTGTATTTGGGAGCACTGTCCCGCTGAGCTGTCCAGAACCCGTCACTGGACCCGATGACAAAAATCATCGCAAAGCAAACCGCCATGATCAGGCCCTGTACTTTGCCGATACTTAGCTTCAGCCGCCGAAACCGGAACATATACCCCGAATAGTCCAGCAGTATCATCAGAAAGCACAGAAAGACGACAATGAAGGCAAAAGGGTTTGTGAAGGTCAGCGAAATGCCCCGGAACAGGATGTGATGGTACTGCATGTTGAGGTCAGAAAAGCGGAATCCGAACTCCTGATAGTACGATGTCACCTGCATCGTCCCACCGAAAAACATGAGTGTGACAACGATGGACAGGCTCTTTATCGTGTTCAGTCCGATATCGGTGGTCACCTGGGCCAACCTTCCAACGTAACGTGTATTTTTTAGTCCAAACACTTAGGTAACGCGCTCTGGCCTGCCCTTTTACAAGGGACCAAAGGCGGTATCGAAGTCTTCGTAAAGAATTCTCGCGCGCCCAAACAGACTAACGCCATAGGGGTATAGCGCAACAAAATTCTCGGCTTGGTCGTGCGGACCCGCAATCCCGGTAAATCTGTCTCTGCTAATTGATGGGGAACCGCTCGAAGCATTGTAGCGCAAATCGCTCGTAGTCGGACAGCGTCTGCAGCGCATCGCGTCGGTCGCGCACAATGCGCAGCGCGGCTTTCTTTTGCGACCAGGTGCCTGACACATGAAGCTCAAGGATCAGCACCGTGATCTCAAGCATCACTTCCTTCTCGACTTCCCCCAGCCTGCCCTCTTCGGCCAAGGCGACGGCCGTAAAAGCAAGCGTGTTGGCGCAGCGCAGCGCTGCCGCTTCATCGCCCTCGTATGTTTTGCCCGATGCAAGGGACGGCGCGATCAAAAAGACCGTCGCGACAGAACACAGGATGTGCCGCAAAGTCAAAATACTTTGAACGTCATCGTTGTCAGGGACCGCTCGATCCCGTCGATATCCAACAGCTGTTCGTTGATGAATTTGCCAACGTCCTGCTCTTTGGGAATGTAGAGCTTCATCAAAAGATCATAGTCGCCGCTGGTGGAATAAAGCTCCGAATGGATTTCGCGCAAGGCAATCTCTTCGGCGACGCGGTAGGTGCTGCCGGGTTTGCATCGGATCTGGATGAAAACACATGTGCTCAAGCCGTTTCCCCTCTGTTGGGTCATTACGTGTCCCGCCTAAGCTGACATATCCGACACAGAAGGAGCAATCCCTCATCTGAGCGCTTGGCGCGCGGGCCTGGCCTGATATAAGAACGCGGGTTCGCCCCTGACCGGAGATTTACATGCGCCGCCACAGTTTGACCCGCGCCACCGCAGAAACCGATATCGAGGTGACACTCGACCTTGATGGCACCGGTGTCTATGACAACCAGACGGGCATTGGCTTTTTTGACCACATGCTGGATCAACTCTCGCGGCATGCGCTGATGGATCTGTCCGTCAAGGCGACCGGTGACCTGCACATCGACGATCACCACACGGTTGAGGACACAGGCATTGTGATCGGTCAGGCGCTGGCGGCAGCGTTAGGCGACAAGCGCGGCATCGTGCGCTACGGGTCATGCCTGTTGCCGATGGATGACGCCCTTGTGCGCGCCGCGCTGGATTTGTCGGGCCGCCCGTTTCTGGTGTGGAATGTAGACATGCCCACAGATAAAATCGGCACGTTCGACACCGAGCTTGTGCGTGAGTTTTTTCAGGCCTTCAGCACCCACGGCGGGATCACCCTGCATGTGGACATGCTGCACGGGCTTAACAGCCACCACATCGCAGAAGCCGCCTTCAAGGCGGTGGCGCGTGCCTTGCGGGACGCGCTTGAGACCGACCCGCGCAAAGCGGACGCCATCCCGTCGACCAAAGGGGCGCTTTGAGTGCTGACGGCGATCATAGACTACGAAAGCGGCAACCTGCATTCGGCCCACAAAGCCTTTGAACGCATGGCGCGCGAAGTAGACGGCGGCGATGTGATCGTAACCGACAAACCCGAGGTCGTGGCCTCTGCGGACCGGATTGTGTTGCCCGGGGATGGTGCTTTTCCGGCCTGTATCTCTGCCCTCAAGGACCAGTCGGGGATTTACGACGCGATGGTCGAGGCGGTCGAGGAAAAGGCACGGCCCTTCATGGGGATTTGCGTTGGCATGCAGTTGATGGCGCGTCTGGGGCAGGAATACCGCGACACCGCAGGGCTGGATTGGATCGCGGGCACCGTGACCCGTATTGCCCCCGAAGACCGCAGGTTGAAAATACCGCACATGGGGTGGAACGATCTTGTGATTGACGCGCCTCACCCTGTCTTTGACGGGATCATGACCGGGGATCACGCGTATTTTGTGCACAGCTACCATATGCAGGTTGATGACCCCACGCTCAGGCTTGCGCATGTGGAATACGGGGGTGACGTCACCGCCATCGTTGGCAAAGACGCGATGATCGGCATGCAGTTCCACCCCGAGAAAAGCCAAAGCGCAGGGCTGCGCATGATCGGCAATTTCCTGAAATGGGCGCCATGATGGCAGAGCAAATGTCCCGTAAACCCCATGTCTGAAGGGGTCAAAACCGCGGCGGGTATGATCGCTGGCATGCGCCCACAGCGACAACCGGGAACGTTCGTTTTTGTCACCATCACGGCGGAGGATACGCGCCCCGAGGTCGTGGCAGACGCGCTTGCGACGTTCCAAGAGCTTGAAGGGCTGTCGCTTATTCTGCCGGTGGCCCGCGCCCGCGCACATGGGTTTGATGTGGCTTTGCCCATGTGCTGCATCACGCTGACGGTGCATTCTGCGCTGGATGGGGTGGGCCTGACCGCCGCCGTGGCCAGCGCGCTGGCAGCGCACGGTATTCCGTGCAACATGGTTGCGGCCTTCCATCACGATCACGCCTTTGTGTCGGCACAGGACGGTGACAAAGCGCTGGATGTCCTGCTGGCGTTGCAATCCTCTTCAGATCAGGCGTAGACGGCCAGCTTTCTGCCTGAAAACGGGGGCTGACGGCGCTTATTTTCCCGCAATGAAGTCGCGCACCAACTGGCCAAACAGCTCAGGTTTCTCAGCATGCGCCGCGTGCGCGCAGTTGGGCATCACCGCAAGACTGGTCCTCGATATGTTTGACCACAACAACTGGATCTGGGGCCAGCGGTAGGTTCGGTCCCGGTCCCCCCAAAGGATCAACGTCTCCGGGTTCACGCGCGGCAAAAAGGATTCTCCGGACCAGTGTTGCATCGCATCCAACCCCGCAAGGATGGCGTCGATCCCGGCTTTTTCGGCGAGTGCGGCACAGGCCTGGTATCCCGGCGCAGTCTCGCCGTGTAAAAACCATGTGGCGGCGATACGGCGCGCGGTTTTGGTTGTCCCCTCCGCCCGTGCGCGCCGTTTGCTTTCTTCAATCGGCTCAAAACGGCCGGGCAACACGCCGACAGACCCGGTTCCGTAAAGCACCAGCCGGTCAATGCGATGTTGGTCGCGCCGCACGATTTCCTGCGCGATCATACCGCCCATGGAATGCCCCAGAAGGTGGTAGCGCTCTATCCCCTGTGCACGAAGCTCGCCGAGCACATGCTCCGCGAACCCGCCGATGGTATCGACGGGTGCAAGGTCTGCCTTTGCGCCAAACCCCGGCAGGTCCGGGGCAAAGGTCTCAATGGACGGCGCGCAAGTGGCCCGCACCGCCTCCCATTGCGCACTGCCGCCCAGAAAGCCATGCACGAGGACCAGCGGCGTCACTTGCGTTGCCCCTGCACAATCCGGTCAAGGATCATGGCACAAAACAGGATGGCAAACCCGGCAAGGATACCCTGCCCCACATTGGCGTATTGCAACGCTTCCAGCACGTCCTCGCCAAGCCCCTTGGCCCCGATGAGCGACGCCACCACCACCATCGCCAGCGACAGCATGATGGTCTGGTTGATGCCCGCGCGGATCGACGGGCTGGCCAGCGGCAAATCCACCTTGGTCAGCAGGTACCACTTGTTGGCCCCGAAACTGATCGCCGCCTCGCGCACGCTTTCAGGCACGCCCCGCAGGCCAAGCACGGTCAGGCGCACCACGGGCGTGCCGCCAAAGATCATGGTAGTGACCACGGCCGCAGGTTTGCCGGTGCCGAAAAACGCGATCACCGGGATCATGAAAACAAAGGCTGGCATCGTCTGCATAAAGTCCATGATCGGTTGGATGAACGAATAGAACCGTGGACGCCGTGCGGCAAACATGCCCAACGGGATGCCGATCAAGATCGACAAGCAGGCAGCGGTGCCGAGCAAAGCCAGCGTGGTCATAGCACCTTCCCAGAAACCCAAGAGGCCCATATAAGCCAGAAAGGCTCCGGAATAGATCGCCGCACGGATGCCAGCCGTCAGCCATGTCAACAGCACAATCAGACTAGCAATCACGATCCACGGGGTCTGGACCAGAATGACCTCAAGCGTGTCCAGCAATGTGCGGATACCAAAGGTCAAGCCATCAAAGAACACTTCGCTGTTGCGCACACACCAAGCGATGAAATTTTCGACCCACGTGATCCCGGTCAAGCGAATATCGGGGTCCGTCGGAAAGGTGCTGAGCAACGAAAACCGCCCC
>JBGCEG010000029.1:0-15836 GCA_045106135.1 Roseobacter sp. | reverse complement strand
GATCCAGTCCACCCGCTGACCCGCCTTGGCCCAGAACGCATCCGCATCCGAGATCGACGCCTCATAAAGCGCCGTGTACCCCGCCAAATCAACATGCGCCCCAGACACATACTCAGGTGACGGCGCATACCGGGTCGGTTTTTGGGCTGTTGCAGACATCTCTGGCTCCTTTGTTTTTTTATGCACAGAGGGCGCGGTTGACGCCCGTACGCGAGCGTATTCTACGCAAAGACGCGCCCTGTTATCTGAAACCATACCGACATGCGCGGCGATTAAAATATGCGATATGTCAAACTGAGGGGACATTCTCACGGATTTTATAACAATTTGGTCGCATTGACGGGGATTTGTGATCGTGGCGCGGCAGTGCAACTCCGGGCTTGGCACTTTAGTCGCACTTTTGTAGTGTCCGCGGCGAGCGCGCCCAAAACGAGGTGTGCGTAGAGGGAGAAAACAATGAACAAATATTTGTCAGGTGTCGCCGCGGCGGCCATCAGCTTTGCATTTGTGGCTGAAGCTGCCGCAACCGAATGGAATGTGTCCGTCTGGGGCAAGCGTCGCGCCTTTACCGAGCATGTCGAAAAGCTGGCTGAGCTTGTGTCGGACAAAACCGGTGGTGAGTTCACGATGAACGTCAGCTACGGCGGTCTGAGCAAGAACCGCGAAAACCTTGATGGCATCTCTATCGGGGCTTTCGAGATGGCGCAGTTCTGTGCCGGCTATCACCCTGACAAGAACCGCGTTGTGACCGTGCTTGAGCTGCCGTTCCTTGGGGTTGAGAACCTCGCGCAGGAAGTTGCCGTGGCCCGCGCGGTTTATGCGCATCCTGCTGCCGCCGACGAGATGGCGCAGTGGAACGCCAAACTGCTGATGACCTCACCGATGCCGCAATACAACATCGTGGGCACGGGCGAGGCGCGCGACGACCTGTCCGAGTTTGAAGGCATGCGCGTGCGCGCCACGGGTGGTCTTGGGGCCGCGTTCAAGGCGGTAGGTGCGGTGCCAACGTCCGTGACCGCGACCGAGGCCTATCAGGCGATGGAAGGCGGCGTGGTGGACACGGTCGCTTTTGCCCAGCACGCGCACCTGAGCTTTGGCACGATCAATCAGGCGGATTGGTGGACGGCCAACCTCAACCCCGGCACCGTGAACTGCCCGGTTGTGGTGAACATCGACGCTTATGATGCTTTGTCGGATGAGCACCGCGCGGCGCTTGACAGCTCCATCCCAGAGGCGATTGATCACTACCTTACCAACTATGCCGAATTGCTGCAGCGCTGGGACAGTGTTCTGGAAGAAAAAGGTGTCGAGAAAGTCGAGATCGCGCCTGAAGTGATCGCGGAGTTCCAGTCGATTGCAGGCGCACCGATCCATGAAGCATGGATTGCCGAGATGGAAGCCCAAGGCATTCCGGGTCAGGAGCTTTATGATCTGGTGACCAAGACACTGGCCGACGCAAAAGCGGCTGGCATGTAAATCACGGACAGCTTGGGCCGCGTGCATTGCTGCGCGGCCCTTGTTCTTTTTGGCCAGTCGTGTGCTGCTGTTTGGCGGACGATTGCGCAAAAAGAACAACCATAAACGGGGGGAAGACTATGGCTGGATCAGCCGCAGTGCTGGAGGATTCCAGCCTGCTCAGCCGATTGGACAGGGCTTTGTTACCACTGGAACGCTTTTGCGCGTTGCTGAGCGGCCTTGCGATTTTCTCTTTGATGTTTCTGGCTGTTTATTCGGTCACCGGGCGCAAGTTCTTTGCCTCACCGATGATGGGCTATGTCGATTACATTGAGGCGATGATGCCGATTATTGCCATCATGGGCATTGCCTACGTACAACGCGACGGCACGCATGTGCGGATGGACATGCTGGTGGGGGCGCTCAAGGGGCGGTTCCTTTGGTTTTTCGAATTCATCTCTGTGATCCTGATGCTCATCCTGATCACGCTGTTGATGTGGGGTGCTTGGGAGCATTTCGGGCGCTCGTTTGATTGCGCGCGACCGCTGTGCAGCCGCGACAGTTCCATTGATGTGGGCCTGCCCACCTGGCCCAGCAAACTTGTGGTGCCCGTGGCCTTTGCCGTGCTTGTGGCGCGTTTGTTGCTGCAGGCCGTGGGATATGGGCGTGCGCTTGTGCTTGGGTTGGAAAGTCCGGTGGCGGTACCACTGAACCTGACCATCGCAGAGCAAGCCCGGATCGAGGCCGAAGCGCTTGAGGGTAAAAACTGATGGAACCTATTGATATTGGGTTGTGGGTCAGTGGCGGCCTGCTGCTGATGGTGATCCTTGGCGTGCGAGTTGCCTTTGCGGCAGGGATCGCGGGGACCGTTGGCCTTGTGCTGATCTTTTGGGCCAAGCGTGACTTTGGCATGGAACACCTTGGCTGGGCGCTTGGGGTTGGCGTGAAAACCGCGGGCCAGGTGCCGCACTCAAAAGTGTCGGCGCAGGTGCTGAGCCTGATCCCGGTGTTCATCATGATCGGCTACATGGCCTATCACGCGCGGCTCACCTCGGCGCTGTTTGACGCGGCCAAAAAGTGGATTGCATGGGTGCCGGGGGGGCTGGCGGTCTCGACAGTGTTTGCGACGGCGGGCTTTGCGGCGGTGTCTGGCGCGTCTGTGGCAACAGCGGCCGTGTTTGCCCGGATCGCCATCCCGGAGATGCTGAAGATCGGCTATAACAAGCAGTTTGCCGCGGGTGTGGTGGCCGCAGGCGGCACGTTGGCCTCGCTGATCCCGCCCTCGGCCATTCTGGTGATCTACGCCATTATCGTGGAACAGGACGTGGGCAAACTGCTGCTGGCAGGATTTATTCCGGGCATGTTTTCCGCAATTGTCTATGCCACGCTGATCATCGGGATCGCTGTGGTTTTCAAATCCGTCGGTCCCCCAGTTGGCGGCTTCACATGGGGGGAGCGGTTTACATCGCTGGTGCCTGCCTTGCCGATTGTGGCGGTGGTCGTGATCATCATCTTCTTTGTCTACAACCCCTTTGGCGACGCATGGGGTACCCCGACCGAAGGCGGAGCCATAGGTGCATTCATCGTCTTTCTGATGGCGCTGGCCCGTGGCATGCGCTGGCCGCAGCTGAAAAGCGCGCTGCTCGATACCGCAAAACTGACGATCATGATCTTTTCGATCATCTGGGGCGTGCTGATCTATGTGCGGTTTCTGGGGTTTGCGGAATTGCCTGCGGCCTTCGCGGACTGGATCACCTCGCTTGAGATGTCGCCGATGCTGATCCTGATCTGCATCCTTCTGGCCTATGCCATTCTGGGGATGTTCATGGATGCGATCGGAATGCTTTTGCTGACCTTGCCGGTGGTTTACCCGGCGGTCATGGCGCTGAACGGCGGCGAATACGTTTCTGCAGCAGACAGTGCCTTTGGCATGTCAGGGCCGATGTGTGCCATCTGGTTCGGGATATTGGTGGTCAAAATGGCAGAGTTTTGTCTGATCACGCCGCCCATCGGGCTGAACTGCTTTGTGGTGGCAGGGGTGCGGGATGATCTGACCGTGCAGGACGTGTTCAAGGGCGTCACACCGTTCTTCATCGCGGACGGGATCACGATTGCGCTGCTGGTGGCGTTCCCTGCGATTGTGCTGTTCCTGCAGTCATTGGCGGGATAGCACCGCATCGCCTTGAAACAGGAAGGGACCGCATGCTGCCATGCGGACCCTTTTTGGTGTTGGCTACAGTTCTTTCAGTTTTAACCGACCAGCGCGTTGTCGTCGCGTTTGACAACCACGATCGCAGACCGGGGCAGGCTGTCCTCCCCATCCGGGAAGGGGCTCGCGGGGTGCTGAATACCCACGAACATCGTCCGCCTGTCCGTTGACCACGTCAGCCCCGTGACCTCGGAGCCGTTTGGCCCTGTCAGGAACCGGCGGATTTCTCCGGTGACCGGGTCACCTGCGAGCATCTGGTTGTTGCCCATGCCCTCGAACTCGCCTTCATTGTCGTCGTTGCCATCGGTCTGAATCCAGATCAGGCCGGTGGTGTCGATCATCATCCCATCGGGCGCATTGAACATATTGCCCTCGTTGATGTTGCCAGATCCTTTGTAAAGACCTTCCTGATTGGTCGGATTGCCCGCCATCACGTAGAGATCCCAGTCAAAGGTATTCGACGCGTGATCATCGTTGTGCGGACGCCAGCGCACGATCTGGCCGTAGTTGTTGACCTCGCGCGGGTTTGGTCCGTTGGGCGAGGTATCATCGCCGCCCGCGTTTGGCTTCACGCCCCGGTTTTTGTTGTTGGTCAGACAGCAATATGTCTCAACCGCTGTGGGGTTCACGGCGAGCCATTCAGGCCGGTCCATTGTTGTGGCTCCAACCGCTGAGGCCGCCGTACGCGTAAAGATCGCGATCTCTGCGGCGTCCATGCCGGTGGTTTCAGGCGTGAGCGCCAGCCATTCCCCGGTCAGATCGTCGTTGAACTTGCCTGCGTAAAGCTGGCCTTCGCTCATCAGGGTCGAGGTGTCGCCACCGGGGGTGTAGAAATCACGTGACACCCATTTGTAGGTGAACTCTCCGCGTTCATCATCGCCCATGTAGACAACCAGACGCCCGTCGGGCGCCAGCGTGCAGGCCGCGTTCTCGTGCTTGAAACGGCCCAAGGCTGTGTGCTTGACGGGTGTTGAGGACGCGTCTGACGGGTCAATCTCGACCACATAGCCCACACGGTGCGGCTCATTCGGGTTTTGCGAGACATCAAAGCGGGCATCCCACTTGTGATAGTCATAGCCCCAGCCGTCTGTGCCGATGCCGTAGCGGGTATAGCCTGCTGCGGTTTTTTCATCTGATGGCAAGTCGCCTGTCGCACCGAAATAGCCGTTGAAGTTTTCTTCGCAGGTCAGATAGGTGCCCCAGGGTGTCCGGCCAGAGCCGCAGTTGTTCATCGTGCCCAGAGAGGCCGTGCCTGTGGGATCAGCGTCTGTTTTGAGCAGGTCATGCCCGGCCGCAGGCCCGTCGATCACCATGGGTGAATTGTGGTGAATCCGGCGGTTGTAGGGGCTGTCGACCACGACTTCCCAACCATTGTCGCCCTCTGCCACTTCCATGACCGTGACGCCCTGCAGGTTTTGCAACAGCCGCACATCGTCGGCATCGCGCGGGGTGCCATCCTCGGCTTCCGGCAGGTTGGTCTTGCGGTTGGCGTATTCGCTGTTGACCGCGATCACTTCCTTGCCGTCGACATGGAACAACTCCATCCCGTCGGTGTTTTCGCCAAACACGCGATCCGATCCCGCCACAGGCACACCCGTCTTCGCGTCGAAGGCCGGCGCGTCAGAAAACAGGGGGTCGCCCCATTTGACCATCACATCCCATTTATACCCTGCAGGAACATGCACGGTGCCGTCGGTTTTGGGGGTCAGTTGCTCAAACGCAAAACGAGAGGTCTGCGCGGCCTGCGCAGTCGTGCCTTTCAGGAAAGCAGTGCCCATGACAGCGGCCCCAGAGCCGAATGCCAGTGCGCCGCCCAGAAATCCACGCCGCGAGATCGCCCGCTCGACCACACGGTCAAACTCCTGAATATCAGGGCGCGGAGAGTTCAGCTCATCCCAGTCGTCTGCGGAAAGATCTCTTGGATCCATGTCCTTCATTTTCTATCTCCCAAGTAGGTTGCTGTGTTGGTTGTTCCCAACACTTCTATGTAGTCTGGTCACGATGAAACTATTGTGACGCATTCAACCTATACGCGTTTTTCACTTTCTCAAAATTGTTATTTTGGCGAGGCGCGTTTGCTGGAGGCGCCTTCAGCATCCGGCGTGGAGCCCACCAGTCCGGCAAGATCCTTGCGTGACGTACAACGGGGCGCGGGGGCGTTGAACGGGCAGGGTGTCCGGCACGGAGCAGCAACCGCCCGTCAGCAGGCTTGTGCTTGTTGCCTCAGGAAAAGCGCGATGCAGTTGCCGTTTGCCTATCGCCTACCATGATCCGACTTCCTGCCGCGCAGTCGATTGACTAATGTGGACGCTGACAGGACTGTGCGAATAAAATTGTGAGGTGAGGTCGCAAGATTGACGGATATTTCTGTTCGGATCGCCGGCGATGAAGCCGATATTGATGCGGCGCGCACATTGTGTCGCGCCTGGCTGGCGTGGCATTGGCAAAACTATCCCGCTGACTGGCGACCGATAGGGCCCGATCACCCGATGGCTCCCGAAAAAGTCGAGGCAATTATTGACGCATTGCCCGACCTGCATGCACGTCCGCGTGGCGGGAAACCTCAGGGATGCGTCATGTACGCCGAGGCGGGTCCGGGTGTCGCTGAATTCAACCGTCTGTTTGTGAGTGAAGGGGGCAGGGGGCGCGGTCTGGGTCGATTGATGTTGGAAAGAATGTTCGAACAGATGGTGTTGGATTGCTACGAAAAAGTAGTGTTCTCATCGGCGAAGTTCTTAACCCATGCAAAAGCGATGTATCAGGCCGCTGGGTTCGTTGATGTCCCGCAGCCCGAGGGCTTTCCGGATGAGTTGCGCGACTACGTCTACTTCATGGAACGAGAGCTTTAAACAGCGGGTAGCGGGAAAAGCCAGTATAGAGAGTTGATCTGCACTTGGTGTGCCCTGTGCTAAGCGCATGGTTTGGGGGGTGTCGTCGCTGAATAATGCGCCCAATATCCATCCGGCAGGCGACCTACCGGACATGATCAGACCCGACCCTGCAACTGGCCGCGTTCTTGCCTGCGGCAGTACCGATTGGTATCGACGTTTTTGACACTGCGTCAAAAGTCAGAACACGGATCATATGCCCACAAGTGATCTCATACCGAAACCGACCTACGGCGGGTCCCGGACAATGAACGTGGGTACCACGCATAACGCGGCGCGCAATGTCTGTAGGCAAGATGATCCTGCTGATGTGCCGTTAAGTTGGATGTGCGAGATGGCGGGAGGCTCAAAGCCTTGGGCTTACTGTGAGTTTGGAAGCAGCGCCGAGAGAGTCCTGCCGGGGATGCTCAGACTTTTGCAACGCGGGCATGGGCGGTGGGTGACGCCTGATACGCTGATCGATGTTGCCTGCACAGGCCCGCGCTTGGATACAGGGAGCCAGTTTTACAAACTGCGCGCCGGCAAGCATCTGCCCGGCTTACAAACCCGCCCGGCGGTGGCGAAGATCGACAGCTGCGCGCAGGCGGCCTGCGCCGAGGTTCTGCAATCGCGCCGCGAGACCCGAGACTGGCCGGGCAGACGATCGGTTGATGCAAGCGCACGATACCTTTCTCAACAGATTGCGCAGGCCATCCTCCGGCGCGCATCAGGCGAAAAACCCCCGCACAAGCGAAAGATGCGGGTTCCGGCCCTTTCGGTGTTGCAGCACTCATGACCGAAGCCCGGCGCAGCCTGATGCCCGACTACCTGCGGCTCTTTGCGCTTTTGGGTATCGTGGTGGTGAACGTCCAGTTCATTGCCTTTTCCGCGCTGCACGGATTTGCCACGCCGGTCGGCATATCGGCGCGCGATGACATCACACTCTGGCTGGTAAACGGTCTGGCGCTGCTCAAGACCTACGGGCTGTTTTCGTTCATGTTCGGGGCAGGCCTTGGGTTTTTGATGCGCGCAGCAGCACGCCGGAGCCTGCCCTTCGGGCGCGTCTATCGCAACCGCATGATCGGGCTTGCGATCCTCGGCGTTGCCCATGGCTGCCTGTTTTATCCCGGCGATATCCTGACGATCTACAGTGTTGCAGGCGCGATCCTCTATGTGTTCCGGGACTGGCCGGTGCGACGGCTCATTCGGGTCGGTGTGGCCTTTCTGATCGTTCAGGTCCTCATCGCTCCGCCGCTTTTGCTGGCCACGCCGGAAACACCGCCTGACATCATTGCGCTTGAGCGCGACATCCTGACCACCGGTGGCTTCATTGAGGCGGTTGTGTTCCGCGCCATCGGCTTTGGCTTGATCATGCCGTCTTTTCTGGTGATCCAGGGCCTATCTGCGCTTGGCTGGTTCTGCTTTGGGCTGGCCGCGGTAAAATCGGGTATGCTTGATGATGTCGGGCACCCGCTTTGGCGACGCGCGCGGCGCTGGTGCCTTGTGCCGGGTGTGGGGCTGGGGCTTGCCGGGGCCGCGCTGTTGCAGTGGGGGCCCTCGGTGCCCGGTGCGGTCCTGATTGTCTTCTCCGCGCCGATTGCCACGCTGGGGTATCTTGGCCTGATTGCCGCCGTCTCCCGACCACCGGGACCGATCATGGCAAAGGTTCTGGCCGCAGGGGGATCGAGCCTGAGCATCTACCTGGGCCAGTCGATCATCCTTACGACGATCTTTTCGGGCTACGGGCTGGGCCTGTGGGGTGCGGTGGACCGGTTGACGGCTGTCGCCATAGCACTCGCTGTGACGGTGGGATTGATCGCGGCTCTTTCGGTGTGGCGACTGCGCTTTGCGCGGGGGCCGTTCGAATGGCTGCTGCGGCGGATCACCTATGCGAAGGTCAGGCCCACCCCATAGGGCGGGTGGCACCCGGCGATGCCGCGCCACCGTCCCTGTGATGCGTTGCCGTGCGGAGGTCAGCCCTGCGGCCTAGGGCCTGAGCACAAACGTCTCATTGAGGCGCAGCTTTTCTGTTTGCCGCCTGTGGTCGCTCAACTCATCCAGCAGCCACGTTCTGAACACCTCGCTTGCTTCGGTGTCATCCCCGTATTTCATCTGCAGAAAATACAGCGACTGGCTGGACTTGCGGACTTTACCGATGGGCTTGACCAGGTCGCCTGAGTACAGCAGATCGGCGGCCACGATATCGTCGCCCAAGGCGATGCCCTGACCGGCAAAAACCTTGTTGAAGATCGCTTGGGTAGACGGAAAAATCGGCCCGCTCAACACGCCCGGATGCGTGACACCTGCTTGTGCCAGCCAGTGGGTCCACCCCGACGTGTCGCTCTCGTGCAGCAGGGTGAAGGCCGCCAGATCAGACGGGCGCGACAACACAGTATCCCCGCCCAGCAATTTCGGACTGCAGACAGGAAATTCATACCCCGTGCGCAACAAAACAGACTGGAATTCCGGCCACGCCCCCTTGCCAAAGTGAATAGCAACGTCGGCGTCCCCGCGCAGGTAATCTTCGATGTCTTGACCAAACGCGATGTCCAACTGCACATCCGGCAAGATGGATTGCAGCCGGTCCAGCCTCGGCCCCAACCAGCATTCGATGAAACCTGCGTCCGCAAAGAGCTTGAGCTTTCGGGGTGAGGCGGCCCCCTGATGGCGTTTACTGACCAGCCCCGTGACGGTCGACATCTCATCAAACGCTTTGGATATGGTGAAAAAATAGGTCCGGCCCGCGTCTGTCAAAATCACCTTTCGGTTCAAGCGCCGGAAAAGCTGCACCCCCATCCAGTCCTCAAGTTTCTGGACCTGATGACTGACGGTTGACGGTGTGACGCAAAGCTCTTCGGCGGCCTGTTTGAAACTGGCATGCCGGGCGGCGGCCTCAAAAGTGCGCAGCGCGATCAAAGGGGGAAGGTTCTTTTTGCTCATCTTCAGGTGAATGTAATCGACCTGAATGCATAGATAAATGTCATTTGTTCAACCGAGCGTTCCGCGTGATCCTGTGGGCAGGAAACAGACCCCGAACCCGTATCATGGGAGACCACGATGACCAAACCAAGAGACCTCTTTGCTTGGCCCAAGACGCTGTCTGCGCTTGGCTTGGGCGCAATGATCCTGTCCGGCGCGGTGGCCGGTGAGGCATCTGCGCAAGACAACACCGTCACAATCACGGCATGGGCGGATTACGTGCCGCAGGACGTGCTGGATGGCTTTGAGGCAAAGACCGGCATCAAGGTTGTCTACGACCCGTTCGACAGCCTCGAGACGCTTGAAACGAAAATGCTGACCGGCAACAGCGGCTATGACGTCATCTTTCCCTCAGCACTTGTTGCCAATCGTCTCATTCAGGTGGGGGCGCTGCAAAAGCTCGACACGGCCGCGTTGTCCAACATGGGCAATCTTGATCCCGCGATCATGGAGTTTCTCGCGCGGCACGATGAAGGCAACCAGTACGGGGTGCCCTACCTGTGGGGCACGACCGGTGTGATGTATAACCCGGCGCTGGTGTTTGAGCGCATGGACGACGCGCCGATTGACAGTCTTGATATCTTTTTTGATGCAGACATCGTGTCAAAGTTTGCTGATTGTGGCGTTGCAATGATCGATTCACCCGAAGAGATTGTTGCGATTGCGTTGAATTATCTGGGGCTTGATCCCTTTACGACGGACAAGGCTGATTTTGAGAAAGTCGATGCGCTGCTGGCGCCGATCACCCCGTATATCCGGCATTTCAACACCGGTGCCGTGATCAATGAGATGGCGCGCGGCGATCTGTGTCTGACACTGGGCTGGAGCGGGGACGCAGGTCTGGCCTACGCCCGCGCGCTTGAGGCGGATAACGGGTTTGAAGTGTTATATTCCGTGCCGAAGGAAGGCACCGAAGTCTTCTTTGACTTTCTGTCTGTGCCCGCTGACGCGCCGAACCCCGACAATGCCCACGCCTTCATCGACTATCTGATGGAGCCTGAGGTCATCGCCAGCGTGACCAACCTGTATTACTATCCCAACGGCAATGCAGCCTCCCTCGCGTTCGTGCTGGACGAGGTCAAGAGTGATCCGAACGTCTATCCAACGGATGACATGATGGCGACGCTGTTTCCCAATCTGCCGCGGGATCAGGCCACATTGCGCACGCTGACGCGCAGTTGGACCCGGTTCAAGACGGGCAACTGAGCACGACCCGCGACGGCCCGCCAAAAGGTGCGGGCAGATCGACCTCTTTTGTCAAAAGCGGTTCGGCCAAGATGGTTCGGCCCAGGCTGGGCGGCTCCTGAGCCGCGCCCGTCTGGCACCCTGCACACAAGGAATGACCCAATGAGCACCCCACCCAAAACCCCGCATGATCTGGGCTACAAAATGCCCGCGCGCTTTGACGATCATGCCCGCACTCTCATCACATGGCCGCCCGTCGAGGAAGGTGTCGGAACCGATGTTGCGGGTTTTCGCAATGAGATCGAGGCGACGGTGCGCGCGATTGCGCCCTTTGAACCCGTGACCCTTGTTGCCGATCCTGCAGACGCGCCAGAGGCCCGCAACAGGTGCGCGGATGTGGCTGAGATTTTTGAATGCCCCAGCGATTCCTGCTGGATCAGAGACAACGGCCCGGTCTTTGTGCGCAATGCGGCAGGCGAGGTGGCCGGGGTCCATTTCGGTTTTAACGGCTGGGGCGGACGTGCGGTGTGCGAAAAAACGGCTGAGATGCCATCAAAACTTGTGGACCATCTGGGGCTTCACTGCTTCAGGACCGACTTTATCGGCGAAGGGGGCGGTATGTCCGTCGATGGGGAAGGGACGCTGATCACCACCGAACAGAACATGCGCAACGTCAACCGCTATGCCGGGATGAGCCGGAAGACGATTGAAGGGTATCTGCACGATTATCTGGGGATCGAGAAAGTCATCTGGCTGCCGCTCGGCCTGTATGAAGATGCAGCCACAGACGGTCACGTGGACAATGTGGTCGAATATGTGGCCCCCGGCAAAGTGCTGGCGCAAGTGGCTGACCGGGCCAACCCGAACTACGATTTGCTTCAGGAGAATCTGGAAATCCTGAAAACCGCGCGCGATGCGAAAGGCCGACAACTCGATATTATCGAAATGGATGTCATGCCCTACAGCACTGCATTGCCCGGCCATCGCCTCGCCATGCCTTACACCAATGCCTATGTGATCAACGGTGCGGTCGTGGCCCCGGAGGTTGACCCGAAACTGGACGACCGTGGCTTTGCCATTTTGCAAGACGCCTATCCCGGTCGGGAGATTGTCACCTGCCGCAGTGAATGGCAGGCTGTTGGCGGCGGGGGCATCGGGTGCGTGACCCAACAGGTGCCTGCCTGCAAAATAAAGGAGGGCTGAACGATGCGCGAAGTCACGGTTGCCGCCACGCAGATGGCCTGCAGCGATGATGTCGATGAAAACATCGCCAAGGGTGAAAACCTGATCCGACAGGCCGCAGCAAGTGGTGCAAACATCATCCTGCTGCAGGAACTGTTTGAAGGGCTGTATTTTTGTCAGGACGAAGATCCGCGCCACCTGAAACGTGCGCGTCCCGCCGAAGGGCATCCGACGCTTGCGCATTTTCAGTCGCTGGCAAAGGAACTGGGTGTGGTGCTGCCAGTGTCTTTCTATGAACATGCGGGAAACGCGCGGTTTAATTCTATCGCGATCATTGATGCGGATGGCAGCAGGCTGGGCATATATCGCAAGACCCATGTCCCGCATGGGTTTGGCTATCAGGAGAAATTCTATTTCTCACCGGGCGATACCGGTTTCCGCGTATGGGACACCACTTTTGGCCGCATCGGTGTGGGCATCTGCTGGGACCAGTGGTTTCCCGAATGCGCGCGCGCGATGGCCCTGATGGGGGCTGAATTGTTGTTCTATCCTACGGCTATTGGATCGGAGGTGGGGGATGAACAATGGGATTCCGCCCGCCATTGGCAACGGGTGCAGCAAGGGCATGCAGGGGCAAATCTGGTGCCATTGATCGCTTCAAACCGAATTGGCGCCGAAACCGGGCTGAGCGGGACAGAGATGCGCTTTTATGGGTCTTCCTTCATTGCCGACCAATTCGGCGAAAAGGTGCAGGAAGCGGACCGGGAGACCGAAACCGTGCTGACCCGGACCTTCGATTTGGACAAGGCGGCAGAGATCAGGGACTACTGGTGCGTCTTTCGCGACCGCCGCCCGGACCAATACGGGGCGCTGATGACGCTGGACGGCAAAATCAGGTAGTAATCCTGCCAAGGGCTGCGCGGTCCGTGAGGTAGGGCAGCCGTTTTTGCGCGGCACTCACCTGATCCAGATCGAGCGTCGCGTGAATGACCTCGGGCTGTGCGCCTGCGCGGGCCAGTTCTTGCCCGTTTGGGGCGGCGATGAAACTCTGGCCCAGAAATTCCATCCCGTTCTCTACGCCTGCGCTGTTGGCATAGGCCAGAAACACGCCGTTTTCATAGGCCCGGCATGGGATCATGGTG
The DNA here is from genome assembly GCA_045106135.1 of Roseobacter sp. Lineage (GTDB taxonomy): Bacteria > Pseudomonadota > Alphaproteobacteria > Rhodobacterales > Rhodobacteraceae > Roseobacter. Next base: position 2,817 of record JBGCEG010000029.1, on the reverse strand, counting down.
CGCGCGACCCATTCCCATTGCGCGCTAAGCGCTGTCGGCACAAGGATCAGCTCCGCCCCCAGAGACGCCACGTGGCGGGCCGCTTCGGGGAATTCCGCATCGTAGCAAATGAGCGTCGCAATGCGGACGTTCCGGTAGGTAAAGAGGGCGCAGTTTTCTCCGGCAGCGAAACAATCGCGTTCAAAACCCGGTGGGATCACCAGTTTCCGGTGCCCCCCAAGCGCTGTACCATCCGGCGCAAAGCACTGCGCCGCGTTAAAAATACGACCGCCATCTGTCTCGGGGTAGCCGTAGTGGATGGCGATGCCGTGCTCTTTTGCAATGGCGGCAATGCGCTGTGCGATGGCACCGTCTGCCGGTTCTGCCCGTGCCGCAAGCTGATCGCCAATGTTATACCCTGTGGCAAAAAGTTCGGGCAGCAGCAACACCTCAGCCCCCTGAGAGGCGGCCCCCGGCAGCACATCCGACAGCCATGTCATCCGCTCTGATGTCGTGGCCAAATGCGCCGGCGACTGGCCAACCGCGAGCCTGAGCCTGCGGACCACGCTCAACTCTCCGTCACGAGCAGCGTGCGGGAGTATTGGGTGATGTAGTCGCAGCCGGTTTCCGTCACCACGATAGAATCGCCAATCCGCCCCGCCGTCACCCCATCAATCGAGATGCCGCCATCCACCGCAAAGGTCATCCCCGGTTGCAGAACGGTGGTGTCGCCCATCTTCAGCTCCGGGGCCTCAAGGTAGGCCACACCGATAGACCGCCCCGTGCGATACCCCGTTTCATACCCACGTTCCGCGTAGACCGCGTTGGCAGCCGCTGCGACCTCCTGCGCTTCGATGCCCGGGCGGATGCTGGCGATGGCAGCTTGCTGGGCTGCGATGGCCGCTTCCTGCACGCGGGCCGCTTCGTCTTTCACCTCGCCGATATGAAACATCCGGTCAAAGCCCAGTTTGTACTGTTTGAACTGCGCCATGTTGCAAAAGCAGAAATACACTGGATCGGCCCGCTGGTACCGCCGGACGGAGGCACGGCGATGCACCATCGAGGTGTCCTTGCCGCTTTGCAGGATTTGCAGGTTGTGGATCATCGGAGAGACAAACCGGTCCCAGCCCTTGTCGGTCAGAAAGGTTGCCGCCTTGCGCGATCCGGCCTCGATCACTGCCAGCGCGCTTTCATATTCCTGCGCGCCTTCTCGCAAGCTGCCGTGTGCGGCGGCCATCATCGCGCCTGCGATCTGGCCTGCTTGCTGCATCACCCTGACCTCGAACGGGGATTTGATCATCCGCTGTGCGCTCAGCACCGGCGAAATGTCTTTGATCGGCACCCCCGGATAGGTGTCGTCAAGGTGGTTGCGCACGATGGCGGGGATGCTGCCGCGTTCGACCCAGATCGTATCCGGCGCGTCCCCCAGGGCCCCGGCAAGGGCGCGGCCCCATGTGCGCTGGCCGATGTCTTCCCAGGTGCGCACGTCTTCGACCCATGTCATTGCCCCGACCATTTCGGATTCCATCAAGGGTGTGATCACGATGGGGGCGTCCCGGGCGTCCACCACCAGCATGGATGGGCGGCCAAATTCGATGCCCAGATAGCCCCAGAAGCCCGCGAGATAGGCGATGGAGCTTTCATCCGTAAAAACGGCGCGGCTGATCCCAAGGTCCCGCATGCGGACCTGCAAAGCATGGGTGCGTGATCTGGCTTCGTCGAGCATGGGAAATTCCTTGAAAAGATGTGGTGAGTTCTGAGGAATTTGCTAACCTGTATGCAGCTTTTCTGTCAATCCGAGATTTGATGCAATATTGCATATTAACTTCCCCTTGGTGTATGCAGCTAGGCGAGGGAGCTTTGGATGAACCTGACAATGGATGCTGAAAGCGCTGAACCGATCAGCACGGTGGATGCCATTCAGGCGAAGATCCTGCAGCGCATCTGCTTTTTGGAATACCAGCCGGGTGATCAGCTGAAAGAGGCGGAGCTGGCGGCCGAATTTGGCGTCAGCCGCACGCCCGTGCGCGATGCGATCAGCAAGATCAGCCATTTGGGGCTGGTCGATACCCGCAATGGTGTGGGCACCGTGGTTGTGGCTTTGACGGCACGGCAAGTGCGTGATGTCTACGATGTGCGCCTTGAACTGGCGCCGCTGATCGGCAGCCTGTCGCCGCGTAAAATCACGCAGACGGATTGTGAGACCGGACAGGTGCTGCTTCAGGAGGCAAGGGCGCTGTGTGAAGCGTTTGATGCCAGACGCTACATTGAGCTTAATCACCGGCTGCACCAGTTGATTGTCAGCTTGATCGGCAACGCGACGCTGCGGTCTTTCTGGTGGCAGGCCTATTATCAAGCCGCGAGCACTTGGTACCGCGTGAGCCATCAGGTGGGGCGCGATGCAGCCTTTGCATTGGTGGCGGAGTTGGAGGACATCACCGCGGCACTGACGCGCGGTGACAGTGCAGCGATCGGGTTTATTCAGCGCATCCACATCGGCTACGGATACCAACAGATTGAAACGCATCTGCTGTCTTCTGTGGCGCAGTGATCCGGGCTTTGCCTTGAACCTGCAGGCAGCCCATGCCGCCAAGGTTCACTGAGCCGCACAGCGCGCTTACACGCGGAAATGACCCCGTTTGATCAACCCGCACCTTCTGTTTGGCCTCTCCGGGAGGGGATAATTGGCAAATTATGGCGCTCTTCCTACCAGTCCGGGAACAGCTTGTCGGCGATCCGGCCGGCTCGGAAAGAGAGCACCCCCTTGAGTGCGGATTTGAAGGCAATCCACGGCGTGACCGTGGCGGGGCTGCCGTCCAGCGGCTGGTATCCGATCAC
>JBGCEG010000028.1:0-69773 GCA_045106135.1 Roseobacter sp. | reverse complement strand
CCCCACATGCGTCCCCGTCAGCCCAAGCTCTTCACGCAAAAAACCGCTCAGCAACGTCCGACCCTCACAAGACCCAGACCGCTCAACGCCATTCACTACAATCTTCACGTCAACCACAATAATACCCTCCCTGATCCGATTCAGCTGCGTACAAGCTTTTTGAACCAGCCTTTCTTTTCCTCTGTGCCATCTTCAGCCGTTTCCGCATCCGGTCCTTCGACCGCCTGTTGGAAATTGCTGAAAAACTGATCGGCCATTTTCTTTGCGAACCCATCGATGATGCGGCTGCCCAACTGGGCAAGCTTGCCACCAACCTTGGCTTCGACATCGTAGTGCAGCAGCGTGCCGCCGTCCTGCGCCTCAAGACGGACATCCGCCCCGCCTTTGGCAAATCCGGCAGCGCCGCCTTTGCCTTCTCCGGAAATTGTCACGCTGTTGGGGGCATCAATATCACTTAAGGTCACGGCACCTTTGAAGGTTGCTTTGACCGGCCCCACCTTTTGCACAACCGTCGCCTCAAAGCCGGTTTCGGGCGTGCCAGACATCTCCTGACATCCAGGCACACAGGCCTTCAATACTTCCGCGTCGAGCAAAGCCGCCCATACGACATCAATCGGGGCCGCAATGCTGCGGCTGTCACTGAGGTTCATATCTCTCTTCTCCACTTCTGCGTGAACGATACGCCCATGCCATCCTGACGCCCATGCGACCATGGGCGTAGACCCAAGGTCGCGTTCACCTCTCTGGTAATTGGTGCGTGAGCCCGTAGCTGTCGTAGATCGCAGCGATCCGACCATCTTCAAGCGCGTAGCGTATGGCATCATCCACCCAATAGGCCAGCGGACGATACCGGTGGTTGATGGCAACGCCCAAGGTCCAGCGGCTGACCGCGAACCCGGCAAGGGGTGGCTGGTGGATACCGATGCCTTCGGAGGCGCCAAACTCAAGCTGTCCCAAGGGGCCCATGGCCGCCGACACCTGCCCGTCAGAAAGGGCGTTCATAGCGGCCTGCATATCGGGAAAGCGGACGACTTTACCCGACAGCTGCCCCCCTGCAAAGGACGACAGGTAAAAGTCTGCAATCGAGTCGTTTTCAACCGACACAGGGTCAAACCTGAAATACGCAGGGACCGGCTTGTCATCAGGATAGGTGGCCGCGTCATAGGCAATTGCAACGCTTTCAGACGCGTATTGCCCTGTGAATACAACCTGTTCAACGCGACACTTGAACTTGCTGTCATACGGAATACGCATCATCACGTTAGACACACGCCCGCCGACAATTGGCCCTTTCCAGATGTTGTTACGCAGGTCAGCATCAAGGTTTTCGCTTGCAGCGACGAAATTGAACCGGGCCTCAACGCCGATGTCTTCGGCAATCAGGCGGGCGATATCAATATCAACGCCGCGCGGCGTCCCGCCGTCTTTCCAGCTGTAGGGCGGGAAATCCTCGTAGACCGCAAAGAGCATATGCCCTTGTTCCTGCAGGACATCCAATTCCTGACCGACGATATCACGTCCCGCGTTCTGCGGCTTTGGCTGCGGGATGTGATCTGCGCAGGGATCAGCCGCATAGGCTTGGGGGGCGAAGAGCGCGAGGCTGACAAGCACCCCCGCGCGCAACATGAACATCCGCATCATCTACTGCGCCGCTGACAAACCAATGGTCAGGACTTCTGCGGCAGATCTGTATTTCTCTGCCGTGCCGTCGATCAGGTTGACCGCACGGAATGCAACAGAATCCGCAACCGGCGCACCCGACAGCGTGTCGATGGACCCGGCAATCTCACCCAGACGCGCCTTGAGCGCATCAGGGTCTGCGCCGCTGGTATCCAGCGCGTATTGCTGCAACGCATCCCGCAAGGCCTTCAGCTCTTCTGAATACTCATCAAGCGCATCGCCATCGGGCCGCGTCTCTATGTAGGTACGAATGGCCCATGCTGCCTCTTGTCCCAACAAGTCCCCAAAGGCCGGCATTTTCGTAGTACCATTCTGAGTGTAGCCATACTTGAAACGCTCAGCGTACCATTCATCGCCGTATTCTTCTGCCTCCAGAAACCGCAGATCGGGGGCAAGCCCGCCCGACACAACCTCGAGCCCATGGCAGCGCGCGCAGTTCTGGTTGTACCCGGACGCGCCGATCTCAAGCGCCTTGGCCCAGACATCCTCCCCGACCGCATCCGTCCGGTAGGGGTTTTCGATCAGCCATTCCTCACCGATTTCGGGCAGCCCGGCGGTATCTACCGCCTGCGGAACAACATCACCATGTGCAAACGCACTTGTCGCTGCCATCATCAGTGCCGCGCCAAACGCACCTGCACGCACATACATCTTGTCCATATGGTCTCCTCCTCGGGGTCCGGTCCTCTTGCCTGACTGTCTAAAGAAGCAACCGCCACACAGGTATTGGACTTTGGTTGTGATGTGCGGAAATCTGCGACCAATGTCCCATTCGACCCCACAAAATCCCTGCATAAACTGCGAGCGGGAGGACGCAACATGCTTATCAGACAGGCCATTTTGGCCTCTTTTTTTAGGGGCACAGCCTTTTGCGGCGCTGTTTTTTGTGGCGCGGCTGCTGTGGCAGATGTGGCGCTGGAGGTGTCCTATCTGGAGGTCGAGGTGGAAATTCCACCAACCCTGTCCAATCTGAACCCAATCCCCGAAGATCGCGGGCTGGCAGGCGCGCGGACCGCGCTGAACGACAACCGCACCACCGGCAAATTTCTGGGCCAGACCTATGAGCTGTCCGAGAGCTTTGTCGCCCTTGGCGAGGACCCTCTTGAGGTGGCAAAAGATTTGCTGGCGCAAAGCCCCTATCTTATTCTCAACGCCTCCAAAGAAACCGTTCTGGCCATTGCTGATCTGCCCGAAGCTGCCAACGCGCTTTTGTTCAATACCGCCGCCAGCGACACGGACCTGAGGGATGACGCCTGCCGCGCCAACCTGTTGCACACCCTGCCGTCTGTTGCGATGCGCACGGATGCACTGGCGCAGTTCTTCCTGTTCAAGCGCTGGCGCGATCTGGTGATGGTCTCTGGCGTGCACGATGCCGACGAAGACTACGCACAGGCCATGCGGGCTTCTGTCACCAAATTCGGGCTGGAACTGTCGGCAGAGAAAACATGGGCGTTTGACGCCGACATGCGCCGCAACGCCGCGCAGGAGGTCCCTCTTTTCACGCAGGAATTTGGAGACTACGACGCGTTGATCGTTGCCGATGAGGTGCATGATTTCGGGCGCTACGTGCTTTACAACACATGGAAAGCGCGTCCGGTTGTAGGCTCAGAGGGGCTGTCTGCGGTCACGTGGTCCCCTGTGATCGAACAATGGGGGGCGGCACAGTTGCAATCGCGGTTTGAAAAGCAAAATGGCCGCTCAATGGGGTCGCAGGACTACGCCGCATGGGCCGCAATGCGCACCTTGGGAGAGGCCGTCACCAGAACCTCCGCAGGGGATGCGGCAACCCTGCGCGCCTATATCCTGTCGGACGATTTTGAACTGGCGGGCTTCAAGGGGCGCCCCATGACCTACCGAGGCTGGAACGGACAATTGCGCCAGCCCATCGCCATCACGCACCCGCGTGCCCTGGTGGCACAGGCACCGCTTGAAGGGTTTCTGCACCAGACCAATGAACTTGACACGCTGGGGGTCGACGCCCCCGAAAGCAACTGTGAGGCATTCCAATGATCCGACTGACAATAATCGCCGCTTTAATGACCTCTGCCGCCCATGCGGGCGAGATTTGGGTCACCAATGAGAAAGACGACACCGTGTCTGTCATCTCTACCGAAACGCTGGAGGTGATCAACACCTACCCCACCGGTGAACGCCCGCGCGGTCTGACCTTCTCCAAAGACTTCTCAAGGCTGTATATCTGCGCCTCTGACAGCAACACGGTGCAGGTGATGGACCCGTCCACAGGCGAGATCCTGTTTGACCTGCCGTCCGGGGAGGACCCGGAGCAATTCGTTCTGCATCCCAATGACAGGCATCTTTATATCGCCAACGAAGATGACGCGATCACCACGGTTGTGGATACCGAAACGCGCAAGGTCATCGCCCAGATCGACGTAGGCATTGAGCCTGAGGGGATGGCTGTGTCTACCGATGGGAAAATCGCCATCACCACCTCTGAGACCACAAATATGGCGCATTGGATCGACACCGATACCCGCGAGCTTTTTGCCAACACGCTGGTGGACAGTCGCCCCCGCCATGCAGAGTTTATCAAGAACGACAGCGAGCTTTGGGTCAGTTCAGAGATTGGCGGCACCATCACCGTGTTTGACCGCGAAAACCAGAACGAGATGGCAAAGATCAGTTTTGAAGTGCAAGGCGTGCACCCTGACCGCGTGCAACCCGTGGGCTTTGAATTCACCGCCGGGGAAACGCATGCCTTTGTGGCCTTGGGCCCCTCGAACCACGTGGCGGTTGTGAATGCAGAAACCTATGAGGTTGAGGACTACATTCTTGTCGGGCGGCGCGTCTGGCATATGGAGTTTAACGAAGACCGGTCCTTGCTGTTTACAACGAATGGTGTGTCCGGCGACGTTACCGTGATTGACGTGGCCTCGCGCGAGGCGGTGAAATCCATAAAGGTCGGGCGCTTTCCATGGGGCGCGGCTTACCGGCCCACCGGGTCCTGACGCGCGTTGTACTCATCGCGCCGACGGGGGGTGCATTTGATCACGGGGTGTCGAACCTTGGTCGTAGGTTTGATCCAAGTCATGGTGGACCCTGTTCAAGGGGCAGAGACCAGACCCATCAGACTTTGGAGAAACTCTATGAAATACCTTGCTGCTCCCGTTGTTTTCATGCTTGCAGCGCTGCCTGTCGGCGCTGACAGTATCAAAGAAATCAAGCTGGAAGCCGGCAAAGCGTTCTTTGAAAAGGAATGCCGCCGCTGTCACGCTGTCGGAGCCGAAGACCCGTCTTATGGCCCTTTGCTCGAAAACGTTGTCGGGCGGAAGGCGGGCAGTGTCGAAGGCTACGAATACTCGGACGCGCTTGCCTCCTCTGGCATTGTCTGGACTCCGGCCGCCCTGCGCGCGTGGCTTGAAGACAACGATGGCTTTATGCCCGGCACAAAGATGCGGCATGTGGGCATTGAAGACCGGACCGTGCAGGATTTCATTCTGACCTATCTTGAGAATAAATCCGGCATCGCCGCAGACTGACGATACAAACCCATAGGACCGTGCGCGCGCTCGTGTGATGCGGCCCTATTCGATGACAAGATGGGGCAACCAATGGCTGTCCACGTCCGCCTTGTGCAAGTCACTGTCCTTGAGCGGGCGCGTCCCTTCCGGAGGCGGCGAGGCCAGCAGGTTCATGTCCATCTCATGCATCACCCCATACAGGGTGCCATCGGGCTTTTCATCGATCACGTAGTACACGCCATTCCACATATCGATCCCGTATTCCCCGGCCCCTTTCCACAAAAACAAAAGGTCATACTCCAGATCCGTGGCACCGGTTGAGACGTTTCGCGCCAGCGGGTACGGATAAGGCACATAACACCAGTGCTTGGCTGGCCCCTCCAGACATTTGAAGGGCCGCATGGACAGGAAATGGTTGGTAAACACCGTCTCTGACATCGTCAATTCGTAGGAGCCGTCCGCATCGGTCTGCATCGTGGCGACTGCGATGCGCTCTCCCCCGTCTGCTTGAAGGAAAACACTCCGCTCCTCCGCCAAGGCTTCAACTCCGCCAAGCAGTGCGATGATAGAAAACAGTAATCTCGACATGTGACGCGTCCTTTGGCGAAGTTTTACCGCGATCCTCCACACCAGATCGCCAATGACAATGCACTTTTTTGTTAGCCTTTCGGCCATACGACCATTGTGCAATTTCTGTCCAACCCTCTTTGGTTGAGTATCCGACGCAGGTTGCACTGCGAGTCCTTATGAGCAGTGCGCTTTGATGAACTGGCTAGGGAGGAAACCATGAACAGGTTCGCGATTGCCGTGACTGCGGCGCTTCTCGCGAGCACTTCTGCGTATGCGGAAGTGACCGAGGAAATGCTGCTCAACGATACAGCATCCACACAGGATGTTTTGACCAACGGGATGGGACGGCATTTGCAGCGCTACTCTCCGCTGGAAATACTGAACAAGGAAAACGTCGACAATCTGGTGCCCGCTTGGGCCTTCAGCCTGGGCGGCGAAAAGCAGCGCGGTCAGGAGACACAGCCGATCGTGCATGACGGCGTGATGTACATCACCGGCTCTTACAGCCGGATGTTCGCCATTGATGTGAAAACCGGCAAGGAAATCTGGCAGTACGACGCCCGTTTGCCCGAAGGTATTCTGCCCTGCTGTGACGTGGTCAACCGCGGTGCTGCCATCTACGGCGAGAACGTCTATTTCGGCACACTTGATGCCCGCATGGTCGCGCTCAATGCCAAGACAGGCGACGTGGTCTGGAACAAGAAAATCGCGGATTACAAGGCGGGCTACAGCTACACAGCCGCACCTCTGATCGTGAACGGCCTTGTCGTCACAGGCAACTCCGGCGGTGAATTCGGAATTGTTGGCGAAGTGCAGGCCCGCGACGCCGAAACCGGCGAGCTGGTTTGGACCCGCCCCGTGATCGAAGGTCACATGGGCACGCTCAACGGCGAAGAAAGCACCATGACCGGCACGCTCAATGCGACATGGCCCGGTGATCAGTGGAAAACAGGCGGCGGGGCCACGTGGCTTGGCGGCTCATATGACGCGGACACGGACACGCTGGTCTTTGGCACGGGCAACCCTGCCCCGTGGAACAGCCACCTGCGTGGTGCGGGCACGCCCACGGATGACGGCATGGGCGACAACCTTTATGCCGCCTCGCGGATCGGTCTTGATCCGGCCACGGGTGAGATCAAATGGCACTTTCAGACCACGCCGCGCGAAGGCTGGGACTATGATGGTGTGAACGAAGTGGTGGCCTACACCGACCGTGATGGCAACGACCGCTTTGCCACGGCGGACCGCAACGGCTTCTTCTACGTTCTGAACCGTGAAGATGGCGCGTATGTCTCTGCTGTTCCTTTCGTCAAGGATATCTCCTGGGCGAGCGGCATCGACGAAAACGGGCGTCCGATCTTTGTTGAAGAAAACCGCCCCGGCAGCCCAACTGATTCCGCAGATGGCAAAAAAGGGGATGTCGTCTTTTCGTCACCCGGCTTTCTGGGCGGCAAAAACTGGATGCCAATGGCCTTCAGCCAGCGGACCGGCAACTTCTATGTGCCCTCCAACGAATGGGGCATGGATCTGTGGAATGAGCCGATCAACTACAAGAAGGGCGCCGCCTACATGGGCGCGGGCTTCACCATCAAGCCAAACTACGAAGACCACATCGGCAGCCTGAAAGCGATCGACCCCGATACGGGCGAGCTGAAGTGGGAGTACAAAGACGAAGCACCCCTTTGGGGCGGCGTCATGACCACGGCGGGCGGTCTGGTCTTTACCGGCACACCCTCTGGCGAGTTCATCGCGTTTGACGATGAAACCGGCGAGAAACTGTGGTCGTTCCAGACCGGATCCGGCATCGTCGGTCAGCCGGTCACATGGGAGCAGGACGGCGAACAATACGTCACTGTGATCTCAGGCTGGGGCGGTGCTGTGCCGCTCTGGGGTGGCGAAGTGGCCAAGAAGGTGAGCTACCTCAACCAAGGTGGCATGCTCTGGACATTCCGCCTGCCACGCCAGTTGGCTGCGAACTGATGACACCCGTCAGATGATGATTGAGGGCGCCCTCTGCAATCAGAGGGCGCCTTTTCTTACGATACCTAAGGCGCATTGGTTTTCGCGTCAAAAACGGTTACGGTGACATGATGACCTTGCAAGAGCAGAAAACGATAAAGCGACACGCCTTCCCGTCCGACGGATGGGCCCTTGTTGTGGACGATCATCCGCTGTTTTGCGACGCGCTGGAACTGACCCTGAAATCAGTGGTCAATCTCGCGCGTGTCGAAACGGCGAATTCCTTGTCTAATGCGCTTGAGAAAATCGAAGGTAACCCGCGCCCGGCGCTGATCCTTCTGGATCTGAACCTGCCCGATGTGAGCGGCCTTGACGGCCTGATCCGCCTCAAGCGGGCGGCGGACAGCACGCCTGTGATTATCGTGTCCTCGATGACCGATAACGCGATCATCGAAGGCGCGATTGTTGCAGGTGCCTCCGGGTTTGTGCCCAAACACAGCCAACGCGATGTGTTTCGCAACGCGCTGGATCAAATCTCCGCCGGGCAGGTTTATACCCCCACGGGATACGTCAAGGGGGCGGCGTCGTCGCAAGATACCGAGACACTGTCGCGGCTCAGCTCGCTGACCAACCAGCAGGCGCGAATCCTCGAGCTGATCTGCGAGGGGAAATTGAACAAGCAGATCGCTTATGACCTGTCCATCGCTGAAACAACCGTCAAAGCGCATGTGACGGCAATCATGCGAAAACTGGGTGTTCAAAGCCGAACACAGGCTGTTCTGGTGGCTCAGGACGTAAAATTCGCAAATGTCTTGCCAAGTTTAACCTGACGGCTGTAGGTTCTCCCTTAGGGAGAGAATTCTGATGTATGCCGGCAAGGGCCTACAGGATGTGACTGTGCGGTCGCAGCCTGTTAAAGACTCACTTATAAATACGGCACAAGTGTCGTGGCGAGACCCCTCGCCTGTAAAGCTCTTGCACAGCCAGCTTGGCGATAGTGCTTACGCTTTTGTGACGCTGTTTGTCAGCCCCAAAGCGGATTTCACGGCGGTGGTCGAGGAAGCCAGCACGGTTTTTCCGGGCGTTGACGTGATGGCATGCACAACTGCGGGCGAAATCAGCAACGCAGGCTATGACGAGGGAAAAATCGTCGCCATCGGCTTTCCGGCGCATGACTTCACGGTCTCGCCCTGCCTGATTGAAAACCTCGATACGCTCGACACCCAGAAGACCGTGGACCGCATCACGCTCAATCGTTTGTCCTTGCAACAAGAGCGCGCAGACCTGCAGCACATGTTCGCCTTTCTGGTGGTGGATGGCATGTCCCTAAGCGAAGACCTGTTGGCAGCCACAGTGTCGCCTGCATTGGGGGATATCCCTGTCTTTGGCGGCTCTGCCGGGGATGGCACCGATTTTTCGCGGACGCTGGTGGCGCTGAACGGCAGAATTGCGGAAAACGCCGCCGTGCTGACCATGATCCGCAGCCGTTTCCGAACCCGTGTGTTCAGCCTGAACCATTTGGTCCCCACGGACGTTAAAATGGTAGTAACCGAAGCCGACCCTGCCCGCCGGATCGTGAAATCGATCAACGCGGAACCTGCAGCGCGCGAATATGCGCGGGTAGTTGGTAAGGACCCTGAACAGCTTGACAGGTTCATCATGGCGGCCCATCCGGTGGTTGTGCGCATTGGTGACGCCCACCATGTGCGCGCCATTCAGCAGGTCAATGACGCGGGCGAACTTGTGTTCTTTTCAGCGGTTGATGAAGGCATGGTGCTTACCGTTGCAGGCGCGCTGGACATGGCCGAACACCTTGAAAATGAACTGCAAAAGCTTGTGGAAGACGAGCCTCCCGTCGATATTATCGCCTGTGATTGCATCTTGCGGCGGATCGAGGCCGAACAGAGCCAGATGGTCCGGCCCATGTCCGAAATCCTGTCACGTCACAACGTCACGGGCTTTTCGACCTACGGGGAACAGGTCGGGCCGCTGCATGTGAACCAGACAATGAGCGGTGTCGCCTTTTACCGCGACGCCCATGACATCGACGGCGGTGAGGACAGCGGCCAATGACGTTGGTGAACACCGCGGATTCGCTTGAACGGCAAAATGAAAAGCTTCTGGTCATCGCTGAATCGCTCATGCGGCGGGTCGAACAAAAGAACGAACAATCGGGCTTTGCCTATCGCCAGTTTGAACGCGCCGCCTTGCTTGAGACACAAGTGCGCGAGCGGACCAGAGATCTGGAGCGCACGCTGGACTTGCTGCAGGAAGCCAACGCGCATCTTGAAGACGCACGCTCAGAGACGGAACAAGCGCGCTCGAACCTGACGGAGGCCATTGAAGCCATCGACGAAGGCTTTGCGCTTTTTGACATGAACGACAGGCTGGTTCTGTTCAACAGCCGGTTCTGCGAAGAGCTTGCCGATGTTCTGCCATGCCTGCGCGCGGGCCTTGCCTTTGGCGAATACGTGCAACTGGTGTGCGAAAGCGCGTCGCTGTCGCTGCCCTCTGGCGAAGACCCGAAGACATGGGCATCACGGCGGATGGCGAAACATCTTGAGCCGCATGTGGTCTTTAACGTCCGACTGGTGCGGGATCGCTGGCTTCAGGTCAGCGAGCACCGCACGCTGCGCGGCGGGACGGTGATCCTGCAGACCGACGTCAGCGAAATCATGCAGATCGAGAGGCTGGAGCGCGACAAGCTGCGCGACCAGCAGGCAAAGATGCTGCAAGCTACGCTCGACCATCTGAACCAGGGGGTGTGCATTTTCGACAATATGCGCAGGCTTGTAGGCTGGAACAGCAAGATGAACGAGCTGCTGACCCGGCCCGAACCCGCGATTGAACTTGGCACTGATTTTGACAGTCTTTTGGGACGGTTACACGACCTTGTTAAGTTCCCCAAAAGTTTCAACGCAGAGCGTTTCGTGGCCTGGACCCAGCGCCCCTTGTCCCGCAAACCCGTGGCCTTTGAGATCGAGCGCAAGGACAACCGGATTTTCAGCGTCTTTGCCCGTGAGATGCCCGACCGGGGTTTCGTGATCAGCTTTACGGATGTGACCGCAGAGCGTGAGGCCGCACGGGTCATGTTCGAAATGAACGAAAGACTGGAAAAGCGTGTTCAGGAACGCACCGAAGAGCTTGGGGTGGCCCTTGCGGAGGCGGAACGGGCAAATGCGTCCAAGTCGCGGTTTGTCGCAGCGGCCAGCCACGATCTGTTGCAACCCCTGTCGGCGGCAAAGCTCTTTGTGAATTCGCTTGCGGATAAAACAGAGTCCGATGAGGCGCGCAGCATCATCGCCAAGACCGAACAGGCCCTGTCGGGCGCGCATCAGATCATTGACGCCCTACTGGATATCTCGAAACTGGACGCAGGCAAGGCGGTGTTCAAAAAGCAGAGCGTGCGGCTGAGCGACATCATTCGTCCGCTTCATGACGAGTTAAGGCATGATGCCGCCAAAAAAGGTGTACAGCTGCGCGTTGTCGACACCGATATCACGGTCCAAAGCGATCCGTCCTATCTGCGGCGCATTTTGCAAAATCTGCTCTCCAACGCGTTGCGCTATACCGATACGGGGCGTGTGCTGCTGGGCGTGCGGCGCAGCGGTGGCTCCGCCCGTATTGAGGTGTGGGATACTGGACGCGGCATCCCCGAAGACGCGCAGGCCAGTATTTTTCAGGAATTCAAGCGGCTCGATCCAAACCACAGCGATGGGGGGCTGGGCCTTGGTTTGGCAATTGTGGAACGTGCCTGCGCGGGTCTGGGGCATGAGTTGGGGCTGTGGTCTCAACCAGGCACTGGCAGTTGTTTTTCGCTGAATGTCCCGATGGTGTCGTCCGAAAAACCCATGAGCCTTGAGGCGCTTTTGCACGCAGCCCCCGAGACCCACGACCTGAACGGCATGCTGCTGTTGCTGGTGGAAAATGATGTGGCCTTTGCATCCGCGCTCAGCATGGTCCTGGAGGACCTTGGCTGCGAGATCATGGTCACACATAGCGCGCAAGAGGCGTTGGACCTGATGGAAGCGATACAGTTGGTCCCCGACGGCTTTCTGATCGACTACCAACTTGGCGACAATATGGACGGGCTCGACCTTGTGGCGCACCTGCGGCGGCTTTACGGTGACGTCTATTGCGCCATGGTGTCCGCGAATAAAACGCGCGATCTGCGTCAATCTTGCGGGGCGATGGGACTGCCGCTGCTGCAAAAACCTGTGGATCGCAAGAACCTGCATGAGCTTTTGTCACGCCGCGCGCTTGAGCTATACCAGAGGCTTTGACGCGGAAACGTCACAGAAGGCCACGCAAACACCCCGCCTGAGCGATCCGAAGCATTGCGTGTCTGTCCAAAAACCAGATACGGACAACAGCGCCGCGAGGGGTGCAAGGGGTTATCTGAGCATCATCGTTTGCGGTATTGGAAGCCGCACAAAGGGAAATATCATCATGGCGAAACCTTGCATTCTCTGTGTGGCGATTACGGGCAGCGTACCGACCAAAACCGCCAACCCGGCGGTGCCAATTTCCATCGCAGAACAGATCGAGAGCACGCAAGAAGCCTTTGAGGCAGGTGCCAGCATCTGTCATGCGCATGTGCGCAATGAGGATCAGACCCCCACGTCAGACCCCGAGAAATTTGCGCGCCTCAAAGAGGGGCTGGAGCAGCACTGTCCGGGGATGATCATCCAGTTTTCGACCGGCGGCCGGTCCGGTGCGGGCAAGGACCGTGGGGGCATGCTGCCGCTGCGCCCGGACATGGCGTCACTGTCTGTTGGATCAAACAACTTTCCGACGCGCGTCTATGAAAACGCGCCTGATCTGGTGCTCTGGCTGGCCAGCGAAATGCAAAAGCACCATGTTGTCCCTGAGATCGAAGCCTTCGATTTGTCGCATATTTTGCAGGCTGTGCGGTTGCACCGCGAGGGCAAGCTCTTTGGCGCGTTATACGTCCAGTTCGTGATGGGGGTGAAAAATGCGATGCCTGCGGACAAGGCGGTGTTCGATTTCTATGTGCAGACCATGGACCGGTTAGCCCCTGAGGCACCTTGGTGCGCCGCTGGCATCGGGCCCGCGCAGATCGAGGTCAACGAATGGGCAATCGCCGCGGGTGGACACACGCGCGCGGGTCTCGAAGACAACGTGCGGCTGGACCGCGACACCCTTGCACCGTCCAATGCAGCCTTGATCAAACGGGCGGCAGATCTGTGCGACAAGTACGACCGCCCCGTCGCCACATGGCAACAAGCGCGCGAGATACTGGGGCTCAGACCGGCCATCTGAGGATCAGCCGCGCGCCTTAGCCAAGCGAGTAGCCCGCCCCACGCACTGTGCGCAGGGGATCAGAGCCGCCATGCTGCGTCAGTGCCTTGCGCAGCCGCCCGATGTGGACATCGACAGTCCGCGTGTCCACGTAGATATCCCGCCCCCAGACCCGGTCCAAAAGTTGCTCGCGGCTAAAGACGCGGCCCGGCTTTTCCATGAACGTCGACAGCAACCTGAATTCCGTTGGCCCAAGACGAAGCTCTGTTGCGCCCCGGTTCACCCGGTGGCTTGTGGCGTCCAGCACGATGTCCTCGTATTCCAACCGCTCCCCCGTGGCCGAAGGCCGGACCCGCCGTAACTGGCTGCGCACGCGGGCCATCAGCTCAATCACCGAATAGGGTTTGATCACGTAGTCATCTGCGCCAGTCTCCAGCCCCCGCACGCGGTCAACTTCTTCCGAGCGTGCAGAGAGCATGATAATCGGAATGCTGCGGGTCTCAGACCTGATCTTGAGCCTGCGACACACCTCGATCCCGCTGAGGTTTGGCATCATCCACTCCAGCACGATCACGTCCGGGGCGGTCTCCTCCACCAGCATCAAAGCCTCTTCGCCATTCTCGGCTTTGTTCACCGCAAAGCCTTCTGCTTCAAGGTTATAGGCCAGCACCTCGCGTTGTGCCGGCTCGTCTTCCACCACCAGAACCCGTGGTTGATCGGCAGACATGTCGTTATCCTTCAGCAATCAGGGATGTTTTGTCGGCTTTCAGACGCGCCTCATCCGGGGTGTCGCCGGTCACCAGATAGACCACCTGCTCTGCGATTGACGTCACATGGTCGCCCATCCGTTCGATGTTTTTGGCGATGAAATGCAGATGCATGCAGGGCGTAATGTTGCGCGGGTCTTCCATCATAAAGGTCAGGAATTCGCGGAACAAAGCGTTGTACATCTGGTCCACTTCGCGGTCCCGGCTGATCACGTCTGCTGCAAGCTCCGCGTCGCGTTGCACATAGGCATCAAGCGCGTCGTTCAGCATACGCTCAACCTCGCGGGCCATACGCCGCAGCGCCATCGTTCCTTCCGTGATCGGGGCCAGCTGCGACAGAACACTGGTGCGTTTCGCCATGTTCTTGGCGTAATCCCCGATGCGTTCGAGGTTGGCGCTGATCTTGATCACGCTCAGCACCAGACGCAGATCGCTGGCGATGGGGGCGCGCAGGGCAATCACCCGTGCGGCTTCTTCGTTGATCATCTCTTCAAGCGCATCAATGGCCGCATCGGCTTTGCGCACTTTTTCGGCGCGCTCTTCATCGCGGGTCTCAAGCGAAGTTGCCGCCTCACGGATTGCGGCCTCAACGAGGCCACCCATTTTCATGATCTGCGCCTGAATGGCTTCGAGATCGCGGTCAAAAACCGACGCGATATGTTGTTGATCTGTGACCATTATCCGATCCGCCCTGTGATGTAGCTTTCAGTTCTGGGGTCTGTGGGGTTGGTAAAGATGGTGCTCGTTTCCCCGTATTCGACAAGGTTGCCCAGATGGAAAAACGCCGTTTTCTGACTGACGCGGGCGGCCTGCTGCATGGAGTGGGTCACGATCACCACCGAATAATTCTGGCGCAGCTCGTCGATCAGTTCTTCGACCTGTGCGGTGGCAATCGGGTCCAGCGCAGAGCAAGGCTCATCCATCAGCAAAACCTCAGGTTCCGTGGCCACGGCACGCGCAATGCACAGACGCTGCTGCTGGCCGCCGGACAATCCAGTGCCCGGTGCCTGCAGCCGGTCTTTGACTTCATCCCAGATCGCCGCGCGTTTCAGCGCACTTTCCACGATGTTGTCCAGATCCGCCTTGGAGGAAGACAACCCGTGAATGCGCGGCCCGTAGGCCACATTGTCATAGATCGATTTCGGGAAGGGGTTTGGTTTTTGAAAGACCATACCAACCTTTGCCCGCAGCTGCACCGGGTCCACCTTCTTGTCGTAGATGTCTTCTCCGTCGATATGAATGTCACCAACAACGCGGCACACATCAATTGTGTCGTTCATCCTATTGATACATCTTAGGAAAGTTGATTTGCCACACCCTGATGGACCGATGAACGCCGTGACTGTCTTGTCTTGGATTTCGACGTTCACATCCTTGATGGCGTGGGTGTCGCCGTAATAGACCTGCACGTCTTTGGCTGCAATCTTGACGTCGCTGACATCCACGTCTCTCTCCAGTATTCTCATGTCGTTCATTGTTCCGGCCTCTCTTACCAGCGACGCTCAAAGCGACGGCGCAGGATGACTGCAATGGTATTCATCGAAATCAGGAACCCAAGCAGGATGATGATACCACCCCAAGCGCGTTCATAATATGCGGGATCGGCCCGTTTGGCCCATTCGTAGATTTGCGCGGGCATGGCGGAGTTTGGATCAAGCAAACCACTGGCAATCCCGTCTGGCGCGTTGGACGCAATGAAGCCCACCATGCCGATCAGCAACAAGGGGGCCGTTTCGCCAAGCGCCTGCGCCAGCCCGATGATGGTTCCGGTCAGAATGCCCGGAGCGGCCAATGGCAGAACATGGTGGAACACGGCCTGCATTTTCGACGCACCGACCCCGAGGGCTGCATCCCGGATCGACGGCGGCACCGCCTTAAGGGAGGCGCGTGTCGAGATGATGATCGTGGGCAGCGTCATCAGGGTCAGCACCAGCCCGCCAACCAAGGGGGCGGATTGCGGCAGATGCATGAACTGAATAAACACCGCCAGCCCCAGAATGCCGAACACGATGGATGGGACCGCCGCGAGGTTCGAGATATTCACTTCGATCAGGTCCGTGATCCGGTTTTTCGGCGCGAATTCCTCAAGGTAGATCGATGCCGCAACACCGATGGGCAGCGACAGCACCAGCACCACCATCATCATAAACAACGACCCCATCATGGCGACGCCGATCCCGGCGGCCTCTGCCCGGCTCTCAGATGCATCTGCGCCCGTGATAAAAGCGATGTTGAATTTTTTCTCAACGATGCCAAGTGGTTCCAGCGCATCCACCAGATCAAGGTGCTCTGCGTCGATGTTCTTGTCGCGGGCCACATCGTCGCGCACGACACGGCCTTTCAGGTAGCCATCCACACGGCTGGCCGCGAGGATGCGAAACGCAACCGTCTCGCCAATCAGATCGGGGTTTTCGAGCACGGTATCGCGCACCTGCGCAGGCGCAGAGGCTGAGATGAGCGCTTTCATGTCGCCCCTCTTTGCAAGCGGTGTCTCAATACCCGCCGCTTGCACCGCGTCGAAAACCGCCTGCTGCACCAAAGGGTTATACCCGAAGGTTGATACCTTGCGCAGATCGTCCGGGTCCCGGTTGCCGTTCTTGTCTAGCTTGTCGGGGTCCAGATAGACTTCAATGTTGATAAAGGTCTGCTGGAACGCACCTGTGCCGCTCGACACAATCGCCACCAGCAAAACGATCAGAAAAAAGATGCCCGTCGCGATCCCGGCAATACCGTACATGCGGAACCGCTTTTCCGCCTTCTGGCGCGCCTGTGTTCTCGCATCAGCGTCCATCAAAGACACGCGCGCTTTCTTTTGTGGCAGATCCCCACGGAGGCTTGCGTCAGTCATTCGTACTGCTCCCGATACTTGCGAACGATATAGAGGGCAAAGACATTCAGCCCCAGCGTGAGGGTGAACAAAGATATCCCCAGCGCGAAGGCCACCAGCGCCTCAGGCGAGGCAAAATCACTGTCTCCGGTCAGCTGGCTAACAATTTTTGCGGTGACGGTCGTCATTGCCTCGAACGGGTTCATCGACAATCGTGCGGCGGCCCCTGCCCCCAGAACCACAATCATCGTCTCACCAATGGCGCGCGACGCAGCCAGCAAGACAGCACCAACGATGCCGGGTAACGCAGCGGGCAAGACAACTTTCTTGATCGTTTCCGACTGCGTCGCCCCAAGCCCATACGACCCATCGCGCAGGGTCTGCGGGACCGCGTTTATAATGTCGTCGCTGAGGGAGCTTACAAATGGGATCAGCATGATGCCCATCGCGATCCCGGCGGTCATCACAGAACGTCCACCGCCCATCCATCCCAGACCCTCATTGCCAAAGACGCTTACCAGCATCGGGCCAATCGTCAGCAGCGCAAACAGCCCGTAGACGATTGTGGGAATGCCCGCGAGGATTTCCAGCAAGGGCTTGGCGATGCCGCGCACGCGCGGTGTGGCGTATTCCGACAGGTAAATCGCCGAGAAAAGCCCAATCGGCACCGCCACCAGCAACGCCACGATGGAAATATAGATCGTCCCCCACAGCAGCGGCAGAATACCCAGACTGGAGGCTCCGCCCCGCCCGGAAAAGCTGGGCGCCCATTCCAGCAGCGTAAAGAAGTCAGCGGCCGGATAGAGCTTGAAAAACTCAACCGTGTTAAAGATCAATGACAGAATGATGCCGATGGTCGTCAGGATCGCCACAGAGGCCGCCGCGATCAGGATCGCCATGATCCCCTTTTCGACCACGTTGCGCGCCCGGAACGCATGGCCGCTTTGCATCACCCCCCATGCGCCCCCGACCAGAGCGGCGACCAACACGAGGATCGTCATGTAGAGGTTTGAGGACGCGCTCATCTCGCGGTAGGCTTGTGCGGCACGCAGAACAGGTTGCGTGATCTGGTTTGTCACCACCTGCCCTGCTTCTTTGAGGCGCTCTGTCACCTGCGCAGGGTCTGCCTGCGCGTCGCGGGCCGCCCCTTCATCCATGACGCCTGCAGCCACGGCATTGTCCAGACCGTCGGCGGTGCGTTCCACCTCGGACATCACCAGCCCGATGTTCGCGTCATCCGCAATAGCCGCATCCGGGATCATGCCTGCAATGCTGTTTTGGATGACAAGCGGTTGCACCAGCAACCACAGGATCATGATCCCGAAGGCAGGCACAACGGCTTTCATGAACGCATTCGACCCGTAATAATTCGGCAGCGAATGCAGCACGCGTCTGTCCCCACCTGCACTTTGCATGGCACGGGCGCGGCCCAGAACAAACCCGGCGGCAGAAATCAGGATCACAAAGAGAGAAAGCCAAAAAACCGACATATGTATCCCTCGACCGACGTGTCTTGGTCAAAACTTTTCGTGGAAAAAGGACGGCATAGGGTGCCGTCCTTCGGTTGTGTGGCGCGCCCGCGCAGGGTGCCGGGCACTGTGGTGCGGTTTAGCTGCCGCCGCCCATGACTTGCTCGCCCGCCACTGCTGCTTGTGTTGCTGCCAGTTCGGGGTCGGACACCAGACCATATTCAGCCAAGGGGCCGTCAGGTCCTGCGATCTCGTCCGCGACGTAGAATTCAGCGAATTCTTTCAGACCGGGGATCACCCCGATGTGCGCTTTCTTGATGTAGAAAAACAGCGGGCGCGACACCGGATACTCGCCAGCAGAAATGGTTTCAGTGGTCGGCTCAACTCCGCCCATTGTGGCCACTTTCAGCTTGTTGGTGTTGTTTTCATAGAACGCCAGACCAAAGACGCCAATTGCGTTGCCGTTCGCATCGATGGACGCCAGCGTTTCTGTGTAGTCGCCGTCAATATCCACGGATTTACCATCTGTGCGCACTTCAAGGCAGGCGTCTTCGGCGTCGTCCTCGGACATGCCGCCCGCAACCATCGCGTCCATCGCCCCTGTGGCTTCACAGCCTGCCACGAGCACTTTTTCTTCGAACACTTCGCGCGTGCCGTGCTTGGTGCCCGGAATGAAGGCAAGGATGTCCGCGTCCGGCAGGTCGCTGTTGAAATCGGACCATTTGGTGTGCGGGTTCTCGACCAGCGCGCCGTCAACCATCACCTTTGGGGCCAGCGCGTTGAAGATGTCGGACTGGGTAAAGGCCGTGTAGGCCGGACCGTCGATCTGGCTGGCGAACACGATGCCATCATAGCCGATGCGGACTTCGATGATGTCCGTGACACCGTTCTCGGCGCAGGCGGCCATCTCTTTTTCGCGGATCGCGCGCGAGGCGTTTGCGATGTCTGTGTGCTGTGTGCCGACGCCCTGGCAAAACCGCTTTAGGCCCGCGGATGAGCCGCCTGATTCAACAACCGGTGTCGGGAAGTCAAAGTTCTCGCCAAAGGCTTCAGCCACGATGGAAGCGTAGGGCAGAACGGTCGATGACCCGGCAATTTGCACCTGATCGCGCGCATATGACGCTGTCGCGGACAACGCCGCGATAGCAAGTGCAGATGTTGCTAATTTGAACGACATGAAAGCTCCTGTCATTTCCAGAATTTGATCTGACCACCCCCATGGTGATCCTGGCTGTTTGGTACGGGCCCTGCGCGATGCTTTTGTGACAGCTACGTAACAGTTTCATGACAAGGCCGATGGCAGGGCGATTTTACCAGCGGAAAACCACCTCAAGTAGAAGTGCGCAGGGCGACTTTGCTTTTAAGTTCATAAATCAGAGCACCACCCACCGGAGCCGTGTCACAGTTCAAGCCTGAGCGGTAGAATCACTGTGAAGGTCGTGCCAACGCCGATGGTGCTGTCTACCCGCAGCCGCCCCCGGTGTCGGTTGATGATGTGTTTGACGATGGCCAGCCCAAGGCCGGTCCCGCCAAGCGCCCGGCTGCGATGGCTGTCGGCACGATAAAACCGTTCGGTCAACCGAGGCAGATGGATTTCTTCGATGCCGGGGCCGAAGTCTATGATCTTCACCCGCACGCCCGGCGCACGCAGGGACGGGTCGCGCTCCAGTCGGTCCAGTTCGACGACCACACGCCCGCCTGAGGCCCCGTATTTGATCGCGTTCTCCACGATATTTGTGAAGACCTGAAAAAGCTGATCCTGATCGCCCATCATCTTCAGCGGACCGACACCTAGCCTTGCCTCCAGCACCACGCCCGCCTCATCGCCCAAGGGTTTGAGCGTCCGCAGAACAGAGTCCAGAACACCCACCAGATCGACCTCATCGCGCGGGCGCACCCGTTCGTTGTCTTCGACCCGGCTCAGCGACAAAAGATCGCCCACCAGCCGGTTCATGCGCCCCGCTTCGCCTTCCATGATGCCCAGAAACCTTTCGCGCGCGCCCGCGTCATCGCGTGCAGGGCCGCGCAGCGTCTCGATAAAGCCCATCAGCGCCGTCAGTGGCGTGCGCAACTCGTGACTGACATTGGCCACAAAGTCGCGGCGCATCTGACCGGCCTGTTCCAGATGGGTGATGTCGGTAAAACACAGCAGAATGACACGGTGTTCAGTGACGACCCGCGCGGTGACCTCAAATGTCGTGTCCCGCTCCCCGTCGTTGGCCAGATAGCGCGCCGCACGTGGCTGGCTGTCGCGCAACACCGCCTCGATCATATCCACAAGGACCGGTTGCCGCAGGATCGTGACAAAATTCCGCCCGACAATGCCCTGCCCCACGAGCTTTTGGGCCGCCGCGTTCGCCGCCGAAATACGTTCGGACCCGTCGACGGTCATGGCAGGCAAAGGCAAGGCATTCAGCACTTCATTGAGCGCCTCGGGCATCAGCTAACTCCGGCACCTGTCGCCGCTGCAACCGCACGGGAAAACACCTCACACAGCGCGTCTGGCTCTTCCAGTCCGACAGAGACCCTGAAGAATCCTTCGGACATGCCCAGCTGTTCCCGTTGCGCCGCACTCAACGCGCGGTGCGAAGACGTGGCCGGATGCGAGATCGTTGTTTCGACATCGCCCAAGGTTGGCGCAAAGGAAAGACCATCGGCGGCGCGAGTGAAGGCATTGGCCGCCGCCCGGTCCCCTTCGATCTCAAAACTGACCATATTGCAGGTCTGATCGACCAACAGCCGCGTTGCTGCGGCGTGGTCGGGATGATCAGCCTGCCCCGGATACAGCACGCGCCGCACCCCGCTCAGCCCCGACAAATGCGCCGCCAGCTGGCGCGCCGTGCTTTGGGCGCGGTCAAAGCGCAGCTCGAACGACAGCATGCCGCGTTCCGCAAGCCAGCAATCAAACGGGCTGCCGGTCATGCCGGACGTCACCGTAAACACCCGCAGACGGTCGTTTATCTCCGCGTCTCGCGCGGCGACATAGCCCAGCATCACGTCCGAATGACCCGCAAGCAGTTTCGTCAGAGAATGCACCACAATGTCCGCCCCAGCCGCAAAGGGCTGGAAAGCGCGCGGTGTGGTAAAGGTGTTATCGACCACCAGCAAGGCGCCAGATTCCTGCGCAAGGGCGGCCAGCGCGGGAATGTCCGCAACCCGCAGCGTCGGGTTTGACACGACCTCTACAAGGATCAGTTTGGTCTCCGGGCGGAGAGCGGCGCGCATGGCCTCCAGATCACCGGGGTCTGCAAGCGTTGTGGCGATCCCCAGACGCGGCAGGTCTTCATTCATCATGCGCAAGGACCGACCATAAAGCGTGCTGCCGCCGATCACATGATCCCCGGTCTTGCACAGACCAAGCAGCACAGCAGAGATCGCCGCCATCCCGGACGAGGTGATCATACCGGGATGCGGCGCGTGCTCCAGCCGGTCCATCCGCCGCGCGACGACATCCGCATTCGGGTGCCCCTCGCGAGAATAGGTGTAGCCGTGCAAGCCGCCTTCATACTGCTGGTCCAGCATATCCGGCGTCTCAGACGCGTAGACGACCGACGGGCTGAGCGGTGTGACCACAGGCCGGGACGCAGACGCAGGCAAGGCGTCGGGGCGCATCAACGAACCTTTTTCGTTTTTCATCTTACGTCTCCAACACACGCAGGCTGTCGCGGAAACGCCGCATGTTGTGCTGGTAGTGCTCGGCAGAGGCCGTCAGCCCGGCAATCGCCGCGTCATCAAGGCTGCGCACCACTTTGCCCGGCACGCCCATCACCAGACTGCCGTCGGGGATGACCTTGTTTTCAGTGATCAACGCGCCCGCGCCAATCAGACAGTTGTTGCCGATCTTGGCACCGTTCAACACGGTGGCCCCCATCCCGATCAACGAATTATCCCCGATGGTGCAGCCGTGCAGCATGACCTTGTGCCCGATGGTGCAATTCTGCCCGATGGTTAGCGGAAAGCCCGCATCTACATGAAATACGCAGTTTTCCTGCACATTCGACCCTTCGCCGATCAAAATCACCTCGTGATCCGCGCGGATGGTCGTGCCAAACCAGACGGACGCGCCTGCGCGCAGCACAACCTGTCCGATCAGGTTGGCATCAGCGGCCACCCAGGTATCGACATCAAGATCAGGGCGGTGATCATCCAAAGCGTAAAGAGTCATTCCAGTTCCTCGAATTCAGATTGTAGAAAGCGCACGTGGTCCGTCAGTCCCGGCTGTTGCGAGCGGCGCAGGCGCGTGGCCCGAATAATGGTTTTCAACCGCTCCTCGGTCTCATCCAGATCGTCGTTCACAAGCACAAAGTCATAGCCATCCCAATGGCTGATCTCGTCCCAGCTTTTGGACATGCGGCGGGAAATGGTGCTTGCATCGTCCTGTGCGCGTTTTTCAAGACGGCTGCGCAGTTCCGCAATCGAAGGGGGCAGCAGAAAAATGGACAATGTTTGCGGCCCCAGCGCCGAATTGCGGATCTGTTGCGCACCCTGCCAGTCGATGTCGAACAACACGTCACGCCCTGCGTCGCAGGCGTTTTTCACTGGGGTCAAGGGCGAGCCATAAAAGTTGCCAAACACATGAGCATGCTCCAGCATCCCGTCCGCGGCGACCTGCGATTTGAATGCTGCCTCGCTGATAAAGTGGTATTCCCGTCCGTCCGTCTCACCGGGACGCGGCGCGCGCGTGGTGGCAGAGACCGAGAATTCGATATCCGGATCCCATGCGCGCAAGCGATTTGCCAGGGTGGATTTTCCGGCACCGGAGGGCGAACTGAGAATGATCAAAAGGCCACGGCGCGTCATCGTCTTGGGTTACTCCACATTTTGCACCTGTTCGCGCATTTGATCGATGATGGATTTAAGGGCCAGACCGCATTGCGTCAAATCTGTGGCCTGAGCTTTGGAACACAGCGTGTTGGTTTCACGGTTAAATTCCTGCATCAAAAAGTCGAGCTTGCGCCCCACGGCGCCCCCACCGCCGATCAGATCACGCGCAGCCCCCACATGCGCGCGCAACCGGTCGATTTCTTCGGTGACGTCAGATTTAACCGCAAGCATCGCCAGTTCCTGTGCAACGCGGTCCGGGTCTGCGCCGTCACTGTTGTCAAGCACCCGCGCCAGATTGCGCATGAGCGTCTCCGCCTGCGCCTGCGCACGGGCCTGCGCGAGGGAGTGTGCCTGAGATGTCAGCGCATCGATCTCGTCCAACTGCCGCTGCAACACAGCTTCCAGCGCCTCCCCTTCAGTGGCGCGCATGCGATTGAACGCGTCAATCAACGCATCTGCTTGCGTACAGAGGGTCTTGGACAAGGCACTTGTATCTTCGGCGTCGGTTGCGGTTTCAAGCACGCCGCGCAACGACAACAGATCGCTGGCCCGCGATGGCGCCAGTGCGATCCCCATCGCGCCTGCGCGCGCTTCTACCGCCGACAGCGCCGTCAGCACCGCGTCCAACTGCGCCGGGTTCACTTTTTGTGTGCCAACGGTGTCTTCATCCCGCCACACCCGCAACGCAAAGGTGACGGACCCGCGCGCGGCAGCCTTGGTCAGCTTTTGGCGCAGCGTCGTCTCCAGCCCTTCAATCCAATCCGGGACGCGCACCCGCAGATCAAGCCCCTTGCCATTCACGCTGCGCACTTCCCACGTCCAGCTATGGGGGCGCTGCGTGCCGGTCGCAGAAGCAAAACCTGTCATGGATCGGAGCATGGTGCCTCTTTCTTCGTGATCTTTCGCAGCCCAACGCTTATGTTGATTTGCCCGTTCAGAGCAAGCCCCCGCACGGACATCGGGAAGAGGCTTTGATCTTTCGTCTGATCGATAAAGAGCAGCAAGGCACTTTGAAAGACGCGTGGCGCAGCGAAAAACGACACCCCTAAGTTAACCATTTTTTTACAAAGTTCCCCAATTCGTACAAATTAAGGATAGATTTACTCATACTTTCGGAGTGGTCGTTCAATACCTCTGGGTTGGAGACGTTCACTCAAGACGCTTTAATCTGCACGATGAAAAAGGACCAAGACCAAAGTGATGGACAATGGTAGCCAAAATACACACAATGTGGTCGAGATGACGCAACAGAACAAGAATTCCGGGTATGCCCCACTGGCGCAGCTTGAAGCGTATTGGGAAGCTTTGCGCGCCAATCGCATCATGCCAAAGCGTGCAGAAATTGACCCGCGCGGGATCGAACAGGCCCTTGAACATTCGTTCATCGTAGAGCGGATTGCCCCGGGTATTGCACGGTTGCGCATCGCCGGAAGCCGTCTGTCCGACATCATGGGCATGGAAGTGCGCGGGATGCCGCTCACGTCATTTATCGCGCCAAGCTCGCGCCGTCAGGTCAGCGACACCCTTGAAGAGGTGTTCGAAACCCCTGCCACTTGCACGCTTAAACTGTATTCCGAACAAAGCATCGGCGCACCGGCGCTGGAAGCCCGGATGCTGCTGTTGCCGCTCAAGAGCGATCTGGGGGATGTCAGCCGCATTCTGGGCGCATTGGTCACCACCGGAGAGATCGGCCGGTCGCCGCGCCGCTTTGAGGTGGTCAGTTCCAGCCTGCGCCCGATTGTGGCCGGTGCCAGCGGTCCATTGGAAATTGAAAAGCCAAAGCTGCCCGCGAAGCCGCTAACGCCGAAACCCACGCCCGCGCCAGCGCAGCAGGAGATACAGACGCCCGTGACGGGTTTTGCCGAAGACAAAGGCGGGTTCGAGACCAGCACCCCGCGCCGCGATGCGCCTTATCTGCGGCTTGTGAAAAAAGACGACTAAGCACTGCCGTTTCGGCGCTGCACGTTCAAGACATCCTTTGATCAGGACTAAGCCCACGGATCCAGAACGGAGCCGTGGGCTTACTTTTTGCAAGAAAGGCGCCTGAGCCGCGCTAGCGCTTTACGCGTTTGCAGCAGCAGGTTGTGCCGCCCTGCGTTTTGACAGCTCTTCCGCCACAAGGAACGCCAGTTCCAGCGATTGGCTCGCATTGAGACGCGGGTCACAGGCTGTGTGATATCTGTCTGAAAGGTCCCCGTCGCTTACCGCGCGTACGCCACCGGTACACTCGGTCACGTCCTGACCTGTCATCTCAAAATGCACGCCCCCCGGCACCGTGCCTTCCGCCGCGTGTACGGCAAAAAACTCGCGTACTTCGCGCAGGACCGATTCAAACGGGCGCGTCTTGTAGCCGGAGGATGATTTGATGGTGTTGCCATGCATCGCGTCACAGACCCATGTCACATTGGCCCCTTCTTCGCGCACCGCATTGATCAGGCGTGGCAGATGCTCGCCCACCGACCCCGCCCCAAAGCGCGCGATCAGGGTCAGACGCCCCTCTTCATTGTCGGGGTTCAGCTTTGCCATCAGTTGCTTGAGGTCATCCGTGGTCATGCTCGGGCCGCATTTCAGGCCAATCGGGTTTTGCACACCGCTGGCAAATTCCACATGCGCCCCGTCCGGCTGCCGCGTGCGGTCACCAATCCAGATCATGTGACCCGAACCCGCCAGCCATTTGCCGGTGGTGCTGTCCACACGTGTCAGCGCCTCTTCATACTCCAACAACAGAGATTCGTGGCTGGTGTAGAATTCAACCGTTTGCAGCGTGTGCGCCGTATCGGCGTTCACGCCCGCCGCTGACATGAAATCCAGCGTGTCGGAAATGCGGTTGGCGACTTCGCGGTAAGCCTGCGCCTTTTCGCTTTCGGTAAAGCCCAGCGTCCAGGCATGCACCTGATTGACATCCGCATAGCCGCCCGTGGAAAACGCGCGCAGCAGGTTCAGCGTTGCGGCCGCCTGCGTGTAGGCGCGCAGCATGTTCTGCGGGTCGGGGATGCGGGCCTCGGGCGTGAAATCAAGCTGGTTGATGATGTCGCCGCGGTAGCTGGGCAATTCCGTGCCATCCACCGTCTCTGTCGGGGCAGAGCGGGGTTTGGCAAATTGCCCGGCCATGCGCCCCACTTTGATCACCGGCACCTTCGCGCCGTAGGTCAGGACGATGGCCATTTGCAACATGACCTTGAACGTGTCCCGGATCGCGTCCGAGCTGAACTGATCGAACGCTTCTGCGCAATCTCCGCCTTGCAGCAAAAACGCCTCACCCCGGGATGCGGCACCAAGGTGCTTTTTCAGCCTGCGCGCTTCGCCCGCAAAAACAAGCAGCGGAAACCGCGCCAGTTGCGCCTCGACCGCCTCGAGAGCATCCTGATCCGGATACTCCGGCATCTGGATCCGGGGCTTGGCACGCCAGCTTGATTTCGTCCACTCGGTCATTTTATCCACTCCGTCTAGGGCCCGTCCACCTGCGAGCGCAAACAATACGATACTCTCTATACAAAAGCCGCACTCGACTGACCATATGTCAATTGCGTGCCCTTGACGCGAGCGTATTGGCATGAGCAACCTGTCAGCCATCGGGCGTGCGCCGTCCGATCCAACTCATAAGACCAAGAGGCTCAAATGTCCGTCGCGCACCGCCCTCCTGCCGAAGGCAAGCCTGAACGCTTCGTTTTCGTTCTGCTCAAAGACTTTACGATGCTGTCCTTCGCCTCTGCCGTAGAGGCGTTGCGGATCGCCAACCGCATGTCGGGTCAACCGCTTTACGAGTGGCGCACGCTTGGCGAAGGCGGTGGTATCGTGGAATCCAGTACCGGCACAGGGTTTC
Organism: Roseobacter sp.; assembly: GCA_045106135.1. GTDB lineage: Bacteria > Pseudomonadota > Alphaproteobacteria > Rhodobacterales > Rhodobacteraceae > Roseobacter. The sequence continues at coordinate 43,110 of JBGCEG010000028.1, read as the reverse complement.
AGGTAGATGGCGATCTTGATGATCTGGGCCGCGATGACCGTCTGATTCTGTGCGGCGGGATCGACGTGCAGGCCGCCACGTCAAAACGCGTGCTGAGTTGGTTGCGCCGGGAAGCCCGCAAGGGGCTGGTCGTCGGCGGGCTTTGCACGGCGGCCTACACGATGGCACGCGCGGGCCTTCTGGATGAGAAGAAAGCGACGATCCACTGGGAAAATCAGGACAGCTTTTCCGAGGAATTTCAGGACACGGAACTGACCAAATCCGTCTTTGTGGTGGATGGCAACCGGTTGACCACGGCGGGCGGCACGTCCTCAATTGATCTGATGCTCAAGCTGATTGCTGACCGGCACGGCGAAGAGCTGGCCAATCTGGTCGCCGATCAGATGATCTATTCGTCGATCCGCACGGATCAGGACACGCAGCGTTTGTCGGTGCCCACCCGCATCGGCGTGCGCCACCCAAAACTGTCGTCTGTCATTCAGATGATGGAAGCCAACATCGAAGAACCCATCAGCCCGTCGGTGCTGGCCAAGGATGTGGGCATGTCCACGAGACAGCTTGAAAGACTGTTCCGCCGCTATCTGAACCGCAGCCCCAAGCGGTACTACATGGAACTGCGCCTGCAAAAGGCGCGCAACCTGCTGATGCAGACGGATATGAGTGTGATCAACGTGGCACTGGCCTGCGGGTTCGCGTCGCCCTCGCATTTTTCAAAATGCTACCGCGCGCATTACGACACCACCCCTTACCGCGAACGCGGCAGCCACGCGGCACGTCTCTCCATATGATTGAAACCGACCGGTTGGTGCTGCGACGGGCACGCGCCGGGGACCTTGGCGCGTTTCATACCATGATGACCGACCCGCGCGTCATGCGCTATTGGAGTTGTCCGCCCCATGAAAATCTGGCGCAGACGCAGGCCTTTCTGCAGCATCTGATGCAGTCAGAGGCGCAAGACAGTGAGGAATTCGTGATCGAGCATGAGGGCCGCTGCATTGGCAAGGCGGGGTGCTGGCGGCCTGCTGAAGTTGGGTTTTTGCTACATCCTGCGTTCTGGGGGCATGGGTTTGCGCGGGAGGCAGTGCGCGCGATCCTGCCATACTGTTTTGCGAAGTATGCAGATGCGCCATGCCTCACCGCTGACTGTGATCCGCGCAACGTGCGATCGGTCACCCTTTTGAAAAAGCTTGGATTTGTCCACCTTCGCACGGTTGAGAAAGATTTCCTCTACGGTGAGGAATGGTGCGACACAGCTTATTTCGACCTGCCACGCCCGTAACTGCCCCACCCTCACTGCCCCGACCCTGGCTGCCCGAACCCTAGCTGTCTGGATCCTTGGCCAGTCGGTAGATCGCGCCATTTCCGACCGAGATGAACCAGATACTGCCATCTGTGGCTTCCGTGATATCGCGCACGCGCTCTGTCGCAGATGCTTTGATCTGCGCCACCTCTTCGGCCTGATCGCCTGAAATCTCAAGCCGCGCGATGTAGTCGAATTTGAGCGAACCCACCAAAAGATCGCCCCGCCACTCAGGGAACATATCCCCCTGATAGACGATGAGGCCGGAGGGCGCGATTGACGGGTCCCAGTAATGCGCAGGCTGCTCCATCCCGGACTTGCTGGTGCCATCGCCGATGGACGCACCCGAATAGTGCCGCCCGTATGAGATGACAGGCCAGCCGAAGTTCGCGCCTTTGCGAATGCGGTTGACCTCGTCCCCGCCCCGCGCGCCATGCTCTGCCGTCCACAAGGTGCCATTCGCATCAAGGCCCGCCCCTTGCGGATTGCGGTGCCCGTAAGACCAGATTTCCGGCTGGAAACCCGTTTGCCCCACAAAGGGATTGTCGGCAGGCACGGTGCCGTCACGGTTGATGCGCACAATAGCGCCGTTGTGGTTTGCGCGGTCCTGCGCGGAGGGCCGGTCCCCGCGATCCCCGATGGTCAGAAACAGCGTACCGTCATCCGCTTCGACAATGCGCGAGCCAAAGTGCCGCCCGCCCGAAAACCCCGGAGCCGACACAAACAGATCACGCAGGTTTTCGAGCCGAGCGGCATCCGCCGAAAGCGTGCCGACCGCAAGCGCCGTTGCGGCCCCACCCCGCCCCGGTTTCGAATAGCTAAGAAACACCTCGCGGGAGGTGGCAAAATCGCGCGGCACCGTGACATCCAGCAAACCGCCCTGCCCGCGATCGGTCACATCAGGTGCCCCTGCAACAGTTCGTGTTGAATTGCCGTCCCAAAGCAGCAATTCGCCGGATTTTTCTGTGATCAACAGCTCGCCGCCCGGCAAAAGCGCAATGCCCCACGGCGCATCAAGGCCCTCAACCATCGGGGTCATGCGCAAATCCGCTAATACGGGCGTTGCAGTCACAATCAAAAGCGCCGTGGTCATACCGGTTACAAAATTCATCTCTCACTCCTGTCACCGCTGAGGTGCACGCAAGGTTGCTGTCGCTGTTGATGGGTGAAATAGAACCACAGATGTCGCCGGCCAGCCTTTTGGATTGGGCTTTTCTTTTGAACAAGGCTTGCATACGCTCGCGCGTGAACTTTGCGTTCCAACAAGGGAGACACACATGAAAAAACTTGCACTGGCCTCAACGGCAGCAGCACTGATGGCAACCACCGCACTTGCGGGTGGTCACGCCAAGGAAGTGAAACTGGGCGTCTTGTTCGGCTTCACCGGCCCTATTGAATCCTTGACCGGCCCCATGGCGATGGGCGCGGAAATGGCGATGATCGAAGCCACAGAGTCCGGCAAACTGCTGGATGCGGCCACCGTCACGGCCGTGCGCGCCGATACCGGCTGCATCGACAACGGTCTTGCCACCTCAAACGCCGAGCGCATGATCGCGGATGGCGTCAATGGCATCGTGGGCGGCGATTGTTCGGGCGTGACCGGCGCAATCCTGCAAAACGTGGCGATCCCGAACGGCATGGTGATGATTTCGCCATCGGCCACATCGCCGGGCCTGACCACAGTTGAAGACAACGATCTGTTCTTCCGCACAGCCCCGTCGGACGCGCGTGAGGGTCAGGTTATGGCCGAAATTCTGCAAGAGCGCGGTGTCGAGTCTATCGCGCTGACCTACACCAACAATGACTACGGCAAGGGCCTTGCGGACGCGATCCAGTCCAGTTTTGAGGCGGTGGGCGGCGAAGTCACCATTGTGGCGGCACATGAAGACAACAAGGCTGACTATTCTGCCGAAATCGGCGCGCTGGCCTCCGCGGGCGGCGACCTGCTGGTGGTGGCGGGCTACCTCGACAGTGGCGGCTTGGGCATCATCAACGCAGCCCTCGACACCGGCGCCTTTGATACGTTTGGTCTGCCCGGCGGCATGATCGGTGACAGCCTGCCCCAGAATGTAGGCTCCGCCCTGAACGGCTCTTATGGTCAGATTGCGGGTGCCGGTGGCGACGGGATTGAACGGCTGAAGGAAATGGCAGGCGACGCATTTGATGCGACATCGCCTTATACGCCCGAAAGCTACGATGCGGTGGCCCTGTTCCTGATGGCGATGCAGGCCGCTGACAGCACGGACCCGGCTGAATACGGCAAGCATATCCTCGATGTGGCCAACGCGCCGGGTGAGAAAATCTATCCCGGAGAGCTGGCCAAAGCCTTCGACATCATCCGCGACGGGGGCGACGTTGACTATGTGGGCGCATCAGCGGTTGAACTGATCGGCCCCGGCGAAGCGGCAGGCACCTACCGCATGATCGAAGTGCAGGACGGCGCAAACGTCACCATCGGCTTCAAGTAAGCGACCTGACACAAGGAATAGACAGCCCAAAACACTGCGCTTTGGGCTGTCACACCTCCCTCGTTTCAATGGACTGGAAAGAAACGACCCAATGATCGTTGTTGATGACGTCCATAAGCATTTTGGGGGCTTCCATGCGGTGGACGGCGCGAGCCTGACCATCAAACAGGGATCGATCACCGGCCTTATCGGACCCAACGGCGCAGGAAAAACGACCCTTTTCAATGTCATAGCGGGCGTTCTTCCTCCGACATCCGGGTGTGTGCGTATGAACGGTGAGGACATCACCGGTCTGCCGCCGCACAGCCTGTTTCACAAAGGTCTGTTGCGCACGTTTCAGATCGCGCATGAGTTTTCGTCGATGACCTGTCGTGAAAACCTGATGATGGTGCCCGGCGGGCAATCCGGTGAGCATTTGTGGAACACTTGGTTTGGCCGCAAACGCATCGCGGATGAAGAACGCGCGCTGCGCGCGAAAGCCGATGAGGTGCTGGAGTTTCTAACAGTTGAGCATCTGGCCGATCAAAAAGCCGGGCAGATCTCTGGCGGGCAGAAAAAGCTGCTGGAACTGGGACGCACCATGATGGTGGATGCGCGCATTGTCTTTCTGGACGAGGTCGGCGCGGGGGTGAACCGCACCCTGCTCAATACGATTGGGGATGCGATTTTGCGGCTTAATCAGGAACGCGGCTATACCTTTGTGGTGATCGAACACGACATGGATTTTATAGGCAGGCTGTGTGATCCTGTGATCTGTATGGCCGAAGGGCGCGTGCTGGCCGAGGGGACTTTGGACCAGATCAAGGCCAATGAACAGGTCATTGAGGCCTATCTGGGGACGGGTCTTAAGAACAAAGGGCTGACAGCATGAGACGGCTCCGGCAATCTTGGTGTGCAGGGCGCTCTGCATCCAAGAGGTTTTGTGCCTCCGGCGGGAGTGTTTTTTGCCACAGGAAAAGGAAGGCGTGCCGGTGACGGACAGTGCGTATGACGGGCGCGGCAACAAGGATATGTCGTTTGGACCTGACCGGGCCCCCGGCACCGTCTCAAAGGGCAAAGGGACCGCAAGACCGGTGCGCGGCGATCATCCCTTTTTGATCGGGGAAAAGATGACCGGCGGTTATGGCAAAGGGCCGGACATCCTGCATGATTGCACCATTGCGGTCGACCGGGGGGAGATTGCAGTCATCGTTGGCCCCAATGGTGCAGGTAAATCCACCGGGATGAAGGCTGTCTTTGGCATGTTGGATTTGCGGCAGGGGCATGTGCTGCTGGACGGGGAGGATATCTCTAACCTGTCCCCTCAGGACCGTGTGGCGCGTGGCATGGGGTTTGTGCCACAGACATCGAACATTTTTACCTCCATGACGGTGGAAGAGAACCTTGAGATGGGGGCGTTCATTCGCACCGATGACATTCGCCCGACGATGGAGCAGATTTATGATCTGTTCCCCATTCTGCGCGACAAGCGGCATCAGGCGGCGGGTGAGTTGTCGGGTGGGCAACGCCAGCAGGTGGCCGTGGGGCGTGCGCTGATGACCCAGCCCAAGGTGTTGATGCTGGATGAACCAACGGCGGGGGTGTCGCCCATTGTGATGGACGAGCTTTTCGACCGGATCATCGAGGTGGCACGCACGGGCATCCCCATTCTGATGGTGGAGCAGAACGCCCGGCAAGCGCTTGAGATTGCTGACAAAGGCTATGTTCTGGTGCAAGGGCGCAATGCGTATACGGGCACCGGCAAAGAACTGCTGGCCGATCCTGAAGTGCGCAAATCGTTTTTGGGGGGTTAAAGATGCGTTTTTTTCCACTTCTTCCGTTGTTCGTCACGGCAGCTTTTTTACCCACTCAACTAGTTGCGCAAGCAGCATCGTTTGTTTGTGTTTTTAATATTGAGTGCTCCAAAGAAACGGCCTGTGAATCAAAGAACATGGAATTGACCTTCTTCATTGACTCAGAAGGTGCGGCGTTCATGCAAGGTAACGTCGACTTGGTGCAGGTTATGCCTTTGGTTGGCGAGGATGCAATTTCATTTGTCGAGCCTGCTGGAAGTGGAATCGTTCAATCGACATCTATTTTGGACGATGGCGTGGCAGTCCACTCGCGACACACTGCTTTTTTTGGCGAGTTTGTAGCGTCTCAATGGCACGGTGCATGCCAATCGTTCGGCGGAGCCAACTGAATGGATTTCCTGAACGCCATCGTCGCCCTTTCGAATTTCGTGATTGTTCCTGCTGTCGCCTATGGGGCGCAGTTGGCGCTCGGGGCGCTGGGGGTAACGCTGATTTACGGCATCTTAAGGTTCTCGAATTTTGCGCATGGGGATACGATGGCCTTTGGCGCGATGGTCACGGTGCTGGTGACATGGCTTTTTCAAAGCTGGGGGATCAGTCTGGGGCCGCTGCCGACGGCGTTGCTTGCCCTGCCCTTCGGCATCCTTGGCTGCATGGCTTTGCTGCTGGCCACCGACCGGGTGGTTTATCGCTTTTACCGCGAACAGAAAGCACGACCGGTCATTCTGGTGATTGTCAGTCTTGGCGTCACCTTCATTCTGAACGGTCTTGTGCGGTTTATCATCGGGCCGGACGATCAGCGGTTCGTGGATGGCGAGCGCTTTATCATCTCGGCGCGCACCTTCCGCGAGATGACCGGGCTGCGCGAAGGGCTGGCGATCAAAACAACGCAGGGCATCACGGTCGTGGTGGCGGTGGTTTGCGTGATCCTGCTATTCTGGTTTCTCAACCGGACACGCACGGGCAAATCCATGCGCGCCTATTCCGACAATGAGGACCTTGCGCTGCTGTCGGGGATCAATCCCGAACGTGTGGTGATGATCACATGGCTGATCGTGGCGGCACTGGCCACAACAGCGGGAGTGCTCTACGGGCTGGACAAGGTCTTCAAGCCCTTCACCTACTTCCAATTGCTGCTGCCAATCTTTGCCAGCGCCATCGTGGGCGGGTTGGGTAACCCGCTTGGGGCCATCGCGGGCGGCTTCATCATCGCCTTTTCCGAGATCACGATCACCTATGCGTGGAAGAAAGTGCTGACGTATCTTCTGCCGGAAAATCTGGAGCCGGACAGCTTGGTGCAGCTATTATCGACCGACTATAAATTCGCAGTGAGTTTCCTGATTTTGCTGATTGTATTGCTGTTCAGGCCGACCGGTTTGTTCAAGGGGAAATCGGTATGACACCGTCCACGAAAAACATCCTTTTGTTTGCCGTCACTTTCGGTTTCATCCCGCTCATCGCCCATTTTCAGGGGTGGAATGCGGCCCTCTTCGTGCTCAACATGGGGTTGATTTCTGCGATCATGGCGCTGGGTGTGAACCTGCAATGGGGGTTCGCGGGGCTGTTCAATGTTGGCATCATGGGCTTTGTGGCCCTTGGCGGATTGGCGGCGGTGCTGGTGAGCATGCCCGCCACACCCGGTGCGTGGGACGCAGGTGGATGGGGCCTGTTGTCCGCCATGGCGATGGGCGCTGCAACGGTGGTCGCGGTGATTGCCTTGCGCCGCAGGATGCAACCGGGGCCTTTGCGCAGCCTTGCGGTCTTTGCCGTGCTGGCTGTTGGCTTTGTGCTCTACCGTGCGCTGTTTGATCCGGCGCGGGACGCGGTTGAGGATATTGAGCCGGCACTTTTGGGCTATCTTGGTGGGTTGGGCCTGCCCGTCATCATCGCATGGCCCGTGGGCGGGCTTTTGGCGGCGGGCGTGGCCTGGCTGATCGGCAAGACGGCTTTAGGGCTGCGGTCTGATTACCTTGCCATCGCGACCCTTGGCATCGCAGAGATTATCCTTGCCGTTCTCAAGAACGAGGACTGGCTGGCCCGTGGGGTAAAGAACGTGCCCGGCCTGCCCCGGCCTGTGCCTTTCGAGGTGGACCTGCAGAATGACCCGGCTTTTGTCGAACGGGCGGCAGGTTTTGGTCTGGATGCGGTCGTTGCCTCTGCGCTTTATGTGAAACTGCTTTACACGGGTCTTTTCGCGGCTGTTCTTGTGGCGCTTTTGTGGATGGCTCAATGCGCGCTCAAAAGCCCGTGGGGTCGCATGATGCGCGCGATCCGCGACAATGAAGTGGCGGCAGAGGCAATGGGCAAGGACGTCACCCGCAGGCATTTGCAGGTGTTCGTCCTTGGCTCTGCCATCTGCGGGATCGCCGGGGCCATGATGACCACCCTCGATGGTCAGTTGACACCCGGCACGTATCAGCCCTTGCGCTTCACATTCCTTGTCTGGGTGATGGTGATCGTGGGCGGATCGGGCAACAATTTCGGTGCCGTTCTGGGCGGCATGTTGATTTTTCTGATGTGGGATCAGGGAGAAATCATCGGCCTTCAGGTCATGGAGTGGATCACTGTCGGCATGCCGGAGGGCAGCGCGCTCAAGGCGCATCTGATCGCCAGTGCCGCGCATATGCGACTCTTGACCATCGGGGTGCTGTTGTTGCTTGTGCTGCGGCTCAGCCCGCGCGGATTGATCCCGGAGCGATGATGCAAAAGTGCCGCCGGCCCTGACGGCCGGCGATTAGATCATCAATTGAGTATTTTTGGCCTAAAGAAAGCCAAATTCAGCGGCCTTTGAACAAACCGCCCAGAATACCCCGCACCAGTCTGCGCCCGGTTGTGCCGCTGAGTTCCTTGATCACAGCGTTTGCGACAGCACCACCAAGCGTCTTTTGCCTGCGCCCGCTGCGTTTTGATGTTGACCGGGCCACCCGGGCGCCTGTGTAGCGGCGCGCGGCACTAAACTCGCGCTCAAGTGCTGAGGCCTGTTCGGCTTTGTCTTCGGCGGCTTCGGCCTCAGTGGCGGCCTTTTCCGCCTTGCCCTTCAGCATTTCAAAGGCGGACTTGCGATCCAGCGGATCATTGTATTTGCGACCCATGCTTGAGGCCGCCATGATCATCGCCCGTTCTGTTTCGGTGATCGGGCCAAGCTGCGAACTGGGCGGGCGGATGAGGGTCCGTTCCACCATGCCCGGCACGCCTTTTTTTTGCAGCATTGAGGTGACCGCTTCGCCGACGCCGACCTCCCGAATGGCCTCTTCTGTATCGAAGCGGGGGTTTTCGCGATAGGTTTCTGCGGCCATGCGCAGTTCCTTGCGATCCTTGGCGGTAAAGGCGCGCAGGGCGTGCTGAATACGGTTGCCAAGCTGGCCGAGGATATCCTCTGGCACATCTGCGGGGTTTTGCGTGATGAAATAGACGCCCACCCCTTTTGACCGGATCAAGCGGGCCACCTGTTCAACTTTGTCGATCAGTGCTTTTGGGGCGTCATCAAAAAGCAGATGCGCCTCGTCAAAGAAGAAAACCAGTTTGGGTTTGTCGGGGTCGCCGACCTCTGGCAGTTCCTCGAAAAGCTCTGACAGCAACCAGAGGAGGAACGTGGCATAGAGCTTGGGCGCGTTCATCAGCTTGTTGGCCGCCAGAATGTTGATCTGCCCCCGCCCGCTGTCGTCAACCTGCATCAGATCGCTCAGGGCCAGCGCAGGCTCCCCGAACAAGCCAGCGCCGCCCTGATTTTCCAAGACCAGCAGCCTGCGTTGAATGGCACCAATTGAACTGGCAGAGACATTGCCGTAGCGCAGGCTCAGATCGCGGGCATTTTCACCCACATAGACCAGCAAGGACTGCAAATCCTTGAGATCAAGCAGCGGCAGACCTTCTTCATCGGCAAGGCGGAACGCGATGTTCAGAATACCTTCCTGTGCCTCTGACAGCCCCAGCAACTGAGTGAGCAACAGGGGGCCCATTTCCGTCAGGGTGGTGCGCACCGGGTGTCCGTCGGTGCCGAAGACATCCCAGAACGTCACCGGGAAGGCGTCATAGGAATAAGCCTTGAACCCGATCTGGGCCGCACGGTCGGTAAAGGGCTTGTGCAGTTTATGGGCCGGGTCCCCCGCCTTTGCGAGGCCGGACAAGTCGCCTTTGACGTCCGACAAAAAGACAGGCACACCCGCGGCTGAGAACCCTTCGGCGAGGATTTGCAGCGTCACCGTCTTGCCTGTGCCGGTTGCCCCGGCGATCAGCCCGTGCCGGTTGGCATAGCCAAGATCAAGAGACTGCCTCTGACCATAGGCGTCGCCGCCGCCGCCGATAAAGATACCTTTTTCCATGACTTCCCTCACATCTGGCCTCTGCCGATCTGGCAGGCCCGCACCCGTTGTTAACCTTTTTTCGGCACAGTACCCAAGTCCGGAATCATTTGTCCTTTGATTCGGGACACCTCCCTGTCAGACTGGCCGCGCTCATCCAGAGTGCGGCCCTTTTTTCAAGGCCTTAATGTCGCAAGTTCGGGCATATTACGCTTTCTTTGCTGTTGACGCAGGCACAGCTGTTTCGTATTTTCGGGGCATAAGTCGGCCAGTCCGACGGGGAGAAAAAAATATAAGGGGAATGCTTTCGGGCGTTCCCTTTTTTTATCACCGAGGCATGGTTTTAAGAGAAGTGAAAATTCTGCATCTGCGGGCAAGACTCCGGATGAAACGCGTGCTAAATCAGTGCCGAACGAAAAAGAGTGGGGAGTATCATGCAGGTTTTGGGAAGGGTTTTGGACCGGGTTGCCGCAACCGCGCTGGTGTGTGCTTTGTCTGCCGGTGTCGCATTTGCGCAAAATGCAAATGATGAAGGTAATGCCGCCGGGCCAACAATCGAAGATCTCGCCTTAGGGGAAACTGTGCCGGAAGGCGAAGTTGCCGTTGGTGACTATTACACCGTTGAAGAAAACGGCAATTGGGTTGTGCGCTGCCGCAAGGCGGCTTCCGGCCAGGACCCCTGTGAAATGTATCAGCTGCTGTCGGACAGTCAGGGTACTCCGATTGCGGAGGTTGTTCTTTTTGAACTGCCTGAAGGCCGTCCTGCCAGCGCAGGGGCCTCTGTCGTGGTCCCGTTGGAGACCTCTTTGCAACAACAGCTGTTGATCAGGGTCGATGAAAACCCGGCAAAGCGGTATCCTTTCGCGTTTTGTGATCAGATCGGGTGTCACGCCCGGATTGGTCTGACGGCAGAAGAGGTCAACGCCTACCGCCTTGGCGGCGAAGCTTTGGTCGTGATCGTCCCCTTTGTGGCGCCAGACCAGCAGGTGGAGGTTGTGATGTCTCTGTCCGGCTTCACAGCAAGCTATGACAAAGTGGGTGAGCTGAACGGGACCTGACCCGTCAGACCCGGCGCAGGGCCAGCACAGCATTCATCCCACCAAACGCAAATGCATTGGAGAGGGCGACGGCAACGTCGGCCTCCCTTGCCGCGTTTGGCACCACATCAAGGGCGCATTCGGGGTCGGGTTCTTCATACCCAATGGTGGGCGCGATCACACCGTCGCGCAGCGCCATGATGCAGGCCAAAAGCTCCACAGCGCCTGTGCCCCCGATCAGATGACCGTGCATGGATTTGGTGGCGCTGATCATCAGCTTGTCTGCGTGCGGGCCAAATACATCCGCCACAGCCGCACATTCGGTTTTGTCGTTCGCCGCAGTGCCCGTGCCATGCGCGTTGATGTAGCCGACAGCATCGGGGTCAAGCCTCGCATCGGCCAGTGCGCCCGCCATTGCGCGCGCTGCACCGTCCTTGGAGGGCATGACAATGTCAGCCGCATCAGACGTCATGGCAAACCCGGACACCTCGCACAGAATATCCGCCCCCCGTTTGCGGGCATGCTCGTATTCCTCGAACACAAAGAGGCCTGCGCCCTCCCCCTGCACCATCCCGTTTCGGTTGGCTGAAAACGGCCTGCAGGCATCATGGCTCATCACACGCAGCCCTTCCCATGCCTTCACGCCGCCAAAGCACAGCATCGATTCCGACCCGCCTGTGATCATCGCAGGGGCCATGCCGGACCGGACCATGGCAAAGGCCTGCGCCATCGCATGATTGGAAGAGGCGCAAGCCGTAGACACGGTAAAGGACGGGCCTTTGAGGTTATGCGCCATGCTGACATGGGCTGCGGCGGCGTTGTTCATCAGCTTTGGCACCACAAAAGGATGCACGCGGTTTTTGCCATCCTCATAGACAGACCTGTAGTTGTCATCCCACGTGCTAACGCCGCCCCCCGCAGTGCCCAGCACGACGCCTGAGCGCGCGGCAAGCTCGCCCGTAAACACCAACCCCGACTGATCAATCGCCTCTTTCGCCGCCGTCAGCGTGAATTGCGTAAACCGGTCATACAGGCTCATCTGTTGGCGGTTGTAGCGCCCTTCCGCCTCAAACCCGCGCACCTGCCCGCCGATCCGAATGGAGAGCCTTTCGACGTCGCGCATCTGCAAGGCGCCGATGCCACATACCCCCTCGCGCATCGCAGCAAGGGTAGAGGGCACATCATGGCCCAGTGCATTGACGGTGCCCGCCCCGGTAATGACCACGCGGTTCATCGGGTCACCCTTGGTCGCGGCGCAGCTTTTCGATCCCTTCCACGATCGACGCGACAGTTGAGATGTCAAAGTCACCTGCCTGCGGGTCATTTGCATTGAAAGGGACAGAAATATCAAAGGCTTCTTCGATGGCGAAGATACTTTCCACCAGACCAAGGCTGTCAATGCCAAGGTCGTCCAGCGTGCTGGCGGGGGTCACATCCGATGGCTCCAGCACAGCCTGTTCGGCAATGATCGCAATCACCATTTCTGTGGTATCCATGCGCGGCTCCCGGTTTGGTTGCGTAGCCTTTAGTCTTTGTCGTTTTGTTTGAAAACCGCTTTTTGCAGCGCTGCAATGTCGCTCAGAATACGGGGCAAGCGCCGGATCGCTTTGAAGATTTCGATCTGTTTGTCCATTCGGGTCGCAGGATAGCCCAGCATCACCCGCCCCGCCGGGATAGACGACAGAACCTTGGTGCCGCCCCCGGTGATCACGCCATCCCCGATGGTGATGTTGTCGCTGACGCCGGTCATTCCGCCCAGCACCACGTTTTTGCCCAGCCGCGTAGACCCGGCGACGGCGCACATGCCACAAATCAGGCAATCGTCACCGATCACCACATTATGGCCGATAACCGCGAGGTTATCCATTTTCACGCCATTGCCGATACGCGTGTTGCGCAACGTGCCGTTGTCGATCACCACCTGCGCGCCCAGTTCGACATCATCCCCAATCTCCACCGCGCCCAACGAATGAATGCGGCTCCAGCCTTGCGCTTGCGTGTCTTGCTTGTCTCCCAGAGTTTCCCGGATCGCCTCAACACCGCTTTTCTCGGCGGTGACAAACGAAAAACCATCACCGCCAATGCGCACGCCCGGCTGTGCGGTGAAACGCGCCCCGATGCGCGCGCGCGCGCCGATGCTGACCTGTTCGCGCAGGTAGGCTTTCTCTCCCAGAACCGCGCGCCAACCGACAAAACACTGCGGACCGATGACGCTGCCGGCCCCGATGCGCGCCTCAGCACCAATAACGGCGAGCGGGCCAACCGACACGTCTGCTCCAAGTTCGGCGGAGGGGTCGATCACAGCGGAAGGATGGATGCCGGCGGCCACATTCTGACCCGGATCAAACAGCGGCGTCAGCTGTGCCAGGGCAAAGCGGGGCCTGCGCGGAATGATCGCAGCCCTCAAACCAAGCGCCTGCCAGTTTGCCCCCTCCCACAACAGCGCCGCGCGCGCGCGCCCCTCTGACAGTTTGTCGGCATAGGCCTCGGACGTGGCAATCGCCAGATCATCCGGGCCCGCAGACTGAGGCTCTTTGGCGTATGTCACCACGAAAGACAGATCGCCAAAGGCGTCCGCCTCCATCGCTTGGGCGATTTGCGCGATTGTGTAGTTTTCTGCCTGCGTCACCACCCTGCCCTCTGTTTTGGCAGCGCCAGCTTTACCCCTGAACCGCCTCCAGCACCACCCCGGCCTGTTCCAGCGCTGTCCAGATTTTTGCATCCCGCCCATAGACGTCGCGGCGGAATTCGATGCGCCCTTTCGGGTCGGTCAGGGCAGTCCGGTACATCAGATGGACCGGCACAGGCTGTTTCAGATGAACGGTGGTTTCGTTCCCGGTGGCGAGGATCCGTTGAAAGTAGGCTTTCGGGTCGCTTTCCTGCACCGCCAACAGCGCATAGGCAAAGTCGAACGGGTCGGCCAGTCGGATACAGCCGTGGCTGTAGGCGCGCACTTCGCGGGCAAAAAGGTTCTTGTGCGGCGTGTCATGCAAATAAATGTTGTGCTTGTTGGGAAACATAAACTTCACCAGCCCAAGCGCGTTTGACTGGCTGGGCGGTTGGCGCATCGCAAACGGGAACGTCGATTGCGTGAACTGCGTGAAATCAACTGCCGCCCGGTCAATCCGGCGGCCGCTGCGGTCCGTGATTTCAAGATGCCCCACTGCATTTGCGTCCGCTTGCAGTTTGGGCAGATATTCCTGCGTCGCGATAGAGCGAGGCACAAACCAGCTTGGATTGATGACCATGAACTCCATCACATCCGAAAACTCCGGCGACTGCCTGCGACGTTCGCGATGCCCGATCACCGACCGTGTCTGGAAGGTGACCTTGTCATTATCAATGACCTTGGCGGAAAAATCCGCAAGGTTGACGTCGATGTGGCGCGCACCACGGTCGAGGTTCATCCACCGTTCACGCTCCATCGCCACAACAATGGACTGCAACCGTTTGGAGACTGACACATTGATCTCCGACAGCGTACCGGGGCCCGCAACCCCATCCTGCGCCAGCCCATGCCGGGATTGGAACAGACGCACAGCCTCCTGGAGTTCTGCGTCATAGCGTTGCGATGCACTGCGCTTGAGGTATCCCATACGCATCAAACGATTGCGCAACGCCACAACAGCCTGACCTTCAGCCCCGGGCTTGAGCGTATCTGTAGGCGCTTTGGGTCCCCACCCCCCCTCAAGCTGAACTTGCTTGAGGCGCATTTTGTGTTTCATCAACCCGGCGTATTCGGTCGTTTGTGGCGCCAGCGCGCGGAAGAACCCTTTGGGCGAGGATTTCCCCAAATTGACCAGATACGAACTGCGATCCCGCAACGGCACAGAACGCACCATTAACGGATCAATTTGTGACGGCGTCAAAAGCCCTGTCTGTATGTCGCGCGCATAGGTCAGAAAAACCCGGCTCAGCGTGACCTCAAGACGGCCCAGATCCCGTTGACTGCGGGCTTTCTTCAGCGCGTTTTCGAGATCGGCGGCGTTGTAGAGCTGGGCAGGCAAACCATGGTAAGGTGCCTCCGCCAAGGCCTGCAACAAAGCGTTGCGCCGGGCGCGGTCGTCCCCGTTGCCTGTCCAAAAGCTGGCGTATCCGTTGGCCCGGTAGAATTCTGCAATCACCGCGTCCTGCCCTGACGCCTCTGCAATTGCCTGTTTAAACGCTGTCGAGGCTACCGCGGGCGTAAATGATGCAAAAAGAGCAGAAACAGCAAAGGCTAAGGCGAAAAAGAACGGAAAAGCCGCGCGAGCGATCATGATAAGGGTCCCACCGTAAAATGAATTTGGAAGACGGTGCCCGCCTCCAGTGCGCCTTGTCCAATAACATTTTGAGGAGCGCGCAAAACAACACCCCAAGTGATGCAGCAAAGCATCGTTTCTGAAAATTCTCGGCAAAAGAGAGAATGCGCGAAAAATTGCCTAAAATTGTTTGGAAAAAGCCACTTGGCCATTCAGGACTTGGTTAACACTCTACTCTATGAGATACACAAGTTGCAGTTTTTAACGAACGCACACGGTCTGTGTAACATCACGGCCAGGGCAGTAATGGGGCAAAATTAATGACGACTGAGAACTCTACGAGTTTTTCTAGGCGAGCACTATTGGGCGCTTTTGCAGCTACCGCTTTGGTGGCGGCACCGACCTATTCCAAAGCTGCGGGCTTTTTGCGCGGTGGTGGCGATATCCGCCGGATCAGAATGTATTCGGGCCGGACAGGCGAACGGATCGACATGATTTATTGGCTTGAGGGAAAATACATCAAAGAATCCGTCAAGGAAATCAATCATTTCATGCGTGACTGGCGGACGGACGGCGTAAAGTCGATGGACCTGCGCACAATCGACATCATGTCAGCCGCGCACAACCTGATGGATGCAGACGAGCCGTACATGCTGCTGTCCGGGTATCGCAGCCCTCAGACAAACGCCATGCTGCGGTCCCGCAGCCGCCGTGTTGCCAAGAACTCTTTACACGTCAAAGGTCAGGCGGCCGACCTGCGCCTTTCCTCCCGCTCCGTGAGCCAGATGGCCCGGGCGGCGGCGGCCTGCCAGGGGGGTGGTGTTGGTAAATACTCCCGGTCAAATTTCGTGCATATGGACTGCGGTGTGGTGCGCACCTGGGGCGCTTGACCCCCTGAATACGGGCGAAATCTGAGCCAGAATGTGGCAAACAAGCAGATTTCGCTGACAGGTTTAAGCATTTGCCGACGGCAGACCTCGCGTTGGTGCGAATTTGAACACCGAAAAACTCAAGACACTGGCCCATAACGTAGCAAGAGTGTTCTGCCGCTCGTTCTAATCCAGCATCCAGCGCATGCACCCTACGGCGGCTTCAACTGGATCAATGACCGGTATATGCAAGGCCTCCCGCACAGCACGGGTGACATTCACCATTCCTGCGCAGCCCAAGACGATGGCCCCTGCCCCGTCCTCCTCAATAGCGGCATGAGCTTGCTGCAGGATCGGTGCCAACGCGGCCTCTGGTGACCTTTCCAGATCAAGGACAGGCACGTCCGAGGCGCGAACCCGCGCGCAACTGCCGCTCAGACCGTAAGCCGCAATGTTATCCTTGATCACCGGCACCGATACCGCCATGGTTGTCACGACGCTAAATCGCCATTGGCGCAGCGCACAAAAGTGAAACGATGCCTGCCCAATCCCGATCAGAGGAACCTCTGCGATCGCAGCCCCCTCCGCCATCGCGGTATCGTCAAAACATCCGACTATGATGCCCGTAGCACCGTGCTCATGGGCATTTGCAATCAACCGTAACAAAGGCGGCGCGGCCAAAGCGCCATCGTCGGCCCCTTGTATCGAAGGGGGGCCGTCATGCGAGGTCCAGCCCTCAAACGGCAGGTCAGGCGCGATCTGTCGTGCAGCATTCACCATGGCATCTGTCATGGCGGCAGTTGAATTAGGGTTGATGATGACAATCGTCACGGCGGCTAGACCATTCCCTTGCCCGCGTCAGACCCTTGGCGCGCACGGCGACGGTTCGTCAGCCAGAAAATCAGCAGAAACGCCCCGATCACCACAAAGGAAAACGCGGTTGTCAGCGTTCCCAGCGCAAAGATTACAGGTGTTGTCACATTCGTCGTCATGCCGAAAATTTCCAACGGAAGGGTATTGTAGCTGCCCGATGTGAGCAATGTGCGGGCAAATTCATCATAGCTGAGCGTAAAGCCAAAAAGGGCGACCCCGATCAGCGAAGGCGCAATAATCGGCAGCACCACAAACCGAACAGTTTGCCATGGGCTCGCCCCCAGATCGCGGGCAGCCTCCTCATAGGCGCGGTCAAACCGGTTGAACACTGCAAACATGATCAGCAGACCAAACGGCAATGTCCACGTAAGCTGCGACCCAAATCCTGAAGTTGACCAATGCACCGTCAGACCGGATTGCGAGAATATCAGCCCCACTCCGAGGGACACCAAGATAGAGGGGATCACCAGCGACGTGATGATCAGATAGAACACAATGCTTGAGCCGCCAAAGCGTTTGCGAAACGCAAGACCGCCCATCACAGAGACGACCACGGTGGTCACCATCACCATCAGACCAAGCACAAAAGACCGCCGGAACGATCCCCAGATGTCACCAACCGCCTGTTCCTCAAAAAGGTCAAGGAACCAGTGAAAAGACACACCATTCATCGGGAAGGTCAGCCCCCCTTGCGGCCCCTGAAACGACAGGATTGCGATGGTCAGGGTCGGCCCATAGAGAAAGGCCAGAAACAGCACAAAGAAAGCGGCAAGAAAGTAGAAAGAGCGGGGCCGGCTTTCCATTCAAAGCTCCTTTCGGATGTCGACAAAGCGCAACAGGATGCCGATGACCAAAAGCACGGTAACCAGCAGAACCACGGCTGTTGCGGCGGCAGACGGGTATTGCAGCAAGGCAATATCGTTCGAGATCAGGCGTCCGACGTTTGCGGATTGGCTTCCACTCATGAAACGCACGGTAATGAAGTCTCCCATCACCAATGTGACCACAAAGATCGTCCCGATCATGATCCCCGGTTTCGTCAGCGGAATGATGATGTACCACAGCGTCTGCCACGCGCTGGCGCCCGCGTCATTCGCCGCTTCCAGCAAGGACTTGTCGATGCGCATCATGGTGTTGAAAATGGGCACCACCATGAACAGCGTATAAAGGTGAACAAAAGCCAGTATTACGCTGAAGTCACTGAACAAAAGCCAGTCCAGAGGTTCATCAATCACGCCCCAGGACATCAGCGTGGAATTGGCCAGACCGTTGCGCCCCAGAAACGGTATCCACGAGATCATGCGGATGATGTTCGAGGTCCAGAACGGAATGGTGCAAATCAGAAACAGCGCGATCTGCCATGTCAGGGTTCTGACATGAAAAGCCAGAAAATAGGCGACGGTAAACCCGATCACCAAGGTAAAGGCCCAGGTGATCAGCGCGTATTTGATGGTGTTGAGAAAAACGCGATAAGTCACCTCTGACGTGAACAAAAACGCGTAGTTGTCCCACAAAAATGCGGGATAGATGGAAAACTCCGTCGCTCCCCAAAAGCTGACCGTCACGATCATGATGATGGGCAGCACCAAAAAAGCCGCCAGCACCACCGTCAGGGGCATGGCAAGCAACCACCCCGCAAGGTGGCGCGACATTGCCCCCCCCGCACTTTTACCAGCAAGGGGCGGCGTCTTTACAACAGAGCCAGAGGTATCTTTCACGGCTTTTCCAAAAAAGTAACGCGTGCCCGTAGTGACCCGGGCACGCAGAATGTCAATCGACCGTAATCAAGCGGCGATGAATTCGTTCCATTTGCGAACCATATATTGGTTCTCATCCATCACCGCGTTCCAGCAGGCAACGGCCCCCATGCGGTCGTAGAACGATCCGCCATCGCGGATATCACCGGCTTGCGCCAGAACATCCCCGAAGGGCGACGCGATCTCACCCGTGGCAGGCTTGCCTTCAAACCAGTAACCCCACTCGTTTTCGCTCATGAAGTTCTTGGAGGTTTCAGGCACAGCGGAGTAATACCCCTGACGCATCAGGAAGCCACCAACCCAACCGGACAGATACCAGTTGATGTATTCATAGGCCGCATCAAGCTCCATCCCGCTCAAGGAAGAAGACAAGCCGATGCCGCCCCCCCAGGACCGGTAGCCCTCTTCAAGGGGCTGGTAAACACATGGAATACCACGGGATTTGACAGCGGTAATCGCGGGCGACCACATCGACTGGATCACGACCTCGCCCGAGGCCATGAGGTTGACGCTTTCATCGAATGTTTTCCAGAAGGCGCGGAACTGACCGTTTTGTTTGGCTTCGGTAAAGATGCCAAGTGTCAGGTCAATTTCTTCTTTCGTCATGTTGCCCTTGTCGGGGTAGGTGTATTCACCCATCGATTCCACGACCATCGCCATGTCCATGATCCCAATCGAAGAGATGTCGAGGATGGAGGCTTTGCCCTTGAATTCGGGGTTGAGAAGCTCTGACCAGTTGCTGATCGGACGACCGATCAGGTCGGGCCGGATACCCAGCGTGTCCGCATTATAGATCGTCGGAATCAACGTCATATAGCCGCTTTCACCTTCAGAGAAGGTTGTGCTGCCGGGGCCGTCCACAAAGCCAACCGTATGCGGTGCCGTGCCTTGTGCAATGGTGCTTTCAGGTGTCAGCTTACCAGAGCGGAAAATGCCCACAATCTTGTCATAGTTGGCGATTTTCGACGTGTCCATCGCCTGCAAGTTACCGGTGGGCCAGACTTTTTTACAAATCCAGTATTCGATGTCCGCAATGTCGAAACTGTCGGGCTGCGTGGCCGCACGCTGCGTCACACTGTCGGAATCGAGC
The DNA here is from genome assembly GCA_045106135.1 of Roseobacter sp. Lineage (GTDB taxonomy): Bacteria > Pseudomonadota > Alphaproteobacteria > Rhodobacterales > Rhodobacteraceae > Roseobacter. The sequence continues at coordinate 23,381 of JBGCEG010000028.1, read as the reverse complement.
GCTGTCATTTCCAGCGTGAACCCCAGATCTTCCTTCACCTTCGTGGCGACTTCATTGAGGTTGGACACGCCCGTGCCGAACTGGCGCAATGTGATGTTCTTGGTTTCCTGTCCCCAGACCATCGGCGCAGGCAAGGCGGTTGCCGCCATCGCTGCCGCACCTGTCTTGAGCATTGACCGCCGTGAGTAGCGGACTTTGGAAATTGTTGTCATTTCAGTCTCCCCTGTTGGAGTTTTTCTGTCGCGTCAGGCCCGCAGCGCATGCGCATCCTGACCATCCCAGTCGAGACCCACGGCCTCGCCCATTTCCCTCGGCGCACCGAAGAATTCCTTGTCTGTCAAAAGGGCGGTAACCTCCTGATCCCCCGGCACCGCGATCCCCATGGCCACATGCGTGCCCTGATATTCGATGCTGGTGATCCGGCCTTCCAGCTTGGAGCCAGCAACCTCTGTCAGTTTCAAGACATCTGACCGCACGGCCACGTCGCCGCCGGGCAGTGCAATCACGTTATGCGCCCCAATAAACCGCGCCACGAAGGCGGTTGCGGGCGCATCAAAGACCTCCCGCGCGCTTCCTGCCTGCTCGATCCGGGCGTTGTTCATCACCACGATCTGATCGGCCAGCGCAAGCGCCTCGTCCTGACCGTGGGTGACGTGGATGAAGGTAATGCCCAGTTCGCGTTGCAGTTTTTTCAGCTCAGACCGCATTCGGATGCGCAAAAACGGGTCCAGCGCCGACAGCGGCTCATCCAGCAGCAGGACCTGCGGCTCCGTGATCAGCGCGCGGGCAAGGGCCACCCGCTGCTGTTGCCCGCCCGACAGTTGGTCCGGCAGCCTGTCTGCAAACGACGTCATGTCCACAAGGTCGAGCAGTTCCATCGCCCGACGCCTGCGCGTGTCCAGATCAACGCCCTTCATGTGCAGGCTGAAGCCTACGTTTTCCACCACGGTGAGATGTGGAAAAAGCGCGTAGTTCTGAAACATCATCGCCGTGCCGCGGCGTGCCGGCGGCATTGCGGAAATATCCCGCCCCTCCAGCAGGATGGACCCATCCGTCACGCTTTCATGACCGGCAATCATGCGGAGGGTCGAGGACTTCCCACAGCCTGAAGGACCCAGCAGACACGCATAAACGCCCTGCGGGAACAAATGCGAAATTCCGTCCACAGCGAGCGCATCCCCGTAGCGTTTCGTCACTTTAACCAGTTCTAAATTCAGATTGTCGCGCACAGCACCCCCATCGCTTGAACTCAAGTTGCGCGGTCAACGCAGTTGCTGGGTAGCAATATCGCCCAAAATCGCGCGACCACAGGCCTTTCGCCCACTATTTAAGCCGGCCTTAACCAAATTGCACAATAAATAATCTTTGATTGTGTGCGATCGCGGTGGCTTTTGCCGACGGTCGGCGCTTAGCTTGCGCAGGGCATCGCCGTCTGGCACGTTTAATCGCATTCGAAAGGATACCCTGTCGCGATGACGGCACTTGCTCCATCTGATTCCATTGCCGCACAGCTGACAGAGGCTGTACATGATCACCGTATCCTGCCGGGAATGAAGCTTTCCGAAGACGAAGTTGGTGAGATTTTCGATGTGGGCAGAACGGTCGCGCGGCAAGCCCTGCAGACACTTGCGCATTCCGGCCTTGTCACGATTGAACGCAACCGGGGCGCCTATGTCGCGCAACCCAGCATCAAAGAGGCGCGCGAGGTGTTCGAGGCGCGCACATTGCTTGAACCGCGCACCGCGCGTGCGGCCGCCACACGCGCAACGCCGAAAGACATCAAGGTTTTGCAGGCCCATATTGTGCGAGAACATGACGCGCTTGCCGCAGGCCATCTGGGGCAAGCGCTTCGTTTGTCCGGCCAGTTCCACCTCGAAATTGCGCGGATCGCAGATCAGGCAACGGTGGAGGCCTTTATCCGGCAACTGATCGCGCGGTCGTCGTTGGTCATTGCGCTTTACTGGCGCAGGCGGAACGCGACCTGTGAAAGCCACGCCCACAACGCCCTGATCGCAGCACTTGAAAGCCACGACGAGGACGTGGCCGAGGATCTGATGAAAGGGCATTTGTTGGACCTGTTCTCACAACTCGACCTCAGCCCCCGAGACAGCCAGTCGCGATCCTTGCACGAGGCGCTGGCGCGATGATCGAGAACCGCACCATGTCCCGCGACGAATTGGATACCGTTCTGACCTGGGCCGCAACCGAAGGGTGGAACCCGGGGCTGGAGGACGCAGACGCCTTTTTTACAGCCGACCCCAAAGGGTTTTTTGTGGCCGTAGAAGACGGGACCCCGGTGGCCGCAATTTCTGTGGTGTGCCACTCTGCCATCTCAGCTTTTCTTGGGCTGTACCTGTGCAAACCCGCGCATCGGGGCCGTGGCATCGGGTACGCCTTGTGGACACATGCCATGGCGCATGCGGGGGATCGCACCGTAGCTTTGGACGGAGTGCCTGACCAGCAGCGCAACTACGAACGCTCCGGGTTCATAGCAGCAGGCGGCACGACCCGTTTTGAAGGGCAGATTGCGCCACGTCACGACCCGCACGTCAGGCTCGCCACCGCGTCTGACATCCCTGATCTGATTGAGCGGGAAGCCGCCGCGAGCGGCTGGACTAAGCCCGTCTACCTGTCCAATTGGTTCCGGCAATGTGACACGCGGCGCACGTTCATTCTGGAGGACGATACGCATGGTACTGCCGCTTTGACCGTACGTGCCTGTGCTGCCGGTGCAAAAATCGGACCCCTCGTTGCAGATACCGTCGCGAGCGCTGACAGGCTGATCAGGCACACGGCTCAGGTTTTTGACAGCGCCCTTACACTGGATGTGCCTAACGGGTCCGCTCAACTCGGGGCGTTGTGCCGGGAGTATGGGATGACGCCGGGGTTCGAGACCGCGCGCATGTACAAAGGTGCGCCCCCTGTGCAGCCGGAAGGCATCTACAGCGTGGCGACCTTGGAACTGGGGTGAGAGACCTGCCCAGCCTACGTCGGGCACTTAAGCAGTAGTCGCCGGGTATTAAGCGCAAGTCATGGTCATCGGCCACGCACCCCGGAAAGACCCTTTGCTTTATGCGATCAAATTTTGCGCAAGCAGCGCGCCGATCATCCTGAAAGTGCCAACTGCGCTTTGCGGCAACGCAGCCCATAAAATGCGCCCGGACCGGCGAACATCAGCGAAACCCAATGGCTTGCATCCAATCGTTTTCAGCGAAACATTGTCGACTTGGTGACCCGATCGCCCGCTACGAATTTCGCAGGCATTCCTTGCTATAGGGCCTTCGAAAAAGCTGGGCCTTTTGAGGTAACAGTGAGTTGAGCCGCCTGTGCTGTTGGCGCAAGGGCGGACAGAGCTGCACGAAGCATAGCGCAGCCCCCCCCGCGCTGAGAAGACTGCGCCCCGTCTTGAACATGCTCTCCACCGACGTAAAACGGGTGCGGTACCAATAAATATGTGGATGAGATATATGCATTAACTTCACGTCGCATCGTATTGCTTTTAAATTATATTTAATAATAACAGGGCTGCTTGTCACAAAACCATTGCACCGCGCTTCCCTCTTGAGATTTCGCAATGCTTCGCCTATGTGTAGGGTGTCTTTCGGGACTATGAACATAAACGCGCTCGTAATAAGCGGATCGGACCCGGGGGCGGTACCCGGCGACTCCACCAAACATCCTTCATTTGGGGATCATGGGGTCGAAACAGGATCGACGAACGTCTAAAGGGGTATGCTTTGTTTCGGCTGTCTGCCACCGTTATCGGCGAAACTTGTACAATTGCAAATGACAATCGTGCTCCAGTAGCGATGGCCGCGTAAGCGGTTTCAGCCACTGAAACTTAACTCCTTGGGTTTAGCGACCTAAGGCGGGGTTCGCAGGCACCTGGCAACAGAAGCCTGCACTTAAACTGCCTCAAAAAATGCGCCCGACACAATCTAAAGTAGTGCTAATTTACCCTTTGTGCGCTTTTAAGTGGTATTCTGCGGTAAAGGCAAGGAGGCAAACGATGCGCACCAAAGCTGAAACCATCCAGAAGTGGTACGAAGATATCTGGATCAACGGAAATCTGGACAGGATTGACCAGATCTATCGGCCTGCCCCAGAAGCCGACAGCCTGATCCCAGGTGGCCTGATTGACGTGGTAGAGGCGCGCGAATTGGTCACCGTCTTTAACAACCTGATCACCGATCAGAAAATCCGCATCGTCCATTGCGTTGAAAATGGCGATTGGGCCTCCGCCTTGATTGAAATGTATGGGTTTAAAGCGGGCACAGATACCCCGGTCAACATGCGATGGCTGACGATGGTGCGCATCACAAATGACGTGATCGTCGAAAGCTACCCTTCGGTCGATTTCTTGTCCCTCTTTGAGCAATTGGGCCAACTGCCGAAAGACAGTTTTGAGCTGTTGTTGAGTGGAACAGTTTTCAAATAACAAACGGGAATTGACCCGATATATGGCGATGTGGCACTGATAAAGTCAGCATCGGTGATCTCTATCCGCCGATCAGCTGCTTTGATCTTAACCCGAATTGGTTGGCCATACATGTGACCATAATTCCCGCGCCGACCGTTCGTGAGCTTTGTCAGGTTTTCGGCCGGATCGGGCTTTTGTCATTTGGGGGTCCGGCGGCTCAAATCGCGCTGATGCATCGCACCTTGGTCGATGAAAAGAAATGGCTGACAGAAGATACCTTTTTACGCGCACTCTCGCTTTGCATGCTGCTGCCTGGCCCCGAAGCGATGCAACTGGCGACCTATGCCGGTTGGCGTCTGGATGGCACGCGCGGCGGGCTGATCGCGGGCCTGCTCTTTGTCTTGCCCGGTGCGATTGTCATCCTTGCTCTGGCCATGGCGTATGCAACCTTTGGTCAGGTCCCGCTTGTTCAGGCCGCATTTACGGGCATAAAAGCCGCCGTTATCGTGATCGTCCTGCAAGCGCTGATCAAAGTATCCAGTAGAGCTCTTACCAGCAAAACGGCCTGGGTGCTGGCGGGTGCGGCGTTCGTTGCCCTGTTCTTTCTGGACTTGCCCTACCCCCTGATCATCGCAGGCGCGGCGGCCATCGGTGCAATCGCCATAAAAACACCTCAACAGCAGGCGCCAAGCCACCGCCACACCGCCCAAAATCCGGTTATGACGTTATTGATCTGGGGTGCTATGTGGTTTGTGCCGATTGCTTTGCTCGCATTGATTGACCACGCATTTTTAATGCAGATCGCCTTGTTCTTTTCCAAACTTGCCGTTGTGACCTTTGGAGGCGCTTACGCGGTGCTCGCCTATATGACCCAATCGGTGGTTGCAGATTTCGGCTGGATGACGACGGGGCAGATGATTGACGCCTTGGGTCTGGCAGAAACAACACCCGGTCCGCTGATATTGGTCACGCAATTCGTGGCGATGATCGCAGGCTTCAACGAGAGCGGCCCGCTGCTGGCAGCGGCGGCAGGGGCAGTTGCCCTTTGGGTGACTTTCACACCTTGTTTTTTATGGATATTCCTCGCCGGGCCGTATCTGGATGCGCTGGCAAGCCGCCCGCGCTTGTCCGCCGCACTGGCGGGGATCACAGCCGCTGTCGTGGGTGTCATCTTTAATCTGGCGCTTTGGTTTTCAATCCATGTGTTGTTTACGCAGGTGGCGGGTTTGCCGGGGGTATCGGCCCCTGTGCCCGTGTTCGCCTCATTGGACGTCAACGCACTTGTGCTGACAGTACTCGCGGCGGTGCTTTTACTGGGGGTAAAGCGCGGGATCGCGGAAACATTAGGCATAATGGCGATTGCGGGTGTCAGTCTGGCGCTTCTCTGACGCGACGATCAATATGGGGCAGACAACTCTTTTATCCCCTGAGGAATCGGGTATGCTCATCCTGTGGGACTTCATTTGCTGCAGGGAAGACGATGAGCCGCTCAATTGACTATGGCAATTTGATGCATGAGGCGATGCGCGGCCTGATCCGCAGGGTCTTGCTTGACGTGTGTGATCATGGCCTGCCGGGGGATCATCATTTCTTTATCACATTCGATACGGGCCATCCCGATGCCGAACTGGCCGATTGGCTTTTTGACCGCTATCCGGGCGAAATGACCGTCGTCATGCAGCATTGGTACGACAACCTTGAGGTCACCAAAGAAGGCTTTTCCGTCACGCTCAATTTTGGCGATGCGCCGGAGCCACTTTATATTCCATACGATGCGATCAAGACATTCGTTGATCCTTCGGTGGAATTCGGCCTGAGGTTTGAAACGCAAAGCGAAGATGGCGAGGACGTGGATACCACACCGATGCCCGCCACATCTCAGGTTGAAAAGCCTGCTGCCCACACGGACGATACCGAGGACGACGTCAAAGACGCCGAAATCGTTTCTCTGGACAGTTTCCGCAAATAGGTTACTCGCGTGTCAAAAGCGTCGAGACCGAGCGTTGAATTTCACCATCCCTGATCGCCTGAAAATCCAGCATCAACCCCCGCGTCGCAAGCGAGCGGTCAAATTGCTGAATTTCGTATCCACCATCTTCGGTGACATACATTGAATACACACTGAGCGTGTCATTGGTGATGCGCCCCCAGACGTAGGGTTCGCCCTTCATCGGATCAAGCTGGGCGGTATGACCAAAGACGTTGCGTTTCATCGCAGAGGCATAGACGCCCGCGCGCTCGCTTGGCTCAAAATCTATGGTATAGGCTTTTTCTTTTGCGGTGCCATCCGTGCGGTAGGTCGTGGATTTCCAATGCACCCGAAACCCCTCTTTGGTTTCGCTGATCTGAACGCTCATGTCCCGCGGTCGCGTGGTGCCATCCGCGGACTGTACGTCGGCTGACCCCACATAATTTCCCACAAACCGCGAAATATCAGCGGTTGCAGCCGCGCCCGACATCAATACGCAAATCAGTATTGCACTGCATGTGAGCCCCCAGCGTCGTTGCACCAATTGGCTGATCATTTGAAACCCTCCTCGGTTGGACCTGTTTTGCATCCTGAACATGCCGCAGGCTACACCCGCCCTTTAACAGATAATAGCCTTATCCGGGCAGACAATGGGCCTTGTCGCCTGCAGTCCTGTTGCACGACAGGGTAAGCCCCGCTAAACCGCTAGCACAGGCAGTGTAACGGAGCGCAGAATGACCCAGACCCGCACAGAAACCGACAGTTTTGGCCCGCTTGAAGTCCCATCTGACAAATACTGGGGCGCACAGACACAGCGTTCAATCATTAACTTTCCAATTGGATGGGAAAAACAACCCGTTGCCATCGTGCGCGCTCTGGGCGTGATCAAGCAAGCCTGCGCACAGGCAAACCTTGAGCTGGGTAAATTGGACCCCGCGCGCGGGGAGGCGATTATTCAGGCCGCAAGTGAGGTCGTCGCAGGTAAGTTTGACGATAATTTCCCGCTGGTCGTCTGGCAAACAGGCTCCGGTACGCAATCCAACATGAATGCCAACGAGGTCATCGCAAACCGCGCGATTGAGATTATGGGTGGTGAGATTGGGTCGAAAGACCCCGTGCACCCAAACGACCACTGCAATATGGGGCAGTCTTCAAACGATACCTTCCCCACAGCCATGCATATTTCCGCCGCCATGACGGCCCATGACGTCTTGTTGCCGGGACTGGAGAAACTGCGTGCAGCTCTCGAGGTTAAAATCGCCGAATTTGATGGGATCATCAAAATCGGGCGCACCCATACCCAGGACGCAACCCCGCTGACGCTCAGTCAGGAGTTTTCGGGCTATGCACATCAGGTTGCGATGGGCATTCAGCGCATCAAAGACGCGTTGGGTCGCATCTATGAGCTTGCACAGGGCGGCACCGCCGTTGGTACCGGCCTGAACACGCCCATCGGCTGGGATGTGATGGTCGCAAAGAACATGGCCGAGATTACGGGGCTGCCGTTCATCACCGCTCCCAATAAATTCGAAGCACTTGCCGCCCATGATGCCATGGTTGAAATATCGGGCGCGCTCAAGGTCGTGGCGGCCAGCCTCTTTAAAATCGCAAATGACATCCGTCTGCTGGGCTCCGGCCCCCGGTGCGGTCTGGGCGAACTGGTGTTGCCTGAAAATGAGCCGGGATCCTCCATCATGCCCGGCAAGGTCAACCCGACGCAGTGCGAAGCGCTGACACAGGTCTGCGCGCATGTCTTTGGCAATGACGCCGCCGTTGGGTTTGCAGGCTCGCAGGGGCATTTTGAACTCAATGTCTACAAGCCGATGATGTCGTATAACGTATTGCAATCCATGCAGCTTTTGGGTGATGCCGCGTCAACCTTCACCGACAACCTGATCAATGGGCTGACCGCCGATGCAGACCGTATTGAACGCCTGATGCGTGAAAGCCTGATGCTGGTCACCGCCCTCGCCCCGGAAATTGGCTACGACAACGCCACCAAGGTTGCCAAAACAGCGCATAAAAACGGCACGACCCTCAAGGAAGAAGCCATCGCACTTGGGTTTGTCGATGCAGAGACCTTCGAGCGCGTTGTGCGCCCGGAAAACATGATTGGACCCAAATGAGCACGCCCATTAACCTCAACAAGGTCAAGAAAGAACGCAACCGCGCGTCGCGCAAGGCACGGGCTGATGAAAACGCTGTCAGCTTTGGTCAGAGCAAATCGCAAAAAGAACTGTTGAAAGCACAAGCCGAAAAGATAGCTCGCAATCTGGAGGCCCATAAGCGAGAGACATGAGCGGCAGGCCTGTCAAACACTCGGTGACCCTGAAAGGTCACCGAACGTCCATCTCGCTCGAGGATGCGTTCTGGAAAGAACTCAGGCGCATTTCGTCAGAAAGAAACAAACCCATCAATGCCCTGGTGGCGGAGATTGATATCGCACGCGGAACCAACCTTGGGTTGGCCTCCGCGATACGCGTGTTTGTCCTGACCGAGTTAAAAGAGCAGCTTGCCCGCGCTCAGACGGACGCCTGATAGATTTTATCAATATTGCTGCCCAAGGCGGCACCAAACTCAGCATCGGTCATATTTACGTTGAGACCCTCGGTCAAAGCGCGACTAAAGCTCGCAATCATGTGCGTATTCTCAGACAGTTTGGCCGATGCCACATCCGTCGAATACCCCCCCGACAAGGCCACGACGCGCAAAACGCGTGGATGCTGCGCGAGACCATCGTAAAGGCCCGGCTGGTCGGGCAGCGTCAATTTAAGCATCACGTCAACGCCATCATCCAGCGTATCCAAGTGCTTTGCGATCTCAGCTTCCAGAATCGTCTCAGCAGCCGCTTTGGTTTCGGAATGAATGTTCACTTCCGGCTCAAGGATCGGCACGAGGCCCGCTGCAATGACGATACGCGCCACATCAAACTGTTGTGCGACGATTGCGGCGATCCCTTCTGCATCCGCCTCATGCACGACCGACCGCTCTTTGGTGCCAAAAATGCCTTTGCCCTTGGCCACCGCCAGCAAGTCTTCGAGCCCCGGCATCGGCTTGAGTAGTTGAACGCCGTTTGCCTGATCCTCAAGGCCTTTGTCGATTTTCAGAAAAGGCACGACACCACGATCGTTCCACAACAATTCGGCTACGGGCGTGCCATTGATGTCATCATGCATGGTCCGCTCAAAAAGGATCGCCCCGATGATCTTGGCGCTGGTAAAGTCATCGGCGAGAATAATGCGAGCGCGCATGTCATGCATCGCTTTGAACATCGCCTCGTCACCCTCATAGTCTGTCGGCTCAACACCATAGAGACTCAGGGCTTTCGGCGTGGACCCGCCGGATTGGTCAAGGGCGGCAATAAAACCTGCGCCTGATTTCATTTGTTCACGCATCTTGCTGTGGTCTGGCATATTCACGTCTTCCTTTGATTCCGCCCCATCACCCGTGCTTAAAACAACCGGCGCTGAGATGATATATGTTAGCGCCGGACAAACAGCAGACCGCGTGCAGGAGATTATCCCAAGGTCCAATCCGCCCGCCCTCATTGGCTGGCAAAGCGCTCTGAAAGCTAACTGATCTGATCCGTCTCGCATCTACGAGCATAGATCACGATGATTAACCCAAAGTGGCCAAAGCCGGAAAACGTTCAAGAAGCCACCACGAGAAGGTGGTGAACGCACCGGTGACCATTGCCACCCCGACAACCAGTAAAAGCCCGCCCATGACACGCTCAATCATCTTCATGTGACGCTTGAGCCGGTCCATCACCCCCATCGCGCGCGTGATGAACATTGCGGCCAGCAAAAAGGGGATGCCCAATCCGGCAGCATAGACCCCTAACAGCAAGGTGCCCCGTGTCACAGATGCCTCAGACGCTGCCAGTGACAGGATCGCGCCGAGTTGCGGACCAATGCAAGGGGTCCAGCCAAACGCAAAAGCCAGTCCCAAGACATACGCCCCAAAGCTTGAGCCGCCTTTGTCCCCCGCATCCATACGCGCTTCGCGGTCGAGAAACGGAATGCGCAGAATGCCCAGAAAATGCAGCCCAAAGACAATGATGACCAGTCCCGACACACGCGCAAAAACGATCTGGTTTTGCAGGAAAAACGCGCCAAAGGCCGATGCGGTAAAGCCGAGGATCAAAAAGACCGTGCTTAGCCCCATGACAAAAAACAGCGCAGAAATAATGGCCCGCCGTCGGGCGGCTGCCTCACCGCTCATCTCACTTAGGCTGACGCCGCTCATGTAGGCCAGATAAGGAGGTACGATTGGCAACACACAGGGGCTGAGAAAGCTGATGATGCCCGCAAACAGTGCGACCGTCATCGCAGGCAAAAGGCCTGCATCAATGATTTCAATTCCAAACATAAATGTCCCTTAGCCTATCCGCAGCAACGCGTCACCCCGCCCACGGTCACATCATTGTGGACAGGATGAAACAACGCGCCTATCTCACCCCTATGACAAATGAAACAAACATGTTGGATGCAACCGGGCTGCTGTGCCCCCTGCCCGTCCTCAAAGCGCGAAAAAGACTTCAATCGCTGTCATCAGGCGATGTGCTGACAGTGCACGCCGATGATCCGGCGGCCATCATTGATGTGCCGCATTTCTGTACCGAAGCAGGGCACACTCTGGTGTCCAGTGATCACGACAGCCCGGTGCAGGTCTATGTGATCCGAAAAGGATAAAGCGCGCCGGATTAGGGCGCGCTTTGCAAGAGTGTTAAACCAAAGTCCCGGTGGCGCGTTAGCCGCCCATCGACCACCACCCTCGCCGCTTAGGCTTGGCGGGCGCGGGTTCAGCCTCGACGCCAACCGGTTCCGGTTCCGCCGCGACCAGTTCCGGCGCCGCCTCAGATGGCGCAGCCTCTGGTGCCGGTGCTTTTGCCTCTGGTGCTTCGGGCTCTGGCGCAGCGGGCGTCTCTGCCACGGCTTCAGGCGCTGAAACAACAGGCTCTTGTGTTGCCGCTTCGACCGGGTCGACCTTTTTCGCACGGCTGGCCCGCTTGCGCTTTGGCTTGGCCGGCGCTTCTTCCGGCGTTTCCGTGTCGGGCGCCACATCAGCTACCGCGTCAGGTGCCACACCAGCTACCGCGTCGGCTGTGGCATCTTCTGCGGCGTTCTCGGCAGGTTGCTCTTTTGGCTTGCGCGTGCGCGACCGTGTTCTTTTTGGCTTTGCGGGCGGGGTCGCCGCCTCTTGCGCTGCAGCCGCGTCACCTTCGCCAGCTGGCAGATCCGCCGCTTGCTCTGCGCTGCCTTCCGTCTGCTTTACATCCTGTGATCCTTCACCGGGTACATTGGCTGTACCGGACGCATCAGCATTGGCGTCATCGGGCGACGTCTGCCCTTCACCGTTACCATTTTTGCTCCGCCGCCGCCGACGACGCCGCCGACGTTTTGGCCGTTCTTCGCTGTCGTTGTCAGTATGGACGGCCTCCGGTGCTGCTTCGATAACTTCGTCTGCGACCTCATCTTCGTCGGCATCCACCTGATCCATCAACGAGGTATCGACAGACACAACATGGAGCGCGCTCGCAGGCACGACACGCGTGGCCGTTTTGAATTTTTCAAGGCTGAAGTCAGGGCTGACCAACATCGGATCACCCTCGATCCTGACGGCGAGACCATATCGCGCTTCGATATGAGCAATGTGTTCGCGCTTTTGGTTCATCATGAAATTGGCAATCCCCACGGGCGCCTTGATCAAAACCTCGCGCGAGCGTTTGCGTGTGCCTTCTTCTTCAATCTGGCGAAGAATAGACAGCGCGAGGCTGTCATCCGACCGGATCAGGCCCGTGCCGTGACATGTCTGACAGGGCTGCGTTGTGGCCTCAATCATGCCGGGACGCAGGCGTTGGCGCGACATCTCCATCAGGCCAAAGCCCGAGATACGACCCACCTGAATACGCGCACGGTCGGTCTTGAGCTTGTCTTTCATCCGTTTTTCAACGGCGGCGTTGTTTTTGCGTTCGTCCATGTCGATAAAATCGATCACGATCAGACCTGCAAGGTCACGCAGGCGCAATTGCCGCGCCACCTCGTCAGAGGCCTCAAGGTTGGTTTTGAGCGCCGTCTGCTCAATCGAGCCTTCTTTGGTGGCTCTGCCCGAGTTCACGTCAATGGCAACCAAAGCTTCTGTGACACCGATCACGATATAGCCACCCGACGGCAGCTGTACCGTTGGGTTGAACATCGAGGCCAGATAGCTTTCGACCTGATACCGCGCAAAGAGCGGCAGCCCTTCCGCATAGAGTTTCACATTCTTTGCATGCGACGGCATGATCATTTTCATGAAGTCCTTGGCAATGCGGTAGCCCCGCTCACCCTCAACAAAGACCTCGTCAATCTCACGGTTATAGAGATCACGAATGGAGCGTTTGATCAGGTCGCCCTCTTCGTAAATCTTGGCGGGTGCGACCGATTTCAGCGTCAACTCGCGGATTTGCTCCCACAGACGCTGCAGATATTCATAGTCGCGTTTGATCTCGGCCTTGGTGCGTTTGGCACCCGCTGTGCGCACAATCAGGCCCGCGCCCTGCGGCACCTCGATCTCGTTGGCGATTTCCTTGAGCTTTTTGCGGTCAACTGCATTGGTGATTTTGCGCGAAATACCACCGCCACGCGCGGTGTTCGGCATCAAGACACAGTAGCGCCCCGCAAGGCTGAGATATGTTGTCAGAGCCGCGCCCTTGTTGCCGCGTTCTTCCTTGACGACCTGCACCAGCAGGATCTGGCGCACCTTGATGACTTCCTGGATTTTATAGCGACGCGGCCTTGGCTTGCGAACAGGTCTGATATCATCGTGATCATCATCATCCGCTACCGATTCAATGCTGTCATCTTTCGATGACGCATCCGCTTTGCGCGGTGCATCCTCGTCATCACTGCTGTCCTCAGCAGCTACATCGCCTGAGGTATCCTCTGCTTCAGCTTCTGTGGTCGACGTTTCGGATGCAGGTGAGTTTGTTGGCTCACCGTCGGCGGGTGCTGGTGTCTCGGTATCCGACGCGACCTCTGCACTTGCCGTGTCAGCGCTGGTGTCTTCTTGGGGTTCTTCGACCGGTGTTTCCGCAACACGCTCCATCGGAGAAGAGCCTTCTTCGCTCTCTTCCAGATCGATGGTTTGCATACTTTCGATCTGATCCGACCCCACGTCTTTTGTGGCGACCGCATCCTCAGAGGTGGTCTCTTCGGCCTTGGCTTTTGTCCGGCTGCGCGATCTGCGGCGCTTGGGTTTTTCGTCCTCGTCCTCTTTCGCCTTTTGCGCTTCGGCATAGGCGTGTTCTTCTTCCATCAGGGCCTGGCGGTCCGCAACGGGGATCTGATAATAATCAGGATGTATCTCGGAAAACGCGAGGAACCCATGACGGTTCCCGCCATAGTCCACAAAGGCCGCCTGCAAGGACGGCTCGACCCGTGTTACTTTTGCGAGATAGATGTTGCCAGCAAGCTGGCGTTTATTTTCAGATTCAAAGTCGAACTCCTCAACCTTGTTTCCGTCCACCACCACGACGCGGGTTTCCTCCGCGTGGGTGGCATCGATAAGCATTTTCTTAGCCATATTTCCAAATTGCACAGCCGCGATCGCGCAACCCCCGGGGGAGCATTGCGATGGGGTCTATGTCTTGTCAGGGCGATCTGAGACGCACCGCGAGGCCGGACCCCAAAGGTCCTTGCCAATCTGCTCAATGCATTTGCGCGCGTCATCGCGTTTCTTCTCCGATACGGGCTCATATTGCGGCCTCGCGTCCATTTTTTACTGCGCAAACAGGGCTATATACCCAAATCACGTCAGCGGTTCCTTAACCGTTTCCGGTCCAATCGGTCTGCGTTGGGGAGCATGGTCACTGCCACACCGCGCCCGCTACAGCGAATCTCTCTGTGAAAAACACGCCACGCGGGCGCAGTCTTTCACTGTGCTAGATAATGCCACATGCCGGAAAAACACAATGGTCAATCGACAATTACATCATTCAACCATGAATTGAATTACATAAACGTCGGAAATTGCGCAACAATCAGCAGGAATTACAAATAATCCGACCGTTGCAGGCCATATTTCGCCATTTTCTCATTCAGCGTCCGTCTGGGCAGGCACAGCTCATCCATCACGCTCGCAATGGACCCCCGATGACGGCGCATTGTGTTGTCGATCAACATGCGCTCAAAGGCTTCGACATATTCTTTCAACGGCTTGCCTTCCGTCGTCATCACAGGCTGCATGTCTTCGTGGTCGTTCATCAACAGCGACGAAATCGTCCCTGCCCCACGCCGCGATTGCAACACCGCGCGTTCCGCCAGATTGATAAGTTGGCGCACATTGCCCGGCCACGGTGCTTGCAGCAATTGCGCGGCTTCCTGCGCTGTCACGGGCGGCGTTTCGCAGCCATACTCCTCGGAGAATTGTTCGCACAGGCGCGTAAAGAGCACCAGAATGTCTTCGCCCCGCATCCGCAGCGGCGGCACTGTAATCCGCAGTGCCGCGATCCGGTAGAACAGATCAGACCGCAGCGCGTCCTCAGACGTGCGGCCCGCTTCCTGCAGGTTTGAGATCGCCACGATGCGCGTCTCGGCCGGGGTGCCCTGTTCGTTTATCATGCTCAAAAGGCGCGCCTGCATGGTCTCGGACAGCGCCTCGATGTCCTCAAGCACCAGCGTGCCACCGCGCGCTTCTTCCATGGCGGGCAGTTGCGCGTCCTCGGGCATCATCGGCCCAAAGAGCCTTTTGGCCAGCGCGTCTTCTTCAAAGGCGCTACAGCTTATCAGAACAAATTTTTTGCCCGCGCGACTGCCCACTGCGTGCAAGGCATGCGCGACAAGGGTTTTACCTGTGCCGGTTTCGCCGTCGATGAGCACGTGTCCGTCCGCCTGCCCCAGATCGAGGATATCCTCGCGCAGCCGTTCCATGATCGGGCTTTGACCGATGAGCTTGCTCATCAGTTGCGTGCCGTCCGACAGCTCGCGCCGCAACGCGCGATTGTCCATCACAAGGCGCCGCGCGCCCGTCGCCTTTTTGGCAAGGTCCGACATGCGATCCGGGTTGAAAGGCTTTTCCAGGAAATCAAAAGCGCCCACGCGCATCGCCTCAACAGCCATCGGCACATCCCCGTGACCCGTGCTCATAATCACCGGTAAGGCAGAATCGTTGCCCATCAGCTTTTTGAGGAACTGCATCCCATCCATGCCCGGCATCCGAATGTCGGAAATGACAATCCCCGGATACTCAGGCCCGAGGACTTTGAGCGCGTCCTCAGCACTGCCAAAGGTCTCAGTGTCATACCCGGACAGGGCCAGCCATTGGCTGATGGATTGGCGCATGTCTTTTTCATCATCCACAATCGCGATTTTCATGGCTTGTGTCATTGTCTACTCCGCCGCTTGTGTCGCTGTTTCGCCGGTCAAGATCGGCAACTGCATTTCAAATACCGCACCGCCCTGCTGGCCGTTGCGCGCTGTCAGTCGTCCCCCAAGGTCTGTCACGATCTGCGACGAGATGGCAAGCCCAAGCCCGACACCGTCACCGGGGGGTTTGGTCGTGTAGAACGGCTCAAACAGAGCATCGAGATCCTCAATGCCGGGTCCATTGTCCCGCACGGTCATGGTGGCGGTTTCCCCCGCCGAGAGGATGATTTCCACCTTAGGAGCACGTTCGGATTTGCTGGCGTCAATGGCGTTGCGCAAGAGGTTCACCATCACCTGCTCAATCCGCAGCCTGTCCCCCATCACCTCGACACGGTCATCCGGTACGATGCGGGTGATCTGAACCTGCCTTTGGCGCAACTGTGGCTCCATCATGGCGAGGCTGGATGCCAGCGCATCCCCCATATCTACTGGCGCAAACGCCTCTTGCCCCTTACGGGCATAAGACTTGAGCTGGCGCGTGATGCCGCCCATCCGCTCAATCAGATCGTCGATGCGCCCAAAGGAGGAAAGCGCCTCTTCCTGGCGGTTTCGGCGCAGCAACAGACGTGCGCCTGCAAGGTAGGTTTTCATCGCGGCAAGCGGTTGGTTCAGCTCGTGACTGACGGCTGCTGACATCTCACCCAGCGCGGCAAGTTTGCTGGATTGTTCCAACGTCTGCTCAGCCACAGCGAGCGTTTCCTGCACCCGTTTGCGTTCGGCAATTTCCCGCTGCAACGCGGCGTTGAGCGCGCGAAGCTCGGCAGATTCCCGCTGGAAAAGCGCCATCCGCAAGGCCGTCCTCCGGCTCAGCGCATAAAAAGTCAGCGCGAGCAGAATCGCGAAACCCATAATCTCAAGCGCGAGCACCCCATTCACGCGCTCGCGCACGGACGCGTAGGTCGTATAGCTGGTCATGCGCCATCCCCGAAAGGGAATGCGGTTTTCCAGACGCATCACCGCCTCGCCTTGCAGATAGGCATCGGGTGGCAGCGCGGTCCAGTCCGCCGTGGCTTGAATGGCCCTCTGGATGGCGTTTTGCGGTGTCTGATGCGCCAGCGCTTCCTCTTCGGTGCGCCCGCGCCAGCGCGGCTCTGTGGTCAGAATGATGGTACCTGTGCTGTCCGTCACAATCACAGCGTCCGAAATACCAGCCCATGCGCGGCCGAATTTCTGCAGATCCACCTCGACAAGGATCACCCCGGAGACATCAGACCCGGACTGTACCCGGCGCGAATAAAAGAACCCATAGCCGCCCTCTTCGCGTTCTGCCACGGTAAAAACGGTGGCGCTCGAACGGATGGCATCAATAAAATAAGCCTCAGAGCGGTGCGTGGACCCCAGCCTGTTGCGGTCAGTTGCGGCAACAGTCCGGCCATCAATGTCCAGCAGCATCAGCGATGCCGCACCAATCTCTTCGACAAAGGAAATCAAACGCCGCGTCGATGCGGTATAATCCGCAGAGTTCAACGCACCAATCAGTTCAGGATCTCGGGCCAGCAATTGCGGTACGATCGCATTCTGGCGTAGCTCGGACAGCAAATTACCACTGTAGAGCGCCAGCCTCAATTCAGCACGGTCCCGCGTTGTATCTGTAAACCGGTCAGTCAGGAGCTTGTTGGTAACCGAAACCACGGCCACCGCCACGGCAAGCAATATCCCGACAGCCATCCGCACCCGCCATGAGTTGACCGGGTTATCCTGAACCGATGTACGCGCGCTTTCCATAAGACAAGCCTACGCCAAACGCACCCTTTGGCTCAAGTCACACTGCCGCCAGTGCGCTGGACACTGCGCGAAAGAGCGCCTGCCCGTCGGTGCCGCCATGTGCAGCATCCGCTGCGCGCTCTGGGTGGGGCATCATGCCCAGCACCCGCCGGTTTTCCGACAAGATACCCGCAATGTCAGCTTTGGCCCCGTTGGGCGTATTCTCATAGGTGAATGCCACGCGGTCCTCGCCTTGCAGACGCGCGATGGTCTCGTCATCGGCGAAATAGTTTCCGTCGTGATGAGCGATCGGGATGTTGATTGTGTCGCCGGCGTTATACCCTTCGGTGAACGCAGAGGCGGAGGTTTCAACTTTCAGCGCGACCGTTTTGCAGATGTATTTCAGACCCGCGTTGCGCAAGAGCGCGCCCGGCAAGAGCCCGGTTTCGCTGAGCACCTGAAACCCGTTGCAAATGCCAATCACATAGCCGCCCTTGTCCGCATGCGCCTTGACAGAATTGCAGATCGGCGAATTTGCAGCGATAGCACCACAGCGCAAATAATCGCCAAAGGAAAACCCGCCCGGTATGCCGATCATATCGACACCTTGCGGCAGGTCGGTGTCTTTGTGCCATACTTTGCTGACCCGTGCACCCGCGGCCTCAAAAGCGACTGCCAGGTCGCGATCACAGTTCGAGCCGGGAAAGACAATAACAGCGGCGTGCATTATGCCATCTCCACCGAGTAGGATTCGATGACGGTGTTGGCCAGCAGCTTTTCGCACATCGCGGCGACATCTGCCTCGGTCGCGCCCTCTGCCAGATCAAGCTCGATGACCTTTCCCTGACGCACGCCGTTGACCCCTTCGAACCCCATGGCGCCCAGCGCGTGACGCACCGCCTCGCCCTGTGGGTCCAATACACCGTTTTTCAGCATTACATGTACACGTGCTTTCATGACTTGTCCCTTTTGGTGCATCGCGTGCACCTCTTTGCGTGTCAGTTGATCAGGGTTGGCTTGGTGATCGGTGTTGCGTTTTTCGGCAATACACCAAGACGCTCTGCGACTTCGGTATAGGCATCCGACAGGCTGCCGAGATCGCGCCGAAACACGTCCTTGTCCAGCTTACGACCCGATTCAATATCCCACAAACGGCAGCTGTCAGGGCTTATCTCGTCTGCGATCACAAGGCGCTGAAAGTCGCCATCATAGACGCGACCGACCTCGATCTTGAAATCCACCAGCCGGATCCCGACACCATACATCAACCCCGACAGAAAATCATTCACCCGCAGCGCAAGGCTAAGGATATCGTCCATGTCCTGCTGACTGGCCCAGCCAAAGGCCGCGATGTGCTCTTCGGTCACAAGCGGATCGCCCAGCTTGTCGTCTTTGTAGCAGTATTCGACAATGGGACGGGGCAGTTGCGTGCCCTCTTCAATGCCAAGCCGGTTCGACATGGTGCCAGCGGCATAATTGCGCACTATGACCTCAAGCGGGATGATCTCAACGCTGCGAACAAGCTGTTCGCGCATGTTGAGCCGTTTGATGAAATGAGTTGGAACGCCGATTTTCCCAAGACCCGTCATGAAAAACTCAGACAGGCGGTTATTCAAAACACCTTTGCCCTCGATCACGGCTTTCTTTTCCGCATTGAATGCGGTCGCGTCGTCCTTGAAGTACTGCACGATGGTGTCCGGTTCGGGACCTTCGTACAAAATTTTTGCTTTGCCTTCGTAGATTTTCTTGCGCCGGGCCATGGGCGTCCTTTCGCGACTGCACCCTGAGTGTCAGGGGCTTGATGGGGTCTGTCTTAGTGGAACGCCCGCGGCGCTGCAAGCCAGCGCATCTTGCGCAATGGCCTTCAAACTCGCATATCTATATCTGAGAAAGCCATACCACCAGGAGACAGGCCCATGACAACATTCGACGATCGCGAAAATGCGTTTGAAAACAAATATGCCCATGATGCAGAGATGCAATTCAAAGCAGAGGCGCGGCGCAACAAATTGCTGGGCCTTTGGGCTGCGGAACTGCTGGGAAAATCAGGCTCGGACGCAGAAGCCTACGCAAAAGAAGTCGTGAAATCAGATTTCGAAGAAGCGGGCCACGAAGATGTCTATCGCAAGGTCTCGGGCGATCTGGGCGACAAAGCCGATGAAGCCACGATTCGTGCTCAGATGGCGTCTTTGATGTCAGAGGCCAAACGCCAACTGATGGCGAACGAATAAAACAATTGCCTGGAACAACAGCGCGTGTCGCCTTGGGGCGGCGCGCTTTTGGCGCATGCAGGCAAATCGTGGCTTTAGACCAGAGGCAGGCGCAAACCTTTTAATTCTGACAATTTTTTCATGAAAATGATGAGAATTATGAATTTGCCACACCGTGTTCCGCGTGACATGACACCCTGTGACACAAGCGGAGCGCGCATATGCCCAACCCATTCTCTGATCTTCTTGCTGCCAACGGCGTTTTGCTGGCCGATGGTGCAACGGGTACAAACCTGTTCAACATGGGTCTGATGTCGGGTGACGCGCCCGAATTGTGGAACGCCGACGAACCGCAAAAAATTAAAACGCTCTATAAAGGGGCGGTGGACGCAGGCAGCGATCTCTTTCTGACCAATTCATTCGGGGCCAATGCGTCTCGCTTAAAACTGCATGGCGCGGAAAAGCGGGTACATGAGTTGAGCCGCGTTGCGGCCGAGATCGGGCGCGAAGTGGCGGATACAGCCGGGCGCACGGTTATTGTTGCAGGTTCTGTCGGGCCCACAGGCGAGATCATGGAACCTGTCGGCACGCTGAGCCATGCGCTTGCTGTCGAGATGTTTCACGAAACCGCGGATGGTCTCAAGGCCGGTGGCGCGGATATCGGATGGCTCGAAACCATCAGTGCGCCTGAGGAATACCGCGCCGCGGCAGAAGGCTTTGAGCTTGCAGGTCTTGAATGGTGCGGCACCATGAGCTTTGACACCGCCGGGCGCACCATGATGGGGCTGACCAGTGCGGACATGGTAAAAATGGTCGATGACCTGGGCGACCACGCGCCGCTGGCTTTTGGCGCAAACTGCGGCACCGGGGCGTCTGACCTTTTGCGAACGGTCCTCGGCTTTGCCGCACAAGGTCCCGAACGCCCCATTGTCGCAAAAGGGAACGCAGGCATCCCCAAATATGTCGACGGCCACATCCACTACGATGGCACACCCGAACTGATGGCGGATTATGCTGTGATGGCCCGCGCCTGCGGTGCTGCAATCATCGGCGGATGCTGTGGCACAATGCCCGAGCATCTGCGCCACATGCGCGAGGCGCTTGATACACGCGTTTTGGCGCATCCGCCCGCGCTTGAGGAAATCGTAGACCGTCTTGGCCCATTCTCATCCGCATCAGACGGGACAGACGCAGAAGATACCCCCGCCCGTCGCTCAACCAAAAGGCGCAGGCGCGCCAGTTAATTCCCTGTTAGCGCAGGACATCCCACCCAACCTGCCCGGAAACACCATTTTCACCTTTCACTTTTAACCACCCGCGTCGCACTCCGCTTTTTCGGTGTCGCAATCCGGACAGTCGGCAAAGACGGTTCAGGCGAAAGATGGTCGAAAGTGACGCACCCTTCGTGCCTCGATCAAAGGAACGCTCATGTCGGACGAAGACGAAATCATTCTGTCGGAACTGGACGATGAAGAACTCGTGCAGCAGATGTTTGACGACCTCTATGATGGCCTCAAAGAGGAGATCGAAGAAAGCGTCAACATCCTGTTGGAACGCAATTGGCAGCCCTATGACATTTTGACCAAAGCGCTTGTCGGCGGCATGACGATCGTGGGTGCGGATTTCCGCGACGGTATTTTGTTTGTGCCCGAGGTTCTGCTCGCCGCCAACGCAATGAAGGGCGGCATGGCGATCCTGAAACCCTTGCTGGCCGAAACCGGTGCGCCCCGCGTGGGCAAGATGGTCATCGGCACGGTCAAAGGCGACATTCACGACATCGGCAAGAACCTTGTCGGTATGATGATGGAAGGTGCGGGCTTTGAGGTTGTCGACCTGGGGATCAACAACCCGGTTGAGACCTATATGGAAGCGCTTGAAAAGGAGCAGCCTGAGATCCTTGGCATGTCTGCCCTGCTGACCACCACGATGCCCTACATGAAAGTCGTCATCGACACGCTGGTCGAAAAAGGCCTGCGCGATGATTATATCGTGCTGGTGGGCGGCGCACCTCTGAACGAGGAATTCGGCAAAGCCATCGGTGCGGATGCCTATTGCCGGGATGCCGCCGTGGCCGTCGAAACCGCAAAGGAATGGGTTGGCCGAAAGCACAATCAAAAATCTGCCTGAAACGCGGCTCGTTCGGCCATGTTTCCGGTGACCGCGACGTGTTTGGGGCACTGCTATGACGGACCTGAATGACGAACATCTGACCGAGGCAGGTCTGGAGGCCGCGCATCAATCAGGGCGGGTGCTGTTGATCGCTTGCGGGGCATTGGCGCGCGAAATCCTTGACCTCAAAGCGGCAAATGGCTGGGACCATCTTGAGCTGACTTGCCTGCCGGCAAACCTGCATCTCTATCCCGATAAAATCACAGCAGCCGTGCGCGACGCCGTGACAAAACACAAAGACAGTTTTGACACTGTTTTTGTGGTTTATGCGGACTGCGGGACGGGCGGGCAGTTGCAAAAGGCATGTGATGACTTGGGCGTTGAGATGATTTCAGGGCCACATTGCTACAGCTTTTTTGAGGGAAACGATCGCTTTGCCAAAACAGCAGAGCATGAAATCACGACCTTCTATCTGACCGACTTTCTGGTCCGTCAATTTGACGCCTTTGTAATCAAACCGATGGGACTGGACCGCCACCCCGAACTGCGCGACATGTATTTCGCACATTACGAAAAGCTCTTGTATCAGGCACAAACCGATGACCCTGCCCTGACCGCCAAAGCACAGCGATGTGCCCAGAGGCTCGGGCTTTCTTTTGAACGTCGTTTTACCGGGTACGGCGACTTGTCCACGGCTCTGGCAAAGCTTTGAGCGCTTCAGGCAGAGGCTGCCGCGACTTCTCTGACGCGCTCGATCATCGCACGCAGCCCGTTGGATCTTTGTGCGGACAGGTGATCGTTCAAGCCCAAACGCCCCATCTCATGACGCGCATCGATTGCAATCACATCCGGCAAGGCCACCCCGCAATATAGCTTGCGCAACACCGCGATCAGGCCATTCACGATCATCGCATCGCTCTCGCCCTCAAATTGCATGACGCCATTCTCGGGCGTCAGATGCAGCCAGACCTGACTGGCACAGCCATCCACTTTCGTTGCCGGCACCTTGAGCGCTGTATCAAGCGGTACCATTGATTTGCCCTCTTCGATGACAAGACGATAGCGGTCCTCCCAGTCATCGAGGAACTCAAAATCTTCGACCAATTCTTCGAATGCGGTCTGGGCCATGGCGGGTCTCCTGTAATTTGAAATGACAGGTAAGTCGGCACTGCACAAAGGTAAAGGTCTGGCGGTTTGATGGGTGCTTTTCATCAGCCTGCAGATAGTCTAGGTCAAAGAGGTCGAAAAGGATTTGGCGAACCTATGCGTATAACGATTCCAGCTTTGTTGGTCAGCACCGCCCTTCTCGCGGGATGCGGAAGTGCTGCCAATCCGATGAATTGGTTTGGAAATGACGCACCTGACGAAGCCGTGCTGGATCCCATCGATGCAACAACCAATCCGTTGATCCCTGAAAGCGATGGGATATTCAGCAACAATCGCGATCGGTCTGAGATTTATCGCGGGACAACAATTGATGCGATCGCTGATCTGACGGTGGAGCGTGTTCCCGGTGGTCTTTTGATCCGTGCAACCGGGCGGGCAGCGACACAAGGCGCCTA
>JBGCEG010000027.1:0-36642 GCA_045106135.1 Roseobacter sp. | reverse complement strand
TGTTGTGCAATCAGCGGTTCCGCATCTTGAACGTGACCTACGATTTTGGTCGTGAATGTCAGGCAGCGGTGGTCGATACGTCTCTGTCTGGAGACCGTGTTGTTCGTGAACTGGATCGGATCCAATATTTTAATCATAGCGTTGACGTGGGCAGCCTTGGTAAAATCACACACGCATTTGCGCGCCTTATAAAGGTATACAGCAAGGGTTACGGTCGACGACGGGACTTTTGGGGGCTGATGCCACGCCCGTTTCGTCATTGGCCCGACAAGCACGTTTGTCAATTTCGCTCTGGATCGTCACTTATCGCAACGCCGCCTGAAGTATACCATGCCTTGAACGTCAAATCAGGGGGGGGGTGGAAACGCAGGTGCAGCCGGGCTTCACCAGAATGTCACCTTTAGCCAGAACTACAGGCGCTGCGGCGGCGGCTTGTCTGCGCGCAGCCTCGCAAGAATTCCGCATACCTTCCTCTGAAGCCTTTCTTGAAAAACGTAGCCGAAAAAAGTGCACTGTGGCTGGCGCGATTTTGAAAAGCCTTCCAGAAACCGCTGTGCTACACTCACGGCTTGTTGCGCATCTGCGCCATCATCCTGAAACGGAGAGCTTCCCATGCTGCGTGTGACCACTCTTGCCTTGTTCTGTCTGACGTCCACACCTGGTATCGCACAATCTGTTGAGGGTATGGTCACCTATGGGCCGCGGCCTCACTATCTGATTGACCGGATGGCAGATGGCCCGCTGAAGGATCAGTTGCATGCTTGCCGCAGTCAGGATGCCTCTACCTCCTTGTTTTCCATCGGTCACCGGGGGGCGCCACTGCAGTTCCCTGAACATACCGTTGAGTCCAACGTGGCTGCTGCGCGCATGGGGGCCGGTATTCTGGAATGCGACGTCACGTTTACGCAAGATCTTGAACTGGTCTGCCGTCATGCGCAGAACGATCTGCACACCACGACCAATATTCTGACCACAGGTTTGGCTGATACCTGCATAACGCCGTTTACCCCTGCAAATGGCGATACCCCTGCCGATGCGCAGTGCCGAACCTCTGAGATTACGCTGGCCGAATTTCGGACGCTGACGCCCAAGATGGATGCGGCAGACAGAACGGCCACGACGGTCGAGGCCTATCTCGACAGCACCGCCAACTGGCGCACCGATCTTTACGCCGCCGAACCCGCAACGCTGATGACCCACGCAGACTCCATCGCATTGTTCAAATCGCTGGGCGCAAAATTCACGCCAGAACTCAAGACGCCGTCGGTCGAGATGCCGTTCAACGGGTTCACCCAACAGGACTACGCGCAAAAGCTGATCGACGCCTACAAGGCCGCAGGTATCCCGGCAGAGGACGTTTGGCCCCAATCCTTCAACCTTGACGACATTCTCTATTGGATCCGGGCAGAGCCTGCCTTTGGCGCGCAAGCCGTGTATCTGATGGATGAATACAGACTCGCGGGCTATTCCCCCATGGACCCCGCCACTTGGCCCAACACGATGGCAGACCTCAAGGCGATGGGCGTGAACTATATCGCACCGCCGACCTGGATGCTGGTCACAACAAATGGGGCCGGTGAAATTGTGCCATCGGAACTGGCTCTTCGGGCAAAAGAGGCCGGATTGCAGATCATCACCTGGACCTTTGAGCGGTCTGGTCCCTTGATGGCAGGCGGTGGGTGGTACTATCGGTCGATTGCCGACATCACGATGAGCGACGGGATGATGTATGAATACATCGATGCGCTGGCGCAGGATGTGGGCGTTGTAGGCATCTTTTCCGACTGGCCTGCAACGGTGACGTATTACGCCAACTGCATGGGGCTGGATTGACGACCCATAGCGGCGCTATGGTGCTTCAAGGCCCGCTGGGTGCCGTTTTCCGGGGCGTCCTAGTGCTCCAGCGTGAGCGTCACCCGGTCGCCTGCAAACCATGTACGCCCATATTCCACAGGTTGGCCTTGGACATCCACGTTCACCCCTGTTGAGCGCAACAGCGGATCACCTTCTGACAGGTTCAAATGCACCGTATGGGTCGCCGTGGCGCGCAGCGCCGTGAGACGGGTCGTGGCCCGCGTGAAATCCTCAATGCCCACACGCAGCAAGGCTTCAGAGACGCTGGACGTGTCTTGCAATGCGGCAAAGATCCCCGGCAGACGCCCCAGAGGAAACAGGCTTTCAAACTCGGCAATCGGCTGACCATCGACCAATGAAAGCCCGTGGTAGGCGCAAACCGGCCCCCCTGCTGACATAAGCAAGGCTGCGGCCTCGCCCGACGTGGCCGCACGCACTTCAAGCGCCAGCCTGTGCTTTTCCGGCCTGCGACCCGCCGCGATCAGGTTTTCATGAAAGCGCACCCGGTGTCCGATGGGGTACTCCGTCGGCGTGGCCGCGACAAAGGCCCCTGCACCGCGACGCGTGCGCACCAACCCTTCCTCGACTAACGCCGAAATCCCATGGCGCACTGTATGGCGGTTGACGCCAAAGCGGGCGGCCAAGGCGGCCTCTGTCGGCAACTTGTCTCCGGGCCGGTAGCGCCCTTCGGTCAAATCGTTGCGCAGGGTGTCCGCAATGGCCTGCCAGATCGGCGTTTTGTTTGAGCCAATACGCAAGTTTCACAAAACTCCTCTGTCACAGAGCGACAAATGTGGTATGATATGTATAGTTGTATAGGAGTCAGAAAAGTTGTCGAGATGAAAGAGGCCCGGAACAGGAATAATCCGTACAAGGTGTGGCTGAGCCAGATGGCCTTGTTGCACCCTTCTGGATGCCGCTCTTGAACGCTGCACATTCACATGGCCGCGCGTCCGAGATCAGCACCATAAAGCGAGCGCGTGCAGGGGCAAAAGGTGCACCCTTTGATCTAGATGAGATGACCGTCCCCCGCTGCGCGCTGATGCTGCAAACCAGTGAGGTCGCAAAGGTTGTGGCCTGTGAGGCAACCGCAGGCGATGTGCCCTACGGAGCCGAATTTCTGAACTGCGCGGGGCTGGCCGAAGAGACTACTGTCAACGACACGCCGCCCCCGCAGGTCAAGCGCGCAGATCAAGGGCTCACCCGTGGACTTGCCGACCCAATGACGCGAAAAGCTGAACCGCTGCGCGCCGTGGGGGTGCCTGCCGGGGACACGCGCACCCGGGCCAAGGTGCTTATGGCGCAGGTCAAAATTCTCCAGAGGCTACAGGAATTCTTATCCATATTTTTTTCAAGTGGCGCGCGACAGCGCGTCACAATTGTGCACACGGCGACCGTCGTAGGCACCTTTCAAGGCAAGGTCAGACGTGACCGAGGGACTGACGTGATCCGCTTTACGCCCGTACTGGCTGCATGACCCAAGGACGCCTCATTGCCGTTGTTGGCCCGTCAGGCGTTGGCAAAGACAGCGTTATGGCGGGACTGCATCGTGCGATGCCACATCTGCATTTGGCGCGGCGCGTGATCACCCGCGCGCCTGACCTTGGCGGAGAAGACTACGATGCCGTTTCCACCCCACAGTTTCAGGCCTTGGTGACACAGGGGGCGTTTGCCGTGCACTGGCGCGCGCATAAGCTGCACTACGGAGTGCCTGCCACGGTGACGTCGCACTTGAGCGAAGGCACCGATTGTCTGGTCAATTTTTCCCGCACATCCCTGACCCAAGGGGCGGGGGTTTTCCCACACTTCATCGTGCTGCACATCACGGCCAGCCCCGAAACGCTGGCCTCGCGTCTGGCCGCGCGTGGGCGCGAAACTGGTGAAGAAATCGCAAAACGCCTTGAACAAGCGGAAAAGCCGCTGCCTGCAGGGCTGCGCGTGATCCACCTTGCCAACGATGGCCCCCTGCCCCAGACGGTTGCCCGCGGGATGGCGCTGCTTCAGCCAGAAAGCGCGTCGTGATGCCGCATCTCCAATCGCCCATATCCATGCGCGCCACACAACCCGATTTGATCAACAGCAAAGAGCGCAGGCAGATGTCGCAGCACAGCCTCGACATAAGCGGGAAACTCTGTTTCGCGCTGGCGGCTCAAAAAAGTACGATGCGATTGCAACTGTGCACGCACTCAAAGGTCGCGCCATTGCACCGGCAAGGCCTCCAGCTGTGCGCGCCTTCCGGCCCCGCCACACTGCGCGGAGTTTGGCCAATACATCAGACGGTACATCATAAATGGCAAAGCGAGCGTATCACATGAATTCCCCTTTTCCCGCTCAGGCTGTGCCAGAGGCTTGCGACGGGCATATGTCAGGCACGCTTTGTCTGGCCAACGCACAACTGGTGCTGGCGGATCAGGTGATCACCGGCGCGGTGACAATCGAAAACGGCGCTATCACGAATGTCGCAGAGGGGGGTCACGTGCCATCCGGTGCGCTGGACTGCGCAGGCGATCTGGTCATCCCCGGTCTGGTCGAGCTTCATACCGACAACGTCGAGCGTCACATCGAGCCACGGCCAAAGGTGGATTGGCCGCACTTGCCGGCGCTGATCGCCCATGATGCAGAGCTTGCGTCCACAGGCATCACAACCGTTTTCGACGCGATGCGCGTCGGCTCCCTCCACAATGGCAAGGGCCGCTATACCAACTATGCCCGCACGCTTGCGAATGAGCTTTTGGCCGCACGGGACCAAGGCTATTTCAAGATCAGCCATTTCCTGCACCTCCGCGCGGAAATCTGTTCAGAGACGCTGCTGGAGGAACTGCGCAGTTTCACGCCAGAGGACCGGATTGGGATTGTCAGCCTGATGGATCACACGCCGGGCCAGCGCCAGTTCCGGGACCTGCCCACCATGAAAACCTACGTCTCCAAAAAACGGGGCATGAATGATGCCGAATTCGCTGATCATGTGGAAAACCTGCTGCGCCTTCAAAAACGAAACGGTGCCGCGCATGAGACAGGCGCGGTCAAAGAAGCGGGCCGCCTCTGCGCTGTGCTGGCCAGCCACGATGATACCACGCCGGATCATGTTGCCGTCTCTGCTGCAAACGGCGTCGGCTTTGCGGAATTCCCCACCACCGTTGAAGCCGCCGAAGCCTGTCGCACCCACGACATTGCTGTGATGATGGGCGCGCCAAACCTGATCCGGGGCGCCTCTCATTCCGGCAATGTCGCAGCAGAGACGCTGGCAAGGGCGGATCTGCTTGATATTATGTCATCAGATTATGTGCCGTCCGCGTTGCTTTTGTCTGCCTTTCGGCTGGCTGATCTTTGGGCGGATCTGCCCCGCGCCATAGCCACAGTGACCCGCAACCCCGCACGCGCTGTGCGACTACAGGACCGTGGAACTTTGGCAGCGGGCCTGCGCGGCGATGTGCTGCGTGTGCGCAAGATCGGTCAAACGCCCCTGCTGCGCGGGGTCTGGAGCATGGGCAACAAAGTGGGCTGAACCTTGCAGGCCACAGTAGCCGCTGCGGACCGGACAGGTGCCCCGACCCTCTTGGAAACGACCTTTCACGGACTGTGAGAAACCGTCAATGAGCAGAGCACAGCAACCACCATGCCGACCCCGCCACCCCCAAAGGGCTTGGTGTTGAGAGACAGATAGGACTCACGCATAGCCGTAGTCATAGCCCGTCCCCCGGCACCACTATTTTTGGTCAGACCCGCACGATATGCACAGAGCAGGAGGAATACCGCGCCACCCGCGCAGCCGTAGACCCCAAGACATAGTCAGAAATACCTGGCTTGTGCGACCCCATCACGATGCAGTCGATCTTGGCTCGCTTAGCGTAGTCTACGATGCTTCGCGCGGCATGACCGCTCATCATTTCATAGGGCAGATCGCCCAACTCACCCGCGCGCACCTCAAGACGTCCGCGCGCTCTTTCAACGGCTTTTCGGATCACATCCTCATCAATAAAGGCTGTCGCGGAACTGTTTGGTGCTTCATGGACATGTAGGGCAGTGATCTTCCCGCCTTCCTCCAGCAGCGCCTGTGCGATTTCCACAGTTTGTTCCGCCACGCCATGATCCAGCGCCATAGGGACCAGAATATTCTTGTACATGTCGTCCTCCACCTCGATTTCAGACCACAACCCTAACCAAGTGTTTGCCTATCGCATAGGGCCACATCAGCTTTTGGTTGAGCCTTCCGGCATTTCGTGGACAGATGGGCACAACCACGAACAGCATACAACAGCGTGAACACACCTTATGAGCCAACGCAGTGTCCCGACTTTAGACGACGTCGCACAAGCTGCGGGCGTGTCAACCGCAACAGTCTCGCGCGTGCTCAACAGCCCTGCACGGGTAGCGGAGGCCACACGAGAGAAGGTTATGATCGCCGTCAGAAACCTCGATTACACCCCAAACTTTAGCGCCCGCGCGATGGCCTCCAACGCATCGCGCACCATCGGTGCTGTCATCCCAACCATGGCGAACGCCATATTTGCCAAGGGACTGCAGGCATTTGAGGAAGAACTGAGGCACGCAGGCTATATGCTGTTGGTCGCGTCCTCCTCTTATGATCCCGACAGAGAGGCCGAACAGGTGCGCGCCCTGATTTCACGCGGCGTGGACGGGATATTGCTGATCGGTCAGGACAGGGACCCTGAGGTTTTGGAGTTTTTGGCTAACCGCGATGTGCCCGCGTTGACAGCTTGGGCGTTCAATCCAAGCAGTCCGCTACCCTCCATTGGCTTTGACAACCGCATTGCCATGCGGTTTCTGACAGAACGTGTGCTGAGCATGGGGCATTCACGCCTCGGCATGATCTCGGGCCTGACAGGCCGTAACGACCGGGCGCGCATGCGCCTGCAAGGGGTGCGCGATGCGATGTATAACGCAGGGCTGAACACGGATACCCTACAGCTTGTCGAAACCCCTTACGGTATTTCCGAAGGCGGGGATGCCTTTATGGAGTTGATCAACAGCACCCCCCGCCCCACCGCCATATTGTGCGGCAATGATGTGTTGGCGGCAGGGGCCATGGTCGCCGCGCGCGAATGCGGGCTTTCCGTCCCCCTTGATGTGTCAATAACCGGTTTTGACGATCTGGATTTGGCTGCAATCACACAGCCCGGACTGACCACCGTGCAAGTCCCCCATCAGGAGATGGGCAAACAGGCTGCCGCAAGTCTTGTTGCAATGCTGGCAGGGCCTGTCATGCCTTCACATCTTGAGCTTGAGACCCGCATCGTGGTCCGTGGCTCCCTTGCCGCGCCTTGAAACCAAATACCGGATGCTCACACCCCGAGGTCCTCTGATCCTACTGGTAGGGTGCCACTTCGTTGGTTGCTCTCCCCGGCCATTGCCTGACCCACGCGTTCAATCTGATTGGAAAAATGCCAAGAGTTTCGCCCAACACGAAAATGACCGCGCGCTGAAAAGAAAAAGGGGCCCATCACTGAACCCCCTTCATAATGCGATAAAGCTGCAGTCAGCTTTTGTTGCGACGTCTGCGCAGGAAACCAAACAACGCCAATCCACTGGCTAGAATGGGCAGCGAAGCCGGAACAGGCACCGCTGTCACAGACAAATTGTCGAGCGCACCAGACCCACCAAAGTTGAAATGGACGAACCGGACATTTGCGATCTGTTGAGAGAACGTATCGAACTGACCGTCTCCAGCCGCAAGCCCACCAGAAGCTGCAATCTGATTTTCAGCCGCATCTTTGAAAACAATATTCAGAAGGTTGTTACTGGATTCTGTATCAACATAGTCAACGGCCCGAAACGTGACATCCTGATTGAAGGCCAAAGTGATCGTACCGCCCGCTGCACTGTCATCGGGCGTCGGACCCGCTGAACCTGACGGAAGGTTAGAGTTAACCGGACCTTCAATGATCAGGACCTTTTCCAGATCCACACCTTCGGAAGGATTTGAGGTACGCGGAAACGGCGACACCAGATCGTCATCATTGCCGGTAAAGTTGTTTGTATCGAAAATAACGGCCTGGCCTGCGTTGTCGTTCTTGTCCGTCGTGAGGACGATTGCAGAGACACCACCACCGAAATCAAGCGAATTAACCTCGGCACCTGTCGCAAAGCTATTAAAATTCAGTGTCGATGCTGCGGCCGGAAAGCTCAGTGCTATGCCGATGATCGAAGCTGCGAAAACCTGTTTCATAATCCACCATCCAAATAAATAAACTATACTATGCTTACCGCGGTGCCATTTAACCTCTATTTTTGCAATAAAAAACGCGCGCATTCTCTCAAACACACACGTTTTTGATCTAAAATCCCGTCATGCTAGAAGCCTGCACGGGAATACAGCGGAGGTTGAGCCTAGCCTTTGCCTTTCCATGGAACCAGAACGCGTTCGGCCCAGCGCATCAGCATATCAATGCCAAAGCCGATGACGCCGATGAGGATAATGCCCATGATCACGATATCAGTGTTCTGGAATTTCGACGCTGTCATGATCATCATGCCCGCGCCCTGTTCCGCAGCTACCAGTTCAGCCGCGACAACGGTGCCCCAGCATACCCCCATAGCGACCCGCGCGCCCGTAAAAATCTCGGGCAAAGAGTTTGGAACGATAACATACCGCATGATCTGCCATTTGCTGGCCCCCAGCGAGTAGGCCGCATGTACCTTGGAGATTTTTACGCCGGATACGCCTGATCGGGCCGCAATCGCCATGATCCAAAGCGCGGCAAGAAACAGCAGAATGATCTTGCCCGCCTCGCCAATACCGGCCCAGATAATGACCAGCGGAATGAGCGCAAGCGGCGGGACGGGGCGCATAAACTCGACAATCGGGTCGAACCATCCCCGGAACCAATCAGACAAGCCCATCGCATAGCCCAGCGGGATGCCTACAAGCGCCCCGATCATGAACCCGACAATCACACGGAACAGGGAGTATCCCAAATGCTCCGCCAGCGTGAAGTTCCGGAAACCCTCGCTCATGATCGTCAGCGTGCGTGACCAGACTTGTTCAGGTGAGGGCAGATACAACGGTTCCATCTGCCACCCGACCGAAGGCGCGAAATTGGGCGTCCCCTTATCCGACAGCGTCACGGTACCGCCCTCAACATCGACCGTCTCTCCCGGTGCAATCTTTTGACCATCGATGGCAATGACCTGCGCACCATCACTTTTCTTAAGCTCATCATTGCCATCCACACTCACCAGTTTTGTCCGCCAGACGGCCACTGTGGTGGTGTCGTTCTTGGCAAAGCCGTCACCGGGCTCGACCTCGATGGGGTCTGGCGTTTCTGCGCGGGGGTGGACGACAACCGTGACGGTGGCATCATCAGGTGCCTGCCCTTCTACCTGTGCGGTGTAGGTGAAGCTGGTCGTGCCGACAAAAGGCCCGGGCGCATGCAGGAAACCGGGCAACAGGTTGGAGCCTGTAAAGATCCCCCACAAAAGGAAGATCGAGGCAATCGAGATGACGCCCGCAGCGCGGTTGGGACGCACCGCGCTCTCATCGCCGAAGGTAACTGTTTTCAGCGATGTGTAGTCCTTAGGCACGGCCTTCTGGGCCACCTTTGTCACGATGAAATAGGCCGCCACGAAAATCAGAATATATATCAGCAGAGGGATCATGCGCTTTCCTCCGTCCGGCCCATGATCTCTTCTTCCATGTCCCAGATCATGCTCAAAATCTCTTCGCGGCGCGGCCCGAACTCGGGGTGTTTCTTGACCTCGCGCAGGTCCTGCCCAACGCCCAGATCAGCGAACGGCAAACGGTATTCTTTATGAATGCGCCCGGGGCGCGGCGCCATCACCACAAGGCGTTCGCCCAGCAGCAGCGCTTCCTCCACCGAGTGGGTGATCAGAATGATGGTCTTACCCGTCTCTTTCCAAAGCTTCAGCACGAGGCTTTGCATTTTTTCCCGTGTCAGCGCGTCCAGTGCGCCCAGGGGTTCATCCATCAAAATCACATCCGGATCATTGGCCAGACAGCGCGCCAGCGCCACCCGTTGCTGCATGCCACCCGACAACTCATATACGGCCTTTTCCTTGAAATCCTGCAGACCGACAACATCCAGCAAGTGATCGACGGTCTTGTCCTTGTCGATTTTTGGCGTGCCTTTCATCGACGGGCCAAAGCCTACGTTCTCGCGCACGCTCATCCATTCAAACAAAGCACCTTGCTGAAACACCATGCCGCGTTCTGCGTCCGGTCCTTTGATGTCATGACCGTTGAGCACAAGGCGTCCCTCGGTCGGGGCCAAAAAACCTGCCACGATGTTGAGCAATGTCGTCTTGCCGCAGCCCGATGGCCCCAGCACGCTCAGCAGCTCACCCGCCTTCAGGTCGAGCGACACATCTTTCAATGCCTGCACCGCCCCGCCATCGGGCAGTTCAAACCGCATTGACAGTTTCTCTATGGATAGTCCCGACATCTAGGTCCCCACCTGTTCTGCGCTGAAACGCGCGCACACGGCAGGCCCCATGTCCCTGCCGGTATTGGCATTGGGGGCGGCGCGTTTCCGCACCGCCCCGCTTTTCATCAGGAGCCGGATGCTGCCGAAAGTGGCCCGGTGTTTACCGTGCCTTCATAGCTGTCGAGTGCCGAGTCGATCGAACCGGATTCAACGAACACATCTGCCACGCCTTTCATGAAGGACGCCGCATTTCCGCCCAGCCACGCCTCGGAAAGCTGCTCTTCGACGGTCGGGAATTCGAATGTTGAGATTGACGAACGTGTCGCCTCAACGTCCATACCGGATTGCTCTGCGATCACGGCGAGCATCTCATCGCTCTGGTTGGCGGCCCATTCGGCATTTGCCGCTGCGGTCACACCCACAAATGTTGACATGATGTCACCGTTTTCCGCCACGTAGGACGCAGGCGCTGTCGTCACGTCAAACACCAGAATGCCAAGGTCCTGCTTTTCAGCACCGGTCAGCAGAACGTTGCCGTATTCTTTCATGCGCGCAAGGCCCCCGCCCCATCCGCACGCAAAGTCAACAGCACCCTGGCTCAGAGCGGCAGCGCCCTCTGGTGGCGCCATGTCCACAATCTGGAGCGATGCAAGGTCAACGCCGAAGTGGTCCATCTGGCGCAGAAAGCCGTAATGGGCGGCGGTTCCCAGTGGCACAGCCACTTTCTTGCCTGCCAGTTCGCCTGCACTGTCCTTGTCGATCTCGAACTCAGAGCGCACGACGCAGTTATCATTTTCCGAATAGCTGACGGCCACATCAACGATCTGCAGGTCTTGCCCGCCAGAAGTTGCAACCACGAAAGGAGGCACACCCTGACTGACCGAAATCTGCACATCGCCCGACGCCATTGCAGCGCTCATCGCAGTACCGGTTTCAAAAGAAACCCAGTTCACTTTCATGCCCAGCGCTTCGTCATATGCGCCCGAGGCTTTTGCCGCGAGGAACGGCATTGGCCATTCGAGGAAGTAGCCGACGGTTATTTCTGCTGTTGCCGACTGTGCGCCCAGCGCCATCACGGCACCGGCGACAAAGCCACATGTTGTCTTTTTGATCATCTTGATCTCCCGTTGATTTTCCCGGCCTCATCGTGGTCCGGTTTCTTGATTGTTGCCTGCAGCATGGTGCCGCAAGGGTCGAAATGCTTGCACCGCGGTCATCCAAAGCCAGAATGAACCATCGCGCAAGCGCAATATTGACGTCTTCTGCGCACTTGCCAGACAGAACCGCTCAGCATGCAATCAGCGGGCAAAAACTGTGCGTCTGTTTCGGTGCGACACACGCAGCCAAAGTCGGCTGGCAGTCTGACGATGAAACGCAGCACTTAAAAAGGACCACTTCTTGCATGCCGATGAGTCCAGATTGCCCACGGCGCGTCCGGCGGGTGCAGCCACATGGCAACGCGGCGTGGCGCAGATCCATCGCGGCTCTCTTTTTGGTTTGGGCAGTATGGCCTACCGAAGCCGACCCCGCCACGTAAACCTTCGACATCACATGCAATGTCTCTGGCGGGCAGTTGGGGGACGTCGCGTTCGGCTTTACACTGACCTACGACTAGGCAGCATCACAGACATAAGTGGGCGAACTTCGGGTTTGCTCGTCAACAGCTTTACCTGATCAGTACTGCCCTGCAGCGGCGTCGCCGTGTTGCCTAACCCAAAAATAGCCTTGGCACACGGCGCACCGCGCGCATGCCTGCCCCGAATTTAGACAATCGGCGCCTTTATGGAGCAGAAAACGTGCAGAGCCTTGCCTGAAGATCCAATCTGGCGCTATGGTTGTGCGCGTTCTGGCCCTACGCGATTTGTTCAAAAAGCTGTCAGGTCGGGAAGCTTCGGTGTTTTTGCCCGATGATTTCACGTGATTCTACTCTTGCTCGAAAGGTTCGACCCATGGACGGAAATTTCAAAGAAAACGACATCTCCCGCATCATCGAGGCGGACCGCGCGCATATCTGGCACCATCTGAGCCAGCACAAACCCTATGAGACCTCCGACCCCAAGATCATCGTCGAAGGCAAAGGCATGCGCGTCTGGGATCAGGCGGGCAAAGAACACATCGACGCCGTCTCTGGCGGCGTATGGACCGTGAACGTTGGATACGGCCGCGAGCGTATCGCCAATGCGGTGCGCGATCAGTTGGTCAAGCTGAACTACTTTGCAGGCTCTGCAGGGTCTATCCCCGGGGCGATCTTTGCTGAAAAGCTGATCGACAAGATGCCCGGTCTGAGCCGCGTCTACTACTGCAACTCCGGCTCGGAGGCGAACGAGAAAGCCTTCAAGATGATCCGGCAGATCGCGCACAAACGCTACGGCGGCAAGAAACACAAGATTCTGTACCGCGAGCGCGACTATCACGGTACAACAATTTCCACGCTCTCCGCAGGCGGGCAAGACGAACGCAACGCGCAATACGGCCCGTTCACGCCCGGCTTCATCCGCGTGCCTCACTGTCTGGAATACCGCGCGCACGAACAAGAGGGCGCACCGGCTGAAAACTACGGCCTTTGGGCTGCCAACCAGATTGAAGAGGTTATTCTGCGCGAAGGCCCCGATACCGTGGGCGGCCTGTGCCTTGAGCCCGTGACAGCGGGTGGTGGCGTCATTACCCCGCCCGAAGGCTACTGGGAACGCGTGCAGGAGATTTGCCAAAAGTACGACATTCTGCTGCACATCGACGAGGTGGTCTGCGGCGTGGGCCGTACAGGCAAATGGTTCGGCTACCAGCACTACGGGATTGAGCCGGACATGGTCACCATGGCCAAAGGTGTGGCGTCTGGCTACGCCGCCATCGCCTGTCTCGTGACCAACGAAAAGGTCTTTGACATGTTCAAGGACGACGCCAGCGACCCGATGAACTACTTCCGCGATATTTCGACCTTTGGTGGCTGCACGGCAGGCCCTGCGGCGGGCATTGAAAACATGGCTATCATCGAAGACGAGAACCTGCTCGAAAACACGACACAGATGGGCGATTATATGCTCGACGCACTGGGCGGGTTGATGGACAGATACGAGGTGATCGGACAGGTGCGCGGCAAAGGCCTGTTCCTTGGCGCGGAGCTTGTACAGGACCGCGAGAGCCGCGCGCCAATGCAAGAGACCCGCGTGCAAGCGATCGTTAAGGACTGCATGGCGCAGGGCGTCATCATCGGGGCCACCAACCGCTCCCTGCCGGGCAAGAACAACACCCTGTGTTTCTCACCCGCGCTGATCGCCACCAAGGACGACATCGACCAGATTGTTGATGCGGTGGACGGCGCTTTGGGCCGCGAATTCGGCTAGCCGCAGAGTTTCTAAATTTCATGCAAAACAAACGCCCTGTGAAGGTATCTTCATGGGGCGTTTGAACGTCTTATTCTGTCGTCGTTGCGTATCCCCTGAGCCGTCACAGAATAGTTAACGCTAGGTCAATTAACACTTGCCACACTCCGTCATTCTCTTTCATAAATACGACATAAAAAAATTTGACAGGGGTAATTATGAGAACAACATTTATAGCGGCACTTGTCGCGACGAGCGCCTTGGTGCCACTTACGGCACAGGCTGCAACCGTAACGA
The DNA here is from genome assembly GCA_045106135.1 of Roseobacter sp. Classification (GTDB taxonomy): domain Bacteria; phylum Pseudomonadota; class Alphaproteobacteria; order Rhodobacterales; family Rhodobacteraceae; genus Roseobacter. The sequence continues at coordinate 22,769 of JBGCEG010000027.1, read as the reverse complement.
CAACACTGAACTATGCGGCGAACAACGTCGGTCTTGATGGTGGCAGCGCAATCGGATTTAACGCCTTCACACGCGCAGACGTGGGCATTGCGAACTTGCGCTTTGGCGCGGAAGCCTCCGGCGGCAACGTCGATGCAAGCGCCTCAATCAGCTTCGGCACCACCTTCGAAGAATCTGTAGAATTGGAAAACGCCGGTAATTTCTCGGTAGGTCTGGCGCTCAACTCGGTTAACTTCGAATACGATGCCTTCACAGGCGCTGAAGCGGGCGCCTTTGTAGATTTCAAACCCTTCTTCGGCATAAATCCTGACGAATTCAGGGTTATTGGCGATGATTACAGACTTGACACCGACGCCGAACGGGCAGGCTTTGGCAGCACCGGTGATCAGCGCGCCAACCAAAGACTGGCAGGTGTCGGTCCGAATATCTCGTTTGGTCTGGGCTTTCGGGCCGAGGTGAACGTTCAAGCATCGCAGACCACCTCTTTTGCGGTCACTGACTTTCAGGGCCGGATCGTGGCGGAGCATGAAAGCGGTGCGGTAAGGTTCGCCGATTTTTCTCTAGAGACAGATCCGCTCAACCAGCTTGATCTGGCGCTTGCAGGCGACTGGACCCTCGGGTTGGAAAACCTTGCGCTGCTCAATTCCTTTGATAGCTCATCCGGTATCGCTGCGGGGTATGAACTGGGTCTCGCTTTTGGTGAAGTCGGCGGAGGCTGTGGCGATTACTCGGATGATAACGACAACGAAAACAGCTTTATTCCACCGCGTGCCTGCGTTGGTGATACAGGTGCTTCTGGCACGACGGCACAACTCAGCCTGTTCGACCCGGATGCTTTTGAAATCGACTGGGGGAACAAAGCAGTTAGCCGGCTGGGTTCTGTGAATGTCCTCGCTGCACCTTCTGTCGTGCCACTGCCTGCTGGCATGCCGTTGCTGTTGGCAGGGTTTGCCGGGTTCGCGGCGTTGCGTCGGTTCAAGGACCGAAAAGCCGCCTGATTTCGCAGTAGCAAAACAAGCAACGCGCGCTTTGCCCGCGCGTTGCGCTTCGCCTCGGACAGTACTGGCACATCCGTTTGGTTCAGCGCGCCTTTTCTTCAAGCAAGCGGAAGACCTCCAAAGGTTCACGCATGCCCTTCAGGCTGATCTCGCCCACTGTTTCAGTGATGTAGTCTTCTTTGACCGCTGCCAGCGCATGGGGGCTCAGCAGGATTTCACCGGTACGGGCCTCGTCGCAGAGCCGCGAGGCCAGATTGATCGACGTGCCGGACGCGGTATAATCTGATCGGTCCTCATAGCCCACCATGCCCACCGTCGCATAGCCCAGCGAGACGCCAACACCAAAACCCAGCCGATGGCCCATCTGTTTCCACTGCAGGCTCAACTCTTCCATCTTTTCGCGCATGGCCACCGCAAGCCTGACCGCGCTGCCTGCCGGGTCCTCACAGGCCAACGGGTCGTTGAACAACACCATGATGCCGTCCCCCATGCGATGGTCCACACCAGCACCATGGGCCGCAATCAACTTCCCCATCTCGCGGTGGTAGGTCTTGAGAACGTCAATCGTTTCTTCAGGCGTCGCCAGCTCGCAGAAGGCGGTAAACCCGCGCATGTCACAAAAGAGCACGCCCAAAAACGCGCGGTGACTGCGCAGCAACTCTTCTTCACCCGACGCCATGACTGTGTCGGCCACTGCGGGCGGCAGAAAGCGTTTAAGCCGCCCAATGCGTTCGATCTCGCCCACCTGCTCTTGGACCCGCGCACCCAATTCCGCGTTGAGCGCCTCAAGCGCCTTGAATTGCCGCACGTTTTCGATGGCGATGACCGCTTGTTCGGCAAAGGTCTCAACCAGTTTGATCTGATCGTCCGAAAAGGCGCGCGGCTCAAGGCGGCACAGAAGAATCGTGCCGATGGCGCAGCCATTCTGCATCAAAGGGACCGACAGAACCGCGCGGATCCCAGATGTATCGACAGCTTTCTGGTTCGGGGACTTGCCGGTGCTGTACCGGGTGAGCTTGCGCAAATCCTGCACATGGAACACGGCCCGGTCCACCAGCGGTTTGACCAGTGTGCTCTCTTTGTCACTCATAAGACGGTAGTGCGAATTGCCTTCCTCACCATGACGCCGGGTGGCCACTTGGTCAAATGACAAGGTATTATACGCGCGGTAAATGCGCTCCCGGTCTTCAGAGACCAACCACAAGGAGGCAAAGCTGGTCTCGCAAAGCTCGGTTGCCTTGCGCAGCACTGCATCAAAAACGGGCCCTTCATCATCGCGGCTGCTGCTGATTGCCGCGAGCACCTCACGCGTCGCGGCCTCGCGGGCGCGCGCGACCTCCAGCGCAGGCACATCGTCGCCTGCCCCTTTTGGCCCACCTTTTGAAACTTTGTCCACGCCAGACCCCTTACCCGCCGCAGCTACGCTCAAAGTTTAGACCCGTATTGGCAGTATGACTAGACCTTGTCGCAAAGCGCCCTGACAGCCTCGTGTCTGGGGCCCTGAAAAGGCAGTGAAAAAGGCCCGGAAGCCGGGCTTCCGAGCCTCCTCCTCCCACTCCTGTCCTCACGCCATGGTGAGGCAGGCGGCGATCTCGTCTTTCAGTTGCATCCGCTTTTTGCGCATTTCAATCATGTGGTAATCATCGGTCGGCTCCACATTGGTCTCAGCCCGGTGGATGGCGCGATTAAGCTCGTGATAGTCATCCAGCAACCTGCTGAAGTGCGCGTCTTTCTGTTTGAGATCACTGATCTCATCTTGCATATGCGGGAATTCTTCCGCGATTTCATGCGGGACATGGCTCATCAATTCTCTCCTTATGAACGTTTGTGGCGGGCTTGCGGGTGCAGTGATGTGGCAAGAATATGATCCGCTTTGTGCACAACGTGGCTGGCACTGGCGACAATCTGTGGATCAGGCGCCGTAGCAACATCGTCATCGCGTCCCGGATAGTCAAAACCCGCCAGAAAGTGCTTCATGCAGTTTAGTCTGGCGCGTTTCTTGTCGTTTGATCGAATGACCGTCCAAGGCGCATCTGCGGTATCGGTGTAAAAGAACATCGCCTCTTTGGCTTCGGTGTAGTCGTCCCACTTATCAAGGCTCGCGCGGTCGATGGGCGACAGTTTCCAGTGCTTCAGCGGGTCGGTTTCGCGCGATTTGAAGCGGCGGAATTGCTCATCTCGTGTTACGGAAAACCAGTATTTGAACAGATGAATACCAGACCGGGTCAGCATACGTTCAAATTCGGGCGTCTGACGCATGAATTCCAGATAGTCAGCCGGTGCGCAGAAATCCATCACGCGCTCAACGCCTGCCCGGTTGTACCAGCTGCGGTCATAAAGGACGATCTCGCCCGCTGTGGGCAGATGTTTGACGTAGCGCTGGAAAAACCACTGCCCACGCTCCTCATCGGTTGGCTTGTTCAAGGCCACAACCCTTGCTTGCCGAGGATTAAGGTGCTCGGTAAAGCGCTTGATCGTGCCGCCCTTGCCGGCAGCGTCGCGCCCCTCAAACAGCATCACAACTTTCTGGCCTGTCTCGCTGAGCCAGTGCTGCACTTTCAGCAACTCGACCTGAAGGGCTGCTTTTTCCTCTTCATACTGCATGCGGCTCAGTTTGTTTTCATACGGGTATCCGCCTTGCTCAAAACCAGTCACGGCCTGAACGGCAGACGCGTTTTCAATCGTGGCAAAATCAACCGGCGAATCTTCCATGTTAAATCCCTCTTTTTTACACCTTCGACTGTGCATCTGCCTGAAGGGGCCGTCTCTGACATGGATCAAACCGCGCAATAGGGCCTGTGTCTCTGCACCCTCGCCACCACGGGCTTAAAGGGTCCAAGTGCGATACCAGCTCTCAACGGCCTATAAAATCGAGACAGACGCCCCGTAGACACCCCTACTGCCATCACTGGTGGGGCGAGCGTTTTTGCCCTGCGATTCTCCTTGCATTTAGTTGGAAAAATGATACAGGTAGTATCAATAAATATGGTAAAACGCGCAGAACGCGCAAACAGGTCGCCCCTAAAAAGGGGTATTCGACAAAAACATAATACCAGATTGTCAGCGCAGTAAGTCCAGTGTACTTTCGTCATCATGGCGCTACCGGTTGAAACCTTCTTTCTTCACCCTGAGGCACAGGGCACGTTGCAGGCGCAAATCCAGCAGATGATTGCGCAGGGTATTTTGTCGGGCCGGTTTCGGCGCGGAGAAAAACTGCCATCGACCCGAAAACTGGCGGCGCACCTAGGCATCAGCCGGATCACTGTCACCATTGCCTATACCGAATTACTGGCCAATGATTACCTCTCTTCGCGGGGGCGATCAGGCTACTATGTGTCCGACAATGCGCCCGTCCCGCCTGCCTTTGCCCCAAGCGCTGCCGCGACGGATGAAATAGATTGGTCTCGCGCGATCGGGCAAAAGTTTTCCGGCGGGGACATGCCCCGGAAGCCCCCCGATTGGTCGAGCTACAAGCACCCGTTCATTTACGGCCAGGCGGATCCTGCCCTTTTTGATCATGCCAATTGGCGTCTGTGTGCACTGAAAGCCTTGGGTCAAAAGGATTTCACCTCGCTCACAACGGACTATTACGATCAGGACGACCCGCAGCTTGTGGAATTTATTGCCCGCCACACGCTGCCTCGGCGCGGCATTACTGCACGCCCGGAACAGATTTTGATCACGCTGGGGGCACAAAATGCGCTTTGGCTGACAACACAGGTTCTGTTGACACAGCGCAGGCATGCCGCACTCGAAGACCCGTGCTACCACGCTCTCAGGGATATTCTGTCGCAATCGCGGTGCCATGTGACACCGGTGCGGGTGGATGCGGACGGCTTGCCGCCAGACGCGGTCTCCCCGGAGACCGATGTCATTTTCACAACGCCCAGCCACCAGTGCCCAACCACCCGCACCATGCCAATGCACCGCAGGCAAGAGCTGCTGGCGCGCGCCGCAGAGATGGACGCGCTGATCGTCGAGGATGACTATGAATTCGAAATGTCCTTCCTCAAAAGCCCGTCACCCGCGCTCAAGAGCCTCGATACCGAAGGGCGTGTGATCTATGTCGGCAGCTTTTCAAAGTCGCTGTTTCCGGGCCTGCGGCTGGGTTATCTTGTTGGATCAGAACCCTTTATTCGCGAAGCGCGCGCCCTCAGGGCATCCGTGCTCAGGCACCCGCCCGGGCATGTGCAGCGCACTGCCGCCTACTTTCTGTCGCTCGGGCATCACGATGCACTGATCCGCCGCATGGGGACCACACTGCACCAGCGTCGCTCCGTGATGACGGACGCAATTGAACAGCACGGGCTGGAGATTGCAGGTCAGGGCGCCAATGGCGGGTCGTCGTTCTGGATGCGGGCCCCTGCGGCGGTTGATACCGCAGAACTGGCGCGTCGCCTGCAAGCGCGCAGCGTGTTGATCGAACCGGGGCACACCTTTTTTACAGGGCCTGATCAACCCACGGACTACTACCGCCTCGCCTATTCCTCGATCCCTGCCAACAGGATCGCACCCGGCCTTGCAATTATTGCCGACGAAATTGACAAAATGCAAAATCTGGCCTTAAAGAGACAGCCGTCTTGGACCTAACCCCACGCAGCCAGACACACTAGGTTCCATCCAGATCGGAATCGCCCGCCCCCAGGAGGAGACATCGCCATGAAAATGACCACTGAAGAAGCTTTCGTAAAAACACTGCAATCCCACGGGATTGAGCACGCTTTTGGCATTATTGGTTCTGCCATGATGCCCATCTCTGATATCTTCCCCGATGCAGGGATCACATTCTGGGACTGCGCGCACGAAGGCTCCGCAGGCATGATGGCGGATGGCTACACCCGCGCCACTGGCAAAGTGTGCATGATGATCGCGCAAAACGGCCCCGGCATCACCAACTTCGTGACAGCTGTAAAAACAGCCTACTGGAACCACACGCCGCTCTTGCTGGTCACACCGCAGGCGGCCAACAAGACCATCGGTCAGGGCGGCTTTCAGGAAGTCGAACAGATGAAACTGTTCGAAGACATGGTGGCCTATCAGGAAGAAGTGCGTGATCCGTCCCGCGTGGCAGAAGTTCTGGCGCGCGTGATCTCGAAGGCCAAGCGCCTGTCAGGCCCGGCGCAGATCAACATCCCACGGGATTTCTGGACACAGATCGTAGATATCGAAGTGCCGGACCCGATCGATTTCGAAGTCTCTCCCGGCGGTGAAACCTCCGTGGCGAAGGCGGCAGACATGCTTTCCAACGCAAAGAACCCTGTGATCCTCAACGGCGCGGGCGTGGTTTTGTCCGAAGGTGGCATCAAAGCGTCGATGGACCTGGCAGAGCGGCTCGATGCACCCGTGTGCGTGGGCTACCAGCACAACGACGCCTTCCCGGGTAATCACCCGCTGTTTGCAGGACCGTTGGGATACAACGGCTCGAAAGCCGGGATGCAGTTGATCAAGGACGCGGATGTGGTGCTGTGTCTGGGCACACGCCTGAATCCGTTCTCGACCCTGCCGGGCTACGGCATCGAATACTGGCCCGCAGACGCCAAGATCATTCAGGTCGACATCAACCCTGACCGCATCGGCTTGACCAAGAAAGTCACCGTCGGCATTGTTGGCGATGCTGGAAAAGTTGCCCGCGGAATCACAGCGCAACTGGCTGACGACGCAGGTGACGCTGGCCGGACTGAGCGCAAGGCAAAGATCGCGCAAACCAAATCGGCATGGGCACAGGAACTGACATCGCTGACACACGAGCAGGATGATCCGGGCACAGACTGGAACGTGCGCGCGCGCACAGCAAAGCCTGACTGGATGAGCCCGCGCATGGCGTGGCGCGCCATTCAGTCGGCCCTGCCGACAGAGGCGATCATCTCGTCGGACATCGGCAACAACTGTGCCATCGGCAACGCCTATCCGTCCTTTGAGGAAGGTCGCAAATATCTGGCACCGGGCCTGTTTGGCCCCTGCGGCTACGGCCTGCCTGCGATTGTAGGCGCCAAGATCGGCCAGCCTGACGTGCCGGTGGTGGGTTTTGCCGGGGACGGTGCGTTTGGGATCGCTGTGAACGAATTGACAGCGATCGGGCGCGGCGAATGGCCTGCGATCACCCAGCTCGTCTTCCGCAACTACCAGTGGGGCGCTGAAAAGCGGAACTCCACGCTGTGGTTTGAGGATAACTTTGTCGGCACTGAGCTGGACGAGGAAGTCTCCTATTCTGGCATCGCAAACGCCTGTGGTCTCAAAGGGGTCGTGGCGCGGACAATGGACGAGCTGACAGACGCGCTCAACACCGCCATCAAGGACCAGATGGAAAACGGGGTGACCACGCTGATCGAGGCGATGATCAATCAGGAACTGGGCGACCCGTTCCGTCGTGACGCGATGAAAAAGCCGGTGCAGGTTGCTGGTATTTCGAAGGAAGACATGCGCCCACAAGTCGGCGCCTGATCCAAAGGGTGCAGAGGCCCATCCTCATAAAACTGGCGGGCAGGCCGTGAGCGTTCTGCGTGATCTTCGGACTCGCGCGGCCTTGCGGCCTGCTCACATCGTTTTAAGCGAGGGCGAAGACCCGCGCATCGTCAAAGGGGCGTCGGACGCCGTGCGGGCTGGTATCGCAAGGGTGACGCTGGTGGGCGATCCGGACACTGTCGCAGCAGAGCTTGTGCAGGTCGGGTCCCCCAACAATCCCGCCATCCGCATCGAATGCCCCACCCAAAGCGCCCTCAGCACAGAGTTTGCTGACGCGTACTTCGCACTTCGGCAGCATAAGGGCGTGTCACGCGATACCGCACGGAAGATGGTGCAGGACCCGCTTGTCTTTGCGGCCATGATGGTGCGACTTGGCCACGCGGATGGAACGGTTGGCGGCGCGGTTGCGACCACCTCAGATACGGTACGGGCTGCGTTGCAAGTGATTGGCAAAGCACCCGACGCCCCTATGGTATCAAGCTTTTTCCTGATGGCACTGCCGGAAAACCATCCCTCAGGCCGGGATGCGATGATCTTCAGCGACTGCGGTCTGGTGATAGATCCCACATCACAGGAACTTGCAGCCATTACGGTGGCCTCGGCATTTTCCTGCCGTCAACTTCTGGATACCGAAGCGCGGATCGCCCTTTTGTCGTTTTCAACCAAAGGCAGTGCCGCACATCCCAACGTGACCAAAGTTACCGATGCGCTGGCAATCCTGCAAGACAACCATCCCACCCTCAAAGTGGACGGTGAATTACAGTTTGACGCAGCTTTTGTGCCCGATGTGGCTGCATCCAAGGCGAAAGGCTCCGACATCGCGGGCCACGCCAACATCATGATTTTTCCCAACCTTGACGCGGGAAATATCGGATACAAGATTGCACAGCGGATCGGGGGATGTGACGCCATCGGCCCGGTTTTGCAGGGCTTGGCCAAACCTGCCAACGATCTGTCGCGTGGATGCGTGGCAGCAGATGTGACCACAATGATCGCTGTGACCGTGCTGCAAGTGGCACCCGCCGCCAGTTCTTAGGAGAGAGCCATGAACCAGCCAAAGATCGACCTAAGCCCCAAGGTTTCCGATGAGGTGCGCAAAACCACCTGTTACATGTGCGCCTGCCGCTGCGGCATCAACGTGCACATGAAGGACGGCAAGGTCGCCTATATCGAAGGCAACAAGGATCATCCGGTCAATAAAGGCGTGCTCTGCGCCAAGGGCTCTGCGGGTATCATGCAGGTCAACGCACCTTCGCGCCTGCGCGCGCCGCTCAAACGGGTGGGTGAACGCGGATCAGGTGAATTCGAAGAAATCTCTTGGGAAGAGGCTTTGGAAATCGCGCGCGGCTGGCTGGCCCCGATCAGAAAAGAAGACCCTTCAAAGCTGGCATTCTTCACCGGGCGGGATCAGTCGCAATCCTTCACGTCTTTCTGGGCGCAGAACTTCGGCACGCCGAACTATGCAGCCCACGGCGGTTTCTGTTCTGTAAACATGGCGGCGGCTGGCATCTACACCATGGGTGGCGCGTTTTGGGAATTCGGCCAGCCCGATTGGGACCACACCAAGCTTTTCATGCTGTTTGGCGTGGCCGAAGACCATGACAGCAACCCGATCAAAATGGGCATTGGCAAGATCAAGAAACGCGGCGCGCGCGTCATTGGCGTGAACCCGATCCGCACAGGCTACAATGCCGTGGCGGACGATTGGGTCGGCATTACACCCGGCACTGACGGCTTGTTCATTCTGGCCATGGTGCATTGCCTGATGAAATCGGGCCGGATGGACCTGTCCTACCTTGCACAATATACCAATGCACCTGTGCTGGTGATCGACAATCCCGGTGCTGCGGATCATGGTCTTTTGCTGCGCGACGAGAACAGCAAGGAACTCGTGATCGACCGCGCGACGGGCAAGCTTACCGCCTTTGATCAACCGGGTGTGAAACCCGACCTCGCCGCCACGCATGAAGTAGGCGGCAGAACGTACCGGCCCGTATTCCACCACATGGCCGACATGTATCTGGACGAACAATACGCCCCCGAAGCCGTGGCAGATCGTTGCGGCATTCCCGCAAATCGCATTCGGGCAATCGCGGCAGAACTGGCGCGCGTGGCCTTCGATGAAGCCTTCGAGCTTGATCAGGAATGGACCGATTTTCGCGGCGAAACGCACACTAAAATGACAGGGCGCCCGGTGTCCTTCCACGCGATGCGCGGGATTTCAGCCCATGCAAATGGGTTTCAGACCTGCCGCGCGCTGCACGTCTTGCAGATCATCCTCGGCACCGTCGAAGTGCCCGGGGGCTTTCGCTTCAAACCCCCCTATCCCAAACCTGCAACAGCGCACCCCAAACCACACTGCAAGGTCACGCCGGGCGCGCCGCTTGATGGTCCGCATCTGGGTTTTGTGCATGGCCCTGACGATCTGGCGCTCAAAGAGGACGGCACGCCTGCGCGCATCGACAAGGCATTTACATGGGAAAACCCGATGTCCAGCCACGGGCCGATGCCTATCGTACCCACCTCCGCCTCTGCGGGTGCGCCCTACAACTTCCATACGCTGTTCATGTATATGGCAAATATGTCGTGGAACTCTTCGATGAACACGCGTGGCGTGATCGAGATGCTGACCGACAAGGACGAGAGCGGCGACTATGTGATACCGCGCATCATCTACTCCGATGCCTATAGCTCAGAGATGGTCGCCGACGCTGACCTGATCCTGCCCGACACCACCTATCTGGAACGTCACGATTGTATTTCGCTGCTGGATCGCCCGATCTGCGAAGCGGATGCGGCTGCCGATGCCATCCGCTGGCCCGTGATCGAACCCGACCGCGACGTCAAAGGGTTTCAGTCCATGCTCTGCGAATTGGGTGCCCTGCTGGAACTGCCGGGCTTCACCAATGACGATGGCAGCCAGAAATACGCCGACTACGGTGACTACATCGTCAATCATGAACGCAAGCCGGGGATCGGTCCGCTTGCTGGGTTCCGCGGGAATGGCGACGATGTGGGCCGCGGTCCGGTCAATTCCGCGCAGCTTGATCGCTACATCGAAAACGGCGGTTTCTTTGTCGAACATATTCCCGCCGGGTCGAACTACTACAAACCTTGGAACAAGGACTATCAGGACTGGGCGGTCAAGATCGGCCTCTATGACAGCCCGCAGCCTTACCTCTTTTCGCTTTACGCCGAACCGATGCAGCGGTTTCAGCTCGCCGCTGAAGGGCACGGCGACCGCCAGCCTCCGGATCACCTGCGCGAGCGCATCAAGGCCACGATGTCGCCACTGCCCATCTGGTATTCCAGCGCAGATGACAACAAAGCAGATGACTTCCCCGTCACGGCGCTGACCCAACGGCCCATGGCGATGTATCACTCGTGGGGGTCACAGAATGCGTGGTTGCGCCAGTTACACGGACACAACCCGCTCTACCTGCCGACAAAACTTATGCGCGAAAACAACCTCGCTGACGGTGACTGGGCCAAAGTAACCTCCCCCCACGGCGAAATCACCGTCCCCGTGCTCGAGATGGCCTCGCTGAACGAAAACACCGTCTGGACCTGGAACGCCATTGGCAAACGCAAAGGCGCATGGGCCCTTGAAGAAGACGCACCAGAGGCCACACGTGGCTTCCTGCTCAACCACCTGATCCACGAATTGCTGCCGCCAAAAGGCGACGGATTGCGGTGGGCGAATTCAGACCCGATCACCGGTCAGGCCGCTTGGTTCGATCTCAAAGTGCGCATCGAAAAGGCCACAGCCCCGGCAGAATCCCAACCCAGCCTGCCACCGCTCAAATCCCCTGTAGGGCGCGGACCCAAAGACCTCGCTTGGAAGGTGGGAAAATGACCCGTGCTTCTTTTAGCCCAAAATACTCCGGGGGAACGCCCGCAGGGCTTGGGGGCAGCGCCCTCCGCACGCTCCGGACCAGCAACACCACAAGCCGGTGCACGATCAACGGACAAATCAGGAGCATAAGATGACCACACTACCTGAAAAAACCGACAAAAAGCTCGGCCTCGTGATCGATCTTGACACCTGTGTGGGGTGCCATGCCTGTGTGATCTCCTGCAAAGGCTGGAACACCGAAAACTACGGCGCGCCGCTGGCCGACACCAACGCCTACGGCGCGGACAATTCGGGCACGTTCCTCAACCGCGTCCACAGCTATGAAGTCCAACCCGCAGGCGACGCTTCCGCACAATTGATCCACTTCCCCAAATCCTGCCTGCATTGCGAAGACGCGCCCTGCGTTACGGTCTGCCCCACCGGCGCCAGCTATAAACGCGTCGAAGATGGCATCGTTTTGGTCAATGAAACCGACTGCATCGGCTGCGGCCTGTGCGCATGGGCCTGCCCCTACGGCGCGCGCGAATTGGATCCAACCGAGGGTGTGATGAAGAAATGCACCCTCTGCGTGGACCGCATCTACAATGAAAACCTGCCAGAAGAAGACCGGCAGCCCGCCTGCGTGCGGACATGCCCCTCGAATGCGCGCCACTTTGGCGACCTTGGCGACCCGCAAAGCGACGTCAGCCAGTTGGTCGCAGAACGCGGCGGCATGGATTTGATGCCGGAACAAAGCACCAAGCCCGTGAACAAGTATCTGCCACCGCGCCCCAAGGATACGCTTGAGGAAATCGACATACTTGCCCCGTTTCTGGCCCCCATCGCCGAAGAGCCCAAGGGCTTTATCGGCTGGCTTGACCGCACGCTGGAGAAACTCTGATGCATCCCGCTCCTTCCGTTATTTTCTTCACCACCTTCAGTGGCTTGGGCTTTGGTCTGCTGGTCTTTTTGGGGCTGGGTATGCCAGCGGTCACGGGCTGGACAGCCTTTGCCTTTCTGGCGATTGCCTATGTTTTTGCGGTCGGCGGTCTGCTGGCGTCAACGTTTCACCTTGGCCGTCCGGAACGGGCTGTCAAAGCGTTCTCTCAGTGGCGCTCAAGCTGGCTGAGCCGCGAGGCATGGTGCGCCGTGGGCGCGCTTGTCTCTATGGGGCTCTACGGCGCGGGGTTGGTTTTTCTGAACGAACGCTTTGCGCTGCTTGGGATCATTGGTGCCGTTCTGTCACTGGCCACGGTCTACACAACGTCAATGATCTACACCCAGCTTAAAACAATCCCCCGCTGGAACATGCCGTTGACCCCGGCCATGTTCTTGTCCTTCTCGCTCGCAGGCGGGGCGTTGCTGGCCGGACAGGTCACAATCGCGCTGGTTCTGCTGGTGATCGCAGGGGCTGTGCAACTGCTGACCTGGGTACAAGGCGATAAGGCACTGCAAAATTCCGGCACAGATATGGCCAGCGCCACCGGGCTTGGCCACATCGGCAAAGTGAAAGCTTTTGAGCCGCCGCACACCGGAACAAACTACTTGTTGCGCGAGTTTGTGCATGTAGTCGGGCGCAAACACAGCCAGAAGCTGCGGATCATCTCACTGGCGCTGATGACCGTTGTGCCAGTGATCTTGCTCGCTCTGCCCTTCTCGCATGTCATTGGACTGCTGGCAGTTGTCAGCCATATCGCAGGGGTCCTAACCGCACGCTGGCTCTTTTTTGCTGAAGCAGAGCACGTTGTGGGGCTCTACTACGGCAAAAGGTAACAGGCCCTCACCTGCCTCGCATCATCAGGTATTCTTGCGGCAAAGGCGGATCAGTGATCCGCCTTTTTTATCGCAGTCTCAGTTCATCAAACCCGCATGACGCAGGCCATCATCAACCAAGGCCCGCGTCCCATCAGACAGCCCTACCAATGGCAGGCGCACTTCGTCCGAACAAAGGTTAAGTTGCGACATGGCGTATTTCACGCCCACCAGACCCGGCTCTGTGAAAATCGCCTTGTGCAAGGGCATCATACGATCCTGAATGTCGAGCGCTTTGGCGTAGTCGCCAGCAAGGCACGCCTCTTGCATCTGGCTCAGCAGTTTTGGCGCAACATTGGCTGTGACCGAAATGCACCCCGTGCCGCCTTGCGCATTAAAGCCATGCGCCGTGGCATCTTCGCCAGACAGCTGAATGAAATCCGCACCGCACGAGGCGCGTTGGTCACACACGCGCGCCAGATCCCCTGTGGCGTCCTTTACCCCAACGATGCGCGGCAGCTTTGCCAAAACACCCATCGTCTCAGGCAGCATATCCACAACCGACCGTCCGGGGATATTGTAGATGATAATCGGCAGTGTCGTCGCATCATGGACGGCAGTGAAATGGGCGATCAGACCAGACTGCGTGGGCTTGTTGTAATAAGGTGTGACGATCAACAACCCATCCGCGCCCACATCCTGCGCATGCTTGGCAAGCCGCATGGCTTCAAGCGTGTTATTCGACCCCGCCCCCGCGATAACAGGTATGCGCCCTGCGGCAGCTTTTACCACTTCTTCGACCACGATCTCGTGCTCGCGCAAGGTCAGGGTCGGGCTTTCACCGGTCGTGCCCACGGGGACAAGACCATGGCTTCCTTCACCGATATGCCATTCGACAAGTTTCTTGAGTGTTTCCAGATCCAGCTCGCCGTTCCGAAACGGCGTGACGAGGGCAGGCATAGAGCCTTTGAACATTTTTCACGCTCCTTTTACAATATGGCCGGCAAATGGCCTGGGATTAACGTCATGTAAGCGCGATCGTGATTTGATATGCGCTCACTGTGATGTAATTAGAGAAGCCTCTAGCCTTCAATGACCGGGAATTGCAAGTGATCACACGCAGCCTTTTGCTCTTGAGCCTGCTGTTTGCCATGGCGCAACCCGCCTTGGCAGAACGCCCACGCCCGCTTGGGTGGGCCATGGACTCCATGCGGTCCGGCGACTGGGATGCAGCCCTGAAGGTTGCGGAAAAAGACGGCGATGTGGCCGTAGACGTGATCGAATGGGCGCGTTTACGCGACGGCCAGGGGACCTATGCAGAGGTCCGCGCCTTTCTGGACCGCAGACCCGATTGGCCGGGTGAGCCCTATCTGCGAAAGCAATCAGAACGCGCCGTGATCGCGGCCGGGCCTGATGCAGTCCGCAGCTTTTTCGCACAACATGCACCGCAAACCGCCAATGGCGTTCTGGCATATGCCGCAGAACTGTCACGGCAGGGGGACCGCGCCAAAGCCGAAAAACTTGTGAAAGACGCCTGGATTTCCTTTTCCATGGACGCGGCGGAACAAACAGCCTTTATCGCAGCCCATGGCCCCCTGCTGGCACCGCTTCATGATGCCCGCTTGGATGCCATGGTGTGGGAAGGGTACCGCCAGAATGCAGGCCGCATGTTCCCGCTTGCCTCAAACGCAGCGGTTGCCGAGGCAAAAGCACGTCTTGCCTTGCGGGACCGCGCGGACGGCGTGGACAGTCTGATCGCCCGCGTCCCCGCCAGCCATGCGCGCAGCGGTGGCTTGAGCTATGAAAGGTTCGTTTGGCGCGCACGCAAAGGCAGGCTTGCCGATGCCAAAGCCTTTCTACGCGAGGTTTCCGTCAGCCGCGACGCCCTTGGGCGACCGCAAGAATGGTCGAACCGTCGCAGGTCATTGGCCCGCGATGAAATGCGCGACGGCGATCCCGTCTTTGCCTATGAACTCGCGTCACGCCATTTCCTGACAGAAGGGTCTGCCTACGCGGACCTTGAATGGTTGTCCGGCTACATTGCCCTGCGCAAGCTGAACGAGCCTGAGACGGCGCTGAAACACTTCAACAACCACGACGCAGCCGTGCAGTCGCCAATCTCGAAGGGTCGCGCAGGCTACTGGCGTGGACGGGCCTACGAGGCGATGGGAGACGTCGCCGCCGCAGATCAGGCCTATACATATGGCGCGCAGTTCCAGACGTCTTTCTACGGACTGCTGGCCGCCGAACGCGCAGGCCTACCCTTTGACATTGAAATGCTTGATGAAGGGTTCGTCGGGAACTGGAAAACGTCCCCCTTGGTTGAAAACGACGTTTTTCAGGCCGGTCTATTGCTGCAAGCCTCCGGCGAGTTGAATTTGGCCGAACGGTTTTGGACCCATCTTGCCGAATCCCTTGACCGCAACAACGCGGGGCTTTTGGCGCAGGCGGCAATCGACGTTGAACAGCCACATCTTGCGGTGATGATCGGCAAGCGCACCGCAAGACGCGCGGTTGTGGTGCCGCGCGGGTACTACCCGCTCCACCCGCTGGCACAAGCGGACTTGCCCATGGCACCCGAAATGCTGCTGGCCATTGCCCGGCGCGAGAGCGAATTTGACCCACGCGTTCAAAGCCCGGTAGGGGCGCGCGGGCTTATGCAAATCATGCCCGACACCGGGCGTGATGTTGCCGCCCGGCTTGGTGTGCTGGCAGGACATTCAACAGGCAGGCTTATATCTGATCCGGTTTACAACGCTAAGCTGGGGGCCGTCTATCTGTCGCAAATGGCAGGTCGTTTCAGCGGCAATGTGATCATGATGTCCGCCGCCTATAACGCAGGCCCCAGCCGTCCAGACCGATGGATACAAAGATTTGGCGACCCCAGAAGCGGCCAGAAAGACATGGTGGACTGGATTGAACATATCCCATTCCGCGAAACCCGAAACTACGTGATGCGCGTCTCTGAAAGCTTGCCGACCTACAGGTTCATGCTGGGCTCAGACCCGATGCCTGTCTCCTTCTCTGAGGAACTGACAGGTTCAACGCTGCTGGCGTTCGCGCCAAAAGGTGAATAGCCCCGCCGCCACAATGATCGCCGTCCCGATCGCCACGTTTGTGCGCAACTCTTCGCCAAACAGAAAAATGCCCATCGCCGCCGCGAAAACAAGCTGACAATACGCGAAAGGCTGCACGGCGCTCGCCTCAGCGACTTCGTAGACGCGGATCAGCAGCCAGTGACCAAAGGCCCCGGTCATGCACAAGACACCCATCCACCCCCAATCCGCAGCGGTCATAGGCTGCCAGTACCAGACACCGATCACGGTGGTTAAAACCGCCCCCGCCGTACCCGTCCAGAAAAAACTGGTTGCGGCTTTGTCTGCGCGCGCCACGTACCGCGTAAGCAATCCATAAAGCGCGAACATCAAAGCGGCCAGCAAGGGCACCACGGCGGCAGGATCAAAAACAGAGGCACCGGGCTGCAAAATCACCATCACCCCAACAAAGCCTGCCGCAATGGCCACCCAACGCCGCCAGCCCACGCGTTCCCCCAGCACAGGCCCCGACAGCGCCGCCACGATCAGCGGATAGCAGGCGAACACAGCATGGCTTTCAACCAGCCCCAACAGGGTGAATCCCACGACCATTACGCAGACTTCGGCGGCCAGCAAAACACCGCGAAACGCCTGGACCACAGGCTGCGTCGTTCGGGCGGCGGCACGCACCCCGCCTGCTTTTCTGGCGGATATGCTGATCACAAACGCCGCAAAGAACCAGTACCGGACCATGACGACCATCAGCACATTATATTCAGCGGCCAAATGGCGCGAGATGCCGTCCTGCAAGGCAAAGATAAAGCAGGTCGCGATCATCAGTGTGATGCCCAACGCCTCATTGTTGGATTGCGTCATCGCAAGGTTCCACGGGTCATGTGGCGCTTGCGTCCGTAGCCTGCAATACGCTCAACCGCGAAGCCCGCGTCTTGCAAACCGCGCCGCACAAAACCCGCCGCCGTATAGGTGGCAAAAGTACCGCCGGGCGCTGTGTGACGCCCGACCTCGGCCATTAGTGGCGCGGACCAAAGCTCTGGATTCTTAGCGGGCGAAAACCCATCGAGGAACCATGCGTCAGCAGCACCGGACCATTCCGGCAAAAGGGCCCGCGCATCGCCAAGTTCGAGAGAAAGCCAGACATTGCCGGGCATCTCCAGTTGCGTGTGCCCCGCGTCCATGCCTTTTATCAGCGGCTTTGCCAAATATTCAAGGGCTGGAAATTGCGCGAGGGCCTGTGCCACGTCGCTGGAAGCAAGCGGAAAGGCTTCGAAGCTTGTGAAGTGTAAAGCTGCCGCAGCCCCAATCTCCTGCCGCAGCTTCAGCGTTGCCAGAAAATTCAAACCGGTACCGAAGCCTAGCTCTGCAATGTGCAGCGGTTCGACCAGTCTTTGAGTCAGATCATTGCCGTCAAGGAACACATGGCGGGTCTCCGCAAGGCCGTCTTGCAAACTGAAATACGGATCATCGAAACGGGCCGACACCGGCACCATCCCGTCGCGCCATGTAACATCAGCCTTCTGGTTCTTCACCGACCTGCCCTCTATGCTCTGACGCGACACTGAGGCACAGGAAACCGCTTTGCAATGACTGAAGTTACGATCCGGGGCGCAGGTATATTTGGCCTGTCGATTGCGTGGGAATGTGTGTGCCGGGGCGCGCGCGTTCGGGTGATTGATCCGCACGGGGTCGCGGCTGGCAGCAGCGGCGGCATCGTGGGCGCGCTGGCCCCTCATGTGCCCGAGAACTGGAACCCAAAGAAAGCCTTTCAGTTTGAAAGCCTGCTGATGGCGCAAGGTTTCTGGGGCGCAGTGGAGGACGCATCAGGCATGCCATCCGGCTACGCCAGAAGCGGTCGGCTGCAACCGGTACCAGATGATGCAGCGCTTGATCTCGCAGCGCAGCGCGCCGCCAACGCAGTGACGCTGTGGCAGGGCAAGGCGACATGGGAGTTGGTGCGCACGGGCAAAGAACCGTGGGCCCCGAATTCACCCAGCGGCTGGTTGATAAAAGACACCCTGAGCGCACATTTGCACCCTCGCAAAGCCTGTGAAGCCTTGGCCACGGCGTTGAAAGTAAAGGGCGTCACCATTGAAAAAGACGGCCCCAACCGGGGTGCCGTCGTCTGGGCAACAGGCGTGGCCGGACTGGAGGCGTTGAACACAGGCCGCAGCCGAAGTGTGGGCGCCGGTATCAAAGGGCAGGCCGCCCTTTTGTCATACGACATGCGCGGGGCGCCGCAGTTATTTGCAGATACTGTTCACATCATCCCGCATTTTGATGGAACGGTCGCTGTTGGCTCTACCTCCGAACGCGTCTTTGACGCGCCCGACACAACAGACGCACAGCTTGATCTAGTGCTCGAAAAAGCGCGCGCAGCCGTGCCGGCCCTGCGCATTGCGCCCTGCCTTGCGACTTGGGCGGGGGTGCGTCCGCGCGCGCGCAGCCGTGCGCCCATGTTGGGTCGATGGCCTGATCGTCCCAACCATTTCATCGCCAACGGCGGCTTCAAAATCGGATTTGGGATGGCCCCGAAAGTTGCACAGGTTATGGCAGACCTTGTCTTGGACGGCGCAGACACGATCCCCACAGGATTTGAGGTCGCGGCCTCGCTTTAGCGGCAGACATATGCTGTCGTGGACAGGTGCCTAACGCTGCCGGTCAATCTCTGCGCGCAGGTTTTCCATCAGTTGCGACAGGGTCTGAACATACACTTCCCCCGTCAGATGACCGCTATCGTCAAATTGGTTTGTGCTGTTTGCCAGATGAACCTCCGGGCCTGCAATGACGCGGGGTTGGAACGGTACCATGAACGTGCGCAAGACCAATTGCGCACGCTCCCCGCCTGCGCGACCGGCCGCTGCGGACATCACGGCGACAGGCTTTCCTTTCCAAGGGGCGTTTTTTGTGCGGCTGATCCAATCCAGCGCGTTTTTCAGCGCGCCGGATGGCCCTTTGTTATATTCGGGCGTCGAGATCAGCACGGCATCCGCCGCTTCGATCTGATCTGACAAGGCCTGCACCTTGCCGGGCACACCATTGGCGGCTTCGTCGTCCCCATCATAGAGCGGCAGCGTGATATCACCCAGACTGTAGTCACAAGGACCAAACAGGCGCGCAGCTTCTGCCAAGAGCATCGTGTTTGATGCCGATTTTCGCAATGATCCGGAAATGCCGAGAATAGTGTAGTCTGCCACGAGGTGTCTCCTGCTTTTGTGTTCCGCAACAGGTGGCCTACGCTGCCCCAAAAGCAAGTGGCAAAACACGTTTAACCTTTTTCAGTCTCTCGCGTTTTGGTGAAGCCTGTGTACCTTTCAATCCGTTTGCGCCGTCTCGAAAGCCAGCATGGCCCGCTTCATCGGCAGGCCCCAGTGATAGCCGCCCAGCGCGCCGGATTTTCGCAGCGCCCGGTGACAGGGGATCAGCCAGCTGATTGGATTGCGCCCAACGGCAGACCCGACCGCGCGGACCGCACGTGGCGATCCGATGCTTTGCGCGATCTCTGAATAGGTTGTCACGCGCCCTGTCGGCACGCGCAGCAATGCCTCCCAGACTTTGATCTGAAAGGGCGCGCCAATCAAAAACAGGGGTGTTTTTTCAAGCGTGGCGCTTTCTGCGCCAAAGGCGTTCAGAACCCACGGGCGCAACATCATCGGATCCTCCACAAAAGAAGCTCTGGGCCAGCGCGACATCAGGTCCTGCATTGCGGCGTCTTCGCCCATCTCAGCCGCGAAACCGATGCCGCAGATGCCTTTTTCAGTGCCCATCACGAGCCCTGCGCCAAAGGGGCTGTCGAACCACCCCCAGTAAATCACCAAACCTTCACCGCTGCGGGCGTAACTGCCGGGGCTCATGGCTTCCCAACGCAAAAACAGATCGTGCAATCTGCTGGTGCCCGACAATCCAACCGACAAAGATGCGTCCAGTGTTGTAAAGCGGTCGCGCAGCAGCGTCTTGGCGTGATCCAGCATAAGATATTGTTGATACCGCTTGGGCGACACCCCCACCCATTTGGAAAACAATTTCTGAAAGTGCGCCGGGCTCATGTCCATTTGCGCAGCAATCTCATCAAGAGAGACTGGCCCCGCAGCGTCATCAATAAGAGAGATGGCCCTACGCATGACGCTGTAGTGATAGCTTTGCTCGGATGGCGGAAGGGTCGAATGCTCTGTCATGCGCAAAACCTATCGGCACCAAGCACAGAGCGCGACCCGAAACCTGCGCAATCAGGCGCGTTTGCGCACCGTATCCGGAAAATGCCCAATCGACCCTTTTCTGGATTTTTCGATCAGCGCATGCGCCTCGTGTCTGGTCACCTGCGGTCGCGCTGGTTGCATGTCATAGAGAGATTTTCCAAGGATCATTTCGAATGTTGCCCGGTTTCCGGCTGACATGCGCTGCAGTGTCCGGTCACACGGGTACATGCTTTCGACCCACGTGCCTTCCGCCAGTATCAGTTCGTGATCTGCACACAGAATATGGGTGATCGTATAGGTATTTTCAGGAAGATAAGCCTCCGCACGGCCCAGATCTGCCCATGCTTCAGCGGGCGCGAGCACTTCGGTGGACCCATGGCGTGTCGCGGCTTCCGGCGACCGAAGCAGTAGCCGGTGGTTGCCGGTGATGTGCAGATCGTTTGTGGGCAAGCCGTTGCCCAACGCGCCCGCTGGCACGCGAACAGGGCTGTCAGACGTGTGGTCCCGGAAATACCCGGGCGACAAGCGCGTTCTGCCGATCCACCGAACAGGTTGAAACCCATGGTCCCGGGTCAGGACCTGATCCGATGTATCCAGCCATTCCACGGGAATCTCGCCCTGATCGGTGGTGATCATCGTTCCCGGCCCAAAACAGGTGGCGGGACTGCTTTGCGCAGCCATCTGATAATTTTCCATGGCAAAAGCGGGCATCGTACCTGTCGATGCCGCCCCCGCGCAGGGCGAACACGGCTGCGTTTCCCGTTCCGACCCAGCGTGTCGGGACGCAATAGTTGGGTAGGGCAAAGCGGCCACCATCCGGTCTGTCGCAATATACCCGATGACACGGTCGCCCACCCCAATCTCAAACAAGGTCAAAGCATCCCCTGAGACAGGGCACCCAAGCTCTATGGTTTTGACCGCCGCAGGCCCGGCGGCCAGACAAGCCCCGCGCGCATCAACCACATGGCAGTCAACGACACGCACTGTTCCTAAACCTGCGTCAGATGGCACATCGGGTCCGTTCGCCCGCTGGCAAAACTTCATATCAAACCGAAGCCGCGCAAGACCTGCGTCGCAACCCGAAGCCAGAGAAAAAGCCCCTAAAGACGCGTTGAATTTCAATGCATCAGCACTGTAGCCAAAAAAAGAACAAAACGTCATGCAAGACCCCGGATTCGATAACCTTACCCTTTCAAAACAACGTGAAAATACATTTGAGTTATCCAACCGGAATTAGCTCAAATTGGCCCTGTTTTTCGGGGTTGCCCCAGCATGGCAAACCTCGCATACCTTCGGGCCATGGCCAAACAACTCGATTACCACACGATCCGTGAGATCTTTGCCCGGTTTCAGGCTGCAGACCCTGAGCCTAAGGGCGAGTTGGAGCATGTGAATGTCTATACGCTGGTTGTCGCTGTTGCCCTGAGCGCTCAGGCCACCGATGCCGGGGTCAACAAGGCGACGCGCGCGCTTTTCAAGGTCGCAGATACGCCCCAGAAAATGCTCGATATTGGTCTTGAGCAACTGACAGAGCATATCAAGACGATCGGGCTTTTCCGCCAGAAGGCCAAGAATGTGATGAAGCTGAGCCAGATCCTTGTGGATCAGTATGGCGGGCAGGTGCCAAACAGTCGGGCGGCCCTGCAAAGCCTGCCGGGCGTGGGCCGCAAAACAGCGAATGTTGTGCTGAACATGTGGTGGCAACAGCCTGCGCAGGCGGTCGATACGCATATCTTTCGGCTTGGGAACCGGACGGGCATCGCACCGGGCAAAACCGTCGAAGCGGTCGAACGTGCCATCGAGGATAACATTCCCGCAGATTTTCAACTGCACGCGCACCATTGGATGATTTTACATGGGCGCTATCACTGCAAGGCGCGCAAGCCTATGTGCCGCACCTGCATCATCCGCGATCTATGCCCTTTTGAGGAAAAAACCGAATGACACAATATGGAATCGTTGGCATCGGGAATGCCGTTGTCGATGTAATCTCAAATGCCGAAGACACCTTTCTCGATCACATGGGCATCGAAAAAGGCATCATGCAACTGGTCGAGCAAGAGCGCGCCGAAGTGCTTTACGCCGCGATGCAGGAGCGCCTGCAAGCGCCCGGCGGATCGGTTGCCAACACCATCGCGGGCGCGGGCGCTCTGGGCCTGAAAACAGCGTTTATCGGACGGGTGCGCGACGACGCCCTTGGCAAATTCTATGCGCAGTCGATGGCGGATGAGGGCAGCGATTTTGTGAACCCTCCGGTGGAGGACAGCACGCTGCCCACGTCGCGGTCCATGATCTTTGTCTCCCCGGATGGGGAGCGGTCGATGAACACATATCTGGGGGTCTCGACAGACCTTGGCCCGGCGGATGTGCCGGTTGAAGTGCCTTCAAACGCGCAGATCATGTTTCTGGAGGGCTATTTGTTCGACAAGCCTGCGGGCAAGGAAGCCTTCCGCACCGCAGCACGGCTGACGCGCGA
>JBGCEG010000026.1:0-37938 GCA_045106135.1 Roseobacter sp. | reverse complement strand
CAACCGCCGCGCGGCCATCAGTCGTTCGGCGCTGTGCAAACTCAGCGAGAAAGGCATCCCTCTCCGCCTCAACAGCCGCTTGAAGCAATTCTCGCGCGCCCTTGCGCAGAAGATCCGTCAGCGGATCAATGACAGTGTCTCAACCGCTGAAATCTATAATGGTAGCGTAGTCCATGGTGGTGCGTCCTCTTTGGCTGGTGGCTTGTGTCGCAACAACAAACCAACCAGATGCACCGCCAGCTTTCAAATCACCCGGACACCAGATTCACTCATAGCTCGTTCTCATGTGGCTCTAGGGTTTAAGCACCGACACTAACGATGTTCAAAACCTCTCAAGCTGGATTCGCCACAGATACGCCATGTCCGCTTGGTGGGAGCGGCAAAACATATGACACTTTAGACGGAGGTCGAATAGTTTTTCGAAATAGGAAATTTTCAGGCTCTATGCTCACTCGCATCCGTTATGACGGCGCCACATTTCCGGGTCGTGCCCATCCGGCACGGTCGCGCAGGGATCATCTGCATACCCACGCAAGATAATATACAACTGGATTTGCGCCTCACTCAGCAGCTTTGGCGTCGACAGGTGTCTTTCTAGATGGATGTAGCGCAGCTCGGCGCGGGCTTCGGCTGCTTGCGAAAGCAAGTCACGAAGCGCCTCTTTAGACATTTCAGAACCTGCAAAAGCCTCGCTGACTGCGGCTTCAGCGGCAATGAACCGTTCTCCCGCCGCAATGGCATCCGTGCGCATTCCAATGTGAATATCGGAGATCGCCTGCACCTGCTCAGTGGATAGTCCTAGTTCATCGCTCAGCTCAAGGAGATGCGCCGGGCCCGGGTGGCCGTTCAGCTCTGCCGGAAGGGCAAGCCCCCATGCTGATATTGATTAGCGTTGCCGTGACTTATTTGATGTCATGGGTCAGCTATACGCTCTTAGAACAGCGGCTATCGAACGCTTTGAAGCGATCGTTCCCTTCGAAAACGGTGAACAGCCCGGCACGGCGCTGAATGATTGTTTATTGATCTGTCAGTCGTGCGCGAGCGTTCGGTCTAGAGACCGCTGCGCTATGACCCTGTCCCCTGAAATAAGGCCACTGAAGTGCTGGCAATCTGTCCGGGCGAAGGATGTGAACTGCTCTCCTTGGAGGCAGCTCATTTGGGTTGGCTGTGTTGAGGTTTTGCTGTGCTTTTGACCAGTGAGCATATTCTGCGAGCGTCAGGCCGGTCTCCGCAGTGAGATTGGTTTGTCTTTGGGGGCCGCGTTTTTCTAGTTGAACGTCATCGGCATCAGCGTGCGTGGCAGCCAGAGTGTGATTTCCAGAAGCGCGATAATCAGCAGTATCGGGGCCAGAATGATGCAGACGTCGCGCATGACGCTGACGACGTTCATGCCCCTCATGGCTGCCGATATCAGCAGGCAAAACCCGCAAGGCGGTGTCACCAGCCCGAAGGCAAGAGAGATGATACCGACGATACCGACGATCGCCAAGGCGATGGGGTGAATCTCTGCGGCAATGGCAACGGGCAACAGGACGGTGCCAAGAATGATGATTGTCGGGATCGCGTCGATAAGAAGGCCAAAGAACAGACCAGTGGCGGCTTGGCTCTCACTTGCCCCCATCGCGGTCACGCCGGCAAGCACGATCGCGAAAGAGGCAGAGTACCCAACGAAGGCTGCGAGCACGCCCATATAGATCGCGGGCAAAGAGAGGTCACGGAGCATGGTTTTTCAACGCCTGAATGGTTCCTGCCCAGCTCTCATAAAATGCAATCGCGGGCCTGTGAAACCCTCAAATCCGCAGCACCAAGGTTGAAACTGAGGCGTTGCGGGCGATACGGGCAGCGTTGGGACCAAGAAGCTTGTCGGTCATGTCCGGTTTGTGCGCACCGACAATGACCAAATCAGCGTGAGATTGCTCTACCGCCTTCAGAACCTGTTCATAAACGACGCCGATTTCTACGATATGCTGAACCTGCTCGCGATCTGGCAGGGTGTCTTTGACCAACGCATGCAATGCCTCGTCTGCGGCCTTTGCGGCTTCTTTCAGGGTGCCGTCTTTGAAAAAACTGCCCACCCAGGATGAGTTGTAGTCAGGCAGTACGGTCACAACGCTGAGGGTTGCGCCGTAGAAGTCCGCCAGCCGGTCTGCCTCGACCAGCACTTTGCGAGCGTCATCCACGTGGGTCAGATCGACCGCGCATAGAATGTGATCGGTCATGCCAGTGCCTCCTGAGGTTCTTCCTGAGCGCGCTTACGGCGCATTTGCAGCAGCCATACCACCAGCAACAACAACAGCGCCGGGATATAGAACAGCTCTTTGGGCATGCGGTCTGCGGCGACATCAAGCTCGACGACCTCCCAGTCAAAGTCGATGCCAAGCTGCTCTGCCGGGCCACCGAAGTTAAGGTTGTCGACAAAGATCTTGCCGTCTTCTTCACGGAACTCAATGCCTGCGCCGTCTATTAAACGGGCGACGCCGTCCGCGTTGGGCGCACCCAGCGGCAGCAGATACCGGGCATCAACCATATCACCGTTCAGGTTCTCACCCACCAGACGCACACGCAGTGATGCGTTCTCCTCCGCAGCGGCAGCCATCGCCATTAACTCGGATCCGGGTTTTTGTTCAAACTCGGCCTGAAACTGGTTCAGGAAATAGCCCGGTTGGAATAGCACGAAGGCCGCGACAAGCAGGGCCGCACTTTCCCAAAGTCTGGATTTGACCATGAAGTAGTTCATGGTCCCGGCAGCAAA
The DNA here is from genome assembly GCA_045106135.1 of Roseobacter sp. Lineage (GTDB taxonomy): Bacteria > Pseudomonadota > Alphaproteobacteria > Rhodobacterales > Rhodobacteraceae > Roseobacter. The sequence continues at coordinate 35,186 of JBGCEG010000026.1, read as the reverse complement.
AAGCAGCATCGCAATGAGGGCGACGATAAAGACGAAAACCGCCTGCACCGGGCCTACGTCGATCAACAGCAGGTCGGTGTTGAAGATGAACAGGAACGGCAGCAGGGCGGTGCGGATCGAATAAAAGAACGCCTGGAAGCCGGTCTTGAGTGGATCGCCTTTGGATATCGCTGCCGCCGCGAAGCTCGCAAGCCCCACGGGCGGCGTCACATCCGCCATGATGCCAAAGTAAAAGACGAACATGTGCACGGCGATCAATGGCACGATCAGACCGTTCTGCGCGCCCAACTCGACCACAACGCCTGCCATCAATGACGACACCACAATATAGTTCGCGGTGGTCGGCAGGCCCATGCCGAGGATAATGGAAATCACAGCAACAAAGAAAAGCATCGCCAGCAGGTTGCCCCCCGACAAAAACTCAACAAATTCCGCCATCACCTGACCAATGCCAGTCAGCGTTACCGCACCCACGATAATGCCCGCGACACCCATGGCAGCGGCAAGGCCGATCATGTTGCGCGCGCCCGCGATCATGCCTTCGGCGATGTCAGACAGGCCGTTCGTGATCTGCGTGCCGATGTTGCCCTGATTGCGAAAGAACGCCTTTAGCGGGTTTTGCGTGAGCAGGATGAACAGCATAAAGATCGTGGACCAGAAAGCCGACAAACCCGGCGATTTACGCTCGATCATCAGCAGATACATCAGCAGCAAGATGGGCATCAGATAGTGGATGCCGGTTTTGAAAATCTCCTTGGTAGGGGGAAGGGTCTCCATCGACTCCATGCTCATCTCAAGGTCCGGGCCTTGCGCGGCAAAGCGCACAGCGGCAAGGTAGGCTGCGAGCATCAGCGCCAGAACAACGTACATCGACGCGCCGCCGAACACATTGCCGATGGTGCTGACAATGACCCCGGTCATGAACAAAATGCCGCCCGCGATGACAATTGAGATTGCGATGATGAAAATTGCACCCAGCATGAACTTGATCGGGTTCATACGCGACGTACCGGTCATGCCCATCTTGAGCGCCTCAAGGTGCACAATATAGACCAGCGCGACGTAAGAAATCGCCGCAGGAACAATCGCGGTTTTAACGACTTCCACATAAGAAATTCCGACATACTCGGTCATCAGGAACGCAACCGCGCCCATGACAGGCGGGGTCAAAACCCCGTTGATTGACGATGATACCTCAACCGCGCCTGCCTTGGTCGCGGGGAAGCCAACCTTTTTCATCAGCGGAATGGTGAAGGTGCCTGTAGTCACAACATTTGCGATGGAGGACCCTGAGATGAGGCCCGTCGCAGCCGATGCAATGACGGCGGCTTTCGCAGGCCCACCGCGCAGATGGCCAAGAGCCGCAAAGGCGAGTTTGAGGAAATAATTGCCGGCACCCGCCTGGTTTAGTAGGGACCCGAACAGAACAAACAGGAATACAAAGCCGGAAGAAACACCCAGAGCAACACCAAAGACCCCTTCGGTTGTGAGCCACATGTGGCTCATTGCTTTGTTGAAAGACGCGCCTTTCCATTGCACGACTTCCGGCAGACCGGACCACGATCCAAAGAAGACATAGCCTAGAAAGAACAGCGCCACGCCCATCAGCGGGAACCCCAGCGACCGGCGTGCGGCCTCCAGCAACAGCGCGATGCCAATGCCCGCGATGATAACGTCCGTGCCGCTTGGGTTACCTGTCCTTTGGGCGACACCGCGATAGTCCCACCACAGATAGGATGCCGCAATGGCCGCAATGATCGCGACCGCCCATGTTATCTTGGGGATGTGCGTGCGCGGGCTGGATTTCAGCCCCGGAAAGGCAAGGAAGGCCAGTAAGACAGCAAACCCGAGGTGAATGGCCCGTGTCTGTGTGTCGTTCCAAACGCCAAAGCCCAACATGAAGGGAAGCGGAGACGCGATCCACAACTGATAGATGGCCCAGACAAGGGGCAAATACCAAAGCGCTGCCCGGTCAAATCCACCCTTGGGCACGCGCCCACCGGTGTCGGCATCAGCAAGGATGTCCTCCAGAGCAGTATCACCCTTATTGGTCGCTGCGTCCGTCATACCATCCCCCGGTTTTCTTTTTAAATGCACTCCGGCCCCAGTTAGGGGCCGAAGCGTTGGTCAAAGCAAGTGCGGATTACATCCAGCCTTGTTCTTTGTAGTACTTCGCAGCACCGGGGTGCAGAGGCGCGGACAGACCGTCCTTGATCATGCCTTCTTGCGTCAGAGAGCCAAACGCAGGGTGCAGCTTTTTAAAATCATCAAAGTTCTCAAAGATGGCTTGTACCAGAACATAGACGACTTCATCAGACGTTTTGGCATCAACAACGAATGTGGCTTTTGGGCCCCATGAGGCGATGTCGGTTTCGTTGCCCGGGTACAGACCCGCCGGGATCGTAGCTGCCGCATAGGCCGCGTTGGAGGCCAGCACGTTGTCGGTGCCCGATGTGCTCAGGTCCAGAAGTTTGATGTCACAGGTCGACGTTGCTTCCATCGTGGAGCCGTTTGGCAGACCCGCGGCCCAGATGGCGGCGTCGATCTTGCCGTCGCACAGGGCTGCAGCTTGCTCGGACGATTTCAGCTCTGCCGCTAGGGCAAAGTCATCGGGTGAAACGCCTGCGTTTTCCATCAAAACGTCCGCCAAAACGCGTGTGCCGGAACCGGGGTTGCCGATGTTGACGCGCTTGCCCTTCATCGCCATCACAGAATCGATGCCGCTGTCGCCGCGTACCATCACATGCATTGGCTCTGAGTGAACAGAAAAGACCGCGCGCAGATCGCTATAGGGCTCATCGCCGTCAAATGCGCGCACACCTTCCATTGCCGCGGATTGCACGTCGGATTGCACAACGCCAAAGTCCAGTTCACCTTCGCGGATGGTGCGTGTGTTGTAGACAGAACCACCGGTGGATTCCACAGAACAGCGGATGCCGTGCTCTTTGCGACCCTTGTTTACCAGACGGCAGATTGCGCCACCGGTTGGGTAGTAAACGCCTGTCACGCCGCCCGTGCCGATTGTAATGAAGGTCTGCTGTGCGCTTGCCGCACTGCCCAGAATCAGCAGGGCAGCGACCGCTGCCCCTGACAGAATATTTTTCACAACCATTTTAAATCTCCCTGATGTGGTTTGTGGATGGGTTTATGAGGTCCAGTTTTCCCCCAGACCGTCAATCTGTATTTCCGCAGAGCGGATCATTTTCTCGGCCTCGGGGCCGACGCGCGCGAGGAGGAGGCTGATAATGGCCTCCATCAGCGCCATTGTGGCCGCATAGGATGAGAAAAACTGTGGGCTGTCGGTCGCTGCAACGAAGCCAAAGTCCGAAAACTGGAGCGCGGGCGAGGTGCGGCTGTCTGTGATCACGATTGTTGTGGCTCCGGCGTCGCGCGCGACTTTCAGGGCGGCAATCGTGCGCCGCGCATATGGCGACTTGGACAAGGCAAAGACGACATCACCTTTGCCCAATCGTGAGAGGGCTGGTGACAGTTCTGTGCCATTGCGCCCTACGGTTTTCCAGTTGGCTTTGAACCAATGCGCCATGTAGCCAAAGTAATCGATGATCCCGGCTGACCCCATCGCGCCGACCAGCAGCACAGTATCCGCGTCATGCAGGCTTTGTACCGCGGCGTCCAACCGGTCAGGATCAATCGAGTTTTGCATCTCTTCGATATTCGCCCGGCAGGCGTTGGCCTGACTGTGTAAAATGGTGCTGGTGCTTTGATCCGATGCCGCCTCCAGCAATGCATGGGCACGTTCCGAGAAAGGCGAGACCTTGCGCTCTACCGCCTCGCGCCCATCCTCACGCATCTGCTCGTAGTCGGCATAGCCAAGCGCGCGCGCCAACCGTGAGAACGTCGCCGGGGACACTCCGCTTGATGCTGCAACTGCGCGCAAGGACCGGGTGGCAATATCTACAGGGTTGTCAGCCACGAATTTCGCGGCGATCTGCAGCTTACCGCTGAGCCCGGCGTAAGCGTCATTGATCCGGTCCTGAATGGTTGCGGTGTGGCTCACGAATCCCCCTGAACGTGTTGAAACTGACTGTTTCAATTGTTTTCCAGCTTGTCAACGCGTGAAACAAGTGTTTCACCTGATGTGAAACAGGAGCTTTGAAATGGCCGATTCTACCCTTCCTGTGCATGTTTCAGTCGTTGTGATCGGCGGTGGTATCATGGGCTGTTCGACTTTGTATCACCTTGCTGAGATGGGCATTTCAGATGCAATTTTGCTGGAGCGTAACAAGCTGACCTCTGGCACCACATGGCATTCGGCCGCTCAGGTCCGCGCGCTGCGCCACTCTCACAATCTGACCAGGATGATCCAGTATTCTGTCGATCTCTATTCCCGGCTTGAGCAAGAGACGGGGCAGAACGTCGGATGGATTCAAAAGGGATCGCTGTCCATCGCCACAACACCCGATCGCGCAACGCACGTGCGGCGACAAGAGGCGTTGGCTCATGCGTTCGGCATCGATGCCACATGGGTGTCCGCAGACGAGGCGAAAGAGCGCTGGCCCTTGATGAACGGGGAGGACGTCATTGGTGCTGTCTGGTCGCCCGAAGATGGCCGCGTGTCGCCGTCTGATGTCTGCGCGGCGCTGGTCAAAGGCGCAAAAACGCGTGGTGCCAGAATTTTCGAGGATGCCGGCGTCACTGGGATCCTGACCAAAGACGACCGCATTACCGGGGTCGAGACCACCAAAGGCACCGTCATGTGCGACGCGATTGCGCTCTGCACGGGGCTGTGGTCACGCGAGGTCGGCGCGATGGCGGGTTCGGAAATCCCGGCGCTGGCGTGCGAACATTTTTACCTGCTCACCAAGCCGATTGAGGGCATCACCGGGAACATGCCCACGCTCAGCGATCATGACAACCACCTCTATATCCGCGATGACAGCGGTGGCCTTCTGGTGGGGTGTTTTGAGCCGATGGGCAAGCCGATCAAGCCGGGTGTGCTGACCGAAGACTTCGAATTTGGCCTGCTGGGCGAAGACTGGGACCACTTTGAACCCATGATGGTAAACGCGCTCAAGCGCCTGCCATCCCTTGAGACAGCCGAGGTCAAAATGTTGCTCAACGGCCCTGAAAGTTTCACGCCGGATGGCATGTTCATGCTGGGAGAGACAGCGGAAACCAAGGGGCTGTTTCTTGGGTGTGGTATGAACTCTGTCGGTATGGCCTCGGGCGGGGGCGCGGGTATGAACCTTGCGCATGTCATTGTGCATGGTCATACCGCCTATGATCTGAGCGAGGCCGATGCAAAGCGTTTCGCGCCGATCTACAATTCCCTCGATCACCTGATGGCCCGCGCCCCGGAAATCCTCGGCACACATTACGAGATCGCCTATCCCGGTCGCCAGTTGAAAACCGCACGTGATCTTCGCTTGCTTCCGCTCGATGCCGAATACCGCAAGGCACGGGCGCACATGGGGCAAGTCTATGGCTGGGAACGTCCGCTGTATTTTGGCAAGACAGCAGAGCCGGTGATGACGTTTGCCCGCCCCGATTGGTTTGAAAACGTAGCCGCAGAAGTGAAAGCCGCGCATGAGGCAGCAGCGATTTTTGATGCCTCGCCCTTTGGCAAGATCGAAGTGACCGGCCCGGATGCCTGCGCTTTTCTGCAACACGTCTGCATGCGGAACATGGATCGGCCCGAAGGCACCGCAATCTACACCGCAATCCTGAATGCGCGCGGCACCTACGAAAGTGACCTGACCGCGCACCGCATTGGCGCAGATCATTACCGCCTGTTCGTCGGAACCAATGCAATCAAGCGCGATCTGTCGCGGCTTTTGCGCCATGCTGGTGGGTTTGAGGTGGCGCTCACAGACAGTACCGAAGACTACGCTGTGCTGGGCCTGATGGGGCCGGAGGCTGCGCGCATCATCGCGCAAGTTGGCGCGCCGGAGTTGAATGAGCTTGGCTATTTCAAAGTGGGCCCCGCTTTTATCGCGGGCAAACACGTGCGCGCCGTGCGCATGTCCTATGTGGGCGAGGCAGGCTGGGAAATCACCTGCAAAGCTGAGAACGCATCCGCCATCTATGCTGCGATGACGTCGGCAGGGGCGGTGCCTGCGGGCTTGTTTGCACAAACCTCCATGCGGATCGAGAAAGGCTTTGCCGCGATGGGTCACGAGCTTGATGGTGACGTCAGCCCGGTCTTGGTCGGCATGGCTGGCATGGCGAAAAACGCGGGCGGGTTCATCGGGGCGGAGGCTTTGGCCGAACTCAAGCAGACCCAAAAGCTGTCTATGGTCACGATCCTGCTTGACGACGACAGCGCCGTTCCCATCGGGCATGAACCCGTTTATCTGGGCTCTAAGATCATCGGTCAGACCACCTCTGCGGCCTATGGCTACCGCGTCGGTGCGCCGATTGCGCTGGCCCACGTCAGTGAGGTGCAGGATGGCGCCGCGGTCCTAATGGACATTGCAGGTGTCAAAGTGCCGGGTCGCATGATCGCAGGCCCCGCGTTTGATCCTAGTGGCGCAAGGATGCGCCCATGAGCAGCGCGCCTTGTATCACGGTCGCACCAAACGGCGCGCGCCGGCAAAAGACCGACCATCCTGCGCTGCCAATCTCACCGCAGGATCTGGCGGAAACGGCGCGCGATTGCTTTGCGGAGGGTGCCTGGACGATACACCTGCATGTGCGTGACCAAGACGGGGCGCATAGCCTTGATGCCGGTCTTTACAAAACAGCCATCGCTGCTGTGCACCGTGCCGCACCGCACATGGACATTCAGATCACAACAGAAGCTGCGGACCGCTATAGTGTGGAAGACCAGTTGCACCTTCTTGAGACCCTCAAACCAGCGGCTGCGAGCATTGCCGTGCGTGAAATCGCCCGCGCCCCAAAGCTGATCGCGCAAGTATACGACACGGCACATCGGCATGGTACGCAGGTCCAACATATCCTGTATGGCACCGAGTGCATCGCGCAACTTGAGCTTTGGCTGGCCTCTGGCCTTGTGCCCACAACCATGCGCGACGCCATTTTGGTCCTTGGCCAATACGCTCCCGCGCGCGCAGGCAAATCCAGCGAACTTGCCCCTCTGCTTAAACAGACCGCTGCCTGTAACTTCAGCATAAGCGTATGTGCCTTTGGCCCGGATGAACAAGCCTGCCTGACCGAAGCTGCGGCACTTGGCTGCGATCTGCGTGTAGGGTTTGAAAACAACCTCCACGCTCCGGAAGGCAACGTTTGGGAAAACAACGCGCAGGCTGTATCGTCGCTGAGAACGCGATTGAAAACGCAAAGCGAACGCCATGCCCACGCAGATTGACCGTACCGATGAATTTACTGTAGCCGCACCAATTCTTGGGCTGCTCAGAAGCACGCTTGATGACAACATCGGGTTGCGCAGCGGTCTTAGTTGTTACGACGCGCACCGGTTCTACAGCCAGAACGGCTTTGCGCGCGCCAGCATACGGTTTTCTCATTCTCTCAAAGAAGGCACATCCTGATGTCACACGTCTTTCCCCGCCATTGCCGCAAAACGCCCCCAACCGCCGTGCGCGGCGCTGGGTGTTACCTCTATGACAGCACGGGCAAGGCCTACCTTGATGGGTCGGGGGGGGCTGCGGTGTCCTGCCTTGGACACGGCGATGCGGATGTCATCGCGGCCGTGCAAAAACAAGTCGCTGATCTGGCTTTCGCGCATACGGGGTTCCTGACATCCGAGCCTGCGGAGGCCCTCGCAGACCTGCTTGCACAACATGCGCCCGGCGATCTGGACAAAGTGTACTTCGTCTCTGGCGGGTCAGAGGCGACCGAGGCTGCGATCAAACTCGCACGGCAGTATTTCGTTGAAATTGACCAGCCTGAGCGTCGTCACCTCATTGCCCGCCAGCAAAGCTATCATGGCAATACAATCGGCGCGCTGTCTGCGGGCGGCAATGAACTCCGCAAACGTCAGTTCGCGCCACTGCTTGTTGACGTCAGCCACATCGCGCCCTGCTACGAATACACTTTGCGTGATGAGGATGAGAGTGCGGCGGACTACGGCCTGCGTGCGGCGCAACAACTGGAAGACGAAATCCTGCGGCTTGGGCCCGAAACGGTGATGGCCTTCATGGCGGAACCTGTGGTCGGGGCGACACTGGGCGCAGTCCCTGCGGTTGAAGGCTACTACAAGCGTATCCGCGAGATTTGCGACAAATACGGTGTGCTGTTGATCCTTGATGAAGTGATGTGCGGGATGGGCCGGACCGGGCATTTGTTTGCTTGCGACGCAGACGGCGTTGCGCCCGACATTCTGTGCATCGCGAAAGGTCTTGGCGCGGGCTATCAGCCAATTGGTGCGATGCTGTGCACGGGCGCGATCTATGATGCGATCAAAGCGGGCAGCGGCTTTTTCCAGCATGGGCATACGTATTTGGGACATCCGGTCGCCACTGCCGCAGGCCTCGCAGTCGTGCAGAAAATTCTGGATCAAAAGCTTGTTGCAAGGTCGGCGGCACAGGGCAAAAAACTGTCGGCTGCTCTGCACGAACATTTTGGCCAGCATCCTTATGTCGGCGATATTCGTGGTCGCGGGCTGTTTCAGGCGATTGAACTGGTGGCGGACCGCGAAACGAAAACTCCGTTCGATCCTGCGCATGGCCTTGCGGGCAAAATCAAAACGGCTGCGTTTGAGGCGGGATTGATATGTTACCCCATGCCCGGCACCCGCGACGGGCATGTCGGGGACCATGTTCTGCTTGCGCCGCCATTCATCATTGAGGATGCGCAGATCGACGAACTTGTCGCCAAGCTGAGCGAAGCTGTCAGGCTGTCTGTCTAGTAGCTTCTGGTCAATGATGACGTGACCTGAGCACGTCCGGACCTTCATGCGCAGGGCTTTTGCAAGTGTATCAAGCATCTGCGCAACATTGTGCAAAACCGGCGACGCCACGAAACGGTGGAATGGACCGGGCACCTGCTGAATTTCAATGCATGGTCTGCGCCGCAATTTTCTCGACCGTGCCTGCAGCACGCGCTGCTATATCAGGCGAGAGATCACTTTGGGCCTTGAACTCCGTACTCTGGCCGGGCTCCGGACCGACAAACTGGATCATGCAGGTGGAGTATGGAGGGACGCCGACCAAGAGGCCTATGGCGACGAAAACCGGCAGCAATTTCATCATATCGTCGTTGTTGGCCCGACTCTCTATGACCTCCTGCATCGTCCGTTGCCAGTGGTTGCGAGCAGATAAAGCAGAGCCGCTCCAATCGGTTTCGCTTGCCTCTTTACCTGAGCCGCCGTGAGACGCATTTTACGGGTATGAAAAACGATTTACCCCAATCCTTTGTGTCGCGCGTGCGCGCAAGCCTGTCGAGCCTGCACCCCAGCGAGCGTCAACTGGCGGAAACCGTGTTGAATTTTCCGGGTGATATGGCGGGCTACACCGCATCTGAAATCGCCGAGTTGGCAGGGGTTTCGAACGCGACGGTTTCGAGGTTCGTGCGCAAGATCGGCTACCAGTCTTACGATGAGGCGCGCAAAGCGGTGCGCGATGCAGGCAAGACTGGCACAGCGCTTTTGCGTTTTGGGGCGCGGGAAGGGGATGCCTCGCAAGCCGTTGCCTTGCATCTGGCGCAATCTGTGCAGGATCTGGAAGCGACCTATGCCAATCTTACCCCGCAGCATGTGGACGAAATCGTCACTGCATTGCACGCGGCCCCGCACGTCTGGCTGGCAGGGTATCGCGCGGGATACCCGCTGGCCTCATACCTTGCGATGCAAATCAATCAGGTCCTGCCGGCCGTCGCGGTAATTCCCAAATCCGGCGAAACGCTCGCAGAGACGGCAGCCACCTTTTCAAAAAGCGACGTTTTGATCCTGCTGGGCTTGCGCAGGGCCCCTAAATCTGCAGCGCATGTCGTGCGGACAGCGCTTGATGCAGGCGTGCAGGTGGCGCTTTTGAGCGATGTCGCAGAGCTTGATGCACTGCCGGTACACTGGCGGCTGTCTTGTGCAACGACATCAAAGGGACCGCTGCTGAACCACACGGGTGTGCTCGCCCTGTGCAACCTGATCGCAAGCCGTACGCTGGAATTATCCGGCCCGGAGGGCAGGCAGCGCATGGGCCTGATCGAGGATATTCACGACCGACTTGGCGAACTTTGAGGCGCGCCGTTCCCCATTTCGCTTCAAACGCTGCTGCCTGAGCACCCTTTCCTCGGCCTTTTGCGCACAGTTTTTAAGCATATGCGCGCCAGCCTTGTCCTTTTAGGTGGAAAATTGTTTTCACCAAAATGGCCGCGTGAAAATCTTATTCCACAAAGAATCCTCCCCACGCGTCCTAACAGGAGAACCCATCCATGAAACATACCACTGCGCTTGCTGCCGCTGTACTTGCCATGACACCTGCCATCGCTTCGGCACAGGCGGTCATGCAGATCAACTCTTCCCTGCCAGAGGGCTCTTTTGCCCATGTGTTTTTACAAGAATACGAAACCCGCCTTGAGGCCGCCGCACCCGGCGAAATCGATGTTCAGATCTTTATGTCCAACACATTGGGCAAGGAAGAAGACGTGCTTCAGGGTCTTGGATTTGGCACGCATCAGGCATCGCTGTCCGCCTCGGCGGTGTCCCAGATCAACAACCGAACATCGATTTTCGACTTGCCTTACCTGTTCGAAGACAGGGCCGCGGTTCAGACCTTTATTGCCAGCCCGGCAGGCGATATGCTGGCCAGCGGATTTGAAGGCTCTGGCATGGTGCTCGCCGCGATGTGGGACAACGGTTTTCGCCAGATCACCAACAACCAGCGCCCCATCGTGACACCGGTGGATCTGGAAGGTCTGAAAATCCGAACGCCGACAAACCGGCAACGGGTCGAGATGTTCAATACGCTGGGCGCAAACGCCACGCCGCTATCGTTTGGCGAGGTATATTCTGCGTTGGACCAAGGCACCATTGATGGTCAGGAAAACCCGGCCAACGTGGTCGATACGGCCAAGCTTTTCGAGGTTCAGGGCTACATGTCGTTGTCCAACCACGTCTATCTGCCGACCTTTCTGGTCATCGGTGAACCCTTTCTGGCCTCTCTGGATGATGAGCTGCGCATGACGGTGATGTCGGTTGCCCAAGAGGTAGCCCCCTGGACTTTTGAATGGGGCGAAACGACCGACACAGAGACCATCGCAGCCCTCGCCGACAAGCTTGAGATCAATGAGATTGATTTCGAAGCCTTTCAGGCCGCTGCCGCCCCTTTGTATGAAAGCGCTACATTTGTCGATGTGATTGGCGCTGACATGATTGAGGCCACGAAAACCGCGCTTGGCATCGAATAAGCCACGGCGTTGCGAGGGACTTACATGCAAAATCTCGGGACAGCCTTTGGGATCATTGAACGCTGGCTCGACAAGGCATTGGACGTCATCGTGATTGCCCTTGCCGGTCTTTTGCTGATCCTTTTGAACTGGGCAGTCTTTGCCCGGTTCATCCTGAACGACAGTGTGTCATGGGGCGAAGAACTGCCCGCGCATTTGTTGGCGATGCTGACCTTTATCGGGGCGGCCTATCTGACACGGACCAACGAACATCTTGGGTTTGACGCGGTGTTACGGGTGATGCCTGCCCGCACGCAGCGGATCGTCACGGGATTGAACCTGATCCTCATGGGCGGTTTTGGGGCGATGCTGGCATGGTACGGCGGGATCGCTGCGGCAAGCTTTGCCGGACGCTCGCTGATCTCGATTGACGCGCCTATGGTTCTGTTCCGGGGCGCAATGCCGGTGGGTGGTGCATTGATCGCGCTGTTTTGTGCGGTGCGCTTGGTGGGCATTGCCACGGGCAGGATTGATCCGCTGGACCTTTTGCCAGAAAGCGACGCGTGATGTTCCTTGATCCGGGCTGGATAATCCTCATTCTGCTGGTGGTCTTGCTGATTGCCGGTCTGCCGATTGCCTTTGTGCTGGGTGTGACTGCCGCGATCATGATTTTGCTGGACCCTGCTGTTGTGCCGCAGATCATGGGGCTGATCCCCTTTGGTGGGGCGAACAATTATCTGCTGGTGGCAGCGCTTCTCTTCATGATCGCGGGCGAGATTATGAACCAGGGCAAGATCGCTGAAAAGCTCATTGCCTTTGCCTCTTCACTTGTGGGGCACATTAGAGGCGGCTTGGCCCACGTCAATATCCTGACATCGCTGTTCTTTTCCGAAATCTCCGGCACGGCGACCTCTGATGCGGCAGCGATTGGGTCCGTGATGATCCCGCAGATGCGCAAACGGGGCTACCCGGCCGCCTTTGCCGCCGCCGTGACATCTACCTCAGCGACAATGGCGATTATCGTGCCGCCCTCGCTCAACCTGATCCTGTACGCTTATGTGGCGAACGCGTCGATTGCCGAACTTTTTGCCGCCGGAATCGTGCCGGGCATCATGGTCTGCGCGCTGTTGATGGGCACGGCCTACATTATCGCGGTCAAGCGTGGCTACCCCACGGAGGGCGCGTTTTCATGGGGGCGCGTCGCCGAAACGGGCAAGGACGCCGCCATCCCGCTCACATTGCCGATCCTTGTGCTTGCTGGCATTCTGGGCGGCGTTTTCACAGCGACCGAAGCCGGCGCGATCGCCGCCTTCTGGTCCATTTTGCTGGCGATGCTGGTGTACCGCACCGTGCGGCTTGGCACGCTGATGGACACGTTGCGCATCGCGGGCAAACGGTCCGCCATGCTGATGTTCATCGTCGCGACCTCGACCTTGTTGGGGTGGTACATGACCAACCAGCGCATTCCACAGGACATCGCGCAGGGCATTCTGGGCATTTCCGATAATTACTGGGTCGTGCTTCTGGCGATAAACGTGTTTTTCCTGCTCGCGGGCACGATTATCCATGGCACACCAGCCATCTTGATGCTGGTCCCCATCTTTTTGCCGCTGGCCGATCAGCTTGGCATCGACCGGGTGCACTTTGGCCTGATCCTGACGATCAACCTTGGCATCGGACAGCAGACGCCGCCCGTAGCATCCGTCGTGTTGATCACTTGTGCGATTGCAAAAATCTCAATCGCCAAGATCATCCCGTCCATGCTGATGTTCATCGGCGCAATGCTGGTGGCGCTGGTGTTGATCAACCTGTTTCCGGCTTTGTCTTTGTGGCTGCCATCGGTGATCTTGTAATGCGCTTGCTGATCGTCAATCCCAACACATCACTTGGCGTGACACGCAGAATCGCCGACGCGGCACAGGCCGTTGCCTTGCCCGGCGATGTGTTTACCGCTTTGCCTGCGGCGTTTGGGCCAGACCTTATCGTGACACCCGAAGACAGCGCGCATGCCGTGCGCGGCGTTTTGCACACGATTGAACAACAAGGCAGTCAACATCAGGGCATTGTGCTGGCATCCTTTGGAGATACCGGAGCCTCCGAGGTGCTGCAACACTGGCCCGACACGCCGGTGATCGGCATCGCCGAGGCGGCCTTTGCCGCGACGCGCAGTCTCGATGGCCCCTTTTCTATCGTGACCTTTGCGCCAGAGGTTGCAGAACCGTTGCGCGACAAGGCTATCGAACATGGTGTCGGTGACGCCCTTTTGGACGTTGCAACACTGGCGCACCCGTGGACAGGCGACCCCGGTCAGATCGTTGATGTGCTTTTCGAGCCCTTGGCAGACCTGTGCCGGCAATGCGCGCGCGACGGTGCTGCAGGCATCGTCATCGGGGGCGGTCCGCTGGCCGGGCTGGCCACAAGGATTGGTGCGGACTGTCCTGTGCCTTTGATCGACGGCACGCAGGAAGCCGTGCGTCAAATGCGCATACGACTTTGTGAGGACAGCCCGGTATGAGCCTCAGGATCACTTGCGCGCGTTGGATTGTCACCGGGACGGATGCCGATGGCGCGGCGCAAACACTCGATGATGCAGCCATTGCCCATCAGGACGGCGTGATTGTCGCGGTCGGTGCCGAACAGGATATCTGCCGGACCTATCCAAACGCTGTGGTCACCCGCCACCCTCACCATCTGATCATGCCCGGGTTGATCAACGCGCATCATCATGTGGGCCTCACACCGCTGCAAATGGGCGCACCGGATTCCCCGCTTGAGTTATGGTTCGCCGCCCGTCTCGCCATGCGCAAAATCGACCCCTATCTTGATACGCTTTATTCCGCGTTCGAGATGATCGCGTCCGGTGTCACCACGGTGCAGCATATCCAAGGCTGGGCCATGGGCGGACTTGAGGGGGTTTTGGCGTCGGCGGGCAGGGTACTTGACGCCTATGACGACATCGGCATGCGCGTGTCATACTGCTATTCCGTGCGCGAGCAGAACCGGTTTGTCTATGAGGCGGACGAGGCTTTTTGCCGCCGTCTGCCCGACGCTACAGCCCGTGCCATGGCCGCGCATCTGGCCCGCGTGACAATGCCGTTTGAAGACTTCCTGACCATGTTTGATACGCTGCATGCAGAACGGCAGACCCCGCGCACCCGAATTCAGCTCGCCCCGGCCAACCTGCACTGGATGACAGATGACGGGTTGCTGGCGATGCATGAAAAGTCCAGCGCGGCGGGCGTGCCAATGCATATGCACCTTTTGGAAACCGCCTACCAAAAGGAATACGCATTTCGCCGCACGGGCACGACTGCGGTCAAGCATCTGGAAAAGCTCGGGCTGCTTGGCCCTCAGATGACGCTGGGCCATGGGGTCTGGATGACTGAAGAAGACATTGAAATCTGCGCAGGCACCGGCACCTGTATCTGTCACAACTGTAGCTCGAACCTGCGGCTTCGGTCCGGGGTTTTGCCTTTGATGGCGCTTGAGCAACGCGGCATGACGGTCGGGATGGGCATTGACGAGGCCGGGATCAACGACGACAGGGATATGCTGCAGGAAATGCGCATGGTTTTGAACCTGCACCGGGTGCCGGGAATGGACCCGGCGGATGTGCCTTCGCCTGCGTCCGTCATGCGTATGGCGACCGAACACGGCGCGCAGACCACAGCCTTTGGCGCGCAGATCGGGCGGCTGGACGCTGGTCGCCGGATGGATGCGGTGATCTTTGACTTTGACCGCGCGACATACCCCTTTCAGGACCCCGGCATTGCGCCCCTGGATGCGCTGATCCACCGCGCCAAATCCAAGGACATTCACGCGGTTCTGGTCGAGGGCGAGGTGGTCTTTGAGGATGGTCAGTTCATGCGGATCGACAGGCAATCGATATTGGAGCAGATCGCAGAGGTACTTTCACAGCCACGCGATGAGGATGAATTGAACCGGTTGTCTTTGCGCGAGGCTGTTTTTCCAACCGTCAAAGCGTTCTATGACGGCTATCTGCAAAACACCGGTGAGCGGAGGCCGTTCCACCTTACCTCTTCCAAGGACTGATGGTGCGGGGGCAGGGTGCGGATAGCGCATCCAGATGTTGACCCGCGCAGCACTTGTCGTCATCACAGGTCCAGTTTGGTGGTTCCCGGTTGGATTGGCGCGCAGCGTAGAATGTACACACCTCTGGAAAAGTCGAAAGCTGCAACCGAACGGGTTGCGGCCATTTTGCGCGACCGGATCATCAAGGGAGATCTGGCCCCGATGGACCGCATCGTAGAGCGCCGATTGTCCGCTGAATTGGACGTATCCCGCACCCCGGTGCGCGAGGCATTGAAACTGCTGGAAGCAGATGGATTGATCCAAATTACATTGCATCGCGGTGCGCTGGTGTCTGAATACCGCTCTGAGGATGCGAGCAGGTTATTTGATGTGATTTCCGTTCTGGAAAGCCTTGCGGCGCGGCGCTTTGCCGAAACAATGACACCCACGTTGCTTGATCAACTCGAAGGGCTGCACCGCAAGATGCTGGACCACCACACTGCGCAAGAGTTTGAATCCTACTTCGATGTGAACACGGATATCCATGATCTGATCGTTGAGAATTGCGGCAACCCCGTGATCGCAGACACACACCGCCGCCTGATCGCGCGGGCGCGGCGCGGTCGCTTTTTGGCGATCATGGACCCCGAAAGACTGGCACAAGCCGTGAATGAACACGAGTGCTTGATGCAGGCGTTGCGCCGCGCAGATCCGTCTGTGGCCGCCGAAACATGGGAAACCCACCTGCGCAATACCGGTAAAACACTGGCCACCGTTTTAAGCGCACAGGAAAGGGAATCAGAAGACTGATTCCACTCTGCCTATTAATCGCCATCTCACCGCAAGACTGCTTGTTCTTAAGGCACGTCCTTGTTTTTGGTCGAGAAAAATAAGGTAAATCACGACTTCTCAAAAATGGCATGCCATTTTGACTCATCAAATCACTGGGCTTAGGGGATTTCAAATGAAGCAGAAGTCGAAAACACTATTAAGTCGCCGCTCCGTCCTTAAAGGGTCGGCATATGCGGCCTTGGGAACGTTGGCAGCACCCGCGATTGTGCGCGCGCAAAGCAGCGAGATCGTGATTGGCTGCGCCGGATCGCATACATCTTGGATGGAGCAGATCGTCACGCCGCACATGAAAAGCGCAATTGGGGCGGATATCCTGTTCGAGGGAACCAAGTCCTCGGTCAATCTTGAGAAAATGGCGTCCAACAAGGATGCGCCATATCTGTCCGTGGTCCAGATGGACGATCCGGTTATGATTCAAGCGGTTGAGGCTGATCTGCTGACGCCGATCGGGGCTGATGCTGTGCCGAATATGACCGATTTGCGGCCCGATGCAGTGCATATGGACGGCATGTGGTGCAACTACGTCCAGCCTTGGGCAGGTGTCGCCTACAACACCGAATTCCGGCCCGATGGTGTGTCGTCCTGGACGGATCTCTGGGCGCCTGAAGCTGCGGGAAATCTGATCATTCCGTCCCTGCAGAACACCGAAGGCATGTGGACACTGTTCAGCGCCGCGATGCTGGGCTCGGGCAAGCCGTTCTCGGAGGCGCAGTACGAAATCGACGCCGCTTTTGACAAACTGGCAGAGCTCAAACAAAACCTGTTGTCAGTCTACACAACCATGAGCCAGGCCTTCAACCTACTGGAACAGGGCGAGATCACGATGCTGTCAGGCAACTTCTCCTCCTATGCCTTGCCCCGCAAAGCAACCGGGGTGCCGGTCGATCTGTCAGCCCCATCTGAGGGTATTTTTGCAATGCCATCAGGTATTTGCCTTGTGAAAGGCGGTCCAAACCCTGAGCTTGCTGAGGCCTATGTAAACGAAATGCTGGGCGCTGAGATGCAAGCGGCAATCGCGGATTTTGCCTCCTCAGTTCCGGCCAACACAACCGTCACGGCAGGTGCCATCATCCCAGAAGGCGTGCCGATCTATGCACCCGACTGGGCCTTCGTGTCGGCAAACCGCCGTGCGTGGATCGAACGGTTCGACAAGCTGATGGCGATTTGATCGATGTCCCGCTCCGCATCGTCGGAGCCGGGACAGCGCCCCTATCTCGACGTCGTTGGCGTCGGGAAGGCGTTCAAGGGAACCACCGTTATGTCCGGTATGGACTTTCGTGTGGCGAAGGGGGAGCTTGTCTCTCTCCTCGGCCCGTCCGGCTGCGGCAAAACCACATTATTGCGCATTATCGCCGGGCTTACGTCGGCCGATGCCGGGGACATCGTTCTGGGCGGGCGCGCGATCACCAGTGTGCCGGCGCACAAGCGAAACATCTCTGTGGTGTTCCAAAGCTATGCGCTGTTCCCGCACCTGACCGTGGCGGAAAACGTAGCCTTTGGCCTGCGCGCGCGGGGCGTACCGAAAGGCAATACCGGTCCACAGGTGGCGGAGGCGCTGGCGCTTGTCCGCATGAGCGATTTTGCCGACCGGCCGGTTGCCGCTCTGTCGGGGGGGCAGCAGCAACGCGTGGCCGTTGCCCGCGCGCTGATCGTTGATCCGGTGTTGCTGCTTTTGGACGAGCCGTTTTCGGCGCTGGACCGAAAGCTGCGCGAAACCATGCAGGTTGAACTGAAATCGCTTCTGCGCGACCGGGACATGACCGCGATTTTCGTGACCCACGATCAGGAAGAGGCCATGGGTGTTTCCGATCGGATCGCGGTTATGAATTCCGGCAGGATCGAACAGTTTGCCTCACCGTCCGAATTATATGCCCGCCCGGGCTCCGCTTTTGTGATGGATTTTGTTGGGTTGTCTACACGTCTTCCCGGCAAGGTTGCGGCGCGCGAAGGCACAACGCTTCACATCGACACAGCCCATGGTCGCATTCATGCCAAGGGGGCGTTTGATGTTGGGAAACAAGTGGTTGTGGGCGTTCGACCCGAGTTGATGCGCCCGGACCAAGGGGAAAACACCGTTTCCGTCACACTTGCGGATGCCATGGTGCTGGGTGCCAAAACCCAGCTTCACGGCGCAGGCACGGGCGATGACCGCCTGTTGTGTGAAGTGCCGGGTATCCGCACCGATATGCGCCGGGGAGAGCAGGTCACCTTTGGCTGGAAAGTAGACGACACGCTTGTCTACGAGGCGGCAAGCTGATGCACAGGATGCAGAATATTGGCCTTTTGGCCGTGCCGGGCCTGACCTTTCTTGCCCTGATCTTTGCGCTGCCGTTGTTTTTGCTGCTACTCAAGTCATTCCAGATCGACGGGCAATTCTCAATCGAGGAATACCGCCTGTTCTTCAGCGATGACTTCAACATTGCGGTCCTGATGCGCACGTTGCGCGTGGCGCTCCTGACGACGCTTCTTGCTCTCTTGATCGCCTATCCCACCGCCATCGCCATGAGCCGCGCCAAAGGCATCTGGCTGTCGATCTTTCTGGTGGCCATGGTGCTGCCGATGTCCGTGGGCGTTGTGGTCAAGGCCTTTGCATGGTCGATCATTTTCCGCACGCGTGGCGTGCTGAATGACGTGCTGATGTCGCTTGGCATAACCGACGCCCCGATCCGCATGCTGTTCACCGAAACCGCTTTGATCATCGGCGCGGCCAATGTGTTTTTGCCGTTCATGGTGCTGCCCATCTACGCGGTCCTGCGCCAGTTGGACGGGCGCCTGCCAGAGGCTGCAGCCTCGCTTGGGGCTACGCCAGTCTTTCGCTTTTTCCACGTCACGCTGCCGCTCAGTTTGCCGGGCGTCGTGGCAGGCTGCGCGTTTGTCTTCTCACTGGCGGTCTCGATGTATGTCATCCCGTCGCTCATCGTGGGGGAGCGCCAGCAGACCCTGTCGATGCTGACCGCGCGGTCCTTTCTGTTTCTGCGCAACGAGGCCTTGGGAGCCACCATATCGTCGATCCTGCTGATCATCGCGATTTCGGTTGTGTTGGCCTCAAGCTGGCTCGCCAATCGGCTGGGGGCGCGGTCATGACCGGGACAGATCGCCTTTTCATCGCCCTGAGCTGGACCATCGCCATGGGCTGTGTGGTCTTTCTGATGCTGCCCATCATCATCACGGTGGCCGCGTCTTTTACCTCATCCTCGGTGTATACGCTGCCCCCGCCGGAGTGGTCCTTGCGCTGGTATCAGTCGCTTGAGCGGCGCTCGGGCCTGTGGGACGCCGTGGCGCTGTCTTTGAACCTTGCGGTGGTCTCGACATTGATCTCTCTGGTGCTGGGCACATTGGCTGCGATTGCTGTGGCGCGGGGGCGCTTTGCCGGGCGGGAGGCGATTGCAACTTTCACCGTATCGCCTTTGATGATGCCCGGGCTTGTCGTTGGCGTGGCCTTGTTGCAGTTCTTTCGCGAAATCGGGCTGCGGGACGCGTATTGGTCGCTTTTGCTTGGCCATATCGTCATCACGCTGCCCTTCATCATGCGCACGCTACTGGCGTCGATGTCGGCCTTTGATTTTTCGCTGGTGGATGCCGCGCGCACGCTTGGCCTGTCCTATCCGCGCGCCATTCTCAAGGTGATGATCCCCAATCTGGCCCCTGCCTACCTGACCGGCGGACTGTTCGCATTTCTGGCATCAATGGATAACTACCCGATCTCGATATTCCTCACGGATGCGCGCAACAAGACGTTGCCAATCAAGATGCTGCAGTACCTCGAAGAGCAGCCCGATCCATCGCTGGCCGCGATATCGTCCGGGCTGATTTTGCTGGCGGTCATCGTACTTGTCATCGGTTCTCGGACCGTTGGCCTTAACCGGATGATTCAGGGATGACGCGCGATCTGAAGGGATATTTTGGCGCAGAACCCGCGCCCTGCTGGCCAGATGGCGCGCGGCTGGCGGTGTCTTTTGTCGTCAACGTCGAAGAAGGGGCAGAGCTGTCGATTGCCGATGGCGATGAACGCAACGAATCCCGTTACGAGGCGGTCGAAGAGGTCAAAGGCGCCCCCGACCCCTGCATGGAAAGCCATTTCGGATATGGCCCCCGCCGGGGTTATGCACGCATCGCAGAGGCGTTCGCCGCCCACAATGTGCGGGCAAGTTTTTCGACCTGTGGACGTGCGGCGGCCCGCACGCCATGGCTCATTCAGGATGCTGTCGGGCGCGGGCACGAAATATCGTGTCACGGCTGGCGGTGGGAGACGCATGCGGGCATGGACCCCGTCACTGAAAGGGACGTGATTGCACGCACGTATGACACCATTGCCGAGGTCGCAGGCACCCCGCCTGTCGGGTGGCACACAAGGTCCGCGACATCGCCCCAAACGCGCGACCTTTTGATTGAACACGGTGGCTTTTCCTATGACAGCAACGCCTATGACGACGACATCCCCTACATGGAAGGGGGCCATGTTGTGTTGCCTTATGCCTTTGATACCAACGACATGCGGTTTTCGCCGGGCGGTGGGTTTATTCAGGCGCGCGACTTCTCTGACTATGTGATCGCAGGCTTTGACAGGCTTTACGCCGAAGGGGCGCAAGCGGCGCGCATGATGTCCATCGGCTTGCATCTTCGGATCATCGGGCGGCCCTCGCGCATTGGTGGGCTGGAAGCTGTCCTGGCGCATATCGCGGCCAGACCTGACGTCTGGATTGCCCCGCGCCGCGATATCGCAAAAGCCTGGGCGCGCGCGCAGGGTGGACCCTCGTGAGCGTGCTTGATTTGACCGCCCGGGCACTGGCCCGCGCCGTGCGCCGGGGCGAGGCGACACCGCAGACCGTCGCCGCCGAAGCACTGGCCCGCGCCGAAGCGCGCAACCCGGCCCTGAACGCACTTTGCCAGATGAACCCGGCGTTCACCGCAGAGGCGGAAGGCGTTTCAAAACGGCTGGAGGCAGGGGAAGACCTGCCGCTTGCGGGCGTGCCGGTGGTGATCAAAGACAACATCTGGGTAAAGGGCCTGCGCATCAGTCAGGGATCGCGCGTGTTCGCAGAGCACATCGCGCCTGAAGATGCCGAGGCGGTGCGCCGCCTGCGCAAGGCGGGGGCCATGATCCTTGGGGTCGCCACCTGTTCGGAATTTGCCTGCAAAGGGGCCACGAATTCTCCGCTCCACGGCATCACACGCAACCCCGTTGACCCACAGATGGGGCCCGGCGGCTCATCAGGTGGGTCTGTGGCGGCCGTTGCTGCGGGAATTGTGCCGCTGGCGCTTGGTACGGATGCGGGCGGGTCGAGCCGCAGGCCCCCTGCGCATACCGGCTTGTGTGGGATGAAACCAACCTTTGACCTGATCCCCTACGGTCCGAGCTTTGACGAACCGGTGTGGGGCATCTCTGTCATTTGCCCCATTGCGCGCGATATGGGCGATATCGCACTGGCGATGGAGGCATTGGCCGGGGTGCGTGCCACGCTTGCGGATGCACCCGCGCTGGCCGCAAGCCCGGACTTTGGCACAGGTCAAGTGGTGGAGCCTGAGGTGGCGGCGCGTTTTGAGGCCGCGATGGCCGCTTGCCGCAACGCTGGTGTCCCGGTTTCAGCCGCCGAAATCGACTGGGGCAGTGTCGAAGGCCACGATATCCTGCCTTTGCAATTTGCAGGACTTGCGCAGGCCTATGGGCACATCTGGCGCGAGACGCCTGATATCTTTGATCCTGTAATCGCTTCCCAGATTGAAACGGGTCTGTCTCTGACCGGGGTCGAGGTCGCTGCGGCGCATCAGGTCTCGCACCGCATGCGCCGCACATTGCGCGGTGCGTTGGCGCGCCACGGGTTTATCGCAACGCCAACGACACCTTGCCCTGCATGGCCCGCCGAACTGTCCGCGCCTGAAACCATCGCAGGACAGCCCGCAGGCCCCCGCGACCACGCAGCCTTCACCCCGCAGATCAACCACGCGGGCGTTCCGGCTTTGTCCTTGCCCTGCGGGACGGATGCCAACGGTTTACCGCTTGGCCTGCAGCTGATCGCGCAGGCGGGCGAGGATGGCGCGTTGATTGCGATGGCACAAACCCTTGAACCAATTCTGAAGGATCTGACGTGATGCGATTGCTGCTCATCAATCCGAATATGACCGAAGCAATGACCCGTGCAATGAACACCGTTGCGCGGTCCGTAGCGGGCGACAGTGCCGAGATCATACCACTGACCGCAACGCGCGGCTTTCCCTACATTGCCTCGCGCGCCGAAGCCCAGATTTCAGGCGCAAATGTGCTTGAGATGATCGCGGAGCATCAACATTCTGCAGACGCCGTCATCGTTGCGGCCTTCGGGGACCCGGGCCTTGTGGCGGCGCGCGAATTGTTTGACCTGCCCGTGGTCGGCATGGCCGAGGCTGCGGTTATGACCGCCGCGATGCTGGGAGAGCAGTTTTCAGTTGTCACGTTTTCCCCACATATGGCGCGCTGGTATACCGATTGTGTGCGCCAAACCGGGCTAAGCGCGCGTTTCACGGGCGTCCGCTGCCCTGAGATTGCGCCTGTATCGGTTGATAATGTGGCCGAAGACCTGCGCGATGATCTCATTGCCTTGACCCGTTTGGCCACGGGTGTCGACGGCGCCGATGTGGTGATCATGGGCGGTGCGCCGCTGGCCGGGCTTGCCCGTAATATCGCCGATGAAGCGCCGGGCCTGATGATTGATCCGGTGGCCGCTGCGACGGCGCAGGCCATGAGCCTTGTGCGCCTTGCCCCGTCTTATACCCGGCGCGTCGGTCGCCCGGCTGCAAAATCTTCATCCGGTCTCAGCCCGGCCCTGTCTGCCCTCATCGCTGGAGATCCCCCATGAAGCACGACAGTGTCATCACCGGGGCGCGCGTTGTATCCGCCAGCGGAACATCCATCTGCGACATCGGGATCACCAAAGGCCGGATTGCCACTTTGGGCACTGATCTGCAGGCGGAAGAGGTCATTGACGCCACGGGTCTGATCGCCTTGCCGGGGGGCATCGACAGTCACGTCCATATCTCGCAACCCTCTGGGCCGAGTATCGAAATGGCCGACGATTTCACCTCCGGGACGCGCGCTGCCGCCTGCGGGGGAAACACGACGATCCTTCCCTTTTGCTTGCCAGAAGAGGGGCAAACCCTGCGCGATGCGGTCGCCGCCTACCGGGCCAAGGCAGAGGGCGTCTGTCTGACCGACGTGTCGTTTCACCTGATCGTGAAGGAAACCGATCAGGTTACGCTGGGGCAGGATTTACCCGCCCTGATCGAGGCCGGCTACACCAGTTTCAAGGTATTTATGACCTATGAGGGCCTTGCGCTGTCGGATCGTCAAATCCTTGAGGTGATGTCTGTTGCCAAAGCCCACAATGCGATGGTCATGGTGCACGCTGAAAATGAAGATGCCATCGAATTCCTGCGTGATCAGGCGGAGCGGGACGGCAACACCGGCCCCCTGCACCACGCCACCACACGCCCGGTGCCGGTTGAACGCGAAGCCACGCACCGTGCCATATCGCTGGCCGAAATCGCAGGGGTGCCGCTGACGATTGTGCATGTCTCCAACGGTGAGGCGACCGAGGAAATCGAGCGGGCGCGCAAACGGGGGCTGACCGTCTTTGCAGAGACCTGCCCGCAATATATCACCCTGACCGCTGACGATCTGGACCGCGACGGGTTTGAGGGGGCGAAATACGTCTGCTCGCCGCCGCCCAGAACGCGTACGGAATGGGACAATATCTGGCGTGGCATCGAACAAGGCACGTTCGATCTCTTTTCCTCTGATCACTGCCCGTTCCGGTTTGTGGACACGGCGGGCAAGGACGCCCCCGGTGCGCGCAAGAGCTTTCGGAATATCCCCAACGGCATTCCCGGCGTGGAAACGCGGTTGCCGCTGCTGTTTTCCGAAGGTGTGAGCAAGGGCCGGATGTCGCTGGAACGCTTTGCCGCGCTGACGGCCACCAATCACGCCAAGCTTTACGGGCTTTATCCGCGCAAAGGCGCGATCATGGTGGGCGCAGACGCTGATATCGCACTATGGGACCCAAGCCTGAGCAAACCGATCCGGCAGGCCAATCTGCATCACGGAACAGACTACACCCCTTGGGAAGGGTTCGAGGTCACAGGCTGGCCCGTGCGCACAATTCTGCGCGGTCTCACCACCATGCGGGATGGCGCGCCCGTTGCCGCGCCCTTTGGTCAATATCTGGCACGGGAGGCGCCGAATGTCCTGCGCTGAGCATCCTCAACTTTATCCGGAAAATGGTACGCCATGACAGATCACCTTGCCACGACACGTCTGGGGATGCTTACACCCTCGTCCAACACGGTGCTGGAGCCGCTCACTGCCGCGATGTTGCAGGACCTTCCCGATGTCTCTGCGCATTTTGCCCGGTTTCGCGTCGTCAAGATTTCGATGGACAGTGATGCGCTGGATCAGTTCACCACGGCCCCCATGTTGGATGCAGCAGAGCTGCTTGCAGATGCGAAGGTTCAATCGATTTGTTGGAATGGCACGTCGTCGGGCTGGTTGGGGTTCGACACCGACCGGGCGCTGATTGATGACATTCAGACCCGCACCGGGGTGCCTGCCTGTTCCACGGTCCTTGCGATCAACGATCTGTTGAAACGTATCAACGCGCACCGGCTTGCGCTTGTGACCCCGTATTTGCCCGAAATTCAGGACAGGATTATCGCGAATTACACGGCGGAGGGGTATGACGTGGTGGCGGAGCGGCACCTGAACGATCCGGGCAATTACAGTTTTGCCACCTACAGTGCCGCGCAAATCCTTGAGATGTGCCGTGCGGTCGCCGCCGAAAAACCAGACGCCATCGCTGTGTTTTGCACGAATTTTCGCGGTGCGGGGATCGCGGAAATCATTGAGGCTGAAACAGGCATCCCGGTTCTTGACAGTGTTGCAACCGCACTTTGGGCGTCCATGCGCGTCGCGGGTGATGATCCAAAGCGGATCAAAGGATGGGGGCGGCTGTTCGATGTCTGAGCGGGATCTCATTGGATATGGTGCCGCGCCGCCGGAGATTATCTGGCCCGGTGGGGCGCGGGTGGCGGTGTCGGTTGTCGTCAATTTTGAGGAAGGGGCCGAGCTTCAGGTCGGCGACGGTGACCTCAAGTCCGAGCGTGTAGGTGAAATCGTCAGCGTGGTGCCCGAAGGTGTGCGCGATCAGGGGCAGGAACAACTGTTTGCCTATGGCACGCGGGTGGGGCTTTGGCGCTTTCTGGATGCGTTGGACCGGACCGACACGCCGACTACCTTTTACATGTGCGGGCGCGCGGTGGATCGGTCCCCCGAACTGGCCCGCGCGATTGCAGAGCGCGGCCATGAGGCTGCGTGTCACGGATGGGTCTGGCGGCCGCATGCAGATTACACCAGCGCCAAAGCGGAGCGTGACGACTTGTTGCGCGCCACCAAGGCCATTGAGGCTGCAACAGGCCAAACACCGCGTGGTTTTTTCTGTCGCGGATCAGAAAGTGCGTGGACCCGCGACCTGCTGGCCGAGGGCGGGTATTTATATACCTCGAACGCCTTTGATGACGATCTGCCCTATTCGGACCCCTCGGGCCTGACCGTCCTGCCCTATAACCTTGATACCAACGATATGAAATTCTTCCACCCCAACGGTTTCGTGCGCGCGGCCGAAATGGTGGATTACGTGCGCGACGCCATCGAGCAGCTATTGCTTGAGGCGCGGCAGGGCCGGTCCTCGACGCTGTCGATTGGCTTTCATCTGCGCATCAGCGGACGTCCTGCAAGGTTCCGCGCCGTGACTGAAATTCTCGAATATCTGGCTTCACTGGAAGACCAGATCTGGCGGGCGAAACGGATTGATATCGCCCGACATTTCGCCGCGTTCTCCCAATCCCAAGCGGCAAAACCATAACCCAACAAGGAGACGAAACATGAAGAGAATGATCCTCGCAGCAGCGCTGTCCCTGACCGCTGTCCCGGCATTCGCCGAAACCGAAATTCGCGCCACCGGGCTGGTGTCGACCCATAAATTCCATACCGCTTTGGAACAGGAATTCTACGCATCCCTGTCCGAGAAAACAGGCATTCCGCTGGCGGTGAACTTCAACCCGTTGGACGTTGTCGGCGTGGACATGCAGGACACGTTGCGCATGGTCCGCACCGGCGCGTTTGACATCGTGCAAAGCACTGTCGGGGCCGCAGCGCGGGACGATGCGTTTCTGGAAGGGATCGACCTGATCGGGGTGTCCACGGATATGGACCAACTCGCGGAGGCCATAGACGCCTTCCGCCCCGAGCTTGAAAAACGCGTGGCCGAAAAGTTCAACGCCAAGCCGCTGGCAGTCTGGCCCTACGGCCCGCAGGTGTTTTACTGCAACGCCGAGATTAATTCGCTGGAGGACTTCGAAGGGCTCAAGGTGCGCAGCTACACCGCGTCCATGTCTGCCTTGCTGGAAGCGCTGGGCGCCAGCCCTGTCACAATGAGTTTCAAAGAGGTGTACCCGGCCCTGCAGCGCGGTGTGGTCGACTGCGCCATCACCTCACCGACCTCCGGCAATACCGGCAACTGGCCCGAAGTGACGACGCATTTCCTGCCGCTTGGCATATCCTGGTCCGTGAATGCGCATTTCATCAATCTGGATACGTGGAACAGCTTTTCTGACGCACAAAAAGCAACCCTTGAGGCGGAATTCGCAACGTTTGAGAGCGCATTCTGGGACCTCGCGCGGGAAAATAACGGCTGGGCGATTGCCTGCAATACAGGGGGGGATGGCTGCGAAAACTACACCGCGTTTGATATGACGCTGGTCGAGCCGTCCGCTGCAGACCAGGCCAAGGTGACGGCTGCCACGATGGAGCAGGTCCTGCCGGGTTGGGCTGAAAGCTGCAATGCAGGTTTTGCGGATTGCACCAAGATCTGGAACGCAACTGTAGGTGCCGCTCGCGGTATCGAACTGCAATAACGCAAATTTCAGGGCGCGCATAGGCGCGCCCTGTCAACGCAGTGGAGGGGCCAGAACCATGCGATGGATTGGAATATTCGGAGGGTACGCCTGTCTGGGGCTGTCCTTTCTGATCGTGTTCGAAATTCTGGCCCGGAAGCTGTTCAATTTTTCCCTGCAAGGGGTCGATGAAATCGGTGGCTATGTTGTGGCTGTTACAGGCACGTTTGGCATGGCGCTGGCAGCGGTGGAGCGGGCACATACCCGGATCGACGTGCTTTTGCTGCGCCTGCCCCGACGCACGCAGGCGGCGCTTAACCTGCTGTCCTATGTCGCTTTGGGGATTGGCGCGGCCTTCATGGCCTACATGGGCTGGCGCACCCTGTCTGATAGCCTGCTTTTTGGGTCGGTCTCTTCAAGCCCGTTGCAAACCCCGCTTTGGATACCGCAATCGCTTTGGATGGCCGGGCTTGTCCTGTTTGGACTGTCCGCGCTTTGGACGGCAATCCGTGGCCTCTATGCGTTGCGCGGTGGGCTGGACGCCGCTGACCGCGTGCTGGCCCCGCCCACAATTGCCGAGGAAATAGAAGAGGCGAAGCAATGATAGACGTCACGGGTGCCGCCATCGGCTTTGTGATCATGCTGGGCCTGATGTTCATCGGCCTGCACGTGGGCATCGCCATGCTGGCCACCGGGGTTCTGGGTGCCATGATCTATTTCGGCCCGCCGGTGCTTTTGTCTTTTGGCACGAACCTGTGGTCGGTGATGAACGACTTTCTGATGACGACCATTCCGCTCTTTGTGCTGCTGGGCGAGATATTGCTGCGCGCCGGGATCACGCGCAATATGTATGACAGCCTGACTGATTGGCTGAGCCGCCTGCCGGGTGGTCTGCTGCACACCAACATTGGCGCCTGCGCGATGTTTTCAGCGGTGTCCGGATCCTCTGTGGCCACGGCGGCAACCATCGGCACCGTGGCGCTGGATGAATTCAAGCGCCGCGCCTATCACGAACCGCTCGTGCTTGGCACCATCGCTGCGGGGGCCACACTGGGCATTCTTATTCCGCCATCTGTCAACCTTATCATCTACGGCGCGCTGACGAATACCTCTATCGGGCAGCTCTTTGCTGCCGGGATCATTCCAGGCGTGATGCTCACAGTGTTGTTCATGGTTGTCATTGCGGTGATCGTCCTGTTGCGCCCCGCACTTGCTGAGCCCGCGCCGCCCCCGGCACCGCGCGCTGAACGCATGCGTCGTCTGCGTCACCTTTTGCCCCCTATGGCCATCTTTGTTGTTGTGATGAGCGCCATCTACGGTGGGTGGGCCACGCCAACCGAAGCTGCAGCCATTGGCGTTGTCATGGCCTTTTTACTGGCCTGGATCAACGGGGCGCTTGGGTTCGGGATGCTGCACGCAGCCTTTGTGGCCACGATCAAAACCTCGGCCATGCTGTTTTTCATTATCACGGCTGCGTTCTTTCTGAACTTTATTGTGGGCCTTTTGGGGGTGCCTCAGGCGATGAGCCGTGTGGTCACTGATCTGGGCCTGAACGCCACGCAGATGATCCTGATCCTTGTGCTGTTCTACCTGATCATGGGGTGTTTTCTGGAAACCCTGTCCATGATGGTTGGCACTATTCCTATCGTTATGCCGGTCATTCTGCATCTTGGGATTGACCCTGTCTGGTTTGGCATCTTTCTTGTTATCATGATGGAGCTTGCTTTGATCACGCCGCCCGTGGGCATGAATCTGTATGTGGTGCAGGGGGTCCGGGGGCGCGGTGAACTCGCGGATGTCTATCGCGGCATTCTGCCCTTTGTCTGCACGATGCTGATGATGATCGCCCTGATCATCATCTGGCCGCAGATCGTGATGATCCTGCCTGAGCTTTTGTATTGATGGCCTTGGACCGCGCAAAACGGCTGTTTGATGAACTTGCGCAAATCAGCGCCGACCCACCGGGCGTCACGCGTGCCAGCTTTGGCGCGTGCGAAAACGCAGCCCACGCCATGATCACCCGCGAGGCCTGCCTGATCGGGCTGGAAACCCGGACCGACGAGATCGGCAATCTGTATGTGACGTTACCCGGCCGTGATCGCGGCGCGCCGGTGCTGATGACCGGATCACATATCGACAGTGTGCCGCATGGTGGCAATTTCGATGGTGCGGCAGGCGTGCTGGCGGGCCTTGTGCTGCTCGAGCGGCTCGCGCAGGGGCCTACACCGCCTTGTGATGTCACGCTTATCGTCATCCGCGCAGAAGAGATGATCTGGTTTCCCGAACACTACCTAGGCAGCCGGGCAGCCTTTGGGCTTTTGCCCCCCGATGCGCCGGAAAGGCTGATCCGCAGCGGCGGCGGGCAAAGCCTTGCCACTCACATGGCAGAGGCCGGTTTCGACCCGCAGGCCATCCGGGACCAGCGCGCGCAGCTTGATCCCGCCTGCATCGCCGCTTTTGTTGAGACGCATATTGAACAAGGGCCGGTTCTGACCGACGCCAATTGCGCGGTTGGCATCGTGACTGCGATCCGGGGTAACCTGCGCCATCGCTATTGCCGCATTGTCGGAGAGACGACACATGCGGGCGGTGTGCCGCGCCAAAGCCGCCGCGATGCTGTGCTTGCGGGTGTGGAACTGGTCAGCGTCCTCGAAGCCCACTGGCTTGCGGCAGAGGACGCCGGGGATGACATGGTTCTGACCATCGGCGAATTCACCACTGACCCAGCAATGCACGGGATCACCAAAGTGCCGGGCCTTTTGAGCTTTACAATAGATGTTCGCAGTCAGGACGACAGCGTTTTAGAACATTTTGAACAGACCCTTCAGACGCTGGCGCAACAGATATCCCGCAAACGGGGGGTCGAGATTGATTTGGGGCGTTATACGCAGGCTGCTGCGGCTCCGATGGCAACAGATATCCGCCATGGATTGTTAGAGGCGGCCGCTGCCTGCGCCGTGTCTCATATGGAACTGGCATCGGGGGGTGGACATGATTGCGCCACCTTCGCCGCGCAAGGGGTGCCTGCCGGCATGCTGTTCATCCGCAACCAGAACGGAAGCCATAACCCGGACGAGCATATGGAATTTGAAGATTTTTCAGCTGCCTGCGATGTATTAACGGCTTGGGCAAAAGGGGTTTTGACGGAAACTGGCACCTGATCCCAAGCGTCGGCTGACCGATAGCTTTCGGAATCGTCAAAGCCGTCGCGCGCGGGTGAGCCAGATGCCGTCGCTATGGCCACAAAGATGGTGCAACACTCTTCGCAAAGTGCGCGCCGGTAGGGCTGGCCTGCCAAACAGGGATGTAGCGGAATTTTCATGCCCGGTGGCGAGGTGC
Source organism: Roseobacter sp. (assembly GCA_045106135.1). GTDB lineage: Bacteria > Pseudomonadota > Alphaproteobacteria > Rhodobacterales > Rhodobacteraceae > Roseobacter. The sequence continues at coordinate 4,781 of JBGCEG010000026.1, read as the reverse complement.
TGCGGCGGGCATGGGTTGGACAAGAGTGGCCCTTGCCTTGTCCGCATCCGGATGAATTCTTTGGGCGTGTAAGTCATACCTTGCCGCTCTAAGCGGGTTTGGCTTGGGATGTTCAACAAATCGAACATGTCCCTACGCGCCAACGCTGTTTCAATCGCCGCACAAAGCGCCGTTCAAGACGCCCCGCTGCGGCTTGCTGGGGGTAAGCGCTGCCTCAAACCTGTCGCTAAAGGCGCAGTATTTAATGGAGTGGCGGATGCACACGGCCAGTCTCTTGGTGCTGCCAAGTCGCCCTGGTTGCTAAAGGGGGGCCTCTGCAAGCCCGGCTTTGTCGAGCAGGATTTCCGCGCTGTCGTTCCAGACCTGCGTGCTGACGATCTTTCCCGCGCGGACCACGAAAATGTCGATATAGCGGTTGGTCTCGAACGTGCTGCCGTCTTTCCATTCCCCGAAAAGATAGCCGGTGTTATAGACGTGCACGTCCCCGCTGTCGGGATCAAGGGCCGCATCTGTGCGCAGAAACTTCTTTTTCACCCATGCGTAGCGCTTGGCATTGAAGGCGGTGCAATCCGCCGGGGCGGAAAACTGCCGCCCGCCCGTAAAGGTAATCGTAAGACCCTCGGCCACATATTTTGCAGCCCCTTCGGGGTCAGGCACCATCGAACGTTCAAGATAGTTTTCTACGATGGCCTTGGCGGCCGTGACGGTATCAGTGCGAATATCCATCTGTCTTCCTTTTGAAACAGGCGCTTGAGACGACACATGCGCCCCGGACCGCTCCGGGACGCATGGGGTCGCCAAGTGGCGGGATCAGTTGATGATAACGTCCAGCTTGCGCTCTGCAACCGGCGGCAGGAAAGAGCCGTCGAAAATCTCGGACGCGGCGGGGGTAGCTTCAAGGCCGTATCCTTCAACGATCAGAGCGATAGAGCGGGTCAGGCGTTCTTCGACCAGATCGCCAATGCCGGTTTCTGCGGTCTCAGGCGCGTTCATCAGATTGGTCAGGGCAAACTCGAGCCGCGCACGCTCAAGTTCGGGGTTCACGAGGTTGTCGAAGGCCACAATCGCCTCAACCGCCTCGTCCTGACTTTTGGTGATTTCCATGGTGGCCTTGGTTACCGCACGGACCAGACCTGCGACGGCCTCGGGGTTTTCCGCCATCAACTCGCGCGAGACCATCATGCCGTTGGAATAAAGGTCCATGCCGTAGTCTTCATAGTTCAGCCATGTGAAGTCTTTCGCCGGGTCCTTGCGGTTGGCAATCAGGTTGAACCAGCTGGAGACGGTGAAGGTGTAGGCCCCATCGATATCGCCGCGGATCAGCATCGGTTCTTGCAGGTTTGGGGCAAGCGACTCGTATTTGATAGTGTCAATGTCGATGTCGTTTAGACGGGCGAACACCGGGAACAGGCGGGTGGTTGGCGTGCCTTGCGCACCCCCAAGCGTTTTGCCCTCCAGATCTTTCGGAGAGGTCACGCCGCTGTCTTTTGGCACGGCGATGGCAAAGGGTGGGCGGTTCCACATCTGAAACACCATCACGGGTGCTTCCCCCGGACGCGCAGCAGCATTCTGGATGATTGCGTTGATGTCACCAAAGCCCGCATCGTAGGCACCGCCCATGATCCGCGTGACCGTCGCAGCGGAGCCTTCGCCCTGATCGATGGTGACGTTCAGGCCCTCTGCCTCAAAATACCCCTTGTTCAGCGCGACCAGAAACGGTGCGTCAGAGCCTTGTGTCTTCCAGCCCAGCGTGAAACGGATATCGGTCATCTCGGCCATGGCGGGCAGAGCCCCGGCCAGAACACTGAGTGCAGCGCCAAACAAAGTATGCTTCATGGTCTTCATCCCTTTTATTTGTGTCAGTTGAGGTAGTAAATTTGAGCGCGGTCAGGTGATCGCGATATCGTTGCCCCGCGTGGCCCAGCCCGTCACGCGCCGTTCCAGCAAAGAGAAGATTGCGTAGAGAATGACGCCCATGATGGCGAGCAGGATCAGCCCGCAGAACACAAGCGACACCTGAAAGTTTGATGATGCGGTCATCATCACGAACCCGATGCCCATGTTGGAGGCGACGGTTTCAGACAAGACAGCCCCAACGAATGAAAGTGTGATGGCGACCTTCAGCGATGCAAAGAAATAAGGCATCGCGCGGGGCAAGCCGACGTTCCAGAGGATCTCGGTTTTTGAGGCGCCCATGGTCTTGAGCACATCTTCCAGTTCAGGCTCGGTTGTGGCGAGGCCGGTGGCAATGTTCACCACGATCGGAAAGACGCAGATCACCATGGCCGTCAGAATGGCCGGCGTGGTGCCAGAGCCAAACCAGAGCACGAAGATCGGCACGACCGCCACCTTCGGGATGGACGAAAAACCGACCAGCAAAGGGTAGGCAACCGCATAGGCCAGCTTGGACGTGCCCACAATCACGCCCAGCGTCACCCCGATTGTCACGCCAAGGGCAAACCCGATCAGCGTGGAGTACAGGGTTTGCAGAATATGTGGCCACAGCACAGGGAAACGCTCCCACATGGTCACGGCAATCTCTGACGGGCGCGGCAGCACCAGATCAGAGACGTTGAGGACGATGCACAGCACCTCCCACAACAGGAAAAACCCGATGATCAGCGCGACAGAGAGAAAGCGGATACGCAGTGTGTCAGACATTCAAATGCCCTCAGGTGCTGCGAACCTGAGCGATCAATGCGCGCAGGCTCTGGGTCATTTCGACGAATTCGGGGCTGTAGATCGTGGTGATGTCGCGCGGCTGAGGGAGTGACATCGGCTCATCGGATATGATGCGCCCGGGCCGCGCGCTCATCACACAGATGCGGCTGGCCAAAAAGCCTGCCTCGCGCAAGTCGTGGGTCACCAGCAAGACCGTTGGTTGCCGGTCGAGGTAGAGGTCCTGCATGATCTGCCAAAGTTCCTCGCGCGTGAATTGATCAAGCGCGCCAAAGGGCTCATCCAGCAGCAACAGGTCGGGTTCGTGGATCAGCGCGCGGCACAGGTTGGACCGCTGCAACATTCCGCCCGACAACTGCCACGGGTAGTGATTGGCGAACCCCGTCAGCCCAACTTGCTCCAGCAACGCGTGAACCCGGTCGCGGTAGGCCCCCTTTTTGTCCTGCCGGAAGGTCCGTTTGAAGGGGGGCACGATCTTGAGCGGCATCATGATGTTCTGCTCGATCGTCAGCCACGGCAGCATCGTGGGGTTCTGGAATGCCATGCCGATGCGCAATTGCTTGACCGAGGCCTCCCTGCCGCCGACCAGCACAACACCGGACGAGGGTTGGATCAGGTTGCTGACCAGCTTGAGAATGGTTGATTTGCCGCAGCCCGACGGGCCGACAAGGGCCAGAAACTCACCTGACGCCATCTTCAGCGTCGTGGGTGACAGCGCCGTGACAGCTTTCTCCCCGGTGCCAAAGACAACGGAGGCTTGCTGCAACTCGACCGCCGGGCGCTTTCGCACAGGCGCGGTTGCCGTATCCGGTGCGGCGGGGTCGGGAATACTCGGGGTCATGTTCATACCCCCGTTGATGACGCCACAGGGTGTGTGCGGAAACGCCTTAAGTAAACAAATGACGAATTATGAGGGGGGCGCCTGTTTTTTAGGCGAAAAATGCGTGAGGTGCCGTCAGATTGTACATATGCGGTGGCATACAATGCGCAAGTGGGATGCTTTAGTTGGAGATATCGCTTTTTGCCAAAGCCGAAGAGACCATCGTGACCACATGCGACCGGCGTGTATGTCGCCAATCTGCTGCTGTGAAATCGGTGCCAAATGTGGCTGACAGCGTGTGCGCTGCATTGATGTGATGCGCGCTCAGCGCGACAATGCTGACGTAAAGCTGTAAGGGGTCGACCCCCTCGCGAAACACGCCGTCGGCTACGCCGCGCGTCAGGACAGCGGCAATCTTGTCGATCAGGGGATTAGAGGTATCGGCAATCTCAGGAATTTGCCGCACAAACTGCCCGCCCAGCAGGTTTTCGCTACGGGTAATGGTGACGAATGGCCCGTTCTGGTCGAAAAAGTCGAAGGTGAATTCTGCCAGACGCACGATTGCTTCACGGGGCGGCAGCGCGTCGAGGTTCAAAGCAGATTCTCTGGCGCGAATTTCGGCGTAGATCTGGCGGAGTGCCGCAAGATAAAGACCGTCTTTGCTGCCGAAATAGTGATAGATCAGGCGCGGATTGCAGGCGGCGCGTTGCGCGATCTTCTGGATTTTTGAGCCATCATAGCCGTGCGTCGCGAACTCTGTCAGCGCCGCTTCAAGGATCTGGGCTTTGGTCCGCTCCGGATCGCGCGACCGGACCTCCCGGCCATTTCGAAGTTTTGACGCCATGGCGCAGCGCTAACAGACGAAAGCAGATTAGCCAAGTCGCCGTCGATGCTCGTTTTGCTGGTGTCAGGGCAGGGGGCGCTGGGGTCAGCCCCCGGTGTCTTGACGCAACAGGTCTTTGTAAAGCGTGCGGATCCGCTGGGTTACCGGACGTTCCCCGTTGCCAATGGGCTTGCCGTCGATCTGAGCAACAGGTGTCTGCGCGCCAAAGGTGCCGGTCAGGAAAGCCTCGTCCGCGCCGTAAGCCTCGTAGAGTGAATAGTTCTTTTCAAAAACGGGGATGTCATTGGCGCGGCACAGGTCGATCACTTTCTGACGTGTCACGCCATTCATGCAATAGTCCCCGGTCGAGGTCCAAACCGCGCCACGTCGCACAATAAAGAAATTACAGGCATTGGTGGTGTTCACAAAACCATGAGGGTCCAGCATCAGCGCCTCATC
>JBGCEG010000025.1:0-6193 GCA_045106135.1 Roseobacter sp. | reverse complement strand
GCTCTTCCAGATCAACATAGCTGAACAGCGCCCCGCTCGTCTCGTCCGTCCCGCGCATCATCACCCCCGCCGCAACCGTCTGAAAAGTGAATCATGTTCTCAAATCACTGTCGAGGCAGGACTATTTCAGCAGCCTGTTAGATATTTGCTCCCGAGGTTTGATGGTGAAACATCCAGAGTTGACACACCGCAGCGAATAACCTTTGGAGAAAGCCGTTTAAGCGGTACATAATGCAAGCACGCTTCGGCAGTGCTTCATCAGTGACGTTACATGGCTCAACTAAACAGGCCGCAGGATGTCGTGGCGACGTTCAACCAGCCCGCAGAATATGCCTGCTCCGGGTTGACTTCAAAGCGTCTTGAAAGAACGACTACACATTCACCGGGGCGAAGTATGAAAATATCAGGGTTACTGCTGGTTGTTTGCGGGTCTCCATCGCGAGATTTGAACCTTTTATCCGTGCCAGCTTGCAGCACATCTCCGGTACGGACATCAGAAAAGTTCCTGTCTCCATTCCGTAACAAATACAACCCACCATCCACACGCTTAACTATTTTGCCCGCATCGTTTTCGTAAGTTGAAGCGAACATTGCATCACCGTCTGCGCCGACTTCGTAGTATACCGCGCCTTTCACACCATACATGATCCCGGTTGCCGCTTTCAGATATCCATCAATAATAGGAATCGCAGCCACAAGAGCCGCAAACACAATTATCGCACCGCCCAATTTCCCGACGCTATCTGACTTTTCAACGAGTTGATTGAACCGTTTTGCCATGATGCCCCATCCTTCTCATTATGTATTTTACGTAGATAGTTTCGTACATCAAACCAGACATGAAGAAACGATAACAGGTTTTTCCCGTGTCCTACACACAGGCGGTCTGCGCAATTTTAAAACTATTCCCGAATTCGGTCGATTATAGCAGCCGGTCAAAGTGCGATTTTTGCAAAGCCCGGTTTCTGCGCAAAGCCACAGTCCTCGGCAAGTTGAGCATCGTGCATATTGCACGGTGTGGGGTCATTCACAACACGTCGGAGATCAGCCTTTTTCCAGCTTCTAGCGGGGGCTGCATCCTTGCGGGGGGCCGTTGCCTCAAGCGGGATTCTTGCGGGGGCGGGTTGCACGCGACCCCTTGCCTGTCCTAGATGGGTTCGGAACCGCAAAAGGGAGTGCGCGTGATGCGTCGCGTTGTCGTGACAGGGATGGGGATCGTCTCCTCCATCGGAAACAACACCGAAGAGGTGCTTGCCTCGCTCAAAGAGGGCAAGAGCGGCATTGTCGCCAGCCCCGAGATGTCTGAACACGGGTTTCGCAGTCAGGTCGCCGGCACGCTCAAGCTACAGGTGGCCGATCAGATCGACAAGCGCACCCTGCGGTTCATGGGACCGGGGGCGGCCTACGCCTACATCGCCATGGGGCAGGCCATCGCAGATGCGGGTTTGGACGAGACCACGATCAGCAACCCGCGCACCGGGCTTGTGGCAGGATCGGGCGGGCCATCGACATCCGCCATGCTGACCGCCCATGAGGTGGTCAAGAAAACCGGCGCCACGAAACGCATTGGGCCGTTTGCCGTGCCCAAGTGCATGTCCTCCACTGTCAGCGCGAACCTGTCGACGGCCTACAAAATCAAGGGCATCAACTATTCGATCACCTCCGCCTGTTCGACCTCGCTGCACTGCATCGGCAATGCGGCAGAGCAGATCATGCTGGGCAAGCAGGACGTGATGTTTGCGGGCGGCGGCGAAGAACTGGACTGGACGCTGTCGTGCCTTTTCGATGCGATGGGGGCGATGTCGAGCAAATACAACGACGCGCCGCAAACCGCCTCGCGCGCCTTTGACGCTACACGCGACGGGTTTGTGATTTCGGGCGGCGGCGGCATTGTCGTGCTGGAAGAGCTTGAGCATGCCAAGGCGCGCGGCGCGAAAATCTACGCGGAAGTCACCGGATACGCCGCTACATCGGACGGTCATGACATGGTCGCCCCCTCCGGCGAGGGCGGCGAGCGGGCGATGCGTGTGGCCCTGTCCACCCTGCTCGAAGGCCGCAGCGTCGGCTATATCAACGCGCATGGCACCTCTACCCCGGTGGGCGATGTCGGCGAAATCGAAGCCGTGCGGCGGGTCTTTGGCCAGGGCAGCACGCCGCCTGTCAGTTCCACCAAGTCGATGACTGGTCATGCGCAAGGAGCTGCAGGCGCGCTGGAGGCGATCTTCAGCCTGCTGATGCTGGAGCATGATTTCATCGCCCCCTCAATCAATGTGGCAGAGCTTGACCCCGCGCTTAGCCCGGATGAGATCGCGACCACACGGGTGGACAATGCGGGGTTGGATTCAGTGATGACCAACTCATTCGGCTTTGGCGGCACAAACGGATCCATGATCCTTTCGAAATACCTGGAGTAGCAGAACATGACAGGGCAACTGGACGGAAAACGCGGGCTTGTCATGGGCGTGGCGAACGAGCGGTCGATTGCTTGGGGCATTGCGCGCGCGATGGCCGAAGCCGGGGCAGAGCTTGCCTTCACCTATCAGGGCGAGGCCTTTGGCAAGCGGCTTGAACCGCTCGCGGCCAGTGTCGGGTCCGATTTCATGGTTGATGTGGATGTGACCGATGACGCGTCGCTGGATGCAGCCTTTGAGGCGCTTGGCGCGCGCTGGCCCACCATTGATTTCGTCGTGCATGCCATCGCCTTTTCGGACAAAGCTGAATTGACGGGCCGGTTTCTGAACACCTCGCGGGCTAATTTCAAAAACTCCATGGACATCAGCGCCTTTTCCTTTGTGGACGTGGCCCGGCGGGCGCATCCCTTGATGGTCGAGAACGGTGGCACCCTGCTGACCGTGACCTACATGGGCTCAAACCGTGTGACGCCCAATTACAACGTGATGGGCGTGGCCAAGGCCGCGCTGGAAAGCGCCACGCGCTACCTTGCCAATGATCTGGGCCCTGATGGAATTCGCGTCAACGCCATCTCTCCCGGTCCGATGAAAACACTGGCGGGGGCCGCCATTGGCGGCGCGCGGCGCACCTACAAGCACACCGATCAGAACGCCCCGCTTCGCGCCAATGCGACGCTCGAAGCGGTAGGCGGCACGGCCGTGTATCTGGCGTCCGACGCGGGTGCCTGCACCACGGGCGAGGTGATCCGCGTGGACGGCGGGTTCCATGTGCTGGGGATGCCACAGCAGGAAAACCTCTGACCCTGCCCACCCTTTTGCATGATGTTGCCTGACGAATGCCGCATTTGCGTAGCAGCCTTTCGGCATGAGGTTGCACCAAGACAAAGGCCGATTGCGTCAGCAGGCATGCGCCAAGCGTGCGCGCCGGGCCTTTCGGTTGGCAAAACTGTTGATCCCGGTGCTTTTGCTGACAGCGTCCGCATCGGCGTGGTCCGACCCGGTGCTTGGGCCACGGCTGGGCGCGGGGCTGTCCAAAGTCGGCCCCATGGTGGGCGCGGTTATCGACGGCACGCCCGTTTGGGAGGCTTTGTCTGATGCGAAAGGGCGCACCGACGTAGCCACGTAGAACGACCCGTGATGATGCTCAGCGCCGCAGTGAGCGGCCTGCCCCAATCTGTGGTGCCCGCGAACCGGCCCAGCGTGGCAGTGCCTCGCCCCTAGCGGTCAGTTGATCGACACAAGTTCGATAGCGCAAATTCTGTGTGGATGGCTGCTGCATAGCAAGACATTTTTGATTTGGTTTGTGCATGTGTCAGCAGCAGTAATTTGTTCCCGTAGCCCGGCAGTTGATTGCAAAGCAATCAATGAGAGGGGCCTTTTTGCGCGGTTGTGACCGCTGGCGCTGATGGGTTCTGCTTGCCAGGTTCCTATCAGCAATTCGGGCGTGATGCCCGCGCCATTCGGCGGGGCGTCCTGGCTTTGGCGGCAGACTTTTGCACCATCATCCTGCGGGTCTTGCTAACTCGGTGTTCCTTTCGTCTCAGGCTGCGGCGCTTGGGCTGCAGGGTTCGTTGCGGGTGAGCACTGCCCAGACGATCCGGGCGGTCTTGTTGGCCATGGCGACAGTCGCGACGCGTGCGGCTTTGCATTCGGGCACGGGCCCGATGATGTGCGCTGCTGCATCACTCCATGCCTATCAGGCAGGGCTCCAGCTTCGCAAAGAAGGGCAGAATCTGCGCCCGTCGCAGAGGTTTGTTGAACACAACCTCCTCGGACGCGGTGATACCGTGGATCTGGACAACGTTGTTGACCAGATCAACGCCGATTGTGGTAACTTGCATGGGGCGGCTCCTCTCATAAGCAGATTTTGACACCTGCACTATGGCGCATCGCGACGCCCGTTGAAGCAGCAACCATCCAACCCATCAGGAAAGCCCGCGACGAACGCAGCACTACGGTCCATTGGCCAATGGCAGCTATGGGCCGATCAGTGTTGCCGCATCCGTGGACATAGGGTCTGATGCTGCATCGCATCCGATGACCGCTGGGAGCCCTAACCTCCCTCGCGCAGGTTTGCTGTGGGTGGAAACGCATCAGGCAGCTTTCAGTCCCTAAGCGGAAACTGGCCTCTGAGTAAAGCTAACGGACTGTGTTGCAATGCTCATCTCGCGGCTGTTCTTCATACATCAAAGACGCCCGGCACTCTGCTGCAAGCGACAAGCTGCAATGGTCGAAAGAGATTTGGCTAGAGTTTTAACTACATCAGACCAGTAAACCTGAGTTGAACGTTTTCGCGTCATAACACCGGCATCTTCCTTTCTCGGAGCACCAGATGTCGACTTTTACCTTCACACCGCCAGATAGCGAATTTGCAGCTGCCAGCGGTGACAACGTGAACTGGGATCCAAATTGGAGCTACTTTGACAATCCGCCCAATTCGACAAAAAACCTATCAATTACATCCAATGAGGAGGATACAGACCCCTGGCTTTTCGAAACTGGGGAAACCTACGACCTGGCCTGGCAAGGTCACGGTGGCGGCACGATGGAAGATGCCGTCATAATCAGGTCAGACTACCTTGGACCTGGCCAAGGCGCGATTGTTTTTGAGGGAGTTAACTCAAGCTCAGGTGAGCTTTACCAGCTTATATGGACGCCAAACTTTGATGTTGAGGCCTGGTACTGGGACAACGGTGGTGGCCCCTCTTCACCCAACGCATTTTATACTTCAGACCAAAGAGTAGATGCTTTCCGGTTTGCTTGCTTCGCGCTTGGTTCTCTGATTGAAACTCCGACCGGCCCTCGGCGCATTGAGACATTGGATGTTGGTGATCAGATAACCACTCTGGATCATGGTCCGGTTTCAGTCACTTGGCTGTACATTGGCGATCAGACGCTTGAAGAGACAGAAGAAGACGAACGGCCTGTTCTTATTGGCGCGGGATCGCTTGGGGAGAACAGGCCAGAGAAGGACCTGATTGTGTCTCCGCAGCACCGCATCTTGGTGGGTGGATTAGGACAGTTTGAAGACGACTTCGAACGTGAGTGTTTCGTCCCTGCAAAGGCCCTGATTGCTTGCCCGGGAATTCGGCATATGTCCGGAAAACGGAATATTACATGGGTTCATGTGGTTTGCCCCAAACACGAAATAGTTCAGGTTAATGGTAGCTGGTCCGAGTCCATGCTCTTGACCGAGTACAGCCTTAGTATGGTTGATGAACGCACTCGCGACGCACTGCGGGCCGTTCATGGAGATATACTCGGGCAAGATGGCGCTCTTAATGGGCCAATTGCTCGTCCGTGTCTAACGAAACGAGCGACTGCGGAGCAGCTATACAAAGGGCGGCGCACCCGCCTTGATCGCAACAAAACAGGACCGCAGAAAACAAAGCCTCCTGACTGTCCAGTTTTCTGATGCGATCCCAACACTCTGTTCAAACCGGTCAAGCATTGTCCGCATTGCTACGTGCTACTGACGCTCCAAGTTCAGGATTCCGCGCGGCGGCAAACTGGGGCTTCGTCCCGCATTGCGATCATCGATCTCCTCAGGTGCTGCGTGAACCACGAATGTCCTGTGTGGATGGCTCCTGCATTGCAAGACTTTTTTGAGCTGATCTGAGCGTTTGTCAGATGCAGTCGTGTGGCTGCATCTATCGGACACTGAACATCATTGATGAATGCACGAGAGAGGCATTCATGATCCGCGTTGACCGCAAACTCAACTCCACGGACGTGCGGGATGCATTGACGGATTTGTTCATCCTGCGCGGCCCGCCTGAATA
>JBGCEG010000024.1:0-64825 GCA_045106135.1 Roseobacter sp. | reverse complement strand
GCTCCGGCAAGATCATGCGCCGCATCCTGCGCAAAATCGCCGAAAACGACTTCGACGCTCTCGGCGACACCTCAACCCTCGCCGACCCCACCGTCGTCGACGACCTCATCACAAACAGAATGAACAAAAAGGACTAGGGACATGATGGACGGAACCTTTACTCCCACAAGTGCCCCTGTGTTGATCCTGCTGGGTCCGCCGGGGGCGGGCAAAGGCACGCAGGCGCGGATGCTTGAAGAAACCTTTGGGCTGAAACAGCTTTCAACAGGGGATATGCTGCGGGCGGCTGTTGCTGCTGGTACCGCAGCAGGTCGCGAAGCAGAGGCCGTGATGCAAGCGGGCGGCCTGGTCAGCGATGCGATCGTGACACAGATCCTCGCGGAACGCCTGTCAGAGCCTGATTGTGCGCGCGGCGTCGTTCTGGATGGCTTTCCACGCACCACGGCACAGGCCGAGGCGCTGGATGGTCTGTTGGAAAACAGCGCACGGCAGGTGAATGCGGCGATTGAACTGGCCGTTGATGATGCGCGTATGGTCGCCCGGATTGCAGGTCGCTTTACCTGCGGCGGATGTGGTGAAGGATATCACGAAACTTTCAAGCCGCTCAAGGCTGAGGGCGTGTGTGATCACTGTGGCGGCAGCGACTTTACCCGCCGCAAGGACGATCAGGCGAAAACGGTGATGGCACGGCTTGATCTATATCATTCCGAGACTGCGCCACTCATCGAATACTACCGGAGCAAGAGCTCGTTACAAACGGTCAATGCGATGGGGGGGATTTCTGAAATTGCAAAGAACCTGTCCCAAATTGTTGAAAAAGCGACTGTTAAATAATCCTAACGCCGGGCGAACCTGCCCGGTGTTTTTGTAGATACGGAGGAGGCCATATGGCAGACCAATCAGTAGATAAAGAAGTAAGCGAAGCGGCGGGGGCGGGCTATTGGGTCGCGAATATCCGCATCATTCTCATCAGCCTTGTGATCTGGGCGCTTGTATCCTTTGGCTTTGGCATCTTGCTGCGGCCCTTGTTGGCGGGCATCTCTGTCGGCGGTACGGACCTTGGGTTCTGGTTTGCCCAGCAAGGTTCCATTCTTGTCTTCCTTGCCCTGATTTTCTTCTACGCATGGCGGATGAACAAGCTCGATAAAGAATACGGTGTGGAGGAATAACCCATGGACCAGTTTACCCTTAACCTGCTGTTTGTAGGCGCGTCCTTTGCGCTCTACATCGGCATCGCCGTTTGGGCCCGCGCGGGTTCAACGAGCGAATTTTACGCCGCCGGTCGCGGCGTGCACCCGGTTACAAACGGGATGGCCACGGCGGCGGACTGGATGTCTGCGGCCTCGTTCATCTCCATGGCGGGTCTGATCGCCTTTACCGGCTATGACAACTCATCTTTCCTGATGGGCTGGACAGGCGGCTATGTGCTGCTGGCTTTGCTGCTTGCCCCTTACCTGCGCAAGTTCGGCAAGTTCACCGTGTCGGAATTCATCGGTGACCGTTTCTACTCCCCCACAGCGCGCATGGTGGCTGTGATCTGTCTGCTGGTGGCGTCCATCACCTACGTGATCGGACAGATGCAGGGTGTGGGCATCGCCTTTGGACGTTTCCTTGAAATCGACGCCTTCTGGGGTCTGCTTCTGGGGTCCTGTGTTGTCTTCGCCTATGCCGTTTTCGGCGGCATGAAGGGTGTGACCTATACGCAGGTGGCACAGTATTGCGTGTTGATCCTCGCCTACACCATTCCGGCTGTGTTTATCTCTCTGCAACTGACAGGCACGCCTATTCCGGCCTTTGGTCTCTTTTCTGAAACCGTTAACGCAGACGGCGTCAGCAGCGGTGTTTACCTGCTGACAAAGCTTGACCTCATCGTGACCGATCTGGGCTTTGCGAGCTATACCGAGGCGCACAAAGACAGCCTCAACATGGTTCTGTTCACCCTGTCGCTGATGATCGGTACAGCGGGTCTGCCCCACGTCATCATGCGCTTCTTCACCGTGCCGCGTGTGTCTGACGCGCGCTGGTCGGCTGGCTGGACGCTGGTTTTCATCGCGCTGCTTTATCTCACAGCCCCTGCGGTTGGTGCGATGGCGCGCCTGAACATCTCCGAGATGATGTGGCCAAATGGCGTTAACGGCGAAGCGGTATCGGTTGAGACAATCGAGAACGCGCCCGAGTACAACTGGATGGCAACCTGGCAGAAAACCGGCCTTCTCGATTGGGAAGACAAGAACGGCGACGGCAAAATCCAATACTACAACGACAAGAACGACGCGATGGCTGAAAAAGCTGCGGCAAACGGCTGGGAAGGCAATGAGTTGACCAACTTCAACCGCGACATCCTCGTGCTGGCGAACCCTGAGATTGCGAACCTTCCGGGGTGGGTGATTGGTCTGGTGGCAGCAGGTGGCCTTGCGGCGGCTCTGTCAACGGCGGCGGGTCTGCTTCTGGCGATCTCGTCTGCGGTAAGCCATGACTTGTTGAAGGGGCAGCTCACGCCGAATATGTCTGAAAAATCGGAGCTGCTGGCGGCGCGGATCTCCATGGCGGTTGCCATCGTGGTGGCGGTCATACTGGGCCTCAATCCTCCGGGATTTGCGGCGCAAACGGTGGCCCTGGCCTTTGGACTTGCAGCAGCGTCGATCTTCCCGGCACTGATGATGGGTATCTTCTCCAAGAAGGTGAACAACGTGGGCGCAGTTTCCGGTATGCTTGCCGGTCTGATCTTCACGCTGGTCTATATCTTCCTGCACAAAGGCTGGTTCTTCATTCCTGACACCAACTCCTTTGCGGACACGGCACAGGGCAGCTTGCTGGGCATCCAGTCTACTGCCATCGGTGCGGTCGGTGCGGTCATCAACTTCGCAGTTGCCTTTGGTGTCTCGTCGGTGACCAAGGAAACACCGCAGGAGATCAAGGATCTCGTCGAAAGCGTGCGGACCCCTGCGGGTGCTGGCGGCGCAGTCGACCACTAAGCCAAAAGGCCGGGCGGCCCAAACCAGTCGCCCGGCTTCTACCCCCATAGACCGTCACGCCCGATACAAGGCGTGGCGGTTTCCTCAGCTAAAGAGTAAATGATGCAAGCCTCCGCTCTGTCTTTTCTGTCCAATCTACATCCCTATGACCAGTTGTCAGACAGTGACCGCAACGACGTCGCCGCTAAACTGGTCGTCGTCGAGGCCAAGTCTGGCGACGCGATTTACACCAGCGGTGATGCGCTTGAGGGGCTCTACATCGTGGCGGACGGGCGCGTCAGTGTCCTCGACGCGGATGGGGCAGAACTCTCTACTCTGGCGCAAGGCAATTCTTTTGGGGAGCGCGGACTTTTGCAGGACGGCAAGGCGGTGACGTCGGCTTTTGCCTCGGAACAGGTCCGGTTGTACTGCCTCCCGGCAGAAACCTTCCATGCTTTGCGAACCTCTAGCCCGGCGTTCCGTCGCTTTTTTGACCGCGATGCCCCGGTTGTTGCGGAAACCGCGAAAAACGACCTTGCACAGATCACCGTTGAGGGCCTGATGGCCAAGGCGCCTGTGACCTGCGCGTCTGACACGACCGTTCAGGACGCGGCAAAGCTGATGCAGGACCGTCGGATCTCCTGTCTGTGTGTCCTTGATGAAAACAAACTGGTGGGCATCGTGACCATCCGTGACCTCTCTGGCAAGGTTCTGGCTCAGGGCCTGCCGAACGATACGCCGGTGTCTGAGGTCATGACGCAAAACCCCATGTCGCTTGACGCTTCTGCCATTGGCTCTGATGTGTTGCACATGATGATGGAGCACCGCATCGGTCATTTGCCGGTGCTGTCAGGGGGCAAGCTTGCGGGGATTGTCACACAGACCGACCTCACCCGTTTTCAGGCCTCCACCGCGGCAGGGTTCGTGGCAGAGGCTGCGCGGGCGGGCAGCGTTGAGGCGCTTGCCAAGATCACCGCGCGCATCCCGCACCTGTTGGTCCAGCTTGTGGCGGCGGGGCACCGGCATGACACGGTCACGAGGATGATCACCGACATCGCCGATGTTGTCACCCGCAGACTGCTGAAGATGGCGGAGGAAAAGCTGGGCGCGGCCCCCGTCGGGTACCTGTGGCTGGCCTGTGGCAGTCAGGGCCGTCAGGAAATGACCGGCGTCAGCGATCAGGACAACTGTCTCATTTTCAAAGAGAAACTGACCCCTGATGCAGAGCGCTACTTTGAGCAATTCGCGCAGTTTGTCTGTGACGGGCTGAATGCCTGCGGCTACGTGTATTGCCCCGGCGATATGATGGCCACCAACCCCAGATGGCGGCAGCCCTTGTCCGTGTGGCAGGGCTATTTCACGCGTTGGATCGCCAAACCCGACAAAGAGGCGCAAATGCTGGCCTCTGTCATGTTTGACCTGCGCCCCATTGGCGGGGATGAAACGCTGTTCGAAGGGCTGCACGCTCAGACCCTCAAGATGGCTTCTGCCAACTCGATTTTCACCGCGCATATGGCCAGCAACGCTTTGGGCCACGCGCCGCCGCTGGGGCTGTTGCGCGGGCTTGCGACCATCCGCTCGGGCGAGCATCGCGATACGGTTGATGCCAAGCATTCGGGCGTTGTGCCCGTGGTTGATCTGGCGCGGATGTATGCCTTGCAGGGTCAGATTGAACCCGTGAACACCCGCGCGCGACTTGAAGCTGCCCTCGAAATCGGGCGCATCAGCAAATCTGGCGGCACCGATCTGCTCAAGGCTTATGATCTGGTGGCACAGACACGCCTGAAACATCAGTCGCGCCGGATACAGGAGGGGGCCGCACCTGACAACTTTATTGCCCCCAACGCTCTTTCAGATTTTGAACGCAGTCACCTGCGCAACGCTTTTGTCGTGATCAAGACCATGCAATCGTCCATGATGCAGGGCAGGGGGGTGCTCGGCTAGGCACGACACACGTCAAACAGGGGAGGAGGACCCATGTTTTTTGAACTCATCGGGACAATTGTGGCAGGGGTGGCCGCGGGGTTGTTGCTCTGGGCGGTGAACCGCACGCTGCTCAAGGGGCGTCTGCCAAGCTGGCTGATCCCGGTCAGTGCAGGTGCTGCGATGTTGGCAGCGGCGGTCAGCCTTGAATACGGCTGGTACGCGCGCACGCAAGCCACCATGCCCGGATCATTGGTGGTGGCGACATCGGTTGAAGAAGCCGCGCTGTACCGGCCGTGGACCTATGTAAAACCTTTCGTGTCGCGCTTTGTTGCGGTTGACAAGGCATCGGTTCAGATGCACCCGCAACAGCCCGGACAACGCATTGTCACCCTCGTCTTTTATGGCCGCTGGGCGCGGACTGCGGCGGTGCCGGTGCTGTTTGATTGCACTGGCAGGCGACAGGCCGATATCCTTGATGGTGCCGAATTTGACGCAGACGGTGCCATACTGAATGCCGATTGGCGGTCCGTGCCTGAGGGCGATCCGATCCTCACCACCGCCTGTGCAGAAGCGTGACGGTGCCCCATGGAACGTCTTAGCCTCAGACTTCGCATTGGTCTTTTCTTTGCCCTGATCGCCCTTGGGGGGGGTGTTGTCG
Organism: Roseobacter sp.; assembly: GCA_045106135.1. GTDB lineage: Bacteria > Pseudomonadota > Alphaproteobacteria > Rhodobacterales > Rhodobacteraceae > Roseobacter. The sequence goes on along the minus strand of JBGCEG010000024.1, from coordinate 59,287 downwards.
TCGCGCTGAGCATCTGGGTCGGCTACGGGCGCGCCGAAACCGCCGGGGCCAGTGCGGCGTTCTGGTCGGCGGGGATCATGGCCGTTCTTGGTCTGGCCGGGCTAGTGACCGGAATCTGGTTCCTGTTCGATGAAAACGTCGCCAAACCTATTGATGCGCTGGCGGCACAGCTGCGCGTGGCCCCGCATGCGCGCGGCACGGAAAAGCTGGATGCGGCGCGATATCTGGGTGATCTGGCCCCCGCGGCGGCCTCGCTGCAAGAGGTCCTGCAGCACTCAGGCCGCGATGAAAGCACGCCTGCTGATGCCCGCGCAGAGCAGCTTTTGCTCGAAATTCTGTCGGAAATTCCTGTGGCGGTGATTGTCGTGAATGCCGCGCGTCAGATCGTGCTTTACGATGGGCAGGCCTGCGAAATCCTCGAACGGGACGGGCCTGCGCGCGTTGGTGGCATGTTGCATGACTATTTCACCGCAGCCAGCGTGGAAGACGCCTGCGCCCGTCTGGCCCAGACCGAAAGCCCCCGCGTTGCTGTTACGCTCGAAAGCCGTTCCGGTCGGGTCTACGCGGGGCATATCTGCAAGCTTGCGGAGCAGTCGGGGCATACCTTCATGCTTGAAGCGTTGGACGTAGAGGCCGAGCGCCCGCTGACCTTTGACGTAGGCTTGCTTGATGCCGAACTGCCGGATGATCTGGCCAAGACGCCCTTGTCCGAAATGACCTTTGTGGTTTTTGATACCGAAACAACCGGGTTGGATGCGGTGCGGGATGAGGTTGTGCAGCTTGCTGCTGTGCGCGTGCTGCGGGGCCAGATCGTACCCGGCGAAGAGATTGACGATCTGGTCAATCCCGGCCGCGCCATTCCGGCCACCGCCACAAAGGTGCACCGGATCAGCGACGACATGGTTGCCGACGCACCCGCCTTTGATAAGGTCTGCGCGCGGTTTTGCAGTTTCGCGACGGATGCGGTTGTGGTGGCCCATAACGCGCCCTTCGACATGGCCTTTATCAACCGCGATTGCACAGCCTCGGGGCGATCCTTCGATCCACCGGTTTTAGACACAGTTCTGATGTCAGCGGTTGTGTTCGGGGGGGCGGCCCAGCACACGCTTGATGCGATTTGCGCGCGCATGGGCATCGACATCCCCGAAGAGGCGCGTCACACTGCCATGGGCGATGCGATTGCCACGGCAGATGCGTTGATTTGCATGATCCGCGCATTGGAAAGCCGGGGTGTTGTGACCTATGGCGACTACCAGCGCGAAGCCCAAAAACACCGTGGGCTTGTCAAACGGACAGCGGCCAGCGGCATCTAGCCTTTTTCCTTTTCATCCAGCCAGTCACGGATGATCTTGCGATGCCGCGCGCCATCATAGCTGGGGAAATGCCCGCCATGCACCACGCGCACGGGCAGATCATAAAGGCGCACCATTGAGGCGTGGTAATCCTTTGCGTCCGAATGATCCGTTGTTTCAATAAGAGGGCCATCATAGACGATATCCCCTGAAAACAGGATGCCCGTGGCGGCCTCCCACAGGGCAATCCCGCCGGGGCTGTGCCCGGGCGTGTGGATGACCTCAAAATGGCGATCGCCCAGATCCACCACGTCCCGATCGTGCACAATGCGCGTGGCAGGGGCCGCCTTCAATCCATAGGTGGTGGAGGCATAGGGCTGTGGCGGCAGTTTGTGGAAAATGTCGTCGGTGACGTATTGATCCGCAAAGGTCGCCTTGTTCGTGGGGTTTGCGAGAATATCAGCCTCGGCTGCATGAATGACCCGGTCTTCGAACTCGTGGTGGCAGCCGATGTGGTCAAAATGCGTGTGACTGGCCACCGCCGTCAGGCTGCGTTCGGTCACCAGCGGCACCCATTCGCGCAAGGACACAACGCCCATGCCACTGTCGACCAGCATATCCCGGTCCCGCCCCCGGATGTGCCAGATGTTACAGCGGTAGAATTCTTGAATGTGTGGCTCGTCGATAAAGGTGACGCCATCGCTTTGGGGTCTGATGCGGTACCAGTCTTGTGCGTTTACGCGTTCCATCATGTCCTCTCCCGGTCAAAGATACAGGCCGTATCGCTTTTCGCCTTCAGATCAACCACCGCACCGGGTTCTGGCATTTGTTCAGGGGGCAGGTGGACTGTCAATGTCAGCTCCGGTGCTGCAGCAGGCACCAGATGCGCGCGGCAATGTGTGCCAAAGAACGCAGCATCCTGAACAGTGGCCATTCCGATGCTGATATCGCCTGCCGCAAGATCAAAGGCTTCGGGTCGCAGGCAAACCGTAGCGGCCCCGATGGTGTGATGCGAGATCGGGAAGGGGCCAAAGGCCGTCTCGATGCCCGTATTGGTCGCCGTGGCAGGGATCTGGTTCATTTCCCCCATGAAATCTGCGGCAAAGGGTGTGGCAGGTCGCTGGTAGACCCGTGCAGGCGCGCCCATATCTTCGATCCGGCCCGCGTTCATCACAACGATGCTGTCGGCGATGGCCATGGCTTCCTCCTGATCATGGGTGACGTGAATGAAGGTCGTGCCTACCTGTCGCTGGATCGCTTTCAACTCATCCTGCATCGCGCGGCGCAGCTTGAGATCCAGCGCGCCAAGCGGCTCATCCAGCAACAACACATCCGGTGCCACGGCTAAGGCTCGGGCCAGCGCGACCCTCTGCCGCTGGCCACCCGACAGCGCGTGGGGGCGCTTGAGCGCATCCTCCGCCAGCCCCACAAGCGACAGCATCTCATGGGCGCGGGCGTACCGTTGTGGTCGGGCCACCCCTTTCATGCGCAGGCCAAAGGCCACGTTGTCGCGCAAGCTCATGTGCGGGAAAAGCGCGTAGTCCTGAAACATGGTTGTGGTCGGACGCTTTGCCGGGGCCACACGCGTCATGTCCTGCCCGCCGATGCGAATGCTGCCCTGATCCGGGTCGATGAAACCGCCCAGAACAGACAGCAGGCTGGTCTTGCCGCACCCCGATGGCCCCAGCAAGGTAATGTATGCGCCGGCGTCAATCTGCAGGTCGATGTCTTTCAGGGCGTGAAAAGGGCCAAACCAGTGGTTCAGGCCGTCGATGGTGACAGGGGCGGTCATGCGCGCCTCCGGAAAACAAAAAGTTCAAGGATAAGAACGGTCGCCACCGACACCAGAAACACAAAACTGCCAATGGCATTCAGCCGGGGCGACAGTCCGGAGCGCAGCATCGACCAAATCTCGACCGGTAGGGTGACGTCAAAGCGTGTGAGCAGGAAGGCGATGATGAATTCATCCCAGCTTAGGGTGATGGACAGGAAAAATGCAGCGGCAATGGCAGGCGCAAGGATCGGGACCGTGATCAACAGCACAACCTGATCTTCGCGCGCGCCCAGATCACGCGCTGCGCGTTCCGCGTTCTGTTGCTGTGCGCCCATCGAGGCGTAGATGATGGCAAAACACAAAGGCAGATTGATCACCACATGACCGATGCCGACCGTCCAAAGCGACAAGCCCGCGCCCAGCCGGGTAAGCACGATCAACAGCCCAAGGCCTACGATCAGATAGCTGACGGTGAGCGGCGCAATCAGGATGCCACGTATGAGCGCCGAGCCCGGCAGCACGTGGCGGGCCAGCCCGTAGGCTGCACAAAAGCCCAGAACGGTTGCTGCCGCTGAGGCAACAACGGCGACCAGCAAGGAATTACCCAGTGCATCCGTCAGGTCGTCATCAGACAGGACCTCACCATACCATGTCAGCGATGGCCCGTCGAAGGGTGGTACGGGCAAGCTGCCACCCTGAAACGAAAACAGCACCAGAACTGTGACGGGCAGGTAAATAAAGACGAAAGCCGCGCCAAGATATAGCCAGGGAAGATACCGCATTACACACGGTCCAGTCGCAGCCAGCGTGCGCAGAGCAGATAGGCTACGGTGACAATGCCCATCAGCACGATGGCAAGTGCTGCGGCCAAAGGAAAATCAGCTCTCCGCCCCAGTTGCACCATGATCACCTGTGGGACCGTCAGTTCATTATTGCCGCCAAGGATTTGCGGGGTCACGTAGTCCCCGATGCACAACACGAAGGTCAGAAAAGCCCCGGTGACAATGCCCGGCAGGGTCAGCGGCAGGATCACATGGCGAAAGGTCTGAAAGGCGCTTGCGCCAAGGTCCATCGCTGCCCGGCGGTAATTTGGCGATAGCTGGATGAGATTGGCAAATATCGTCAGCGTCAGCAGCATGACAAAGAAATGCACAAAGCCTGTCACTGTGGCAAAGCGCGTATTGGCCAGCGTGATCGGTTCCGCAATCAGCCCGATGCTCATCATGGTCTGGTTCACAACGCCTTCGCGCGCGAGCACCAAAAGCCACGCGTAGGACCGCACCACATAGGATGTCCAGAATGGCAGGATCGCCAGCAATAAAACCAGACGTTGCCAGCGTTGCGGCACGCGAAACGCGATGATCCACGCCAGCGGATAGGCCAGCAGCACCGACACCACCGTGACCGTCAGGGTAATCTCCAGCGACACCAGAATGGCGCGCCACAGGTAGGCTTTTTCCGTCAGTTCGATGTAGTTGGCGAGCGAAAGACCCCACACAAGCGTGCGGCCCTCCAGCGTGGCAAGGCTCATCGCGACCATCACAATGAAGGGCACGATGAAAAACGCAAACGTCCAAAGCAGGGCGGGGGCGACAAAGCCCCAGCCCCGCGCTGTTGCGGTCACTGTGACAATGTCTCCAGCCACAGATCCTGCATTTCAATGTCAAGATCGGTGTCAGGTGCCGGGTAAAGCTGTGTTTGCGCCAGATAGCCCGGTTGGTCATCCCAGCGCAAAGCGGCCTTTTGGTCGTCGCTCAGGAATTCACCTGCTTTGGCGTTGGCGGGCATGCCCCAGAAACAAGATGAGGTCGCAAGCCGCGCCTGACCTTCCGGCCCGGTGATGTATTTGATGAATTCCAGCGCCATGTCTGGGTTTTCCGACCCTGCGACAACGCCGATGGATTGCGCCCACCGCACGGCGCCTTCTTTGGGGATGGTCCACGTCAGTTCGGGCTGTTCGGGGCTCAACACGGCCGTGAGCCATTCACCACCGCCTACAACGATGTCCACTTCCCCGGTTGCCAGTGCGGTTTGCGCGGCCACGACACCTGCCACCGAAGCCGCACGCTCGCGCATCACACCCAGCGTGCTGCCAATTGCCTCCAGATCGTCTGCGTCAATCTCAGAGGTCGGAATGCCTTCGGCAATTGCGGCAAGACCCATGACCGGCAGATAGTAGTCGTAAATCGAAATGCGTCCGGCGTATTTCTCATCCAGCACCGTGGCCATGGACTGCATGTCCGCCTCGTCCACCTTGTCGGCATTGTAAGAGATCGTGTTGTAGCCAAATTTCTCGGTGACCGCGTAGGTGACACCGTCAACGGTGTTGTTTTCGGCCATGATAACCTCTGGAAAGAAGTCATCCGTCGGGACTGCACCCTCTGGCAGAGGGGCCAGTATCGCTGCCTCTACAGCGCGGAACACGTCGATGCCGTCAATGACCAGCACGTCCCAGTCGCCGGGGCGGGATTGCTCCAACAGCGCCAAGGCCGCGCCGGTGCCCTCATATTCGCGCAGGTTGACGGTCACGCCAAATTCTTCCTCGAACGGTTCGATCAGCGCGGGGTCGGTGTGATCGCACCAGACCAGAGCGTTCAACTCGCCCTCTGCCATCACGGAAGTTGCCGCCAGTGTCAGTATGCTTGTGTTGAGAAATAATGCGCCTTTGCGGGTCATTTTGTGTCTCCCTGTTTTGTCTATGTATGGACGTAGAGTAATTCACGCCAAAAAAAAGTTGAAGCTGTTCATTTTTGAGTGCGATGCTACTTTTGAAAGAGGAGAAGACGCAAAAAGTCGAGCGATCATGGCAGGACTGAGAGAGAAACAGAAAGCAGCGCGGGAAAAGCGTATTCTGGAAGCTGCCGTGCGTAAATTTCAGGCAGAGGGATACCGGGCCGTCCGTCTGGAGGATTTGGCGGAAGCCGCCGAGGTCGCGGTGGGCACGGTCTATAATTACTACCAGACAAAGGGTGACATTCTGATTGCGGTTGTCGCAATGGAAGTGGAAGAAGTGCTCGCAGCAGGCGAAGTGATCGTCGCCAACCCGCCTGAGGATGTGGAAGCTGCCCTGCAGGCGCTGATTTTCAGCTACTATGACCATTCGCTGCAGTATCTCACCAAAGAGATGTGGCGCCGGGCGATGGGGTTGACCATCGAAGCACCGGGGACACCGCTGGGGCAGGAATACACGGATCTGGACCGCAGACTGGCCGCTCAGGTTGTTGCTTTGCTGCAGGCTTTGTCGGATCGTGGGCTGATCAGACCGGGCCTTGATACGCAGGCGGTGGGGGAGGTGATCTTCAACAATCTCAACCAGATGTTTGTCGAGTTTGTCAAAACCGAAAGCATGCCGCTGGATCAGTTGTGCCGCGATGTTGCCGGGCAGATGGCGCCGATCGTGGCACTGATCCGGGCCTGACGCGAGGCTTTAGCGCCACTTGATCGAACAGCCCATCGACGCGGTTTGCTCTGCAGGGCCTTTGCCCGTGGTCGCGATCTGGCGCATCGCGGCAAGCAGATCGCGTTTAAGAGACATGGGGTTTTCAAAGTGCCCTCGGTATTGCAATTCACCTTTCCCATTAAAACCAAAAAAGTCCGGCGTGCAGACGGCACCGTAGGTTTTGGCAACGGACTGGTCCGCATCGATCAGATAGGGAAACCGAAACCCATGCGCTCCGGCGAAGATTTCCATGTTTTTGGGGCTGTCCTCGGGGTGGCTTTGATAGTCGTTGGACATGACCGCCAGCACACCAACGCCCTGTTTTTGCAAGGTGTTGAGGTCTTCGGCAAGGCGCGACGCAATCCGTTTGACGTAAGGGCAATGGTTGCAGATGAAGGCAATGAGCAGGCCCTTTTGGGTCATGACCTGCGCTGAAGAATGCGATGCCCCGGCGACGTCTCTTAGCGTGAAATCCGGCGCTTTCCATCCAAATTCACAGACGGGCGTATCAAGTAGCATTGGTTTCCTCCCTGCCAGCAGTGACGCGTATCCAAGGGTAATACTACCATAAGGCGAATCATTTTTCACGATGAAAATTGGCGTGCCTCTGCCGTCAGCTGCTTTGAGCTATCTCTGCACGGCAGCGATACTGGCTGAAACAGGCAGAACTTGCGGTCAGGCGGCGGGCTTTGTTTGACCCGGTGCCGCCGCCAGCAAGGCGCGCGTATAGGCGTGCTGTGGGTTGGCATAGACATCTGCCGTCGCCCCGGTTTCCACAACTTCGCCTTTGTTCATCACGATGATCCGGTCGCAGATTTGCGCCGCCACTCGCAGATCGTGGGTAATGAACAGCATCGCCAGATCGAACTTCTGGCGCACGTCATTCAGCAGGTCGAGCACCTGCGCCTGCACCGACACATCTAGGGCTGAGACCGCTTCATCCGCGATCAGTATAGAGGGTTGCATGGCCAGCGCGCGCGCAATGCAGATGCGCTGCCGTTGCCCGCCCGAAAACTGATGGGGAAAGCGCTCCAGCGCATCCGGGGATAGTCCCACGATGCGCATCAATTCAGCGGCGCGCTCCTGTGCCTCCGCCATTGAAACGTCGAAATTGACGGGGCCCTCGACAATACTCTGCCCGACAGTGCGGCGCGGATTGAGCGATCTGTAGGGGTCCTGAAACACGATCTGAATATCGCGGCGGTGCGGCCTGAGCTGCCCTTCATGCAACTGCGCGATATTTTCACCATTGATCAGGATCTCGCCTGAGGTGGGGTCAATGAGGCGCATAACACAGCGCGCAACCGTGGATTTGCCCGACCCGCTTTCACCAACGATACCAAGGGTTTCACCGCGCCGCACGGTCAGGTCAACCTCTTGCACCGCCTTCACGACGCGCCCGGTGCCCAGAACGCCTGCGCTGCCGTAGGTCTTGACCAGATCATCCGTTTCAAGCGCCACGTCACCTGTTGCAGGGTCGCGCGCGGGCGGGTCCATCGAGGGCACAGCGGCGATCAGCATCTTGGTGTAGGGGTCTTTTGGTGCGCCCAGCACCTCTGCGGTGGTGCCTTGCTCGACGATCCTGCCTTCTTTCATCACCGCAACCCGTGTTGCGATCTCTGCGACCACACCAAAATCATGGGTGATGAACATCACCCCCATGCCCCGCCGGGTCTGGATATCCTTGATCAGCCGCAAAATCTGCGCCTGCGTCGTCACATCCAGCGCGGTGGTCGGCTCATCGGCGATCAGCAGTTGCGGCTCCAGCACAAGGGCCATGGCAATCATGATCCGCTGGCGCTGCCCACCCGACAACTGATGCGGATAGGCGTGGTACATCTGTTCGGGCTCAGGCAGGCTGACATCGCGCATTGCGGCCAGCACTTTTTCCTTGCGTGCATTGCCTGACAGGTCGGTGTGAATCTCCAGCATCTCGCCAATCTGGTCGCCCACGCGCAGTACCGGGTTAAGTGCTGTCATCGGTTCCTGAAAGATCATCGCCATTTTCTCACCGCGCAGTTTGCGCAGGCGGGCATCAGTGGCCGTCAGCAGGTCCTCTCCATCCAGCCGGATGGCCCCTTGCACGGGCGTCAGCGCCCGCCGGTCGGCCAGCCCCATCACCGAAAAAGCGGTGACCGATTTGCCTGACCCGCTCTCACCCACGATGCACAGGATTTCGCCTTCACCAACCTCAAGTGAGACATCCTGAACCGCAAATTCACGATCCGCCGTTTTTGGCAAGGCTACCGTCAGGTTATCAACAGCAAGAATAGGCATCAGCGCATGTTCCTTGCAATGCGGGGGTCAAGCGTATCGCGCAGCCCGTCGCCCACGACATTTACGGCCAGCACGGTGACCGCAAGGCAAATGCCGGGGAAAAAGATGATCCATGGGGTGAGCTGAAAGAAGGTGCGGCCTTCGGACATGATGTTTCCCCATGATGGAATTTCAGGGGGAATGCCCGCGCCCAGAAAGCCAAGGATGGCCTCTGTCAGCATGGCAGAGCCGCAGATATAAGTGGCCTGCACAATCAACGGCGCGATGGTGTTGGGCAACACGTGACGCACCAGAATGGTCGGCACGCGTGTGCCGGCAGAGATCGCGGCCTCCACATAGGGTTCTTCGCGCACGGTTAGCACAACGGATCGTACAAGGCGCACAACGCGCGGAATTTCCGGGATCACGATGGCCAGAACAACCGTGGCAAGCGTCGCCCCGGACAAAGAGATCATCGCGATGGCCAGCAAGATCGCGGGGATCGACATCAACCCGTCCATGAACCGCATGATGATCGCGTCCATCAGGCGGATGTAGCCCGCGATCAATCCTAAAAAGAGGCCCAGAGCCACGGCAATGACGGCGACAGCGATGCCCACAACCAGCGAGATTTGCGCACCGGAGGCCACGCGCGAAAACACATCACGCCCCAGCATATCCGTGCCAAAGAGCCCGCCCGTGCCCGGCGGTTTCAGCCTGTTGATCGGGTTCAGCGCCGTGGGATCGGTTGTGAAAAACGGCGCCAGAAGAGCGAACAGAACGATCAGGGTGAGCAGGAGGCCCCCCCAAAAAACCCCTCTGTTGCGCAAAATGAGGGTCATGGCACCGGGGGTGCGGGCCATTTGGGGGGCTTGTGTCGCTTGATCTGCCATCAGTACCTGATCCTTGGGTCGAACACCGTGTAGCTGAGATCAATCAGCAGATTTATGATGATGTAGATAAAGCTGAAAAACAGGATGAGGCCCTGAATGATCGGGTAGTCGCGCGCGAGCACGGCATCCAGCACAAGACGTCCCAGACCGGGGATGTTGAACACGCTTTCCGTGACGACAACGCCGCCGATCAGCAGGGCAATCCCGATGCCAATGACCGTCACGATGGGCACGGCTGCATTGCGCAGGGCGTGGCGGCGCAGGATCGTCCATTCGGACTGCCCTTTGGCGCGCGCGGTGCGAATATAGTCTTCCTCCAGCACCTCGATGACAGAGGCGCGCGTCATGCGCGCAATCAGCGCAATAAAGATCACGGACAGCGTGACGGTGGGCAGAGTGATGTGCAAAAGAAACGGGCCCAACCCTTCGGTGAACGGGGATTTATACCCTTGGACCGGCAGGATCTTGAGGGTCATTGAAAACGTGTAGATCAGAATGTAGCCCAGCACGAACACCGGGACCGAAAAACCGCCCACCGAAAACAGCATGACAAACCGGTCCACAAGGCTGCCTGCGCGAAACGCGGCGAGCGTACCAAGCGGGACCGCCACGGCCACGGCAAATGTGATCGTTGTCAGCGCCAGCAGCATCGTAGGCTCAATGCGCTGTGCAATGAGTTCAGTCACGGGTTTGTTCGAAAAGATCGAGGTGCCCAGATCGCCATGTATCAGCGCCCCCACCCAGCGCAGAAACTGCACCACGATGGGATCGGACAGTCCCAGTTGTTCGCGAATACGCGCCACATCTTCGGCGGTGGCATAATCGCCTGCAATGACAGCGGCGGGATCTCCCGGCGCCAGACGCAGCATTAAAAAGACGAACAATGCAACGATGACCATCACGGGAATGGTTGCAAGCACGCGCAGTGAAATATAGCGCAGCATTCAGGCCCCCCAGCCAGCAAAAAAGGTCGGCACGTATCGCCGCGCCGACCTTAATGGTAGTCCAAAATCAGTTCTTGGAAATGTTCCAGAAGAACTGCACCGGTGATTTGATCAGACCTTCGACATTGTTGCGGTAGGCAACAGGTGTGAAGAACTGGCCAAGTTGTCCGGACGCGCCGATGGACCAAAGCCGCTCCTGAACGGTTTCGGCAATCTGCGCTTTTTCATCCGGGCTGCCTGCGACGGCAAAGGCGGACCGGGCTTTTTCAAGCTCTGCGTCTTCCGCCCAGCCGAACCAGCCCGCGTCCGGGTTGCCGGAGAACGCAATGGCCATCGGGTCAATCACGTCCGCACCGATCCACCAGGTGTGGAACATGTTCCAGCCGCCCTCATCGACCGGCTCCCGCAAGGCACGCCGCGACGTCAGGGTTGCCCAGTCCATGGCCTGCATTTCGACCTCAAAGCCTGCGTTGCGCAGTTTTTCCGCCGTCACAAGGCTGAAGGCAGACAAGACAGGAATGTCCGTCGGCTGCATGATCACAACAGGCGTGCCGTCGTAACCAGTTGCAGACAAAGCGTCTTTTGCCGCATCGACCGAGCCCGTGGCCATCACGTCAGAGGCTTTGTCATTGTCCAGTGGCGTGCCACAGGGGAAGACCGAATAGCAGGTTTTCCAGAACTTCGGGTCGCCAATCGCGGCGGCCATGTAGTCTTCCTGTTTCATGGCCATCAAAGCCGCGCGGCGGACATCTGCGTCGTCAAAGGGCGGCAGCAGGTGGTTGAACCGTGCAAAACCGATGTTGCCCAAGGGGTCGTTCACTTCAACCGTGATGTCGGGGTTTGCTTCAAGCAAGGGGGCCAGATCGTTTGCGGGCTGCTCGAAGAAATCAATCTCTCCGGCCATCAAGGCGTTCATGGCTGTGGTCTGGTCCGGGAAATAGGTCCAGACGACCTTGTCCACCTTTGCAATCTTGCCGCCTGACGCAGCAGAGACAGGTTCCGCACGCGGCACATATTCGTCGAATTTGGTATAGACGACCTTGCTGCCGGGCACCCATTCGTCCTCTTCAAACTTGAAGGGGCCTGAGCCTGTATAGTCCGAGATTTGCTCGAACGGGTCAGTGGCGGCGACGCGCGCAGGCATGATGAACGGCACGTTGGAACTGATCTTGCCGATGGATTCAAGCACCAATCCGTATTCATTGGCCAGTGTCAGCACGACCGTTTTGTCGTCGGTGGCCTCAAGGCTCGCGATATTGGCAAAAAGCTGTTGCCCCATCCCGTCGCGCTTTCCCCAGCGTTCCAGAGAGGCCACGACATCGGTGCCAGTCACGGGCGCGCCATCGTGGAACATCAGCCCATCACGCAGCACAAAGGTCCATGTCAGCCCATCGTCAGACGTGCTCCATGTGTCGACCATCTGCGGCTGCGGTTTGAAGTCTTCGTCCATCGCAAACAGCGTGTCGTAAATCATGTATCCGTGGTTGCGGGTGATATACGCTGTCGTCCAGATCGGATCGAGGTTTTTAAGGTCGGCGTGCGGAATGACATTCAGAACGGTTTCTGCCTGCGCGCTTCCCGGCACGGCACCCAAAGCAAGTGGAATAGCCATGGCCGCGCCCAAAAGCTGGCGTCGGTTGATCCATCTCAGCATTGATTTCTCCCTGTTGTTTTGATGTTGCTTTTTGTTTGGTCGGTCCCAGAATGAGACACATCAAAACGTTGCAAGTCAACGTATCACTGCGCGCAAAGATGGACTAACAACAGAAACTGCCTCAGATTGCGGCACTCAAACCGGGAGAAAATTGAATGATCACAGTCTATTCAGCGCGAAAGATCATCACCATGGATCGAAATTGTCCTGAAGCCACCCATGTTGCGGTGCGCGACGGGATGATCTTGGCGGTGGGAGGTGCCGACTGCGCCGACGGATGGGGCGAGGCGCGCATTGACGACCGGTTTGCCGATGCCGTCATCATGCCCGGTCTTATTGAGGCGCATGCCCATGTCATTGCAGGGGGCATCTGGCGCTACACCTATTGTGGTCATTACGCGCGCACCGATCCTGATGGCCGGGTCTGGGATGGGGTTGGCACCTATGATGCGTTGATCGAGCGGTTGCGCAAAGTGGCCGCCGAGACGCCCGCAGGCCAGCCCGTTGTCGGCTGGGGGGCTGACCCGAACTTTCTGGAAGGCCGCAGACTGGACAAGATCCATCTGGATCAGGTCTCAACCAAGCATCCGGTGGCCGTTGCCCATTCGAATTTTCACCTCGTGTCGGCGAACTCCATGGCGCTGGAGAAAGCGGGCCTTGATGCGGGTACCAACATTGAAGGCGTGGTGCGCGGGGCCGATGGCACGCCCAACGGTGAATTGCAGGAATTCGCCGCCATGGGGCCTGTGATGGATGTGACCGGTATGAATTTTTCCGATCTGGCGGATGAGGCGGGCCTGCGCGCTTACGGCCATGTGGCGCGCACCTGCGGCGTGACGACAGTGGCCGAACTGCTGTCTGACCTGCACGAAGAAGAAGTCGCCATGATCGAACGGGTGGTGCATGAACCCTCGTTTCCCGCGCGTTACGTGCCGATCATGAACGCCATGGTCGATGCCCCCGAGGTTGAGGCGGCGCGCGCGGTCAGTCTGCGCCCGCGTTCAACGGATAAGCTGTATCTCGGCCGGGCCAAGCTTTTCACCGACGGGGCCATTCAGGGCTACACCGCCAAGCTGAAGGCACCGGGGTATTTCAAGGGCGAGGACCACGGATGCTGGAACATGACGCCTGAGCACTTTGCCGCCGCTGTGATGGCGCTGCACAAGGCGGGCGTAAAGATGCACATTCACACCAACGGCGATGCGGCCTCTGAACTGGCGATCGAGGCGCTGGAGGCCGCGATGCTTGTCTCGCCCAACCCCGACCTGCGGCACACGCTTGAGCATGTGCAGCTTGCCGGGCGCGATCAGTTCAAGCGAATCAAGGCGTTGGGGGCGACGGTCAACCTGTTTGGCAATCACCTCTACTATTTCGGGGATGTGCACTGGACCCGGACGATTGGGCCAGATCGTGCGCGGCGCATGAACGCCTGCCGCGATGCCGCCGACATCTTTGATGGCGAATTTGCCATTCATTCCGATGCTCCGGTCACGCCGATGGCCCCGCTTTTCACGGCATGGGCAGCGGTTAACCGGATGACCGAAGGGGGGCGCACCCTTGGCAACAGCCAACAGATCACCGTCCCGCAGGCGCTGCACTGCATCACGCTGGGGGCCGCGCATGTGCTCAAGCTGGATCATGCAGTGGGCTCGATCCAGACGGGCAAATTCGCGGATTTCTGCGTGCTGGGCGAGGACCCTTTGTCGGTTGATCCCAAAGCGCTGAAGGACGTGCCAATTATGGCCACTGTGCTGGGCGGCGAGGTCACAGCGTGACCCGCGTGGCGGTTGCGGGGTTTCAGCACGAAACCAACACCTTTGCACCGTTCCCCACGCCTTTGTCGCTCTTTGAAGGGGGCGGGGCGTGGCCTGCGCTGACGCGGGGTGATGCGCTGTGGCCTGTGATGAAGGGGCTGAATATTCCGTTGGCCGGGTTCATGCAGGCCTGCGCGCATGAGATGGTGCCGATCCTCTGGGCCGGGGCTGAACCCGGTGGCTATGTCACGGCAGAGGCCTTTGAGCAGATCGCGGGAGAGATCGTGGAAGGGGTGCGTCGCGCTGCCCCCGACGCGGTCTATCTGGATCTGCACGGCGCGATGGTGACAGAACGCTATGACGATGCAGAGGCAGAGCTTTTGCGCCGCATTCGTGAGGTGACAGGCCCCGACCTGCCCGTGGTGGCCAGTTTTGATCTGCATGCAAACCTTGGCCCTGCGATCAGTGAACTGGCCTCTGCCGTGACGCTCTACCGGACCTACCCCCATGTTGATCTGGCGGAGACGGGCGCGCGGGCAGCGGCGTTGCTGGAGGCGTGTCTTGAAGGCCCGCTTGGCAAAGGCTACGCGCAGATTGACCTGTTGGTGCCGATCACGGCCCAATCCACGGAGTTCGCCCCGGCGCGCGATTTTTATGCGCGGCTGCCATCGCTTGGTGTTGTTTCGGCGGATATCGCAATGGGGTTTCCCCCGGCGGATATTCCAATGTGCGGCCCGTCTGTCTTTGCCTATGACCGCGACCCGGACAAGGCACAGGCAATCGCCGACGGCATCGCCGCTGACATTCTGAAGGCTGAGGCGGATTTTGATGCACGGTTGTTGCCTGCGGATCAGGCGGTTGCGCGCGCGCGGGCGCTGCCCGGCCCCGTTGTCATCGCGGACCCCCAAGACAATCCGGGGGCAGGGGGCACCGGCGATACCACCGGCATTCTGCGGGCTTTGCTTGCGGCGCGCGTGCCGGATGCTGTGCTGGCGATGCTCTATGATCCCAAAACGGCCGCGCAAGCGCATGACGCCAGGGTGGGGGCTGAAATTTCTGTGCGTCTTGGCGGCGCGTTTGAAACCTACAGCACCCCGGTCGAGATTACCGCACGGGTCGAAGCGCTGTCAGACGGCACCTTTCCCTTTACAGGACCGATGTTCGGCGGGGCCACGGCGCATCTGGGGCCGGTGGCGCGCTTACAGTTGATCGGCACGGGCGTGACGGTGGTTTTAGGCAGCAGGCGCGCTCAAAACGCGGATCAGGAAATGTTCCGCGTGGTCGGCATCGAACCGGCAGAGCATGACATTATCTGCGTCAAGAGCGGCGTGCATTTCATGGCCGACTATCTGCGCGTGACAGATCAGATCCTGTTTGCCACAGCGCCCGGGGCCAATCCCTGTCATCTGCCGTCTTTGCCCTACACCCGGCTGCGCCCCGGTGTGCGGCTGGGACCGGGTGGCCCGTTGTTTGCCGTCTGATCCGGGTGACAGGCTTACGGGTCACAAAAATGCCAGTCACAGTGCCAAAGCAGGAAAGGCGATCAACAAGGCCACAAGCAGCAAAGAACAGCCGATAAGCGGGAAAGCAGCGGTGTAGATTTGCCGCATGGTCGTTTCGGGCGGTGCCACGCCTTTCATCACAAAGAGCAGCAAGCCAAACGGCGGGGTGATGAAGCTGATCTCCAGCGCCAGCAACTAGATCAGCCCGAACCAGATCGGATCAACACCCCCAAGGCGAGAACGATCCCGCCTTCGTGGAAAGCCTGTCTGCACCTGCGGCCGAGGCGATCGACTGGCTTGCGCAGCAGCACGGCAACGTGGCTTACCCCCATGGCATTCTCATCAACTGGGTGGTCATCACCGAGGGTGGCATTCAGGTCAACCTCACCGGAAAACGGTTCTGGAATGAGGCACAAGACTATTCAGAGGCGGCAAAGGCGGTCCTTAGTCAGCTTCCGTGCATTGCTTTTGCGATTTTTGAGGCGCGCATTTCCAGAATTGCAGACCAATTCGAGAGTTTTCGCGCAGCGCGGCGCGTCGGGGCCGTGATCGAACGCCCCTCGATGGATTCGCTGGCGACTGATTTGGGCTTGCCTGTTGCGACACTTCCAAAAACGGTTGCGGATATTTCATGGGGCGGGACGGACGGGTTTAGCCACCAATCCGGCGCAACGCTGCTGGAGCCGCCTTTTTGCGGCGTGCGAGTCACGGGCGCGCAGTTCCAGATGCAAGGCGGGCTGCAATCGGATGGGCAGGCGCGTGTGCTGGACCGTTCGGGACAGCCGTTTCCAAATCTGTTTGCTGGCGGCTTGCGGCTTGCGGCGTCTCGGGCAAAGGGGACGGTGGCTACCTGTCGGGCAAAGCGGATGAAGGCCACTAGCTACGAGGCCTCATCGCTCCCCTGAAACCAAAGGGTCCGCGGCGCAAGCTGGCCTGCGCCGCGGAAAATCACACTAGCCGATGATACGGTTCAGCGTCTCGGACGGGCGCATCACGCTTTCTGTGCGGGACGCGTCGGTCCGGTAGTATCCGCCCGTGTCAGCAGGAGCCCCTTGAACAGCGGTGAGTTCTTGCAGGATGGCGGCTTCATTTTCGCCAAGTTCGCGGGCGACTGGTGCCATGGCTGCGGCGAGTTCTGCATCCTCGGTCTGTGCGGCAAGTGCTTCGGCCCAGTAGCGTGCAAACCAATAGTGGCTGTCGCGGTTGTCAGGCTGGCCTGCCTTGCGTTCGGGCGATTTGTTGTTGTCCAGAATGCCCGATGTGGCAGCGTCGACAGCGGTCCCAAGCACTTTTGCCTTTGGGTTGTTCTTAGCAGCCGCCAAAAACTTGAGGCTCTCCCCCAACGCACAGAATTCGCCAAGCGAATCCCAACGCAGGTGGTTTTCTTCCATCAGTTGCTGAACATGTTTGGGCGCAGATCCGCCCGCACCTGTCTCAAAAAGTCCGCCGCCATTCATAAGCTTCACAATCGACAGCATTTTCGCCGAGGTACCAAGTTCCAGAATGGGGAACAGGTCTGTCAGGTAGTCGCGCAACACGTTGCCGGTGATGGCAATGCTGTCACGGCCTGCTGTAATCTCTTTGAGGGTGACGGTTGTGGCCTGAGCGGGGGCCATGATCGCGAATTTATCCGCAACACCGGCATCAGCAAGGATTGGGCGCACGTAGGCGATGAGTTCGGCATCGTGGGCGCGGTTTTCGTCCAGCCAGAAAATCGCCTGACACCCTTCAATGGCCTGCCGGTCGATGGCAAGGCGTACCCAGTCTTCGATGGGGGCCTTGCGGGTGTTTGCGGACCGCCAGATGTCACCGGCTTCCACGTCATGGGCATGCAGCACATCCCCGTTTGACAGGCGCATCTCGACGCGGCCATCGGCGGCGATCTCAAAGGTGGTCGGGTGGGAGCCGTATTCCTCGGCCTTCTGCGCCATCAGGCCAAGGTTTTGCACAGCACCCGCCGTGGTCACGTCGAGCGCGCCGTTCTCCTTAAAGAACTTGACCGTCTCGTCATAGACCGGGGCGTATGAATTGTCGGGAATGACGCAATTGGTATCACCGGGGTTGCCATCTGGCCCCCATCCTTTGCCGCCAGCCCGGATCAACGCGGGTATAGAGGCGTCGATGATTACATCGGATGGGACATGAAGGTTGGTGATGCCCTTGTCGCTGTCCACCATATACATCGGTGGGCGGTCGGCGGTCACAGCGTCGATGGCTGCCATGATCTCTGCATCATCTTTGACGCGCTCCAACAGATCACCCATGCCAGAGTTTGCATTGACTCCAAGCGCCGCCATGCGGTCGCCATGGGCCTCGAACACCGGCTTCAGCCACGCCTTGACAGCGTGTCCGAAGATGATGGGGTCAGAGACCTTCATCATGGTGGCTTTCAAATGCACCGAAAAGAGCGTGCCGGCCTCTTTGGTGGCCGCGATCTGCGCATCGAGGAAGTCTGCCAGCGCCTTTGCGGACATGAAAGTAGCATCAACAACGGTGCCTGCGGGAAACTGCAAACCGTCTTTCAGAACGGTTTCGGTGCCATCGGTGGCAACATGTACGATAGACATCGTCTCATCCTGAGACAGTGTCGCGGATACCTCGTTCGAGAAAAAGTCATTGCCCTGCATCGCAGAAACGATTGTCTTGCTGTCAGGGGACCATTTTCCCATCGAATGGGGATTTGCCTGTGCATAGGCCTTGACCGCAGCAGCGGCGCGGCGGTCCGAGTTGCCTTCGCGCAGCACCGGGTTCACGGCGGACCCTTTGATCGCATCAAAGCGCGCGCGCACATCCTTTTCGGCGTCTGTCTGCGGGTTTTCAGGATAATCCGGGATCGCATACCCCTGCGCCTGAAGCTCTTTCACCGCCGCCACAAGCTGTGGCACGGAGGCAGAGATATTGGGCAGCTTGATCACATTTGCGTCGGGCGTTTTGACGATTTTGCCGAGGGCTGCAAGGTCGTCTTCCTGTTTCTGCGCGTCGGTCAGGTTGTCCGGAAACGTCGCGATGATGCGCCCCGCAAGTGAGATGTCGCGGGTGCCAATGCTGACCCCTGCTGCCTCTGCGAACCGTCTGATGATTGGCAGGAACGACGCCGACGCCAGTTCAGGTGCCTCATCGACTTTTGTATAGATGATGTCAGGTTTGGTGCTATCCGCCATGTGCTTTGGCCCTTCTTTTTGCTGCGCCAGCCTTAAACAATCCTGCCGGTAAGGTCCACTGATGCAGCTTATTGGCGACAAGAACCAACACGAAAGTCGCAGGCAATGCCGCAATGCAGAAACGCACTGCGTGAAAAGCTGTGTTTTTCGCCGCCTCATGCGTTCCCTGCATGAGGGTGTCGCTGTTTGCGGGCTGTTGACCGGACGTGCGATTCGCAGACCCTTTGAAAGCCCGCTTTAAACAGGTCAGGCTGTTTTCTGCCGAAATCTATCTTCCGCCGCCTGCATGCCAGAGCGCACATACGTAAAACCACCTACGAGGCGGATGATAGGTTTACCCAACGTAAGCCTGCATGCTACACTTTTAAGTGGAGTTATTTCAGCTATTCGTTGAATTATTTTGTGGGGGCAAAATGATTGGGGTGCTGGTCGTATCCGACATTCAGATATTCCGGGAAGGCTTGGCCGTGGCCCTGTCGCAAAACCCCGGTTTCACGGTTTGGCAATCGGCGTCCCGGTCGCTGGATGTGCTGCGGCTTATCCGCAGGTATGATCCGCGCGTGGCCCTTGTCGATCTGTCACAGGCAAACGGTCTGGAGCTGGTTGCGACCGTGTCGCGCGATGCGCCGCAGGTATCTCAGGTGGCCTTGGCTGTGCCCGAAAACACCGAGCAGATCATCGCCTGCGCAGAGGCGGGCGCGTCGGGGTTTGTGCCGCACAATGCATCCCTCAAAGACCTGTCCAAAGCGATTGAAGATGCCGAACGCGGTGCCCTGCACTGCGCGCCCCATGTGGCGCACAGTCTGTTTTGTCACGTTGGAAAGCTTTATGCCAACGGGCAGGGCGGCGAACACACCACGTTGACGCGGCGCGAACGGCAAATCCTCGATCTGATCGAACGAGGGCATCCCAACAAGGATATCGCCTCAGAGCTTGGGATCGGGCTCTCGACCGTCAAAAACCATGTTCACAGCGTCCTTGCCAAACTGGGTGTGCGGCGACGCGGCGAAGCGGCGGCCTATCTGCGGCGCAACCGGCCCTGATCAAACCCTGAAACCACATGAGGTCTTTGCGGCAGTTCCCCTGCCGCCTGAACCGCTGCGCGTTTTTCAAAGATCCAGTTCTCATGGTTCAGCGATGCAGGCCCTGTGCACACAGATATCTGGGCCTTGTGGCGGGCCAAAATTGAACCCTTCGCTTCATAGGCAACACAGCATTGATCTGTGACGGTTGAGGGATCAACGAACGCGAGCAACCAGACACGCGGCGCAACAGAGGAAGTGTCCAGCCCCCGGCTGGCGGTGCAACCAGCACCCTTTTCGACCTGTGCAAGACGACTGGCCGTGCTTTGTGTTCTCAGCTTCAGGAGCCCTGCCATGCCGGTCTATCTGACCCCCGGTGTCTATATCGAAGAAATCCCAAGCGGAGCGCGCCCCATTGAGGGTGCCGCCACGTCCGTTGCTGCCTTTGTGGGACCTGCCGTGCGCGGGCCAGCGGGCCAGGCGGAACTGATCGGCAAACTTGACGACTACAAATCGCTCTACGGTGATATCGCCTCAGAGACGGATGAAATGGGCCTTGCCGTTCAGGCCTTTTACCTCAATGGGGGCAAGAATGCCTACATCTGCCGCCTGTCAGGCGCAGGCGCTGTTGCGGCGGCGGTCACAGTCAATGGGCAAGGCACGGGTGGCGTTGCGACGACAAATCCGGTGCTCGAGATTTCCGCCTCCAGCGTCGGTGAATGGGGCAATGATCTGTTTGTCATGATCGAAAAGCCGAACCCCGATGCGACCGCCTTTGATCTGATGGTCGGGCGGCGCGTTGATGGGGCCTTTGAAGCGGCGGAGACCTTTGTCGGTTTGGACATGCAGCAAGGCTCCGCGTCCTACGTGATTGATGCGGTGAACGATGGTTCATCCTTGATATCGGTGGCGCTGGGCGCTGATGCGCTGATTGACAGTGCGGGCGCAGACTATGCTGATGCGGTCATCCGGGGAGGCGATACGGGCGCGGCTGCCACCTACTTTACAAACGGTTTGGGTGGGTCCACGTCGGAGATTTTCTCGCTCAACCTCAATGGTCGGGGCAATGAAATCATCACCGTCGATCTGTCCGGTGCGGGGTTGGCGGGCGCTGATCATGATCTAGACGGGGCCGCACTGGCCGCTGCGCTGCAGGCTGCCGTGCGGGCGCATTCGCCCTTGGCGTCTTTTCAGGCTGTTACTGTGACATATGCGGCCCGGCGGTTTTCTGTGACGTCGCCGGAAGACAACAGTAGTGCGTCGCTGGGGATCGGCGGTGGCACACTTGCTGACCTGATGATGCTGTCCGAAGGCAGTCGCGCCGTCCTGACCGGAGATACGCTGGCCGCAACGGGCACGTTGTTTTCGACAGGAATTCCGGCCAATACGCCAAATTCAATCAGCATCACCATGGATGGCACAGGCCCTTTGCTGGTGACATTGGATGCTGCCGTCCTGACCCTGGGGGGCACGAATGCTGCTGACGGGACAGCGGTTGCTGCGGGCTTGCAGACGGCAATCCGCAATGCCGCCCCGGACATCCCGTCCTTTGCGGGGTGTGAAGTTGTCTACACCCCCGCCCCTGATCGCCAGATCCAAATCACATCGGGCAGTGGGTCGGCGCGGATGTCATCGATTTCTGTAGCGGCAGGGACCTTTGCGGATTTCCTTGGTATCTCTGCTGCGGCTACGCTTGTGGCCGGGCGGGAAGTGACGCAGGGCGTGAGCCCCGTGATCCCCGTTGCCTTGCCGGGACCGGGCGGGGAGGGTGAACAGCTTTTGGGCGGCACCACTGTGTCGCCCTCCGGGTCGGATTATGCGGATTTCTACGGCAATGTGCTGCGCAAAGTGCGTGATGTCACAATGATCCTGCTGCCCGGACAGCCGTGGACCGAGACGGGACCCACCTCTGCGCTGTCCAATACAATCGCTTTTGCAGAGCGCCAGAAACAGATGATGGTGCTGGTGGACCCACCGCCGGGCTATGAGCTTGATGACGCGCGCGCGGTTGAACAGATGTCGCCGCCGTCGTCCACATATACGGCGATGTACTACCCGCGTGTAGCCAGCCCCAATCCGCTGTATAATGTGGATACCAATCCGACGGCGCCAAAAACGGTCATGATCCCGCCGTCGGCTTTTGCGGCAGGCATCTGGACCAAGACGGACAGCCGTCGCGGGGTCTGGAAAGCCCCTGCAGGCGTGGAAACCCGGTTGGTGGGCGCGTCTGCCTTGGAATTCGAGGTGGAGGACACTGAGCAATCCCAACTCAACCCCTTGGGAGTGAACTGTTTTCGCAAGATGCCGACCTACGGCCCCGTGGTCTGGGGGTCGCGGACGCTGGCCACCAAGGCGGTGCCGGAATGGCGCTATGTACCGGTGCGTCGCACAGCGCTTTTCATTGAAAAGTCGATCAAGGACGGCATCCAATGGGCCGTGTTCCAGCCCAATGCGCATCCGCTCTGGGCGTCGTTGCGGGCCAATATCGGTGGTTTTATGGATGGTTTGTTCCGGGCGGGCGCGTTTCAGGGGGAAACCGCGAATGATGCCTATTTTGTGCGCTGCAATCTGGGCGACACCATGACCCAGGCGGACATTGACCGCGGTCAGGTCATTGCCGTGGTCGGGTTTGCGCCGCTCAAGCCTGCAGAATTCGTGATCGTGCGGATTCAGCAAAAAGTCAGCCAGGAATAAAAGTCAGCAAGGAGATCTGAGATGGCAGCCCCATTGTTTTCAGTGAATGCGCATCGGTATGACCCTTACCGAACGTTCAAGTTTCAAATCCTCTGGGACGGGCAGGTGGTTGCGGGTTTGCGCAAGTGTTCTGGCCTCAAACGGACGGTTGAGGCGGTCAAATGGCGGTCTGCCGGAGAGCCCAACATCGAACGCGTGATGCCGGGCGGGGCGACCTATGAGCCGATTACACTGGAGCAGGGGCTGACCCATGATCCGGTCTTTGAGGAATGGGCAAACCTTGTGCACAACGTGCAGGGCAGTGCGGCGATGTCGCTCAAGAACTTTCGCAAGGACATTGTTCTGAACATCCTCAATTTGCAGGGGACGGTTGCGCTGAGCTACAGGATTTACCGCTGCTGGCCGTCTGAGGCGCAACTGGTGCCGGAGCTGGATGCAGGGACGCGCAACAGTGTGGGCATTCAGACGCTTAAGCTGGAGAATGAAGGATGGGAACGCGATACCTCCGTGGCTGAACCGTCCGAGACGTGAGCCATGATTTCGCTTCCTGGCGGCATCGAAACAGACGGGGCGCTGCGCACAGATGTGGTGCTGCGCCCGATGTCAGGCGCGGTTGAGATGGCCTTGGCCGAGGTGACCCGCAGCAGCGCCAGTCAGCCCGCCAAAGTGAGCCGTTTTCTGGCCGAAACCCTTTTGGAAGTGGGCGGACAGCCCTGTGATGAGAACGTGGCCGGGCAGCTTTGTGTGGCGGACCGGCAATATCTGGTGCGTCAGGTCGGGGTGTCGATGGGGCGCGACCTGATCTGGCTGACCGGCACCTGCAATGCCTGCGGGGAGAGTTTTGACGTGCCCGTGGAGCAGTCCGCACTGCCAACAAAGAAAGCAAGTTCGGATTTTCCTGCCGTTGAGGTCAGGCTTGCCGATAGGTCGGTGACGGTGCGCAGTCCCACGGGGTCGGATCAGCATGCCATATCGCATCTGCCTGTAGACAAAGCGCGGGACATTTTGTTGCGACGGTTGGCGGGGCTGGAGGGCGAGGCTGATGTTTCCTCGGACGAGGAAGCGCAGATCGAAAGCGCCATTGAAGCTTTGTCTCCGGAGGTCACGACCGAGATCGGGTCTGCTTGTCCTGCGTGCGCTGCGGAGCAACGGATTGCGGTTGATCCTTATGCCGCTTTGGCGGGCCACGGTGGCGATATCCTGCAGGACGTGCATGTGCTGGCGTCCAAGTACCATTGGCCGGAGGCTGATATCCTTGCTTTGCCGCGTGCACGTCGCAAGGCCTATCTGGCGATGATCGATGCCGCGCGCGGTATTCACGTTCAGTCAGACCCACCCTTCGGCGCGACGTGAGGAGGCTGCAAGATGCGTTACCTCAATCAGATTGTACAAGATGCGCGCCCGCGCCGCGCGGCAGAGCCGCTGTCGGCGGTGGGCGCGGCGCCCTATCCGACAGACATTGCCCGGTTGGACCCTTCGGGCCCGCCCGCGCAGCCCTCGCGCCCGCAGGCCGATGACACGCTGCCGGATGCGCCGTCGCAGGGGGGCGCCGCGCAGCCCCAGTTGAATGCTGATGCCAGAGCGGTTCGGCCAGCTGAAGCCGACACCGGCATCCCGCTGCAGCATGCAAAGGTTAAAGAGGATAGGTTGCCAACCGCAGCAAGCCTTCCTGCGGCAGCATCGGCCGTCGCTGCAAGAGGATCAGCGCGTTCTGGAAAACCGCCCAGTGAGCCTTTGGCTGCATCGCAGGTATCAGTGCGGCCTGTGCCGCAGGTCGTTGAAGCGCAGCAGAGCGATGCGGAAAGAATATCAGCGGCCCCGCAACACAGTCAGTCCGTGCAATCGCGTCTTCTTGCAGAGGCCCCGGCAGACCCTGTGCGCGCGGGTCGTCGGTCAGACGCCGACACAGTGGACGGCGATGTCCAAACGATGGAGGTTGGTCCGCAAAACTCAGGCGTTGATGAGACGCGCTTTGATGCGCCCGCACCGCTCTCGCCGTTTGAGCAGGCTGAACGCGCAGCTTTCGGTAACGTGGAAGACGATGCCTTTGACCCGCGTGCGCTTTCGATCGCTGCTGATGAGAGTGCTGAGAAACCCGTGACCGAAGTCCGGATTGGACATATTGATATCATTGTCGAAGACGCACCGGTTCCCAGACCGGCCAAGACCGTGCCGCAAACGCCGCAGCCCTCCCCGGCCCGCTACCATGTGCGGAGGCTTTGACAGATGCCGGTGCCTGCCTCTTCTCTGTCAGAGATCTGCGATAATGTGCGCAGCGTGCTGTCCACCGGGATCGATGCGGCCACAAATGGTATTGGCATTACGATGGGCGCGCCGGGTGCGCTGGATACTTTCGACGAAAATCAGGTCAATCTGTTCTTTTACCGCTTTGAACCTTCGGGATTTGATGCGCAGACGCAGCCAGATCTGCCATGGCGCATTCGGATGTTCTGTATGATTACACCCTTTGGCATCGACGAGGTCATTGGCGACGGGTCGTCGATCTCTGCAGGCGAAAATGACATGCGCTTGTTGGGCGATGTCATGCGGGTCTTGCACGAACAGCCCATTTTGCCTCCCATAGATGCGGATGGCATCGAGGTGCGCACGCGCGTTGTTTTCATGCCGTCCTCTGACGAGCAGATCAATCAGATCTGGTCCACGCAAGGGGACGTACACTACCGCCCCTCCGCCGTGTTTGAGATGGCATTGACGCCGATTGTGCCGCGCGAGCTGATGCCGGAGCCTGCGATTGTGGGCGCGATTGGCTCCGAAGTACGTTTGACGGCAGACAAATACGCGCCGTTTGATGGGGTGATCACGGGGCCGCGCGTGGCGGCGCTGACGGTTGATACCGATAATCCCGCGTGGCGTCCTGCGATTGTGCTGATTTGGCAGGATGGCGTGCATCGCAGTCTGTCCTTCGATGTTGAGGGCGCGGAGTTTGCAGGCTTTACGCCACAGGTGTGGATTGCGGGCGATCCGGGCACCGACGTCGATTTGGTTTGGCAGATCTGGCGGTCCAGTGGATGGCAGACTG
The DNA here is from genome assembly GCA_045106135.1 of Roseobacter sp. Lineage (GTDB taxonomy): Bacteria > Pseudomonadota > Alphaproteobacteria > Rhodobacterales > Rhodobacteraceae > Roseobacter. The sequence continues at coordinate 33,862 of JBGCEG010000024.1, read as the reverse complement.
TTATGCCCGCGCAGAATGCCATGGTTGCCACACAGGATATCGACCCGATGCACATCCCACTGGGTTTGCCGGGTCTGCCGGTTGCCACGGCACTGCCCGATGCACTGGCGGCGGAGGCCACATCGCTGCAATTGATGCTCTGTGCGACACGAACCTTTGAGCGGTTTCCCGGTGCAGCCCCCGAGATCCTGCGCAGTGATCCTATTCTGATCACGCTGTGGAGGGAGGCGCCATGAACGCGCTGGGCGATATCTCGGGGTTTGAAACGCTTGAGCCCGAGTGGGACCGCATTGAGGCACTGGCGCTTTGTCTGGTGGAGACGCGGCAAGGGCGCGCGCCCCCGGCCGAGTTGCAAGATGCGCTGCGGGGGCTGAACGACCGCGTTGCTGATCTGCGCAATATGCGCGGCCCTTGGGGCAGATTGCCGATTGCAGGCCTGTCTGTGATGGAAGTGGATGTGCTTGCGGCCCTTATCGCCGTTGAGATGCAGCCCCGCGTCGGCTGGTTGTTTCAGGCCTTGCAAAGCACCGCGCCCGAGGCATCGCCCGCGTTGCTGCAGGAATTATTCGCCCTGCGCGGCGTGGACGCGATTGCGCTGCACCAGACGCTGTCCCCCGAGGGCAGGCTGCGTGTTGAAAAACTGGTGATCCTTGAGGGGCAGAGCAAATATGGCGCGCTGCGCATTGATCCGCGCGCGCTACAACGCCTCATTGGGGCAACCGGCCAGATCACCCCGCCCATGGGAGCCACGCGCATTCACGACACTGTGGGGTGGGACGATCTGGTGCTGCCCGATTTGCAAAAACAGATGTTGGGCGAATTTTTGCATTGGGTGCGGCAGCGCGACACGGTTGTGGGTGATTGGGGCGGGCGCGATGTTGGCGGGCCGCTGGCCTTGTTCTCCGGACCCTCTGGCACAGGCAAAACCCTTGCAGCCTCGGTGCTGGCAAGCGCGCTAGGCTGGCCGCTCTACCGGGTTGACCTGGGGATGATCGTCTCCAAATACATCGGGGAGACCGAGAAAAACCTCAACGCTCTTTTCGATGCAGCGCACGGGCAAAACATGGTCCTGCAGTTCGACGAGGCGGACGCGCTGCTGGGCAAACGCGCAGAGGTGAAAGAGGCCCGCGACCGTTATGCCAACATGGAGGTCTCTCACCTGCTCAGCCGGATCGAGCAGCACCGCGGCCCCTGCATTCTGACTACGAACCTGCGGGCGCATCTGGATCAGGCGTTTATGCGGCGGTTTCAGGCGGTTGTCGAATTCCCCCGGCCGGATCTGAGGGCGCGCGCGGCACTCTGGTCGCGGCTCTTGCCGCCCCAGGCGCCGCGCACTGCCGACATTGAGTGCGACATGCTGGCCGGGGCTGTGACGCTCACCGGGGGCGGGATACAGAACGCAGCCTTGCACGCCGCCTATCTTGCCGCCGCCGACGAGCAAGCGATTTCACTGGCGCATGTGGCGACCGCCGTTTGGCGCGAATTGGGCAAATCCGGCAAGCCTATGGGCCGCCGGGAGCTTGGCGCACTGGCCGATCACCTGCCCGAAGATGAAACCATGGAGGCGGCGGTATGAGCGGCAGACGCATTGTCACAGTAGACCGGCTCACCCTGCGGCTGCCCAAGGCATCCGCTCACAGCGGCGATGCGATCGTGCAGGAAGTCTCCCGCGTGATCCGCGAAAATGCCCGTTTCTCAACAGACAGCCTGCAGGTGGTGATGCCTGCCGCCCCTGCTGGTGAAGGCGCCGTTGCGCTTGCGCAGCGGGTCGGGCGCGCAACCGGGGCAAGCCTCAAACAATGGGGTGGCGCATGAGTGTGAACCTCCTCAAAGGGTTTTTGATCGAATACGGCATCAGCCTGCCGCCGCTGGTCTTCCAGTTCACCTATAACCCCCAAAGCATTGCACGCACGCGCGCCATCACCATCCCGCAGGGCGGCGCGCCGGGCACAACGCGCGGGTATGATTTCACCAGCCCCTTTGAGACACCGCGCGTGGCACAGGGCGTGCAACTGCAGCCGGAAACCTTCAACCTCGCCATTTTGCTTGATGCAACAGACAAGATCGCCGAAGGCAACGCGATCACAGGGCAGTTCGGGGTTGAGCCGCAACTCGACACGCTGCGCAGCATGGTTGAGCCCAAGGTGCAGGGACCCAGCGGGCTGAACACGCTGGCCGCTTTGGGCTTTGGTGGTGAACGCGCCTTCCAGCGGAATGAGACCGCCTCTGTGCTGCTCTTGGTGTGGGGCACGCATGTGCTGCCGGTGTTCATGACGCAGGTGCAGGTTGAGGAAACCGCGCATCTGCCCACGCTCATTCCGTACCGCGCCAATGTCCAACTCAGCTTTACGGTGATCGAAGGCAACAACCCCTTCTATACCGTTGAAAAGGTGCGCCAGTCCATTGGTGCGGGGCTCAATGCAGCGGATACGGTGGCAAGTGCTGTCTCCTTTAGTTTTGGCGGAGGGCTTTGAGATGTTCCTGAAAAACTCACGCTACGCAGGCCTTGCCCGTTTTGCCAAAGACCCCGACAGCCGGTCTGATTTCCAAGGGGTCAAACCACGCTCCATTGAACGCGCCATGGGCGTTCTGGAGCATACCCAATCTGAAAGCGACCGGCCCGACCTGCTTGCACAGGCATTCTATCAGGCGGACCGGTCTTGGTACCGTATTGTCGATGCCAACGTCGAATACATGATCGCAGGTCCGATCCGCGATGAAAGTAACGCGCGGATCACCGCCGGGGACAGCCTGAACCCGGACAGCGAAGATGGCGATGTGATGATCTCCGACCAGATGCAGGGCGACGCGATCCTCATTCCGGCGAAAAAGGGGTAGAGGATGTTTGATCTCTTCAAACCTGTCAAACGCGCCCCCGGCGAATGTGTCATCAGCATTTCAGGCACCGAAATCGCTGACCTCTACCCCTTCCTGATGGAGGTGACGGTGGATACCAGCCGGGAGGCCGCGTCTGAGGCCGTGCTCAAATTCGAGACCCGGCGCGATGTGGACGGGTCATGGATCGTGCAGGACGACGCGCGCCTGCGGCCTTGGAAGCCCCTGAAGGTCGAGGCCGCCTTTGGCGAAGAGACCGAAGAGGTGATGCGTGGCTACATCCGCGAAATCGCCGTTGATTTTCCCGAAGACAGCGGCGGTTCGGTGGTAACGGTCACGGTGCAGGACGACAGCCTGTTTCTGGACCGCACCCACAAGCGCCGCACATGGGGGGGCGATGCGCCCACCACGGATGGTCTGATCGCCACCCAGATCATCTCGGAGGCGAACCTGCTGCCTGACGGCGCGCCCGCCGAGGGGATGCGCGATGTGACAGCCACGCAGGACGAAACCGATGCGGTTTTCCTGAAAAAACGCGCAGAGGCCAACGGGTTTGAGCTGATTTATCGGGCGGGCCGCATCTATTTTGGCCCGCGCCGGTTCGACAGCGCCCCGCAGACAACCATCATGGTCTATGCGGGACCGGCCACCAACTGCATCAGTTTCAGCCTCAAGGATGATGGCCACAAACCTGATGCTGCGACCTATGATGTGGCCGCAGCCGAAGGCGACAGCGTCGAGACCCGAACGCTGAAGCCCGATCTTGAAGTGCTGGGGCAGGAACCCGCCACCAGCGTTGACACGCTTGACGACGGATTTGTCTGGCGCATCAGCCGCGAAGGCGAAAGTGACGCCGCCAATACAGCGGTCTTGGCGCAGGAAAAGACCAACCAGAACGCGCTGAAGGTCGGGGCGTCCGGCGCGCTGGACGGGGCGCGCTATGGTCATGTGCTGCTGACGGGCCTGCGGGTTGGCGTTGACGGGGTCGGCACACGCCATTCTGGCACGTGGTACGTGGACAAGGTGCGCCACGTCTTTGATCTGGAAGGCTACAGGCAGGAGTTCGAGCTTTTGCGCAACGCCTATGGTGACAACCTTCAAGTGGCGAGCAATCCGCTTGCCGCGCTGGTCTGAGGGAGGCGCGCTATGGATCCCCTTTCTGTTCAGGTCGCCCGCCAGCAGCAGCGCACGTACTACGGCAAATACCGTGGGTTTGTGGTGGATAATCAGGACCCTGACCAACTGGGCCGGGTCAAGGTGCGGGTGCCTTCGGTGTTGGGCGAGGCCGTCTCCGGATGGGCGCTGCCCTGCGCGCCCTTTGGCGGGTTGAACGGGCAAGGGCTGTTTGCGATCCCAGAGGTGGGCGCGCAACTGTGGATCGAATTCGAAGAGGGCAACCCCAACACGCCGATCTGGGTCGGCACCTTCTGGCGCACCAGCGACGCGCCACCGCAGGACGCCCGCAAATCACCGCCCGAGACCAGGATATTGCAAACGCCTTCGGGCCACAAACTGCAGTTTGACGACCAAAGCGGCGAGGAACAGATCACGCTGGCGCATCAGAGCGGCGCTGATCTGGTGATGGACGTCGAAGGGAACCTGATCCTGACCAATGAGGAAGGATCGACCCTGACCCTGGACGCGGCCTCCGGCTCGGTCACGCTAGAAGATGCGCGCGGCAACAGCCTGACTATGGAAAGCTCCGGCACCACGGTCGAGGACGCCAACGGCAACAAGATCAAGATGGGCCCCGCAGGCATCGAGGTTGATGGCACCACCGTCACGATCAAGGGCGCGCAGGTGGCGGTTGGCTCTGCCGGGGGCGAGCCGCTGATCAAGGGTGCCAGTTTTCTGGCCCTGTTCGCCACGCATATGCACACCACCACGCTGCCCGGCCTGCCCACCACGCCGCCCATCCCGCAAGGCGAAATGTCTACGCTGACCACGAAAACGACCGCCTCATGAGGAGGGTACAATGACAAGGCTGAACACTGCCGACTACATGCGCTTTCCCATGACGGTGGGGGAAACAGGCGCAGAGGTTGCTACCCGGTTGGAGCATGTGCGCGCCATCATCGATCAGGTGCTGTTCACAAATCCGGGCGAGCGCTGGTTCAGGCCGGAATTCGGTGTGGGGGCTGTGGCCCTGCTTTTTGAACCAAATGGACCTGCACTGTGGGAGGTGACGCGCAAGCGGATGACCGCAAGCCTTGTGGATGCGCTGGCAGGCGAGGTTGATCCGAAAACAATTGATGTCACGATTGACGAAAGTGCCTCGACCGATGCGGAACTGATCGTCACCGTCGGCTTCACACTGGCCGCGATAAACCACACAGAACGCACGAAATTCGCCATCGGGAGGACGCTGTGATGGCCAACACTCCGGTCCCGGTTCTGAGCTTTGACGGTGGATGCCCCGATTGCGGCCAGCGGCGGACCGATCTGCCCGGCAAACTGCCCCCCATGGGCGATGACTTTGACTGGCTGCAACGGGACTACGACAGTTTCCGGCTGGCGATGATGGAAGAGCTTGCCGCCCGCTTTCCAGAGCGTCGGCGCTGGACCCCTGCCGACATGGAGGTGGTGCTGGTTGAAACCCTGTCCGTGGTGCTGGACCAGTTGTCTGACATGCTCGACCGGGTCCATGCGGAGGCATTTCTGGAAACCGCGCGCCGTCCCGACAGTGTCTGGCGGCTGCTGAGTTTCATTGGATATGACCCGCTGGAAAGCGCTGACATCGACTATATCGCCTCTGATCCGGTGCAGGTGGCGGCCGCGCGTGCGATCCTGCAAGACAGATGGCTGAAATACCCTCGCCAGATGGATGCGGCCAAGCTTGACGGTCCAAGGTCTATCCAACGGCAGCGCCGCATGGTGACGCAGGCGGATGTGGTGACGCAACTGGAACGCCATCCGCTCGTGCTGCGCGCGGCGGCCCGGATGCGCTGGACCGGATCATGGAGCACGCTGCAAGCCTCCTGCATCATCCTGCGCAACACGCCGCTTGATGCCGGGATCGAGACGATTTTTGGCGCGGGCACCGATGAGACCGCGCAACTTGCTGATGATCTTGACAGGTTTCACCGGGTCAACAGCCTTGCACCCGTGCCCGGGCCGTCTGATCCCACGGTACGGGCTGTGTTGCGGGTCTTTGTGGACGCGTACCGCATGGCCGGGCAGGAAATCTGGCTGTTTGATCCTGAACCGGTGCCGATCCTGATTGATCTGACTGTGCTTGCCTCTGAAAATTTCTACCGCTCGGAGATCAAGCGCGCGGTAGAAGAGGCACTGGGCACGGGTCTTGGTGGATATTTCTCGCCCCGGCGGTTGCGCTTTGGAGAGGATTTGCATGCGTCCGATCTGGTGTCGGCGGTGATGTCGCTGGACGGTGTGGCGGCGGTCTGCCTGAACCGGTTCAAGCGTATGGGCACCCGCTACGATGATCAGTCCGATGACGGGCGCATTGAACTGACAGGCACCGAAATCGCGATCTGTGACAATGATCCCGACGCGCCGGGACGCGGTGTGCTGCGTGTCCGTGTCAGCGGAGGCATGGCAGGATGAGCGGCAAGGACCTCACCCGCTGGAACCGCGCCGGGCTGCGCCGGTTCAGATACGTGGACGGCAACGCGGTCACCCATCTGGAAACCCTGCGCGCGCGGCTGGCAGAGGCCTACGTCAGCCCCGGTGAGAACCTGCCGCGCTGGAGCGATCTTGTCACCCGCCATCCGGTGCCTGCCAGCGAAAGCCCCGCCGCCCGGGAGGCCCGTCTGACGGCGCAATATCAAGACACGCGCCGCGATCACGCATGGGAAATTCTGCGCAGCTTTGCGCGGTCAACCCATGTGTTGACGGAACATATTGATGCTTACGCAAATGAAACCTTCATTGGCACCGCAACGCAGTGGGAGAGTATCCGGCGGCTGGTGCAATTGCTGGATGCGCGCCCGGCCCCCCCTGCCTCGGCGCAGACAGACCTTGCCCTGATTGCAAAGGAAACCGGGGTGTTAGCGCAAGGGTTTCAGGTGAAAAACGTGCCGGATGACGGATCGGCCCCGAGTATTTTTGAGACAGCATCCGACCTTGCGGTTGATCCGGCCCTGAACCTGTTGCGCCCGACGGCGTGGGACAAATCGCAGGAAGCCTTCCTCTATGCAGCACAGCCCGATGGGCATTTGGCCAGCTTCCCGCTGGGGGAGGCCGACAAAGCGCCGGTGGTCGGAGAGATCGCGGTTCTTGAGGTTGCATCAGCGTCTGCCAGCGGGTCGCCGAATGGCTTTGGCGTTCAGGTGGCGCAGGACTTGGGCGCGCAGGTGATGCTGCTGGGGCAACCCACCAACGATCGCGCCGATCTGGCGGCCAAAAGATGGCAGGTGAGCCTGCACCGTGCTGCAGAACTGGTCCAGACGCCCCGACTGGCGGGGCCGGATGTTGTGATCCTGACGCCTGAACACAATCTGTCCGCCGGGCGCAGTTCGATCACCTGGTACGACGGCGGTTGGAAAAGCGGACGCGTGATGCAGGTGGACGGCGCGCGGGTGCGGCTGGACGCGGACCACATCCCGCAGCCGGGCGAGGCGATCTACCTGATGGTCACGGCCTCCCGCCAGTCCGCAGGCGGCATCGACCGTGTCATTGTACCCGCAGAACGCGGAGGCGGTGCCCGCGTCTGGAGCCCGAACTACACAGACAGCACCGGTATTCTGGAGCCTGAAAATGTGGTCGGTGCGGATGGCGAGACGTTTGTCGCCTATCAGTTTGTCACGGCGACCGATGCGCTTTTGTATGTGCCTGCGGGCAGCGAACCTGTGGCCTACGTCGAAGAGACCGCCCCGACGGGGTTGGTGCTGGGTGGCACCGTCAAGGATTTGGGGCAGGGCGACTGGATCGTCTCTGCCAGTTCAGTGTTGCAGGCGGTGCGCGTCGATGCGGTCACCGTAGAAGACGGCGATACCTTGATTGAAACAACGCCGCTGGTGTCAAATCTGCAAGCGCCGGTGCATCTGAAATTCGCCGAAACCCTGCGCCCCATAGCGCATGACAAGAACCACGATCCGGCGTTTGACACGGACAACCGGTCTGATCAGGTCACCCGTTTGATCTGTGCGCCCGAGCCATGGCCCAATGCTTTGGCACGGGGTCGCCAGGTCATCATAGAGACCGCCGGGCTGGCGCACAGCGCGGTTGTCGCCGCCGTGGATGCGGCTGCTGGTTGGATTGAGGTGGCACCCCCCGTGCCGGGGACAGAAGCAACAGGTCCGGTTGCCGCCCCGCCGCTGGCGCGCTGGAACACGCACATCCGGGCAAATGTCGTGCTGGCCGATCATGGGGAAAGCCAGCCACGCAAGATCCTTGGCAGTGGCGATGCCACGCAATCGGGGCAGGTCTTTGACGTCAATGTGGACGCCTTGAGCTTTGTGGCTGATCCCTTGATGCCTGCGGGTGTGCGCGCCTCGATTGACATCGAGGTGGGCAACCGCACATGGCGGCAGGTTGGCAATCTGCGCGACAGCGGACCAACGGATGCAGATTTTGAAGTCCGGCTGAACGACGACCAAGACGCCTCCGTCCATTTTGGCGATGGCAAAAACGGGCGGCGTTTGCCCACGGATACCGACAATATCCGCTACAGGTGGCGCAAGGGTGTGGGCGTCAAAGGCAACCTCAAAGCGGGGGCGCTGCGCAAGATCGTGCGCCCTGATCCTTTGATCGACGCCGTGGTGCAGCCCTTGTCCGCAGGGGGCGGCGCTGACGCAGAAGAGCTTGCCTCGCTGCGCGACAACGCGGCCTCTGGCCTGCTGACCTTGGGGCGTGCGGTCTCTGTGTCTGACTTTGGCAGGCTTGCGGCGCTCAATGCACAGGTGCTGCAGGCGGTCTCTTTCCAGATGCCAAACGGGGCCGCGCGCGGCGAACGCATTGGCGTGATCATCGTGCCTGCGGGTGGCAGAATGGGCACCCTTGGGGATGATTTGCAACAGTTTTTGCAAAGCAATGCGCTGCCGGGGGTCTCGATTGACGTGCAGGGCTTTGTGTCCTTGCCGCTGAGCCTGAAGGCCACACTGCGGGTAGACCTTTCGGCCTATGATCCCGATCAGGTCACGCAAGCCGTGCGCGCAGCCCTGACGGATCACTATGCGCTGGAGCGCGCAAAACTTGGCGCGCCTTTGTTTCGCAGTCAGCTGCTGCATCTGATCGAAGGCGTGGAGGGTGTGGAAAACGCCTCCGTCGAGATTGAGGTGGGGCGCTGGGCTGCGATCAGCCCGCCGCCGTTGCTGAACCGCAGCCCCGGCCTGTCTGTGCGCAGTATCAAACCGCGCCGCGACCAGATGATCCACGTCGATCCTGATCTCTCTGTCCTCACCCTTGAAACTGAACCCTTTACGCTGTGATGAAAGCCTGACCCCGTGCCAGAAGACTTTGCCCAGACCCTCTACCGCATTCTGCCCGCGCTTTACCGCGAACGGGATGAAAGCGGTGATTTGCGCGCCTATCTTGACGGCTGCGGGCATTTGCTGGACGCCGTTTATGGCACCTTGCGGCAACGCTACGGCGACAATTTTCCTGACAACCCGGAGCCGGGCGCAAACATCGCCCCTGCGCAGGATTGGGTGCTGCCCTATTTCGCCGAACTGGTCGATGCGCGGCTCTTGTCGCCTTTGGCGGACGGGCGGCGCGCTGAACTGGGCGCTGCCATTCGCTGGCGGCAAGGCAAGGGGACGCTGTCAACGCTCGACAGCATTGTCGAGGCGATTGGGCAAACTGAAAGTGTCGTGCAGGAAGGCTGGCAACGGGTGGTCATGACCCCGCGCATCGGTCAACCGCTTAGGCCTGCCACATCCTTTGGCTATGCGCAGGAACCAAATGCGGCCTGTCCCGGCAACATGGCCCGTCACCCTGATGTGCCTGCCGCGACCGTCGACATGCGCTGCCCCAGCCGCGCCATTGCGGTGCCTCTGGGCAGTCCCGGCGCGCAGTCCATCACGGTGGACGCAGAGCAGGTTGCATGGCGGCAGGGCGCCGTTCACGGCGCGCCGTGTTTCCCGGGCAGCTATGAAGATACCTCGCCGCGCACGCTGGATATGCGCACGCCCGACTGGCGGCAGGGGCACTACCATCCGCGGCGCGTACTGATCTATGTGCCGCCGCCATCGGGGTTTTTCCCGCCGAACGCGCCGGTGGTGGTCTGGCAGAATACGCCCAGTGCAGGGTACGCGGCGCAGATCGACATTGACGACAGCGTGCCGGGCAGGCGGATTCACCGTAACCGATCCCTCGATGCGGGGCCTTTCATCCCCGTGCGGGTGAACGGGCCGGTCGATCTGGATGCGGCGGACCCTTCTGTGACAGAGTGGATTTTTGAGGGGATTTCGTTCCGCAGGCCCATCGTCAGTGCAAGCGCGCGCCTGTCGTTTTGCCGCTGCGCGGTCTCGCGGGTCGAAACCGGTTTAAGCGATCTGTTTGCGCCAGCCCTCACACTGCGGGCCTGTCTGGCAGACCGGCTCCGCGCGCCGCAAGGGCGCATGCGCCTTGAAGGGGTGACGGTGCTGCGCGACGTGCAAGCGCGGGGTCTTGAGGCCAGCGAGTGCGTTTTTGCCCAGGCCGTGTCAGATCCCGCCGACGTCAGCAGCCCGCCCCCCGACGGCGGCTGCATTCGGTATTCGCGGATCGTGCCGGGCCAGCCGCAAGGAAACCTGCAGTTCTGGCAAAACACATCTGAGGCGCCGGTATTTTTTGAAACCGACTATGCGCGCAGGCACGCCGGTGTCCTGAGCCCTGCCACACATCCTGCGATCCTGTCCGGGGCCGAAGATGGTGGCGAGATGGGCGCTTTCTGGGAGGCGCGTCACGCTGCGATCCGCGCGGCCATCGCAGAGAAACTGATAGAATTTTTACCCGTGGGACAGGAAGCCGTTCTGATCCCGGATATTCGCCTGACCCGTCCACCGTGGTCGGATGCGTAAAGTGGAGGTGTTACGATGAAAACCCAAACCAGCCAATTCCCTGCGTCAATCCATGCGCCCTTTTCGGGCGTCTATCTGCAGCAGGGGCGGATGTTTACGGATGCGGACGGCAACGCTCTGTCGCAGATCGCAAAAGACCGCGTAAACGCAGGCTTGCAGGACGCGATCGGCACGGGCTCTCCCGAACAGGGCGGCATTGTGGCGGGCAATGCGGCTGAGGGCTTCGAGATCGTCTGGGGCGATTTCTACGTCAACGGCATCCGTGCGGTTCTGGAAGCGCGCAGGGGTGCCGCGCTGGGCACGCCCTTCGATTTTGCCGATCAGGCCGATTTCCCGCTGGCCCCGGCGTTGCCGGAGGGCGCGCACCGGCTTTATCTGGATGTCTGGGAACGCAGTCTGACGGCGCTGGAAGACGAAGCCCTGTTGGACCCCGCTTTGCATGGCGCGGATACCACCACTCGCACGCGGACCATGGCGCAGATGAAATGGGCGCCGCTTGGCTTCGACCCCGAAGACACCGACCAGAACCCGTGCATCGGGGAGGGGCGCGTGACGCTCAGCCTGCGGTCTGGACTGGCGGCCAGCGATGCCTGCGAGCCCTGTCTGGATGAAATCGACGTGTCGGGCCGCGTTGGAAACTATGCCTACCGCATTGAAATTCATGCGGTTGAGCGCACAGCGACGGGCGCGCCCGAGCGGTTGATCCTGAAATGGTCCCGCGAAAACGGGGCGGAGACGGCGCGCATCGGGGATGAACCCCCGGGGTTTCGCGCCACCGACTGGGTCTATGAATTCTATCACGGCGCGCCTGAGCAAAGCGCAACCGAAAGCCATCACGGGTTTCACCATCCGGCGGTGATCGCCGCAGGCTGGAGCCCTTCACTGGGTCAACTGGTCGAAGGCTACCCGGACAGCGCGCCCGCTGGCGTGTCGCTTGTCCGCCGCTGGGACGGGTATCTGGCCCTCGAACGCGATGGGGCGGCATGGCGTGCTGTGACAATGATGGAGGATGGCGATACGGTCATTCGCGGCATTGACCGGGGGCAGCGGTTCTCCCCGGTGCTGGGGTCCGAACAGCATGGCCATATCAACGGCGGCTCCAGTGTGGCGTTGTCTTTGGACACTATGCAGCTGGTCATTGAACTGGCCGATCATCAGCATCTGGCGGGGGATTATTGGACGGCTGTTGTGCGCGAAGCCTTGCACAGCGATGGCGACACGCTGCTGGATGCAGAACCCCCGGTAGGGATCAAGCATCACTACATGTGTCTGGCCAATGTAGCGGGTGACACCCTTACACTGCTGGATAAAGGGGCCTGCAAACGCTTCCAGTTTCCGCCCCTGACCAACCTGCATGCAGAAGATGTCTGTTACGACAATGCGGCCTGCGACATGCCGGGTGTGGGCAATGTGCAGGAAGCGCTTGATCATCTGTGCAAACAGAAAGACCTTGAATGGCACAACAAGCACCTGCACGGCTGGGGGATCGTCTGCGGTCTGATTGTCGAATGCTGCGATGAAGAGAACGCAGACGACGTGACAGGCCCGCGCGATTGCGTGAACGTCACCAAAGGCTACGCGATTGACTGCGACGGGCGCGACATCATCCTTGACGGCCGCACCCATGTGGATTTGCTCGACGACATACGCGCCTACGAGCAGGAGAACCCCAATGCGCCGATCCTGCGGGACGGTAATGGCACCGCGTGCCTGAGTATTGAGTTGACCGCAGGCGCGCCGCACATTCGTGTGGAACCGCATCAGCCAAACACCAACACGATGCTGCAGCAACTGATGGAAGGCACGTTGCTTGGCGATTTTATCCAGCATTGCGTGCGCGATCTGCTGGACGCGTTGCAGCAAGAGCTGTCCTTCATGGAAGACGGGCAGGCCGAAAATGCAGAGGGTGACGCGCTGGTGTCGCCCGACAGACGCAAGCTGATCGCCTTCGGCAACCTGATCGCGCAGACCTTTTGGCGGGCAAATGGCCCCTACATCTGGATGTCGCGGCGCGAGTACGACATCTTGCGCGCGCTTTATGGCAGGCTTACCGATCTGCTGGGGTCCAAGACGTTTTGCGCGATGTTCACGGACGACAATTTCCCGCCCTATCCCTTTGAAGACATACAGATTGACACATGGTTTGGCGCAGACCAGCACACCAAGGTCAAGGCCGATCCAACGGGCCAGCGGGTCTACACCTATGGCGGCACTGATGCGAATATTCATGTCTACGACGTGGCGCGCCGCGAACTGGTGGAGATCATCCGCATGAACGCCGCCGAAGGGGCCGAGGTAACCGCGATTGCCCTGACGCCGGATGGCAGACAACTGTATGCCGCAGCCTCCATCAAGGGGGCGGATACGGTGCTTGGCATCGCCAAAGTGGGCGAGACGCATGAGTTTGAGCGGCCCATGCAAATTCTGTGCGATATCCTGATTTCGGATATGGAAGTGGATGCGCAGGACACCGGCCTGATCTACGCTATTGGCCTGAGCAAAGGCCTGTTCTTTTTGCGCCCGGATGTGCTGGCCGCAGAGGAAAAACCCAAGCCCGAACCCATGTATGCCTTCAACGCCACAGGTCAGATGGCCATTGATCCGGTGTCGAACCGCGCCTTTGCGCTGGCAGGCCCCGCACCAGACGATGGCGTCGCGGCAGAGATCACCGACCAATACAGTTTTCTGGCGCTGTGCCCGCTTGACGCAGGCAACGGCGGTCGCGCGCCTTTGACCGCCATTCGTGATCTTAATCAGAACAGCCGCCGGGGCACCGACGATATTGCCGTGATCGGGGGGCGCACCTCGCAAGAGGGCACGTCGGTCTACATCGCCGTCGATCCGCTGGGCAAAAGTGATGACAAGGAAATCATCACCTACAACGTGCCTCCCAACTCGCCCGCCGGGATCAGCCCCCGGGCCAGCCTTGCGGTGGAGGACACTCAGATCGCGCTGGCAGCCGACCGTGACGCAGGTGTGCTTTATGCGGCTTTTGAAGACAGCTTCAGGCTGCAGGTCATCAATGCAGATGGTGTCGAGGTACAGCAAATGCGCGTGCCCGTGCAGATGCAGCCCACCGACCTTGCCGTTGGCCCGCAAGGGGATGTCTACGTCAACAACTATCTCTCAAGCACGGTTACGGCCATTCCGCGGGGTGAGGTGCAGCTGTCTGCGGGCCGTCTGTCCGCGCTTGCCTCTGTGCGGTTCCGTATCTTGCTGGCGTTTTATACCATGGTGGGAAACCTGTTTCAGTACCTCAAGGACTGCTTGTGCCACCATTTGCTGGTCAAATGCCCGGAGTGTGACGGGACCGAGAAAATCTACCTTGCCTGTGTCGAAATCCGCGATGACGAAGTCTATAACATCTGCAATTTTGGCAAGCGCAAGTACGTCCAGACCTTTATGGCGTGGAACTACTGGCTGTCTGTCATCCCGGTTATTCCGCTGATAAAACAGGCGATTGCGCGCACTTGTTGCGCTGTGTTGCCCAATTTTCTGGACCGGTTCGTGGATGATGTGGTCCAGCCCCCGCCTGCGCCGGAATTTGGCGCGCGCACCGGCACGCAGACCCCCATCAAGGCCAAAACCGCCCGTGGGGTCTGGACTGCCTATCGCCGCACGGATTTCAAAGCGCTCCAGCGGCAGCAAGGCGGGCGTCTGGGGGTCTATATGGACCTCGTCAAGGATGCCACGGTCGTGTCGCGCGCGCAGCCTTACACGGTCAACACCGGGCTTCGAAAAGAGGCCTTCAGGGATGCCAGCACGGATGAGACCCTCCGCGCATTGGAGAAGGCAGGCGCACGTGATGTGGAACTGCGCGCCTACGATCCCAAACTGGCGCCGCGCTACATGCGGGCGTTTGCAGGGACCTCAGGCACGCTCGACACAAATGCAAAGCTCATTGTCTATGAAAAAGACGGCAAGACAGCTTTCATTTCAGAAGCCCCGCAGGCGCAGATTACTGCCGTCAAAATCTCGCGCGAGGACGAGGCGAAACTGGCGGAGGTCGAGGCGCGTGTCGCGGCCCTGCGCAACACCGACGCCGTGCGCGCAGAATTGTCGAGCCTGAGCGCCGAAAAAGAGGCGATTGCGGCAGAGATCGGAGAGATCGAGACGCGCATGACGGATGTAAGCGACACATCTGAGGCCCGCGCCGGTATTGCCGCTCTTGCTGCGCAAAAAGCGTCCTTGACGGCGGATCTGTCCGCCATTGAGGCGCGCGTTGTCGACGTTGGCGATATCTCTGCTACCCGGGCAGAACTTGCGGCCCTTGCCAGCCAGAAAGGTGCGATCACCGCAGATTTGTCCGCCATCGAGGCGCGAACGGCGGCCCTGCGCGATACGGCCACCACGGAGGCGCAGCTTGACGCCCTGACGCAACAGAAGAACGCGATCACCGCAGAAGTGGCGCAGGCCCGCACCAGCGTGGATGTCTTGCGCCGGGCGCGCGCCGAGGAAGAACAGCGCATTGCCGATTTGCAGGCCGCGCGCAGCGCGTTGAAGTCCGAGCTTGATGAGATGGCCAGCGGACTGGATCAGGTGGCTGAGATGCGCAAGCGGCTCAAGGTGGAGGTGGATACCGTCCGCCCCATTCGCGAATTGCAGGGGTTGTCCGCGCGCGATGCGGCCCGTCTGGAACGGGCAGGCGTGCGCACCATCGGGGAGCTTGCCGGGGCCAGTTCAACCGTGCTCCGAAATGCGGAAGTGGGGACCGACACAACCGCGCGCCGCGCCTTGATCACGATGGCTAAGAAACGACTGCAATAGAGACAAACGGATAAAGGAGGCCACCCCATGCCCCATGTGATTGGACGCATTCGCAAGCGCACTCGGCGGGCGGTCTCTGCCGCGCGATCCAACACATCCGTCAGTGCGCTGAACGCCGGACGCTTGCAGGCCAAGTTGCAGGTCGGTCCGCAAAACGACGTGTATGAGCGCGAAGCAGACAGGGTGGCGGACCGTGTGATGAACGCGCCTGAAACCGCAGCGCAACGCGCCTGTGCCAACTGCGAAGACAAGGATAAGGAAACCGCGCAACGCCAGAGCCAGCCGGAAGAAGAGGAAGAAAGCCTGCAGATGAAGCGCGCGGCGGACTCTGTGCAGCGCGAGGCGATGCCCGAGGAGGAAGAGGAGCTTCAGGCGAAACTGAGACCCGACGCTGTGCAACGCGAAACGGTGGAAGAGGAAGACGCGCTGCAGGCCAAAGCACATGCCGACACGCTGCAACGCCACCCCGTCGGGGAGGAAGAGGAAGACCTGCAGGCCAAAGCGCGCCCGGATGGGGCACAGCGCGACGCGATGGAAGAAGAAGAGGAGGTGCAGGCCAAGGCCCGCAGCGATGGCGGCTTTCAGGCAAAGGCCAGCACCAGCGCGCAGGTCGCAGGCCTGAAGGGGGGCGGCGCGCCGCTCAGCAACAGCGCGCGGGCGTTTTTTGAGCCGCGCTTTGGCGCTGATTTCTCGGACGTGCGGGTGCACAGCGGGCCTCAGGCGCACAGGGCCGCGCAGGCGCTGGGCGCGCGGGCCTTCACCACGGGCCGCGATGTCGTGTTTGGGGCGGGCGAATACGCGCCACAAAGCCACGCAGGTGGCCTGCTGTTGGCACACGAGTTGACCCATGTGCTGCAACAACGCGGGGCAAAACCGCGCGCATCAGAGCCCGAGGCTGCTTTGCCTGTGCAGCGCTGGTCAATCGGCAGTGACCCGGTCCCGAGCCATCCCAACTGGCAGGAGGTTCCGGACGGGGCGGGTCGCTCTGCCAATCACATCCCAAGGCTCAACCGGGCGCGGTCCATCGTGGCGCGTTTGCTGAACAGTGCCGCCTGCATCAACTACTTTCGTGACAATTGCGATGGGGGCACGGCCAGTTCGCTGCGACAGGGCTTTTCAAGTGCGCAGGTCTATCATGTGAATGCGCGCGGAAACAGCTTTGGCGCAAACCCCATCGGCAGCAATGCAATCGCCTATAATGTCACGGCCTACCGTCAGGGGTCGCGTTTTCTGGCGGCAACCTTGTTGCATGAGATTTATCACAGTTGCGCCCCGTCAGACACCAACGCCGAGGCTGAGATGAAGGCGGAAACGGCGCTGCAAGCCTGCAGGCTCTATGCGCCTGTGATCGAACGCCTCTCAGCCACCCAAGGCGCGATTGGCGCACAGATCAGGATCAAAGGGTATGGATTTGGTCCCAGACGCCATGCCGGGGGGCGGGTGGAGCTTGCTGGTGTGGAATGCCCGATTGTGTCCTGGCGCCTGACCCCCGGTCGGTCGGATGTGATGCTGACCGTCACCATCCCGCAAGGCGCGCGGACGGGCATGCTTCGTGTGTTCAACAATGGTGTCCGCAGCAACGCACGCCGCTTCACCGTCGTGTAAGCGGGGCGCGGGCGCATGCAAACCTATGCCAGCCCGCAGGACGCCAAAGCGACCGCTGCCGCGAAATCGACCCGGTCGCCGTCAAATACCAGAGTTCTACGTCCGCAGGTGCAGCCGCAACTGATCGAACGCGCGTTGCGCGTGGGCCGCAGCGATGACGCCTTCGAGCGCGAAGCCGACAGAATTTCCGCCAAAGTCTCCGACCGTACGTCGGATGCGGAAACGGCAACAGCGCCGGTGACCGCCGCCCCGCAAGGCGTGGTGCAGCGCTTGACCGAGACTGACAATGAGCCGGAAAAACCCGGTGAATACCTGATCCAGACCGACCGGGTGGCGGGCGCGGCAGGCGACCCGCCGCCGGTAAAGCGCGGATTTCTAAGTCGTTTGCTGTCTTTGCGGGGTAGCGCGCGCAAGCTGCCTGCGCCGGTGCGTGCCGAGATGGAGACCGCGATTGGCGAGCCCTTTGACGATGTGCGCATTCACACCGGGCCGCAGGCGGATGCGCTGGCGCGGGATGTGCGGGCGCGCGCCTTCACGCTGGGGCAGGACGTCGTCTTTGCCGAGGGGCGCTTTGCCCCTGAGACACAAGCCGGGCGCAAACTGATTGCGCACGAGTTAACCCACGTGGCGCAGCAACGCGGCCCGCAACCGGGCAGTGCGGTGACCGGGTCCACAGGCGCGCAGGTGCAGCGCGTTGATCTGGGGTTTGATCTGCCCGACATCGGCGGTGCCGTGATGAGCCTTGTGCGCCGGGTTGCTCCCAAACTTGCGCCGATCATCGAAAAAGGCCCGTTTGCGTGGCTTACCGAAAAGCTTGGCGACGTGTTCGGGGGGGTGGTCGAGGCCATCAAGGACCTTGACCCGAAAAGTTTTATCGAAGGGTTGGTGGAAAAGTTCAGTAGCATGCTCGAAAACGTCAGCGGCATTGTTGCGGCGCTGGTGTCGGGCGACTGTGATCCGCTGATGGCGGCCATGGGCAAGCTGAAAGCAGCCGCCAAAGAGCTTGTGTCAGGCGCATGGGACAAGCTGTCGGATTTCTTTGAACCGGTGGGGGCGTTCTTCAAAGACCTCTGGGCGTCGATTTCGACAGCAGGGGCTGCGGCGATTGACTGGATCAAACAGGCAGCAGGCGACGTCTGGGAAACCATTGAGAATATTGCCTCCTACATCTGGGACAAGACGCAGCCCATCCGCGACTACGGTCTGGGCGCGTGGGACTGGCTGAAGGGCAAGCTGTTTGGTTCGTCAGACAACGCCGGTGAAGGCGATAGCCGCGACGGCATCATCGGCTGGTTCAAGGGCAAGGCGCTGGATGCATGGGATTGGGTCAAGGACAAGACCCGCCCGGTCTGGCAACCCCTGAACGATGCTGTCGAAAGCGTGACAAAGATGATCCCGCCAGCCTTTGTCGAAAAGCTTGGCGAGAAGATGACCAAGTTTGCCGATGATGTTGAGGAGACGACGGACAACCTTGATGATGGGTCGTCACTTTCTGAAAACCGTGAAGCGCTCAAGGGCATTCTGCCATCGCTGGATGAGGTGCTGGTGGCGGCCCGCGATGTCATCAAGGGGGCGGGGACATTCCTGACCGATACGATTGGCGCGATTGCCGGGAAAGTCACCAGTTTCATGACCAAGATACGGGCCAGCGATGTGGTCTCATGGCTGGCGTCCTCGCTCGCCTGGTTGGAAAGTTCGATTGATACGCTCACAGACTGGTCCCGGAAAACGATCAAGGACCTCTTTGATTTTTATCTTGCGGCCTTCGATTTTCTGCAGCCTTTCGTCAAACGGCTCATCGAGATTGTGGGCAAGGTCATTGAGGTGGCCACCGACCTGCTGTTGCTGCCAAAACTCATTGTGACCGAAGCATGGAAACTGATCCCGGAGTGTATTCGCGAGCCCATCAAAGCCTTTGTTATTGAGCAAATTCTGGGCCGGATTCCCGTTTTCAGTCAGTTCGCGGCGATCAAGAACCTGTGGAGTAAACTGCAGGATACCGCGATGCAGATCCTGCGCGCGCTGTTTGTGGATGGGGACATTGCAAAGGCTGCGTGGACCTATTTCAAGGCGCTGTTGGGGCTTATCGGTCTGCCGATCAAACTGGTCACCGCGATCCTTGCCAAGGCATCGCGCGCGATTGGTTTGATCCTGAAAAACCCGGTGCGGTTCCTGATCAATCTGGTGAAATCAATGAAGGAGGGCTTCAGGCTGTTCTTCGACAATATCCTGACCCATCTGATGAACGGCATTGCGGGCTGGCTGTTTGGGGCCGTGCGGGACGCAGGGTTGGAGCCGCCCACTGAACTGACTTTGCAAAGTGTGCTCGACTTCGTTTTGCAAATTCTCGACATCACGGTTCAACGGGTTTTGGAGCGGCTTGAAAAGAAGATTGGCAAAGACAAGGTCGACAGGCTGCGCGGGCTTTTGGACAAGGCTAAAGGCGTGTGGGAGTTCGTCTCGGTCCTGTTCAATGAGGGGGTCGGGGGGCTTTGGCGGTTTGTGGAAGAAAAACTGTCAAACCTGTGGAGCCTTGTGCTGGACAGCACCATCGGCTGGGTCGTCGAAAAGATCATATCAGAGGTGACCAAAAAGCTGCTGGCCATGCTTGATCCCACGGGCATTATGGCGGTGATCAATGCGTGCATCGCAATCTACCGCGCCATCCAGACCTTGGTGGAACAGCTCAAGGCGATGCTCCAGATCGTCTCGCGCGTGCTTGATGGTGTGGTCGGCATTGCGCGGGGCGCCATCAGCGCTGCTGCCGGGTTCCTTGAGGGCGCAATGGCCAGGGCCTTGCCGGTCGCGATTGCCTTTCTGGCCAATCAGGCGGGCCTTGGTGGTATCTCCAGCCGGATCAAGGAGTTTGTTGAGGGCGTGCGCGAGGTCGTCAACAGCGCGATTGACTGGCTGATCGACAAGGCGATGAAGCTGGGAAAAGGCTTTCTGAAGCTGCTTGAAAAGGGGGTCGATCTGGCCAAGGCGGGTGTCGCAAAGATCACTGATTGGTGGCGCGCGCGTACCGGCTTTAAAGACGCAGCAGGCAAAAAGCACAGCCTGTATATTCAGGGCAAGGGCGCGCAGGCCAAGGTGATCGTCGAATCCGACCCGCAAAGCTACACCGCCTTTCTGGCCAGCGTTGATGTAGGCACTGATGCCAAAAAGGTAGCGGCGCTGACCGAGGCGCGGCGCCTTGCGAAGCTGCTGGATGCCAAAATGACCGAAGCGGCAGGGCAAACCACCAACACATCGGGCACGCCGACCAGTCAGCCTGATTATGGGTTGGAAATACAGGATCTGATCAATGATCTGGGCGATCAGACGGCGATTTTCATGCCTGCCAGCACGCTGGATGCCAACAACAAGGTGCAACCGTCGTCGCGCCCGATCTACGGCGGGCTGGTTTCTCATCAAGGCAGTTCCGCCACCGTTGCACGGCTCACCAACGAGATTCCGACAGGCGGCGGACGACCTACCGTCAAAGACGGACACTGGCCGGTGCTGGGCCAACGCGGCGGGCGCTCGACCTATTATGTGCTGGGTCATCTGCTGAACGACAACCTTGGCGGGCCGGGCAACACGTGGAAAAACCTGACCTTGCTGACCCAGACGGCCAACAACAAAAGCAAGGACAGTCACCTGCACGGGTTCGAGACAAAGGTGAAAAAGGCCGTGCTCGAAACCAAAGACAAGGACGGAAAACCGATCGTGCCGCGCGCGGTGAACTTTGTCTGTGTGGCCAACTACGGTCGGTCGGATCGCAGCGCGCTGGCAACCCAGTTTGACGATATGGCGATTCCACAGGCGGTGGCGATGGGCCAGCATAAGGCCACGATCATCGCGGATGTGATCCGGTCAGAGCGGAATGTACCTGTGTCGCTGGATTGCTATGCGTCGGAAATTGACGCCAATGGCAAGGTCGTTCCGGGGCGCGATAAGTTCTATAAGCATCAGGTTTCCAATACCATCGACGAAGGGGCCGACAGCTATTCTGTCTATGACAAGGCAACCCCGGCCAAAAAGGAATTTCAGGTCAACCAGCACAGCGATGACAAGATCAGGAAACGGCTGCTCTTTATCAAAGGTATCGGCACAACCACGGTGGACAGCTTTATCGCCGCCCGCAAGGCTCGGCGGGCCAAGGACAAATCCATCACCACCGGCAGTCAGGCCAGAAACCTGATGGATGGCACACGCAAGGTGTTCAACAAGACGCAATGGGACAAAGTAGAAGCAACTTATAGAGTGAGTTACCGATGACCGATACTGTGGAAATGGATGATCTGACGCGCCGGTTGGGCGACAGTTTTGCCGTGGCGCTGCTGCAATGGCCGCCGCTGATGGCAGCCTTTGCCTTGCCGGGTGAAGGGTGGGCGTTGCTTGCCAAGGGGCTGTGCTTTGGGTGGGTGCTGCTGGTGGGGTTGTCGCTGATCTTTGGGCGCGGGGTGATGGGGCCGCGGTGGGGGCTTGCGATGGGGCTGTGTGCAGCACTGGTCGCTTTGGCCTGTCACCTGCATGCGAGCCTTTGGATGGGCCTGCCGCTGGCGGCGCTGCTGATCGCTTTTCATGCCGCATTGCGGATCAGACTGACCGAAAAACCCCAAGCGCCAGACGCCATGGCAGGGCTAGAGCCGTCCACCACGCCCCAGTGATTGCGGCTTTCGCGGTTGCCAACCCTGCGCCGGGCATCGTATCCGAACCGCGCATAACGCAAACAAGGATGCGATGATGATTGAAACGGCGCTTGGCCTCAAGGTCGCGGCAACAACCCCTCACAGGCTGGCGACAAAGGCGGCGGCTGACGTGCTTGAGGATGGCGGTACAGCGGTTGAGGCAATGGTTGCGGCGGCGGCTGTTATCGCGGTTGTCTACCCGCATATGAACGGCATCGGCGGGGACGGGTTCTGGATCATCAAGCGCAAAGGTCAGCCGCCGCAGGGTATCTTTGCCTGTGGGCAGGCAGCGGGGCTTGCGACGCCTGAGTGGTACGCCGCGCGGGGTCACCGCGACGCGCTGCCTGCACGCGGTGGCGAGGCCGCGCTGACCGTTCCGGGCACACTGGGCGGCTGGCAACTGGCGCTTGAGACGCAAGGCGCGCAGAGATCACTGTCTGAGCTTCTGGCCCCCGCCATTGCGCAGGCCTCGCAAGGCATTGCAGTCAGTAAAAACCAGTCTGACACCACCACTGAGAAGCTTGCCGGGCTGAAAGACGTGCCAGGGTTTGCGGACACCTATCTTTTGGGTGGCGCTGTGCCGCCTGCGGGCAGCCAGATGCGCCAGCCTGCGCTGGCCGCAACACTGGAGCGGATTGCGACCGATGGGATTGCCGACTTCTACACCGGCGATCTGGCACAGATCCACGCGGGTTTTCTTGAGGCGTCGGGCAGCCCGCTGCGTGCCGCTGATCTGGCCGCTTATGGTGCGCAGGCCGTGACCCCGCTCAGCATCACCACGTCAAAAGGGCGTCTTTACAACATGGTGCCGCCGACGCAGGGCGTGTCGTCTCTGGGTATCTTGGGCGTGTTTGACCGGCTGGGCGTGCAAAAGGCCGAAGGATTTGACCACTGGCACGGTTTGATTGAAGCCACAAAGCAGGCCTTCATTCTGCGCAACGCAGAGCTTGGCGATGCACGCCGCATGCCGCGTCCGGCGCAGGACATGCTCTCAGAGGATGAACTGGACCGGATGGCCAAGGCCATTGATCGCAAGCAGGCGTTGCCTTGGCCCTATGATCCGACACCGGGGGACACCATCTGGATGGGCACGGCGGATGCAGACGGCACCGTCGTCAGTTTCATCCAGAGCGTTTTCTGGGAATTTGGTTCGGGCCTGACCTGTACGGATACCGGCGTTTTCTTTCAGAACCGGGGGGCCGGGTTCTCGCTTGCGCCCGGACCAAACCAGTTGCGCCCGGGTCACCACCCGTTTCACACCCTGAACCCCGCTTTGGCGGAGCTGAACGACGGGCGGGTTTTGTCTTACGGCACCATGGGCGGGGAAGGGCAGCCACAAACGCAATCCGCGATCTTCAGCCGCTACGCGATGTTCGGACAGGCTTTGCAGCATGCGGTCACAGCCCCCAGATGGCTGCTGGGCAAGACGTGGGGCGACGATACCACCACGCTCAAAATCGAGGAAGCCGCCGACCCTGCCTTGCGGGCAAAGCTGAAAGCGGCGGGACATGATGTGGAGGTTATTCCTGCGTTCTCAAGCCTTGTGGGCCATGCAGGGGCCGTGGTCGTGCACGCCGATGGTCGCACGGAAGCTGCGACCGACCCCCGCTCTGACGGATGGGCCTACGCGCGGTAAGCCCTGAAAGCGTCAAAACCCTTTGCGGCGGTAGTGGTCGTTGACGGCCCCGGCCGTTGTGAACCACACACGATCGCCCCCTTGGTCAAGGATGTGCCGCAGCGCCCGGTCAAGGTGTTTCAGCCGGTGCGGATGCCCCATCAGATAGCCATGCAGCGCAATCCCCATAACCAGAGGACGGCGCGCGCTTTCTGCGAGCATCACATCGAAGGCGTCAATGATCATATCCGCGAAATCTGATCCCTCTTTCTTGCGCCCGACAATCTGCGGGATGTCGTTAAGTTCTTGCGGGTAGGGCACGGACAGGATGCGCCCCTTGCGTGTCTTCATCCATGTGGGCTGATCGTCATGGCACCAGTCCAGCAGGTATTCGTAGCCGGCTTCTTGCAGCAAGTCCGGCGTTGTAGCGCTTTGACTGATCCACGGACCAAGCCAGCCTTTCGGGCGCGCCTTTTCGTGGTGTTTGAGTGTTTCGGTGGCGTCCTCGATCAGGCGCCGCTCATCATCCTCGGCCAGAATGCCCTGTCGCTCTGCGTTGGTGCGACCATGTCCCGCGATTTCATCGCCGCGCGCGCGCCATGCCTCCACCAGTCCGGGGGCTTCGTCGTAGAGGTATGAATTGACCAGCACGGTCGCGGGCACCTCCAGCCTGTCGAAAAGCTCAAGCATGCGCCATGCACCGACCCGGTTTCCATAGTCCCGCCATGCATAGTTCAGCACATCAGGCTGTGGCCCGCCGGGGGCCAGTTCTGCACCGAGCCCTTCGCCAAAGGCAAAGCATTCAAGGTTCATGCCCAGATAGACTGCCAGCCTGCGCCCGTCCGGCCAGTCAAAGTCGGGTCGGCTTGTGATGGGGGAATAGGGGTATCTTGCGTGGTGAGGTAGGGGCGTCATGGGTCTGGCTCCGCACGAAATTGGCTTCCCCTGTGATGTGGTGCGGTGTTCTTGTCCTTCCAGCCCCTTTATCACGTTTGCAGACTTGCTGCGGTGGTCGCGCGTCACAAGGGCACCTCGCAAGACTGCAAACAGGGCGCTTTATTGGCGGCATTTGAGGGGCGCGCGCTGAATTTGTTTGAATCCTGTTCGCGCGCTGCCATTGTGCCCTTGGAAAGTGAAGAAGGGGGCAAAGCAGTCATGTATGATCTGGGGGTCCGAAACGGGCAGGTGGTTACGCCGGACGGGGTCACGAACGCAGATGTGGCCATCACAAATGGGCGCATCGTTTCGGTCGGATCAGAGCTTGGCGCAGCCCGTCAAAACATTGATGCAATGGGCCAGTGGGTGATGCCAGGGGGCATCGATCCGCATACGCATATTGAGCAGATGTCCGGCATGGGCCTGATGAACGCCGATACCTTCGAGACGGCAGGCCGTTCGGCCCTGATGGGGGGCACTACAACTGTTATCTCTTTTGCTGCCCAGCCCAAGGGCACGCGGTTGCGCGATGCCGTGTCTGACTACGCGGCCCGGGCTGCGCGGGGCGCATTGACCGATTACGCCTTTCACCTGATCGTGGCGGACCCTTCGGTGCCGGATTTCGAGCAGGATATCCGCCAACTGGCACAAGCGGGTCACCGGTCCTTGAAGATTTTCACCACCTACAACATTGCTTTGGATGATGCCGCGATCCTGCGCACCATGCGTTGTGCGAAAGAGGCGGGGGCCTTGGTCTGTGTGCATGCCGAAAACGACGCGATCATCAACGAGGCCCGCGCCGGGCTGATAGCCAATGGCCACACAACGCCCAGAGACCATGCGCGGTCCCGGCCCCGCATGGCAGAGATTGAAGCGGTCGAGCGTATGTGCCGCTTTGCCGAATACACCGGAGCCCGTGTCATGCTGTTTCACATCTCGACCGCAGAAGGGGCAGAGGCTGTTGCTGCTGCGCGAAAACGCGGTGCGCCTGTCTGGGCAGAGACCTGCCCGCATTACCTTTTCATGACTGAAGAGGTGCTGGACTGGGACGAGGGCGGCAAATGGATGTGTTCACCGCCGCAACGCACCAAGGCGGATCAAGAGGCGCTTTGGCAGGCCCTGTCAGCGGGGGATGTGCAAATGGTGTCGTCGGACCATGCGCCTTATCGCTACGACGCCACCGGCAAGCTGAGCGCCGGGCCAACCCCGCCGTTCCACGAGATCGCCAATGGGCTGCCCGGTTTGGAAACCCGATTGCCGCTGCTGTTTGACAAGATGCTCTACGGGCCGCGCGCGGACCCCTGCGGTTTTGCGCGTGTGACCGCATCGGCGGCGGCAGATTTTTATGGCTTGCGCTCAAAGGGCAGGATCGCGCCGGGCTTTGACGCAGACCTCGTGGTGTGGGACCCTTCAGCGGCCAAAACCTATGGAGAAGACGATTTGCACGACAATGCAGGCTACAACCCTTGGGTGGGTACACATGTGCGCGGATCACCCGATATCGTGATCCTGCGCGGACAAGTGGTTGTGCGTGACGGTGTTTGTACCGCGCAGCCTGGGTCTGGTGCATGGCTGTCCCGGCCCCGAGGGGAGGGGCGCGCATGATCAGACCACAAGGCCCCCACGCCCTGGCCATCACATTCTTTTATGTGCGTGACCTGCCCCGCGCGATGCAGTTTTACGAAGATGTTCTGGGCCTTGATCTGGCGATTGATCAAGGCTGGTGCAAAATTTACCGGCTCGCAGGTCAGGCGCATGTCGGGCTTGTTGATGAAATCAGGGGCATGAATAAATGGGCCGCCGTCAAACCGGTTCAGCTTTGTCTTCGCGTCACAGACGTGGGGGCGTGGTATGACTATGCCAAATACAAGAAACTGGACGGACTGTCCGACTTGTTTGTGAACGACGAGATCGGGATCAAGGCCTTCGTGTTCAACGATCCCGAAGGCTATCAGATCGAAATTCAGTCTGCGACGCGGGACGGCGCATGAAGCCTCTGGTCGTGATCAACCCCAACAGTTCGCAGACTGTCACGGATGGCATTGCTGCAGCGCTTGCGCCCTTGCGCGCATGGGGCAGGCCCATCCGCTGTCTGACGCTGGCGGCAGGGCCTGCGGGCATCGAAAGCCAGTTGCAGGCCGATCTGACGATTGCTCCCGTGATTGACCTTGCGCTGGCGCAAAAGGATGCAGCGGGGTTTGTGATTGCGTGCTTTGGCGATCCGGGCCTGCATGCGCTGTGGGATGCAACAGACCTGCCTGTGGTGGGCATACAAGAGGCGGCTGTTTTGTCTGCGCTGGCGCTGGGCCACAGGTTTGGCGTGATCGCCATTCTGCCCGCATCCATCCCGCGCCACTTGCGCGCCTTTGGTGCCATGGGCGTACTGGACCGGTTTGCCGGTGACCGCGCGCTGGGCCTGAGCGTTGCCGCCTTGTCAGATACCCGCCAGACCCAAGACGCCATGATCGCCACCGCGCGGCGCTTGCGGGATGACGACGGCGCGGATGTGCTGATCATGGGATGCGCAGGGATGGCGCAGTACAGGGATGTGCTTGAGGACGCGACGGGCCTGCCCGTGATCGAGCCGTCGCAGGCTGGCGCGGCACTGGCGTTGTCACAGATTGCGCTGGGACAGGCCCGAAAACCCGGATTTGAGGAAGGAACAGATCATGCTTGATGAACGCGCCAGCGGTGTTTTTACAATTGCAGCCACACCTTTCAGGCCTGACGGGGCGCTTGATCTGGACAGCCTTGACCGGCTGGTTGATTTCTATCTGGACAAGGGGGCCAATGGACTGACGATCCTTGGGATGATGGGGGAGGCGGGCAAGCTGTCGGCTGAAGAGGCCGTAGCCGTGACCCGCCGCGTAATTTCCCGGACCTCGGTTCCTGTTGTGGTTGGCGTCTCGGCCCCCGGTTTCGCGGCCGTGACGGCCCTTGCCAAGGCGGCGATGGATGCAGGCGCTGCGGGGGTAATGGTGGCTCCTGCCGCAGGCCTCAGGTCGGACGCGCAGATCACCGGGTATTTCGAACAAGCGGCTGAAATGTTGCAGGATATCCCTTTTGTGTTGCAGGATTTTCCATTGGCGACGCAGGTGCAAATCCCAACGTCGGTGATTTTGAAAATCGTGGAAAACTGCCCGACCTGCGTGATGCTCAAACACGAAGACTGGCCCGGTCTGGACAAGATATCCGCGTTGCGGGCAGCATCGGATCGGGGCGCGCGGCGAATTTCGGTGTTGTGCGGCAATGGCGGGCTCTACCTGCCCGAAGAGCTTGCGCGCGGTGCAGATGGCGCGATGACAGGGTTTTCCTACCCGGAAATGATGGCACAGGTCATTGCGACCTGGACGGCGGGCGACATTGAGCGCGCCTATGATATTTTTGACGCTTATCTGCCGCTGATCCGCTACGAGGCGCAGCCCGGGTTGGGGCTGGCGATCCGCAAAACGATCTTCGCGCGGCGGGGGGCACTAGAAAGTGCCGCGCTCAGGCAGCCGGGTGCGGCCTTGTCTCGTAGCGCGGAGGCGGAAATTGACAGGCTGCTGCAACGGCAGGCCCTGCGGTTGGCATCTCTTGGGCTGTCCACTGGGGACTAATCGCAACTTTGGGCTTTGGCAGGCCTGCTGTAGCAACGGCTCTGTGCAGGCGGCGAAAGAAAAAATACTTTCGAAAATCTCTACTTTCCGCCAGATTGCACTACTATCGGTTGCATTGGTGTCGTGAACTTTACACGACCGAGGCACTGGCGCGTGGCACAGAGCATAGGCGCGGCAAAAAAGCAAAAGACAGGGCGTTTTTATGACGATACCCGGATTTGTTCGTGATGCCCCACGGCAGCTCACGCGGCTCTGCAATACCGCAGATGGAGCGCGCGAAAAATGATGGGTGACCCGCCAGAAAGCCCTTCTGAAGCCGACGCTCTGGCACCCTGCGAGGCGGAAGCCATCCGCGCACCCGATTGCATTCAGGCCCATGGTGGCATGATTGTCGCCTGTGAAAACCTGAACAGGATCACACAGGTTTCGGCCAATATTGCCGATTTTCTGGGGACGTCGACGCGGAAAACCCTTGGGCTTCCCTTGTCGGCGGTGCTGACGCCAGAAGACGAACACACATTGCGCAATGCGCTCAGCGTTGGAAGTATTCACAAGCAAAGAGAATTCCTTGGGAACCTCACCTTGTCTGGTGGGAACGCAATGGGCGCGGTTCACGTGAGCAATGGCAGCGTTGTCATTGAATTGTCGAAAGAAACGGCCCAAGCGGAAAAGCCGTTTGCGGGTCTTGAAAAGCTGCGATGGTTTTTATCCCGCAGGCTGGAAGGCGCGGCACCAGAGACGGCCCTGAACGCGATCGTGCGCAATGTGCGGGCCATTTCCGGTTTTGACCGGGTGATGGCCTACAGATTTCGACCCGACGGATCAGCTGAAGTGATCGCAGAGGCGCGTTCCATGATGATGGAAAGCTACCTGCATTTGCGCTGTCCCAGTCGGGATATTCCTGCAATCGCCCGGCAGATCTGTCTCGAGCAGCCGGTTAGGATCATCGCAGACACGGGGGCTGATGACATCCCGCTTTTGGCATTGGATGCGCATTCTGCCTCCGTTGATCTGACGCTGGCAGAATTGCGCGGCACGTCAGAGGTGCATCGTACCTACCTGCTCAATATGGGCGTGGGGGCGTCTCTGGTTCTGCCTGTTGTGATTGGTGGCCGTCTTTGGGGTCTTTTTTCCTGCCACAACCGTACGCCCAGGTTTTTGACCACCGAAGAATCCATTACCTTTGACCTTTTCAGTCGCTTCCTGAACTCTGAGGTGGCAAGGTGTCTGGAACGTGATCAGTCCAAGCTTATCCTGTCCGCAAAAGCTGTCGCTTGTGATGCGGCATCACAGGACGGCGTATCAAAGGGCGCGCTGTTCAACGAGGCGGCATGGGCCAAACTGGCACGTCATCTGCAAACGGGTTTCGCCGCTCAGGGTGCCGCCCTGGTCTGTGGTGGCAAGTGTCACGCATCCGGGCTGGTGGACGATCCGATGCAGCTGGAGGCGCTGTGCGACCAACTGGAGCCGCAAGCCCAGACAGACATCAGTTGCTCCAGCGCGCTTGTCCCTGATCAGCAGAGGGCGCTGGGGGCTGCGGGTGTTTTGCGCGTCGGTCTGGGCGGCGAGACGGGTGCAGCCTTGTGGCTGGTGCGGGCAGAGGAAAACGAAGTCACTTCATGGGCAGGCGCGCCTGAAAAGACGCTTGAGCAAACGGCGGCTGGCACAGATTTGCCCCCCCGCACATCATTCAGCGTCTATCAGCAGAGCTCTCGGGGGTGTAGCAGGTCGTGGGAGCCGGAAGACATCGCGCTTGCCGAAGCCTTTCAAAGCGCCCTGCGAGAGGCGCTTGAGGTGCGGTTGGAAAGAAACGCCCGCGCGCAAGAACGGGCCGCGACGGTGCAAAGGCTTACTGAGCGGATGCGAAACACGCTCGCGATCCTGCGGGGATTGGCGGAAAGCACTGCGCGTGAAGGCGAGCGGATGCGCGCTTTGACGGATGCCCTGGCCGAACAGGTTCTGGCCCTTGCTGATGCGAACGATCTGCTCTGCGGTGAGGATCATGAAGGTTCGGATATGGAGGCCTTGTTGCGAAAGGCGCTTGGCGCAATCGCGCCGCAAAGGGTCGAGCTTTCTGGTCGCCCGCTTCAGCTTTCACCATCAGCCTCTACCATCTTTGCCGTTGCGATCGATGAAATGGTGACCAACGCCGCCACACGCAGCGCCGTCACCACGCTGTCGGTGTCCTGGCAAGACCAGAAAGACGGGGTGCATTTCCACTGGGGAGAGCGATCCGACCCGCCGATCGCCTCTCCTGAGACAAGCAGCTTTGGCGCTTTCCTGATGTTGGATGCCGTCGCGCGCGCAGTGGGAGGCAGTTGCCACATCGACGACCTTGAGCACGGAGTGTCCATACACATGAAAATTCCGCAAAATGAACGCATCAGCAGTCGCCCCCAACCTGATCCCAATGAGGAAACGCGCGATGTGGCGCGCAGCCCTGCCAAAAGCGGCTTTGATGCCGTGCTGATCCTTGAAGATGACTTTTTGATTGCCAGCGAACAACGCAGGCATTTGCGCCGGAACGGTGTGGCGCGCGTATTGATGGCCAACACCAATGCAAAAGCTCAGGAAAAAATCGGCGCGTTTGCCCCTGAGGCGGCTGTGCTTGATGTGTCGCTGGGTGAAGAGGACAGTCTTGTGACCGCCAAGACCTTGTGGGACATGAACGTGCCATTCATCTTTCTGACTGGCTACGAACCGGATCACGCATGGCTGAACACGTTCCAAGGTGCGCCTGTTTTGAAAAAACCCATTGACCCGGCGGAGTTGTTGCCAGCGCTCCATCTGGCCAGGGAAGCGTTCCGGAAAAGAGTAAATCGCGATGAATATCCTGCTGCTTGAAGATCACTTTGCCGTTCGCGATGAACTGGTGTGCCTTATTGAAAACATGGGGCATACGGCAGTGCCGGTCACGGATGCCAACGAAGCTATAAGTGTGCTGAAGACGACCAGGATGGATGTGGTGATTACGGACATTTTTGTTCGGCGGGATGGCACGCTTTTGCCCGAGGGCGGTATTCGCCTGATCGGCTCGATCCGGTTTTCAAACGAAACCGACCTGCAGATTGAAAAGAAAGCGCCCATTCTGGCAATCTCTGGCGGCAGAGAAGTCAAGGGCGGGTTCTCGCCTTTGCGGACAGCACGGGATGTGGGGGCCGATGCCTGTTTCAGCAAGCCTTTGAACATGGACGAAGTTGCGGTCTGGATTATGGACGCGGAAATAGCGATCGAGGGCTAGACGTTTCACTGGGGGTTTAGGCGCGCCGCGATCCCGGCCCAGCCCCCCGGCGCCTGCGCCTGCGGGACGTGGAGGCGAAACCGGTCTTGCTCAATGTACCGGGAAGCAAAAACCTCGATCCCCAGTAGATGAGGCACAACAGGTCTTAACGGATGAGACAAGGAAAGATCGCCCAATTGTCTGAAAAGGGCAGCACTGCCTTTTCCCTGCACATCAAAGATCGCATGGCTCCAAGAGGCATCGGTGACGGTACAGTTTGTCGAAGGATTCCAGCCCGTTGGCATAGGAGTATCTGACACAAGCAAAATCCTGTCACGGCGCAGGGTCGGGGCAAAACCGGTCTCAGGCGCAATTTCCGGCCACCCGATCCTTGGATAAGATGCCAGATCAGGCACCGCGTCCGGATCAGTGTTGCTGATCAGGGTTTGCCGCACGCCGGTGACCCGGATGACGCGCACCTCTGCACCCGCCAGAGTTTCGCCCTCTGCATAGCTCGCAGGCCAGTGTGCGGTGTCGTCACGCATGCAGCCGTTCTCCGTCAGGGTCGAAAAACGCCGGTGCGCGGACCTGCGCCAACCTCAGGGCCCTGTTGTGCCACAGATCGACTTTTTTGCCGACGAGGCTGCGTCCATCGCGCACCAGCGTAGGGCTGTTCTAGCGTGAGGTGACAAAGCCCAGCAGATGCCGCTGCGTGCCGGTCTGCGCAGGCCACGTGCGACGACGTGATGCCGGGACGGTCGTTTGCAAAGGTCGCCGGGCTGTCCAGCGCCCCGGTTGCAAGAATCACGCGAGTGGCGCGCATTCTGATCAAAGACGGCGCGCGTCCCAATCCAAAGCCTTGCGCCAGACCAATCAGCCTTTGATCCTAGACACCAAAGGCCGTTGTGTTCGTCAGGAGCCGTCCGCCTACGGCTTGAAACGCGCCGGTTTCGTCGGCGACCCAACCTGTCGGATTTTTGCCTTTGATGCCGTCATAGCAGGCATAAAGGCTGCCGCCTGCAACCGGGTTGTTGTCGACCAGAACGACGTCCTGCCCATCTTGAGCCGCCCGTCTGGCGACGCGCAGACCTGCGGCTCCGCCTCCCACCACGAGCAGATCGCAGGTATCGTGGCTTTGCCTACTGACGAAGTCTTTTGGCGTGTCGCCAGTAAGACGGCCTGACCCGGCCAGTCGGCGGATGCCGGGCTCAAACAGATGCCACTCGGGCCACATGAAGGTCTTGTCGTAAAAGCCCGCAGGCAACACGCCGTGGAAAAGATCAAGAGCAGATTTGACGTCGAACCTCGCAGATGGCCATGCGTTGACCGCCCGCCCCGTCATGCCCGCCTGCAGTTGGGGCATAGCCCCTGGTACGTTTGGAAAATCCACACCCCACAGTTGCACGTCAAAAAGGGCGTTGGGCTCATCCACCCATGCGCCCTAAATGCCGCATGGCCGGCGATACTTGAAGCCCCGGCCGACAATTTTGACGCCATATGCCAGCAAGGCTGATGCGATGGCATCGCCGGAATAGTCTAAATAGCGCTTCCCGTCGAAAGAGAACGGCAGGGGGAAGGTCGGTCGATCAAGCCCGCGGTTAGGTGTCTGAATGGTGTCATCGGTCAAGGCTGTTGCACTAAATACGTCCATCGTCACGGTATCTCTTTGCAGAATGAAAAGCTCCTGACAGGGGGTATGGATCTAAGCCTCCTCTGCCAGACCTTTGGTGTTGCGCTTGGCATACCGGTAGTCTGCCCTCGCCTTGTCAGAGATCGGCCGCCTGGTGTCGGGGCGGATCTTTCCAGCCTCATCGGCACATATTCGAGCTGGCGGCCGATGATCTCTTCCCGCATGGGCAGGTTGCCTATTTGACAGTCAGATGGCACGCGCTCAAACCCTCCACCACAGACCAGCCCGCCCTTGTCAGACTGATTGACCTGGGCCCCCTGTGTTGGTGAAAACGCGACCGTATCAAGCACAGGCTTCACCGGTTCGGTGGTGAATGCTTGCAGGGCATAGGATGTGATGGGCAGGGAAAACCCCGTAAGCGCTGCAAGGTGCGACGAACGCCCTGCCACGGCCATCCCCGTCCGCCCGGTCCGGATTGCCCTATGCGTGGTGTCAACGCCTTTGCAAACACCATATTCAACGATGAAGCCGGTCACCTCGCAGTTCTGAATAATATCCACGCCCAGATGGTTTGCACCGCGCATTGCCCCAAGAAGCCGCTGCGTCGTATCACCCGGTGCCTGCGCTGGCCTGCCAAACTGCCCCTTTGATCGGATACCTTGCTGATCTGTCAAAGGTGAGCACCGGCGCTTTTTGGCAAACCTGCGCGCGGTCCATCACCTTTGCGCTTGCACCGCTGAGCCGCATGGCGTTGACCGTGCGGGAGGCCAGTTCCATTTCGTGCTGCAAATGCGGAAGAAGCAACATACCGCGCTGTGAAAACACCGTGTTTTAGTATCCACTCATTGGTCTAAACCCCCCGTCTTCCAGACGGGAGTGCTTTAGCGCGAAGAATCATCCTATGATCTTATCCTCCAGAAAATGAACCGGAGCCGGGACGGAGGTTCATTTTCTGGAGGATAAGATCATGCAATATTCGACCGGCAAGCATTGCGTTTTTTACCATCGGTATCATTTGGTG
>JBGCEG010000023.1:0-3074 GCA_045106135.1 Roseobacter sp. | reverse complement strand
GTGGCGACACCATCCGCGCGGTTGACGTTACAACCGAACCTTTTCCAGGGTTTCCCACCGACCTTCAGGCGCAAATGATGGCGCTGCTCTGCACGGCGGACGGCACATCTGTGCTGGAGGAAAAGATCTTTGAGAACCGCTTCATGCATGCGCCGGAATTGATGCGGATGGGCGCTGATATCGATGTGCAAGGGGGAACCGCGACGGTAAAAGGCGTGGCCAAACTCAAGGGCGCGCCGGTTATGGCCACGGATCTGCGCGCATCTGTGTCACTCATTCTTGCGGGTCTGGCAGCAGAAGGCGAAACGCGGGTGGGCCGCGTCTATCACCTTGATCGCGGCTATGAACATGTCGTCACCAAACTGCGTGGTGTTGGGGCAGATATCGAACGGATACAGGAAACATGACGGACGCACGATTTGAAGACGGCCAAGAGGCGCCCCTGAACCTTGGGGCATTGGACGCCGAGGACCTGACAATCATCTCTGCACTTGTGCAGGATGCGGTGTTTCCCGCAACGGAAATGCGGTGGGATCGGGGAGCGAACCGTTTTGCGCTCTTGCTCAACCGCTTTCGCTGGGAAGAAGGCCCGGGGCGTGCTCTATCGCCCGAACGGGTGCAATCCTTGCTGGCCTTTGACGGCGTAGAGGGTGTTGCCAGCAATGGCATTGACCGCAACGACAGTGACACTGTCTTGTCCATCCTGTCGGTCACGTTTGATGCGACCGACGCGCCAGCGGGCCATGTGATTTTGACATTGGCCGGGGACGGTGCCATCCGCCTGTCCGTCGAAGCCCTTGAAGTGGCATTGAAAGATGTGACAAAACCCTACGTTGCACCCTCTAAGAAAACGCCGGGGCACCCGGAATAAAACGGATCGGCGCGCCGTAAAGCCCATGTGATTTGCCAAAGGTACCAGTATGCCCGTCTTTTTAAACGCCAGTGACCCGGATTTCGAGCAAGCCTTTCAATCCCTGTTAAACGCCAAGCGTGAGGACAGCCCGGATGTCGATGACACGGTGGCCCAAATCATCTCAGATGTGCGCGCACGCGGCGATGCCGCCGTGCTCGACCTCACGCAGAAATTCGACCGTCTGACGCTGACGCCTGACACGCTGCGCATCGGGCAAGACGAGATCGATCAGGCCACCGCACAGGTATCACCGGAAGAACACGCAGCACTTGCCTTGGCCGCTGACCGCATTCGCGCTTATCATGAACGCCAGCGCCCTACAGACGCACAATGGCAGGATGACACGGGCGCGACATTGGGTTGGCGCTGGACGCCGGTGGGCGCGGCGGGGCTTTATGTGCCGGGCGGGTTGGCTTCCTACCCCTCCTCGGTTTTGATGAATGCGATACCTGCAAAAGTCGCAGGGGTGCCGCGTTTGGCGATGGTGGTCCCGGCACCGGATGGCGTGTTGAACCCGCTGGTGCTGGTGGCGGCAACGCTTGCGGGCGTCGATGAAATCTACCGGATTGGCGGTGCGCAGGCGATTGCGGCGCTCGCCTATGGCACGGAAACGATTGTACCCGTGGACAAAATCACCGGGCCGGGCAATGCCTTTGTTGCGGCGGCCAAACGACGGGTTTTTGGCAAGGTCGGGATCGATATGATTGCCGGACCGTCGGAAATTCTGGTGATCGCGGATGGCGACAATGACCCGGATTGGATCGCGCTTGATCTGCTCAGTCAGGCGGAACATGACGAAAGCGCGCAGTCCATTTTGATCACGACGGATGCTGATTTTGGTCTCGCCGTGGCGGAGGCGGTGGAAAAGCGGCTCGAGACCCTGAAGCGCCGGGTCATTGCGGGGCCAAGTTGGCGCGATTACGGCGCTGTGATCACCGTGCCGGACCTCGCAACCGCCGCCGCCTTGAGCGATCGGATCGCGCCGGAGCACCTTGAGCTTTGCGTGGCCGACCCGGATGGCTTGAGCGCGCAGATTACCCACGCCGGCGCGATCTTTCTGGGGCAATGGACGCCCGAGGCGATTGGCGACTATATCGGTGGGCCAAATCACGTGCTGCCGACCGCACGTTCGGCACGGTTCTCTTCCGGCTTGTCCGTGCTCGATTTCGTCAAACGCACCACGATGGCGCGGATGACGCCGGAG
Source organism: Roseobacter sp. (assembly GCA_045106135.1). Classification (GTDB taxonomy): domain Bacteria; phylum Pseudomonadota; class Alphaproteobacteria; order Rhodobacterales; family Rhodobacteraceae; genus Roseobacter. The sequence continues at coordinate 957 of JBGCEG010000023.1, read as the reverse complement.
GCTCTGCGCGCCATCGGTCCGGCGGCCGAAACGCTGGCGCAGTCCGAAAGCCTCGAGGCGCATGGTCTGTCAGTGACGGCGCGGTTGCGCAAACTCAACGACAGCTAGAGCATTGCCCTTTTGCGCAGACCTGCGCTAAGACTTGTCAGCTGACTGTTTGTGTGAAGATCCTGAGCCATGTCCCGTATTTCCGAAATCATTCTTGACGATTCTGCCTTGCCCCCGGCCACGCCGGAAATTGAGCAGGAACGGCGCGTTGCCATGTTTGACCTTCTGGAGGATAACACGTTTATTCTGCCAGAGCGTGACGGGCGGGCGGTGCCTGAGGGCCCCTATCATCTGGGGCTCGCGATCCGGGAAAAGCGGCTGGTCTTTGACGTCACCACAGAAGGCGCGGAAAAGGCGGCAGAATTCCACCTCTCGCTTGGCCCGTTTCGGCAGGTCGTGAAAGACTACTTTCAAATCTGTGAAAGCTATTTCGACGCCGTGAAAAAGCTGCCGCCCAGTCAGATCGAGACCATCGACATGGCGCGACGTGGCATCCACAACGAAGGCTCGCGGGTGTTGCAGGAACGGCTTGAAGGCAAGGCGGAGGTTGATACCGATACCGCCCGGCGCCTGTTCACCCTGATTTGCGTCCTGCACTTCGGGGGCTGAATGGAGCAGAACCTTCCTCAATCGGTTTTGTTTTGTTGCGATCACAACGCAGTACGCTCACCGATGGCCGAAGGGATCATGAAAAAGCTCTATGGCACCGGGACCTATGTGCAATCGGCAGGTGTCACCAATGACATGGAGATCGACGGGTTTTCGATAGCCGTTTGTCAGGAAATGGATGTGGAGCTGTCGCGCCATCGTAGCCGCAGCTTTGATGAAATGGAGAACTGGGGCGACGATCTGGGCTCTTTTGATCTGGTGATTGCGCTTAGTCCGGCCTCGCAACGCCGGGCGTTGGAT